>NZ_RKQE01000013.1:0-436282 GCF_003815055.1 Acinetobacter sp. BIGb0102
TTTTTATCTGCATCACCGCCGATGGATGTGCATTCTACAGCATTCCCAACCCAATGCAACACCCTTTTTTAAATTTATTGGAATTATTTGATCGAACGCATACTTTTTGAACTGAATAGTTACTTTTATTGGCTTTCCTGAGTGATTAAGAACTTTTTTTAAACAATTAAGTCCAGTAGAATATGTCTCTTGCTTCACACTTTTTGGCACTTTTGATTGAAAATACGGTTTTTGAATATAAAAGCTCGATATCTATTGCTTGCAGTATTATTTACTGCGAGCCCGCTTTGCTATGCCATTTCAACGCACAACTTCTATGAATTAGCACTATCTATATTAAGTTATAGCAAATGGACGAATACATCCCGTCCTTCTATCTGTGTGATTGATAATTCAGAAGCGGCAAGTCAGTTCCAGATGAATATCCGACAGCTTGCCTATGATTATCAGGTTCAGGCAGTAAGCGCGAAAGATTTCCCTAAAACAGAATGTCATGTAGCCTATTTCACCACGACATCACCCCAACAACAGCAGAATCTGATCCAGTCTTATCCATCTCGCTCATTGCTTTCTTTAAGTACCAACAATCCCGCGTGTGAGGTGGGGAGTATTTTCTGCTTATATAATAAGAGAACCTATTCAACTTTTAAGGTTAATCTGGAAGCGCTGAGTTATTCCAAAGTTCATATCGATCCACGAGTTTTACTCTTGGCGAAGAATGCGGAGTAAGTACAGATGATTTCCAATTTATATCAATCAACCTCCTTACATGCATTATTCCGTAAATCTCAGTTTGCGATTTTTGCCATCACTTTTGTAATTTGTTCTTTTACTTTTGCCACAATTTCCATGTTTACCATGGAAACCTACGCTAAACAGAATTTACAACTGTTGAGCCAGACGGTTCTTGAACGAATTCAACCTGCTGTGGTGTTTAGAGATCGTGGGGCAATCGATCAGATTCTAGATGACTATACCCGTGAACATGCCATTCGTACGATCCATGTTTATGACCCTCAACATCAGCTTCTTGCCGAAAGTACTAAAAAAATAGCCCACACCTCAACCATGCAAGATTTAATGGATCGCTGGTTTTTACATGATCCAGTTAAATTAATGATTGTTCATCATAAGAAAAAAGTTGGCGAACTGGTGTTATACGGAAGTTCAGAAAATATTTTGCACTTTCTGAAAACCATTATTATCGGTTTGGCAATTTCAATGTTCTTTATTGTGATTGCTTTATTATGGTCAGTGAATATTACCTACCGCCAAATCATGCAGGCAATTAAACCACTAACCCACATCGCCCAATTGGTGAGTGACCAGAAAGCTTATAATCTTCGTTTTCCAAACAACCATATTAAAGAGTTTCAGAACTTAAATACGGTGTTTAATGAACTGTTAGAAGAAATTCAAATTTGGCACACTCACCTTCAAAAAGAGAATCGTCAACTTTCATTTCAGGCACATCACGATCAGCTCACCGGTTTGCCAAATCGTCATTATTTCTACCAAGAGCTTTTCGATATTTTTGAGAACCCTCAGTATCGTCACAATTCTGCCCTATTATTCATCGACAATAATAATTTCAAGATGATCAATGATCAGTTTGGTCATTTGGCAGGTGATGCTGTTCTAAAAGAAATGGGCGAACGTTTAAAACTTTCTGTCCGCCATGAAGATTTTATTGCCCGTTTGGGTGGGGATGAGTTTGCTATTATCCTGCATTCTATCCATCATGCGGATCACTTACAGACCATTGCTGAAGGTTTACTGGCAAGTTGCAAGGAGCCTTTAGATTTCAACGGTGAAATGATTCATTTTGGTTTTAGCTTAGGGATTGCCTTTTCACAGCTTGCAGAGAATCCAGAGGATTTGATTATGCAAGCGGATCAAGCCATGTATAAAGCTAAAAGTTTAAATCCACATTGGTTTCTTTATAAACCAGAAATTTAGGACATGTTATGCGCGCTCACACCATTAAAATTTCATTTATTGCGTTACTCTGCCTAACATTGGCTGGATGTTTAAGTTTTGGCCCGTTGAAATATCGTCAGGTTAAAATGTTAAAAAAAGAGGGGTTTGTTTTAACGGATGAAGGCTGGAGTCTCGGCTTACCAGAACGTTTATTATTTGATTTTAATAAAGTCGATATTAAGCCAGAGCATCAGCAAGAGATTGTACGTCTTGCAACTCAGCTCAATAAATATGACCTGCAAAAATTAAAAATTGTGGGACATACAGATAATATCGGTAATCCTGAATATAACCAGAAACTCTCGGAAGAACGTGCTCAAAGCGTTTCTACTATTTTCATCAATCAGGGTTTTAAACCAAATAATTTAACTGTTCTGGGTCGTGGTTCAAATCAACCATTTGTGCCAAATACCTCGGATGAGAATCGTGCCAGCAACCGCCGCGTGAATGTGATTATTATTCCTTAATACATTCCTATCATAAAAAAGCCGACTCAATCTAGTCGGCTTTTTTTATTTAAATCAGTTCAATAATATCAATCGTCGGAGGTACTCTAAACCGAAATGGTACACCCACCATTCCTGTGCCCACTGTCACAAACACATCGGCATGCTCATGCGTGTAAAAACCTTTTTTATGCCCAAGAATAGACACCCGCTTCATAATATAGTTGGTAATCCACGGCAATTCGATCTGTCCGCCATGCGTATGGCCCGATAACATTAATGGTCGAGTAGGTAATTCAGGTACCATATCAACGGTGTCAGGATTATGCGACAGAATCAGCCAAGGTTTGTCTTGAGGTAAGTCTGGCATAAAGCGCATATTCGCCTTCCCGGCCCACAAATCACCGATACCAATGAGACGAAACTCATCAAAATCGACAATCTTACCTTCTATATCAAACACATTATTCTGCTCTAACGCTTTGCTCAACAATGCCTGAATCGGTGGGCCAGGATATTGTTCGTCGTGATTACCAGGCACAGAATATACAGGTGCCTCAATTTGTTTGAGTACTTCCAGCTCATGTACCAAACGGTTTTCAGGTTCATAAGTCCAGTCCCCTGCCACCACAACCAAATCAGGTTTTTCTTCGTTCAGTCTTTTCACAATCGTTTTTAACTGACGTTCATGGCCTGAAAATAATCCGACGTGCATATCGGCAACCAATGCGACTTTGACAGGACGGGTAAATTCACGTTTTGGATCGAGGCGATATTGATGACGTTTGATATGAACCTGATGTGGCTCAATAAAGCGCGCATAGATCAGTACGCTACTTAATAAAAAGATGAACCCCGCCTGATGCAAGCTGTAATAACCGACCCAGCCTGCGTAAAGACTAAAGAACCAAAGCGGAACCAATAAATACGAAAGATAAAATGCCAGCAAATGCACAAAGGCTTTAAAAGGATGAATAGTTTCTGTACGTGCCTGATGGATCCAGGCTTGAATAAATGCCCATAATGCCAAAACAGCAAAAATAAGGTAAAAACCAAAAATAATAGTATCTGAATCCGACATTACAGCCCTCATTAACTTCACTTTAGGGACATACGTCTCATCTTATATTTATCTTTTTCGATGAAATGGTATACTCGAGCCCAACTTTTAATCAGTAACGATTATGACGCAATTTTCTCATTTAAATGGCAAACATACAAAGATAAGTACAACCGCTTACAATAAAAATATGCTTGCGATTTATTGCGCCATGACGTTAACGATGACGGGTTGTAGCACGCTACCCAAGCATAAGATCGAGCCTGTGATTCAAACGGTGGGTCAGATCGATACCACCCAGACCTCTTTAGCTCAAGTCATTCGTCCTTTACAAGAACAGCACCCCGATCTGACTGGCTATCATGTGTTGTATGAACCGCTAGAAGCACTGGCTGCCCGTCTCCGTTTGATTGACAAGGCAGAGAAAACGCTCGATTTACAATACTATATCTGGGATAACGACAAGGTTGGTGCTTTGGCACTGCACGCTTTAATTCGTGCCGCTGATCGTGGGGTAAAAGTCAGATTACTGATTGATGATAATAATGCCAAACATACTGAAGGTATTTTCTTAGCGCTGGCACAGCACCCCAATATCGAAGTTAAATTATTTAATCCTTACCGATTTCGTAAATACCGTGCACTGGATATGGTGCTCGACCTAAAACGTATCAACCGCCGAATGCACAATAAGAGCTTTATTGCCGATCATCAGGTGGCCTTGATCGGTGGTCGCAATATGACCAACCAATATTACAATGTCAGTGATACTTATCAATTTTCTGATGTCGATGTGATGTTGTTCGGTACTGCCGTTAACGATATTTCCAAATCATTTGATGATTACTGGAATCATGAATATGCCTATGATGTCCGAGAAATTGTGAATCCAAAATCACATCGACTTAGCTATGAAAGTTTAAAACAGCAACTCGATGAGCACTATAAACGGATTACCGTACAGAATTATGTCGATTTGACCAGCCGCTCCCAGGCCATTGATTCACTCATGAATCGGGATATTTCTCTGGAATGGGTCAAAGCTGAGGTCGTGAAAGATTCACCAGATAAAATCAAATCAAAAGCAAAAAAAGAAGAACATCTGAATTTCCAGCTAATCAATCATCTGGAACAGCCTGAAAAAAATATTGATCTGATTTCAGCGTATTTTGTTCCAGAAAAGAAAGGCGCAAAAATTTTAGGTGACTTAGCCCAAGAAGGCATCAAAGTCCGAGTACTCACCAACTCCTTTAAAGCTAATGACGTCGCTGTAGTCCATGCTTTTTATGGGAAATATCGTCAGGAACTACTGGAAAATGGCGTGCAGCTTTATGAGTTCCTTCCCGCATTGGATAAAAATGATTTAGATAAACATACCGAAGATTTAGCAAAAAAAGCCAAGGTTAATCTTAAGGGACTCAGTCGTTCGAGCCTACATGCCAAATTGATGGCTTTGGATGAGAAACAGGTATTTATTGGCTCATTTAATTTTGATCCACGTTCAGCCTATTTAAATACTGAAATTGGGGTATTACTGAATAGCCCGCCATTAGCGCAAGCTGTACATGCCACCATGGATCAAAACCTGAAAACCTATGCTTATCGTTTAGTGTTGGATGCAAATAAGAAAATTACTTGGCAGAGAGAAACGCCAAGAGGTCCTTTGATTTATACCAAAGAACCTAAAATGAAATGGTGGCAAAAAGCAGGCGTGAAAATCATTTCATGGCTGCCAATCGAAGGCTTTATGTAGACTCAGCCGTTTCTGGCAACACAGTCAATACCTTCTGCTGCAATTTAGCTAAGCCTGCGCGCATCTGGCGATCAACTTCTTTGGTTAAACTATCGACGGTATGCCCTTCGACTGAAATCGCAGGCAAAGTCATCAAATGTGCGGTGACTTTCGGCATTTCTAAAACACGCTGCACATGTTCTGCAAAGGTCATTTCGCCAATAAACGGCGCAACTAGATCGAGCTCTCCGTTCTGATTGACATAGCAAATCACACACACCTGTACAGGACGTTGTGCCTCAATAGCTGCACCCAATAAACGTCCATGCACCTTTTTGACTTTAGTTCCGTCGGTTGTAGTCGCTTCAGGGAAGAACAGAACAGGAATATCCTGTTTTAAAAATTCAGTAATCTGTTCACGGATACGGATTGAATCTCCTGAACCGCGTTTGATAAATAAAGTCCCGCCACCTTTTGCCAGTTTCCCCAAGATCGGCCATCTTTCAACTTCGGCTTTCGCCAGAAAGAAAATTCGTGCGCCAGAACCGAGTACAGCGACATCCAGCCATGAGATGTGATTACTCACCCAAAGTGCAGGTTCGCGTGGAATGGTGCCATGGACTTCGACTTCGATATTGAAAACTTCGCATAAACGGCGGCAAAAGTACTGCACATAACGCGTATTTACAGGATTATTTGGATCCTTATATAAACCATGACGGTAAATCAGATAAAAACCTTCACCTATTGTTTCTAGGCCTGAGGCTAACTTTTTACTATACAAACTCAATTTAGAGATTAGATTTAATGGTGGGTTAGTTACCGCAGTTGCTTCTTGAGTCATAAATCATTAAAACCGTACGCATAGATGCACATGTGCATTGAATTCATCCAGTTATATCATGCCGCTATCTACTTATAAAAGTTACCTGCATCATAAAAAACGAATGCGAGCATAATTTTTTTCAATTTTAAAAGGTTTATTAGATCAATTATTATAAATAAATCGAATTTACTGATTACAAGGTGATGTGATGAATCAGCAAAGCACAACATCAGAAACCCAAACCACCATTCCCTATGGCTATGCTTTAAGAATGATTCTCGGCTGGTCAATTTTATATATGGGCACTCTGGTCGGATTCATTGAGCTTTTACGTCGTAATGTCATATAAATCGAGTAAGCCTTTGCCCTTTACTTGAAGTTTATTCTAGAATAAGACTTTAATAATAAGGATTACCTACTCGCGTGGAAAATTTTGAGCAGCGTCAAAGCGGTGAACGGGCAATTTTAGTCAGTGTGTCTGTTCAGCTACTCGATGATCTTGATGCTGAAGAGTTTCGATTGCTCGCTCAATCCGCTGGTGCTGAAATCCTTGAACATCTTTCTGTTCAACGCAATAAACCTGATCCCAAATTTTTTATCGGATCTGGCAAAGTTGATGAAATCGCTGAACTGGTCAGAGAAACAGAAGCAGAGCTGGTCATTCTCGATCACTCGCTTTCGCCTGCCCAAGAACGTAATCTTGAGCGAATCTTGAAATGTCGTGTGATTGACCGCACAGGTTTAATTCTAGACATTTTCGCCTTGCGCGCCCGTACCCATGAAGGGAAATTACAGGTTGAATTGGCTCAGCTTAAACATTTATCTACTCGCCTGATTCGTGGCTTTACTGGTAATTTAGAACAACAAAAAGGTGGTATCGGTCTACGTGGACCAGGTGAATCACAACTTGAAACTGACCGTCGTTTAATCCGTGTTCGGATTACCCAGCTCAAAGATAAACTGGTAAAAGTACAACAAACCCGTTTGCAAGGTCGTGCAGCAAGACAAAAAGCAGCCATCCCAACCATTTCACTGGTCGGTTATACCAATGCTGGTAAATCAACTTTATTTAATATACTGGCAAAAAGTGATGTCTATGCAGCAGATCAACTGTTCGCAACACTCGATCCAACCTTACGCCGTTTAGACTGGGATGGTATCGGCACTGTGGTATTAGCAGATACCGTAGGTTTTGTCAGAAATCTGCAACATGATCTGGTTGAATCATTTAAAGCCACATTAGAAGAAACCTTAGAAGCCACTTTGCTGCTTCATGTGATTGATAGCAGCAGTCCAAATATGCCAGAACAGATTGAAGCCGTTGAATCTGTTCTCAAAGAAATTGGTACCGATGCGCCAATTTTGCATGTTTATAATAAAATCGACCAGAGTGGCGATGCTGCCAAAATTATTTATAAAGCCGCCGATCTACCTGACCGTGTTTATGTTTCCGCACATTCAGGACAAGGGTTAGACCTACTTGCTCAGGCAGTTCAACAATGTCTATTGGGCCAGTTACAAGATTTTGATTTAGTGTTAAAACCTGCTTATGGGAAACTCCGTACCCAGTTATATACTCTGAATGTCATTCAGTCCGAACATTATGATGACCACGGCAATTTACATTTATCGGTCTGTATTGCGCCGCATAAACTGGAACAACTCATTAAACAGGCACATTTGCCATTAGACGAAATACTTGGAAAAAAAGCTTCCTTATTCCAGCGACCTTTGGAAGAATTTGAGATCGATCAACCATCACCCTAATTGCAATCAGCCATCGTTTAGATCAGCGAGCTTAAGAGAAGAAAATGAAAGAGATTGATTGGACAGCCTGGTTTTTTACGATTTTATTAATCATTGTATATCGTGAGGGGGCTGTTGCGATCACCAAAGCCTTTGGTCATCCAGAATTAGGCAATCTTGTTGGACTGCTGAGCTTACTGGTAACTTTATTGATTTGGAGACGTTTCAAAAAAATCTCCAACCGTTTGATCGATACCAATAACAAGATCATGAAAGAAAGTGCTTTTGCCTTTCTGCCTATTTGTGCGGGTTCATTAATTATGCTGGTGCATTTAGGTAAAGAAATTCCTTTATTTTTATTTATCTTAACCTTTAGTACGTTATTGCCGCTGTGGGTTTACGCCAAAATGGCAAAACGCTGGTTATAAGGGGCTGATCTATGTTTATGGTTATTTATGGATTTATCATCACCCTGATCAGTTACCTGATTGCAAAGCCCTTAAATAAAAAATTCCCGCAAATTCCATTGATTGTTTTTGCTGTCTTTATTGTGATTGGTTTACTGTTCATTTTAGGCGTTCCCTATGAAAGCTATCTGGACAATGTAAATAACGTGTTTAACCATTTACTGGGCTATGTCACTGTGGCCTTGGCGATTCCACTGGCGGCAATGCGCTATGACGATTTGCCGATCAAGTCAATGCTCGGAATTTTATGTTTTGCCAGTATTAGCGCGGTGGCACTGCCGATGGGCTTGGCTTATTTACTGCATATGTCTGAACCGACCATTCTGGCTTTTGCGACGCGTGCCGTGACCACACCGATTGCACTGAATATTGCGACTCTGCTTCATGCACCTCTGATGTTGGTGACGCTGATTGTCATTTTATCTGGGGTGATTGGTGCTGCATTTTCGCCATGGATTTTAAAACACATTCATGATGAACGTGCCTCAGGTCTGGCTTTAGGTCTGGCAGCACATGCCATCGGTACTGCTCAGGCATGGCAACGTGGCCCTGTCGCTGGCCGATATGCCGCCTTCGGCATGGCAGTCAATGGCGTGTTTACAGCAATTTGGCTGCCTACTTTTATTTTATCTTTATCTTAAAATTTGCCACAAATATCAGTTAATTATTGAACTGGTTGTCATAAATCATCCATAATGGCGGGCTTAACGTTAAAAGGATTTTTAATGATGGGCAAACAATTATTAGGTGCGTTATTCTTAACTGCGGTGAGCAGTTTTACTTTTGCAGAGGATATTACGGGGCTCTGGCAAAGTATTGATGACAAAACGGGGGCACCTAAGGCATTAGTTGAAATTCGCAAAGAGACGAATGGCACCTATGCTGGAAAAGTCGTAAAACTCACACCACGTACAGGCTATACACCAAAAGAAACTTGTGTAGATTGTCCTGCGCCATATACCAACAAACCCATTGTCGGTCTGGATGTCGTGACAGGTTTAAAATACACAGATGGTTTGAATTATACCAATGGCCGTATTCTCGACCCGAATACAGGCAAGGTTTATAGTATGAAAGCCAAATTAAGTGCAAATGGCAAACGTCTGCATTTACGTGGTTATCTTGGCGTTTCTGCGCTAGGCCGTAATCAGATCTGGATACGTGCCGAGTAAAAATTTGCAGGGCGACAATCTACCCTGCTTATATTTAAAGACGTTTAAAAAAGCCTCTCATCATCTAAAAATGGAGAGGCTTTTTTTAATGGAAAAATAAAAAACTATTGAATTTTCAAATATAAATATACAACTGTAAAATAATGATTGAATCTTTGATTAGAGATACTACATAATAAAAACGGGTGTTAAACGGATTTTAATGATGAGCAAAAAACTAATAAGCGTTTTATTTTTAACAATGATCAGCAGTTTTACTTTTGCAGAGGATATTACGGGGCTCTGGCAAAGTATTGATGACAAAACAGGGGCACCAAAAGGGTTGGTTGAAATTCGAAAAGAAACCAATGGAACATATACCGGCAAAGTTGTAAAACTCACACCACGTACAGGCTACACACCTAAAGAAACCTGTGTAGACTGCCCTGCACCTTATACCAACAAACCGATTGTAGGTTTAGATGTGGTGACAGGTTTAAAACATAGTGAGGGCCTAAACTATAGCAATGGCCGTATTCTCGATCCGAATACAGGCAAAATTTATAGTATGAAAGCCAAATTGAGTGCAAATGGTAAACGTCTGCATTTACGTGGATATCTGGGTGTTTCTGCACTAGGCCGTAATCAAATCTGGATACGTGCCGAATAAGACATTCTGGTTAATCGAATCAGAAATGCAACTCGGATGATCCAACGTCAATCCATCGTAATCTAAGACAAAGGCTTCTTCATCTTGGTAAAAGGTGAAGAAGCTTTTTCTATTCTCTTTAAAACTGACAGTCATAAAATGATGTCAATGTCAGATCCTCTTACATGTACGTAGCGACATGAGAATCGAGATTAAAAAAGCAATAAAAAGCCCTGTATCAAACAGGGCTTTTTATTTAAAACATTATCAACTTAACGATTTTGTAGCTTGGCATAATCTAAAAGTACATTTGCCGCTTCGGTGATGAAGGTTTCTTCTTCAGGAAGTGGCGGACGTAAATGCGCTTTCATTTTGGCACGTGATTCAACCAGAGCATCAATCGAAGCTTGATAGCTTTCCCAGTTCGCATAAGGTGCCAGACCTGTTGCTGCACGGCGCTGATTTTCAGCATTCAACGTCTGCTTTTCTAGATCAAGTAACTCAGCACGACGCTGGGTGATATCCAGCACCACTTTCTTCTGATCAGAAGTTTTCTTGGCAATCGCTTTACGCGCTTCTAGATACTTAAACTGTGAATCAGCTGCTACACGTTGCTGAGATGATTCCGTTAACTTGGCAATATAAGGTTGTACTGAACCTTCACGTTTAAATGGTGCTGTTGGAATCGTATCCCATTTCAAAGCATTTTTCGCTTTACGTTCACCAAACTCTTCATTGTAGATATCGACGAGTTTGATGTCTGGCACAACCCCTTTATTTTGCGTACTTCCACCCGTAATACGGTAGAACTTACGTTGGGTCAGCGTTGCCTGACCATAAGCCAGTGAATCCAGTTGAACCTGCGCCGTTCCCTTACCTGTAGTGGTACTACCAATGATAATACCGCGCTCATAATCCTGAATCGCAGCCGAGTAAATCTCACTTGCAGAAGCCGATGCCAAGTTGACCAATACAGCCATTGGGCCAGCATAAAGCTGTTCGCCGCCATCCGTATCTTCAAACACATTAACATTGCCATTGCCATCACGGATCTGTACCACTGGCCCTGACTTGATCACCTGACCCAGCATACGCGCCACTTCTTCTAATGAGCCACCCGGGTCATTACGCAAGTCAACCAAAATACCTTCAACTTTTTGAGCTTTCAGCGATTCCAAAGCTTTAGCTGTATCTTCAGAAACTGAGCGATACTCGGTTCCCGCGCGGCGTGAGCGATAGTCGAAATAGAATGATGGAATTTCAAGGACGCCAAATAAGTGTTTTTTACCATCACGGGTGATTTCAACCGTACGCGAACGAACGCCCGCATCTTCTTCCTGAATAATGTCGCGCGTTAAGGTGACATTACGTGCCTGACTCATTGGTGCCCCTGCACCCAATAAACGAACCACTACTTTGGTGCCACGTTTACCACGAATCAAGCCAACAATTTCCGAGCTCGGCCAGCCAATCACATCCACCATTTTATCGCCATCTTGAGCGACACCAATGATGCGGTCTCCTGATTTCACCTGACCAGACTTGCTTGCAGGGCCACCTTCAACGATGGTTTCGATCTTGGTGTAATCTTCATTACCACGTTCTGGACGGATCGAAACACCAATACCCTCAAGTTGCAAGGTGGTTTGACGATTCAGCTCCATCGCATCAATTGGCGGATAATAGTTACTATGCGGATCATAAGTCGCCATCATCGCATTCAGGGTTTTATCAAGTACATCATCACTCTTGACCCGACCAATACGCTCTAACTGGCGGGTATAACGTTTGGTTAGCGTCTGAACTGGAGTTAAATCTTCTGGGCCAGTCAAATCCTGACCATTGGCAAGCGATGGATCTGCTTTTAACGCTTTTTGCTTAGCCTGTTCTTCTTCTTTGCTAATCGTCAAATTAATCAGCTGTGAAACCAGCATTTTTTGCCAATGTGCCCGTTGCTCAGCAGCGGTCTGGAAATACGGTGCTTTTTCACGATCCGTTTCAAGATAGACATCTTTTTGATTTAAGTTCTGTGGCTTCTTCAACTCGGCCAACATAAACTCATAGAACTGTTTCAAACGGTCACGATATTGAGCATGAATCGCAAAAGGTCCAGTTAAGTTCCCTGCTTTTAATGAGCTACCAAAAGTTGAACCATACTTATTCTTATAGTCCGCAACTTCACCGCTTAAAAATAATGAATGATCTGGATCAAGACTATCAAGATACATATCCAAAATACGGTTTGAAGTGGTTGCATCTAAACGCATATTCAAATAATGCTGGCGATCAACCAAAGTTGCGAGCTGACGTGACACGAGCGCTTGTTCTTGTGATGGCTTGATAACGGTTGAAACAACTGGAGTTTCGGTCGCCGCAAACGCCTCATTCATGGTATGAGAGAAAAATAAACCACCAGTCGCAATCGCAACTGCACACGCTATCATTTGAAGTTTCATAAAATTTTGGTACTTCCTTGGATATGGCAATTATTACACGCTGATACTGTCAATATGAACACATTTCATTCGATACTTTACCAACTTGCAGAACTCATTGGTCGTCATAAATAAATGACCAATAAGCACTTATCATCAATATCATGTAGTTTTATCATATTCTGTACTGACAAAATGTAGCAAATCATTGCACAATTTAGCTATCGTTTTTTTCATCAAAATTCAAACGGAATCCTTATGATCGGCGCATTGATGCTAGATATTGCTGGCACAGAACTTACTCAAGAAGATATTGAACTATTACAAGCTCCGCAAGTCGGTGGCATGATTTTATTTGCGCGCAACATTGAATCACCTCAACAAGTCCGTGCTTTAACCGATCATATGCGTCAAGTCCGTCCAGATATTCTGATTGCTGTCGATCAGGAGGGTGGACGTGTACAGCGCTTAAGACAAGGCTTCACCTTGTTACCTGCAATGGGACGCTTAGGCGCGCGTTATCTCACTCATCCTGAGCAGGCAATCGAACTGGCTGAACAATGTGGCTGGCTCATGGCGATTGAAGTATTGGCTGTTGGTATTGATTTTAGCTTTGCACCTGTTTTAGACCTGAATGACGTTAGTGATGTGATTGGCGACCGCGGCTTTGCAAAAAATATGCAGGACATCGTTCCACTTGCAGATGCCTTTATGCGAGGTATGAAAAAAGCAGGGATGGCGACGACGGGTAAACATTTCCCAGGTCATGGTTCAGTCAAAGCTGACTCACACGTTGCAGCCGCAATCGACAGTCGTTCATATCAAGAAATCTATGACAAAGATATGCAAAGCTTTATCAAGTTGATGCCTCAACTCGATGCCTTGATGCCAGCTCATGTGATCTATGATCAAGTTGATCCAAATCCAGCAGGTTTCTCACCATTCTGGTTACAAGAAATCTTACGTAAACAACTTAAATTTGACGGCGTACTTTTCTCAGATGACTTGAGTATGCAAGCTGCCTGTGTTGCAGGTGGTGCAGATGCACGTATCCAAGCAGCATTAAATGCAGGTTGCGATATGGGACTAGTGTGTAATGACCGCGCCGCTGCATGTATCGCATTGGATGGCATCCAGTCACTGGCTTTACCAAACCAACAACGTTTAGAACGTATGCGCGGTAAAATTCCAAATATCCAAATCGGTACCACATTAACTTTAGACGATGAAAACTGGCATAACGTCAGAAAAGTCATTGAAGAATTTAAGAATTCGTTCTAACTTTAATCAGATTTTTAATTGTTCTATTCACATAATGGAATCTTGCCGAGTGCTCATCTGATTAAAGGATTTGGCCTTCGGCTCGACTTACTTTTCAGGGATGAAAAGTAAGCAAAAATCCTTTGTTAGGCTGAGGGTACATCCTTGTAACCCCAGCCCAACGGCGGCATCCATGCCGCCCCACGATAGTAAATAACAAGCCTAAATCAAGATGTAGTCAAAACACTCTATATTTTAAAGAGATGAGTTTTATATCTAAATTAGGAAAAAATAGAGTCTAGGACAGATGACACAACAACTTTCAAAACATCGCCATATTTCATTTACTGCACACTACACAGGCTATATCTGGTATCAAATGGGAATCTCACATCCAGCACTGGCAACAAAAAAAGGTAAGACCCTAGCCGCCTTAGTCCACCCAATTGAAAGCTGGGCCGAAAAATATGTTGGCGGCAGCATGCGTACCACATTAAAACAACGCCACACCATGCTTGATTCACATTTAGAAACGCTAATTCAGCAACATCCCGACTTGCAGGTACTGGAAATTGCCTGTGGCCTATCCCCTCGCGGCTGGTGGTTTAGACAACATTATCCTGAGATCACCTATCGTGAACTAGACTTGCCAGACATGGCAGCCACCAAGCAGGCAGCGTTACAACAGATTGAACAAAATACCGATGAAGTGTTGTCTGTCGACTTATTTACTGAAGCATTTGCTTCGGTATTTGAAGTCTTTGACCCGCAACGTCCATTGGTGATCATGAGCGAAGGGCTGATCAACTACTTTGAAAAGCCATTATTACAGCAACTCATTCAAGCCATTGCCACCTACGGCCAAAATTTTAAAGAACTGCACTATTTAACAGATATTTATCCAGAACCAACACAAAACAAATTAGCCACCATTATCTGGAATAGCAGCCGTTTACTCAAATGGATGTCACGCAGTGCCTTTAGCTTTCATTTCAAAACCCCTCTCGAAGTCGAAAACTTTTTTCATGCAGCAGGTTTTAACCAAGTCGATGTCTTGCAACCCAAACAATTTTTTGAACAGACCGCTTTAGAAAACAAGCAACAACATTTAGGCGATTTAGTCTGGGTCATTCAGGCAAGCAATAAATAATCCTCAATAAAAAAGGGAAATGGTTCGTCCACTTCCCTTTTCCAATTTTGAAAGATTGATTAAATCTGTTTTTGACGCTCAATAAAGCGGGTTAAGCGCTCAGCCACATCAAAACTACCGTGTTTAAATAAGATACGTAAGCCTTGTTCTGTTGCATCAAAAATTAAGCATTCAATTTTAAACTCGCCTTCTTCATCCACTAAATTCAAAGCCAAATCGCGTGGATGCTGACTGACAAAATCAAGTTGTTCCTGCTGATGAAGCTTCAAGTAAACGCCAAAGAAGGTGATATCAACAATCCTCACCGCTGCCTCAGTATCTAAATGACGATGGGTCAGTTTGGTTTCTGGTTGCAAGACTGCAATACGTTCTTCACCACGACGCTCAATCTGTTGCATCTGTTCACGATTCATCGGAATGATGCCCTCCAGATTTTCGATAGATTCACCTTTTAAGAAGGTGGTAAACAGATTCATGGTTTCTTTACGACGTTGCAATTGCGGGACATGATCTGCATTGGCAATCAAGGCAAACTGCATGTCTTGGCATTGCAAGGCAAAATCGGCGTTTTCATGGGGCAAGGTAAAGCTATCGTACTGCCCTGCCGCAACCAACGTTTTACATTGTGGTACAGGTACATTACTTAAACGCAATAAGCGGTTGCAGTTAATTTCATAACGCTCGCGCTCTGTGGCACTAAATTCTGCCATTTGTCTGAAGAACAGGCGCTTAGCAGTTGGCGACATGCGTGTTTTGTCCAATTTCGCATGATTCACAAGATAGAGAATAACAGCCTGTCCAAACTCTTCCATGCGATCTTCACGCATTAAATGCAAAGACTCTTCAAGCAGCATACGCCAGCTTTTACGTGTCTTCTGCATGACCCCCATCAATACCATACGGTCAATCAGTTCTGGACGTTGGTCTGCAAATGAAGAAGCAACCACCGACCCCAATGACATCCCCATCATTGAAACCTTATCGATACCAACAATATCAAGCCATTGACCAAGCATTTTTGATAAATCAGGGAGTTCCAGAATTCCAGCAGATTCACCTGTATCAACATTACGAATCTGTTGATTCGCGCCCATTGACGGTAAATCGATTAAAATCACAGGCCCGCTCTCAAAGAGTTGCTCAACGCAATACTTATAAGAGTTAAAATTTTGAAATGCGCCCCCGACAATGACAATCGGCGTGTTATAGATCGTTTTAGGATCTGCAATCGCCATATATTCAATTTTCCAACCATCGATCCATGTTGTACGCGCTGGTTGTTTAAAACTGTTTTTATTGTATATGTCGAAAAAACCAAAGCCTGTGTAGGTATGATTTATATCCGAGTCCATTTGGATAATGGAATTCATGTCCTTCCTCCATCCTTGTTTATTTTTCTGTTGCAAGCATCACACTTTTACCGATTGCTAGCTGCAAGTTAACAAATTTATAAAATTTGTATTACATTTATCCTATACTTTTTCATTCTATACATATGCACGTTTTATACGCAATCATTTCCTTAACCACTTATCTTGTTTAAATGAATAATCTTTTGCAAAATATGTAGTCTTGGCTTTAGATTCAATATCTTCATCGCACTAAAATAAAAAATTTTGCGCCAATTAACGTTTTATAATTTTTTGAATTGTTAGTTTCGCCTATTCATTGTTCAGCATTTGGCTGTTACTATCTTTATAAATACATGCAAATATCAAACTGCTATGCAAGACTCTATTCAAAATTATATGCAACAAGTCGGTGCTCAAGCGCGTCAGGCATCTCGTATGTTAACGAGTGCATCAACGCATTTGAAAAATCATGCCTTGTCTGCCATCTATACAGCCTTGGAAAATAATCAGGCTCAGATTTTAGCAGCCAATCAAATTGATATGGACAATGGTCGCCAACGTCAATTGGATAGCGCCCTGCTGGATCGTTTAGAGCTTACCCCCGCACGCTTTAAAGGCATGCTCCAAGGCTTAAAAGATGTAATTGGTCTTGTTGACCCGATTGGTGAAATTACAGATTTGGCTTATCGCCCTTCAGGTATCCAGTTGGGTAAAATGCGCGTTCCTTTGGGCGTGATCGGGATGATTTACGAATCAAGACCGAATGTGACCCTTGAAGCGGCATCACTGGCGTTGAAATCTGGTAATGCGATTATTTTACGTGGTGGTTCAGAAGCACTTGAGTCAAACAAGGCGATTGCGACTGCGATCCAGCATGGTTTACAACTTTCGGGCTTGCCTGAGCATGCGGTTCAGGTGATTGATACACCAGATCGTGCAGCCGTTGGACATCTCATTACCATGACTGAGTTTGTTGATGTAATTGTTCCGCGCGGTGGTAAAAGCCTGATCGAACGTATCAGCAATGAAGCACGTATTCCTGTCATTAAACATTTAGATGGCAACTGCCATGTGTTTGTTGAAGCTCAGGCTGACCTGCAAAAGGCGTTACCGATTGCCCTGAATGCAAAAACGCATCGCTACGGCGTATGTAATGCCATGGAAAGTTTATTGGTTGACGAAGCAATTGCGGAAGAATTCTTACCACGTATTGCTGAACTGTATGCCGAAAAGCAGGTTGAACTGCGTGGCTGCCCTGAAACTCAACGTATTTTAGGTGTCTCGGTCAAGGCTGCAACAGAAGAAGACTGGTACACTGAATATCTAGGGCCAATTCTTGCTGTAAAAGTTGTGACTGGAATGGATGAGGCAATTGAGCATATCAATAAGTATGGTTCACACCATACCGATGCCATCATTACCGAAAACTTTAGTCTAGCACGCGAGTTTTTGGCACGCGTTGATTCGAGCTCAGTGATGATCAATGCTTCTACCCGCTTTGCTGATGGTTTTGAATATGGTCTAGGCGCAGAAATCGGGATTTCAACCGATAAAATCCATGCTCGTGGCCCAGTTGGTCTAGAAGGTTTAACCTCACAAAAATGGATTGTATTTGGCGACGGTCAAATCCGCCAATAATTAAATTTGCTATATAAAAACGCCTGATATTGATCAGGCGTTTTTTTATTTTTATTACTTATGCAGTTAAGTTCAGATTTCTTGACATATGCCCTTGCTTAGATCAAGTTGTTGCATGACCTGCGTAACAATTTGCTCAGGTGATAAAGCAATATCAATCGTAATTGCTTCATAAGCATCAGGTTCTTCTAAAGTATCCAGTTGGGTTTGTAATAAGGATGGATCAAAGAAATGTCCCGATCTGGCTGCCAGCCTTTGTTGTAATAACTCATACGAGCCTTTTAAGTACAGAAACTTAATGTTCTGATCTTGTCCTCTTAAAATATCACGATACATTCGTTTTAAAGATGAGCATGTAAATACCGTGGTTTCACGCATGCTTTGCTTTGTTTCGATCACCTGACGAATGGCTTGTAACCAAGGTAGACGATCTTCATCTGTCAAAGGTATACCTTGGCTCATCTTACTTTTGTTGGCAACCGAATGCAGTGTATCACCATCAACAAAATCACAAGCCAGACGCTCCGACAATAACTCACCAATGAGGGTTTTTCCTGTCCCACAGACACCCATTGCAATCACAATCATGAATTATCTCCCTCTAATCCTTACAAAATAGCGCTAAGCAACAATGTAAAAGACAAACCAAGTACCGAAATAATCGTTTCCAGTACCGACCAAGTTTTAAGTGTCTGTCCAACCGTCATACCAAAATACTCTTTGATTAGCCAGAAACCTGCATCATTCACATGCGAAAAAATTAAAGAGCCAGAACCTGTCGCTAATACCAGAAGTTCAGGTCTAACCACCACACCAGCTGCCGCAGCAATCGGTGCAACAATACTACACGCCGTCGCCATAGCCACTGTAGCCGAGCCTGTTGCCAGACGTATCAAAGCGGCGACAAACCACCCTAACAGTAAAGGTGAAAGATTTGCTTTTAAAGCAGTCGATACAATTTCATGGGAAATCCCACTATCTCTTAAAATACCACCAAAACCGCCGCCTGCACCGACAATCAACAAAATACCAGCAATTGACGCCAGACATCCACCACAGAATTTTTCGATTTGCTCACGATTGAATCCTTGCATGGAACCAAAGGTAATAAAGCTGACCAGTACTGCAATCAGCAATGCAATATCAGAAGAACCAATGAAACGTAATAGCTCATTTGGAAAGGTTTTTGGAGCAAAGAAAATATCTGCCCAACTTCCGACCAGCATGAGTACAACAGGTAACATGATCGTAAACAGCGTAAGACCAAAGCTTGGTAATTCACGAGTTCTATCATGATTTACTTCAACAAATTGTGTCGCCAATGGGTTGTTTTCAGGCAATTTGACATACTTGTTGATCCATAAAGCATATAACGGACCCGCAACAATGGCAGTCGGAACACCGACCAATAAACTGTACATAATTGTTTTGCCAATATCAGCATGATAGGCCTGAACTGCGAGTAAGGCAGCGGGATGTGGGGGAATTAAACCATGCACCACCGATAGACCTGCGACCATGGGCAAGCCAACGACAAGTAACGATTTACCTGTCCGCTTAGCAATATTGAATACGATTGGGATCAGTAGTACAAAACCGACTTCAAAAAAAACTGGAAGACCAACGATAAGTGCAATAAACATCATGGCCCAATGAATATACTTTTCACCAAACCAATCAATTAAAGTAATTGCAATTCGTTCTGCACCGCCCGACTCGGCCATCATCTTGCCGAGCATGGTGCCTAACGCAATCACAATTGCAAGGTGGCCCAAAGTGTTCCCAGTCCCCTTTTCATAGGATTTGACAATCCCGTCCATTGGCATACCAACGGCAAGACCTAAACCGAGAGAAACAATAATCAGAACTAAAAAGGGATAAATTCGAAACTTCGCAATCATAACCACTAAAGCAATAATCGCGATTACAGTGTAGATAAGCAACATGCCACCTTGAACCGTCTCCATGTAAAACTTCTCCTTGGAGTAATACTATTTAGGCACCAACCTAAACAAAGGTCTTCAATCACAGTAATCCTACTGTTGAGACACTAATTTTTTATATTTAGATATGACCAGCGTTCACTGGCCATAACGACACGACATCTAAAGCGCATAAAATGCACTTCATTTTTTATAAATTTTGACTACATTTACAAAGCTTTTAACTGGCTCGCAATTTGTGCCAAGCGAGTAATTTCAGCCCAGTCCTGAGACGCGACCACCGCTTTAGGTGTTAACCATGAACCACCGACGCACACGACATTAGGTTGCTTTAAGAAATCTGGTGCTGACTCAGCCGTGATTCCACCCGTTGGACAAAAACATAAGTTTGGAAATGGACCATAAAAGGCTTTTAGCATTTCAACACCGCCAGCCTGTTGAGCTGGAAAGAACTTCACGATGTCATAGCCCAATTCAATTGCCTGAATCAGATCACTTGGTGTCATCACACCCGGCAATAGAGGTAAGCCAGCATCTTGTGCAGCCAAATGCAGATCTTTAGTTAAACCCGGAGATACACCAAATTGAGCACCTGCTTTTTTAGCTTGAGCACAATGTTCTGGTTTGGTAATCGTACCCACACCCACCACAATGTCATCAGCCAATTGACTCGCACGCTCAATAGCAGCAAGTCCCGCGGCGGTACGTAAGGTAATCTCAAGAACTTTTACACCACCCGCATGTAACGCGCGTGATACATCTTCACCTTGCTCGGCAGAATCAAATGCCAATACAGGAATGACTGGACCTAATTTGACGATATCTTCAATTTTAATCATTATTTTTCAGTTCCTTTGATTCAAATCTGCTCTGGCGAATTTTCACCAACTAATGCACCAAACACAGATGCGCCGTGTTCAGCTGGCGCAGCAGCAGCACGGAAAACACCAAATAATTCACGGCCAAAGCCAACTTCGTTTTCAGCCTGATGTTCTGGCTGCGCAACAGGTCGTGCTTGCCATACATCGTTATCTATTTCAACATCGAGTACGCCTGCCTCAGCATCAATGATCAACATGTCCCCAGTTTGAACTTTAGCAATCGGTCCATTTAACAAAGCTTCTGGAGATAAATGAATTACCGCAGGAACTTTGCCTGAGGCACCAGACATACGCCCATCCGTCACTAAAGCAACATGGAAACCTTGATCTTGTAAAACACCCAGCACTGGCGTCAGACGATGCAATTCAGGCATACCGTTGGCACGGGCACCTTGAAACCGAACAACTGCAATAAAGTCCCGATGCAACTCACCACGATCAAACGCAGCTTGCACAGCTTCTTGAGAATCAAAGACAATTGCGGGAGCTTTAACTTTACGATGTTCAGGTGCAACAGCAGAAATCTTGATGACACCACGACCAAGGCGACCTTGCATTAAACGCAAGCCACCATCTGGTTGAAACGGGGCGTCAATGCTACGAAGGACTTTATCATCAAGACTTTGAACCACACCGTCAACCCAAATGAGTTTAGCGTCAATTAATTTAGGTTCTTTTGTATAATGTTGTAAGCCTTTACCAGCAACTGTCGTTACATCGTTATGTAGTAAACCAGCCTCGAGTAAGTTACGAATAAGGAATGCTACTCCACCCGCAGCTTGGAAATGGTTTACATCGGCTTTACCATTTGGATAGATTTTTGCGAGTAGCGGAACAACAGCAGACAACTCATCAAAGTCATCCCAGTCAATCAAAATGCCAGCCGCACGTGCAATTGCAATAAGGTGTAACGTGTGATTGGTTGAACCGCCTGTAGCAAGCAATGCGACGATGCCATTAATAATGGCTTTTTCATCAACAACATGACCAATTGGTGTGTAGTTACCTCGCTCTGCAGTTAAGTCAAGAACACGCTTAGCAGCTTCAGCGGTCAGTGCATCACGTAATGGTGTATGAGGGTGAACAAATGCGGCGCTCGGCAAATGCAAACCCATCACTTCCATGAGCATCTGGTTACTGTTTGCAGTACCGTAGAATGTACATGTCCCCTGACCATGATAGGCTGCTGATTCAGCTTCAAGCAAAGCATCGCGCCCCACTTGGCCTGTAGCAAATTGCTGACGGATTTTGGCTTTATCATCATTCGATAAACCACTACTCATCGGACCAGCGGGAACAAAAATCGTCGGTAGATAACCAAATTGTAAGGCACCAATCAGTAAGCCTGGCACGATCTTATCGCACACCCCGAGGCACAATGCAGCATCGAACATGTTATGCGAAAGTGCAATCGCGGTACTCATTGCAATTGTTTCACGTGAAAACAATGACAATTCCATACCGGCATTACCTTGAGTAATACCATCACACATTGCTGGTACACCCCCAGCAAACTGTGCCACACCACCATTTTCACCAGCGGCTGTTTTTATAATATCTGGAAACGTTTTGTAAGGGGCATGTGCCGAAAGCATTTCATTATATGAAGACACAATACCAATATTAGGTTCACGTCCAACTTTAATAATTAATTTTTCATTATCTTCCATGCTGGCAAAACCATGCGCTAGGTTGGCACACGAAAGGGCGCCACGAGCTGGAAATTTACCTTGGGCATGTTCAATACGTTGTAAATATGCAGAACGCGTTTTTTGGCTACGCGCAATTACTCGTTCGGTAACTTTTGCCAATATTGGGTTGGGCAAGTCCATGCTGGACGCTCCTGTACAACTGGATAAGCTGGAAAATAAATAGAACAGATGATCGACATCCTGATCACCTGTTAAAGGATGTACAATAGTATTAATGCAAAAAGCGACATGCAAGCCCTCAGCAATGCAACAAACTTGTACAAAATAACAGCGTGAATATTTTTTATCGCTTAATTCCCTTCACAGAAATGGTTTTACTTTTGTTAATATAAATTGATCCATCGGAATAAATAAATATGAGAAAATTCTATTATTTTCAAAGCAATAAAATATATTTATAAATGTAGAATTACCTCTATTTTCAGTGCCATTTTATATTAAAGATATTTATCATTTACTGTTTAAACCTATACAACAGTGGCAAAAGCTGAACTTCATTTACGTATATTATTTGTAATATATTTTTCAAATTAATATAAGAGACATCATTTATTATTTAAGAAACACTTCCACTTAATACTTGAATTTTACCCTGAATAGTCATCTGTTCTTTATAAATATATAGAAGAATCTGATTGCATCATCTACAAAAAAGCCGCATATCATGTTTAAACTTTAGACTAAAAAGTTTAGGTGTTATAAATAAAGGGTTGTCAGATAGTGCTTAAGTCTAATGGGCTAAAGTCTATCTTCGCCAATACGACGTCCCATGTTAAAACATGGCGCTTGATTCCACTGCCTCATGCGTTGCAGCAAGATCAAAGTATTGATCATAAAATTTAAAATCTGTTAGGTGTTCAAACGTGGCTATATCTGTATTAGTAATTAACTGTGGTTCATCATCAATCAAATACGCGCTCATCTCGGAACGCCGTGAAGATCGTATTTATGGTTTGGCAGAAAATCTGGGCGCAGCAGATGCCCGTATTAAAGGGGTCACACTGGGTGGTGAACCGTTAGAACTTTCAATTCCGTATGCAGATCATGCCAAAGCACTGGAAACCTTGCTGGCACGTTTAGCCAATTATAATCCACAGGCCATTGGTCACCGCGTAGTGCACGGCGGCAATATCACCAAAGCAGAATTGTTAACACCTGAACTGGTACAACGTATTGAAGCTGCGACTCCTCTTGCGCCCTTACATAATCCAGCACATTTAATCGGGATTGAAGCCACCATGCGCTTATTCCCGCAACTACCACAGGTTGCTGTTTTTGATACCGCCTTCCATCAGACCATGCCTGAACACGCTTATCGCTATGCACTGCCACAGTATTTGTACACCGAACATCAAGTGCGTCGTTATGGCTTCCACGGCACTAGCCATGCCTACGTGACAGAACGTGCCAGCGAACTGGTGGGCAGCAAGAATCAAGGTGGCTGGCTCAGTGCCCATTTAGGTAATGGTAGTTCAACCTGTGCCGTATGGAATGGTCATAGTGTCGATACCTCGATGGGCATGACCCCGCTTGAAGGTGTGGTGATGGGTACCCGTAGCGGTGATGTCGATCCGAGTCTTCACCTGTTCCTTGCCAGCAATCTCGGCTGGGATATCCAGAAAATTGACAGTATGCTAAACAAAGAAAGCGGCTTACTGGGCTTGTCTGGCTTATCCAATGACATGCGCACCTTGGTGGAAGCCTCTGAAAATGGACATGAAGATGCAACGCTTGCGATTGAAGTATTCTGCTATCGTCTAGCCAAATCTTTATCAGCTTTAAGTTGTGGTTTACCACGTCTGGATGGTTTAGTCTTCACAGGTGGTATTGGCGAAAACTCAGCCTATGTCCGTGAAAAAACATTGGGCTATTTATCTCACTTTGGTTTGCAATTTAGCAAAGAGAAAAATGATGCTTTAGCACGCGGTAGCGAAGGCCGTATTGATAATGGTATGGGTCCACAAATCTGGGTCATTCCAACTGATGAAGAAGGCCGTATTGCCAAAGAAACTCGTCAAGTGATTGAGCCAACCGCTTAATTTATTCAAAATATAAAATAGTGATAAGGTCATTATGAATACAATTTTACTCATCCCAACGGGGGAAGGTGTTGGTTTAACATCTGCTTGTCTAGGCATGATCTATGCGCTGGACTGTAAAGGGATCAATGCGGGTTTTCTAAAGCCATTTTCTCAGATTGCAGATGCACCAGTTGATCGTACCACCACCCTATACCATCATCTATTTCAACATCCTTCCGTTGAACCGATTAGCTATGAAAAGCTGACTCAACTGATTGCCTTGGGTGAAACCGATGAGTTACTGGAAGAAGCAGTAGCACTCCATCGCCAGATTGCCGCCAATCATGATGTGATCATTGTTGAAGGCTTGGTGCCGAATGGACAAGATCATTTTGCCAGCGAAATCAATGCAGCACTCGCACAAGCACTGGATGCCCAAGTGGTTCTGGTCAGTACCGCTGATCTGGCAGATCCTCGTAAAACGGCTGAAAAAGTCGATGCACATTTACGTCAGTTTGGCGGCGCAGCATCGGCGCGTACTACAGGTGTGCTGTTCATGCGCACCAAGGGTCTTCCAGAAGGCACCGCAGAAATTCCAGTTACGCTTGATCCAAGTTTACGCCTAGACCAGCATATCGAAGCCTTTGCTCTGGAACTGCAACGTTATAATCGTTATATGGGCACAAATGACCTACCGATTATTGGACTGGTACCATTCAGTAATATTCTGAGTGTGCCGCGTAGTCTGGATATTGCCCCAGTCATTAAAGGAACTTGGTTGCATCAAGGTGAAGCCAAACAACGCCGGATTTTACATACCAGTTTAATTGCTTCGAACATCGAATCTGAGCTACATAAGTTTGTTGCAGGTGAACTGATTATTAGTGCCTCACAACGGACTGATGCGCTTCTGGCAGCTAGTCTTGCCAGTAGTAATGGCACGCCGTTAGCAGGTCTGGTCTTAACTGAACAGGCAGCGCCTGCGGATAACGTTTTAGAATTTTGTCAAAGCGCAATTAAACAAGGTTTACCCATCTTACATACGCCATTAGATACCTTGGAAACGGCGCAACTATTACATCGTTTTGGTAATGAAATTCCAATTGATGATACTGAACGTGCCGAGCAAGTGACGCGATTTGTTTCCAGCCATATTGATAATAACTGGCTTGATCAACATACCCAGAATAACCTGCACCCTCGCCTGTCACCTTCAGCTTTCCGCTATGAACTGGTACAAAAATCGATTTCAGCCAAAAAACGAATCGTATTACCAGAAGGCGATGAACCACGTACTGTACAAGCCGCAGTGATTTGTCAGACGCGTGGTATTGCACAATGTGTCTTATTGGCAAAACCAGAATCAGTGGCGGAAGTAGCAAAGGCACGTGGCATCCAACTGCCAAATGACTTAGAAATTATTGATCCAGATAGCATTCGTGATCAATACATTGAGCCGATGGTTGAGCTGCGTAAAGGCAAGCTCGATGCCTTACAGGCCAAAGCACAACTGCAAGATACAGTGGTACTTGGTACCATGATGCTGGCACTGGATCAAGTTGATGGTCTGGTTTCAGGCGCGATTCATACCACTGCCAATACGGTACGCCCTGCATTTCAGTTGATTAAAACTGCACCGAACTACTCACTAGTGTCATCCATCTTCTTCATGTTGTTGCCTGATGAAGTCTATGTGTATGGCGACTGCGCGATTAATCCTGATCCAAATGCCGAACAGCTTGCTGAAATTGCGATTCAGTCTGCTGATTCAGCCAAAGCCTTTGGTCTCGATCCGCGCATTGCCATGATCAGCTATTCAACAGGAACATCAGGCACAGGTGCAGATGTCGAGAAAGTGGCTGAAGCAACTAAAATTGCACAACAGCGTCGCCCAGATTTATTGATCGATGGGCCATTGCAATATGACGCGGCTTCGGTTGAAAGCGTAGGTCGTCAAAAAGCGCCTGATTCTCAAGTCGCGGGGCGTGCCAATGTCTTTATCTTCCCAGATTTAAATACAGGGAACACCACTTACAAAGCAGTGCAACGTGCGGCCAATGTCGTCAGCGTTGGGCCAATGCTACAAGGCTTAAACAAGCCTGTGAATGACTTGTCTCGTGGTGCGTTGGTGGATGATATTGTGTTTACCATTGCTTTAACTGCGATTCAGGCAGCTCAGTCAATGTAACAATAAAAAAACTGATGTAGCAGGTTTTGCTACATCAGCTTTTAAAGTAATTTCTAATCCGTTCCCAACCACGATCTTTCTTGCGTTTTAATATAATAAAATTACGAACACTATAATACCCAGAACTTGGTTCCCAGGATAACCGTTTTAAAACATCTAAACCATCTGCCCAGTCTTGGTTTTCAGCTAGTGCTTCAAATGTTTGCTCACCCTTAAAATCACAGAAGAATACTCTATACCACGCAAAATCACGAGCTGGTTTGTGTTTTAGAATGGCCTGTTCAATTGAAGAAAAGAATTCGCTAGGTGGTGCGGGTGAATTATTAAGATCGCTACGCTGTCCAATATTACCGATATAAGCTGTATATGTTTTTCCTGCTATTTGCCATTGCTCTATAGTGACTTCAGTGTGGTCATTGTGCTTCCAGAAAGCAGCAAGAAAAACATGTAATGAATTAACAGAAAAATTCTGTACCGCATTCAGTACCCCCTCATTTCCCCACCCTATGCCCACAAAACTCTCAGTGATGATTCTCTTATCCTCTAACATCACCTCAACATCTAGACGACCATGTGTTTCATGTTCTAACCAATTAGCCCGCATCGCTGGGAGTTTCCCATAAGGTACAATCCAGTCATCAAACGTTTGAACCGAAACACCATGTTCTTCTAACAAATCAATCATTATTTGTGTGACTGATTGATTATTCATAAAGCATATTCCATATTTTTTTATTCAATATATCAGCTTCATATACCCACTAAATAAAATTTCATACTCAGGCTTGTTTTGAAACCCCAATTCTTTTTAACTGTGGTCCTTTCACAAAGAAAATTGCATTGCCACATAGAATTAAAATCACCCCAATCACCGCATTCATTTGCCAGTGATAATCTTCCCATATCGTTGAAATCACTAAAGCAACCAATGGAAACAACAAAGTACTATAGGCTGCCTTACCGGCCCCAATACGCCCCACCAGAAAGAAATAGGCAGTAAAGCCGATCACCGAACCGAAGATTGCCAAATAGAGCAAGGCACTCACGGCGCTGAATGGCATGCTCGGGAAAAAGTTGTCCTGCTTGAACCACGAGATCACAGCCATCAATAATGAACCGTACAACATGCCATAGGCATTGGTGGTAAAAATGTCCAGCCCATGTTTTTGATGGCGAGCACTGATCATATTCCCCAGAGAGAAGCCATAAGTGCCTAAAATACACAGTCCGATACCCAGCAGAGTATGACTGTTTAAAGTAGTGCCCACCACGTCATGCCAGAATAAAGCAACAATTCCCAACACCCCAAGTAAAGCGGCAGGATAAAACCGCGCAGATACTTGCTGAGAGAAAAATAATCTGGCATTGATGGTATTGAAAATCACGGCCATAGAAAAAATGACCGCTTCTAAACCACTGCTAATATATTGCACCGCATAGTAAAAACAGACGAAGTTAAAACCAAAAATACAGCACGCCTGTAACATACAGAATAAGTGATCTTTAGGCGCCAGCTTTTGCAATTTTCGGCTCATTGCAACGAAAACAAACAAGACCAGTGCCGCGATAAAAAAACGCCAGAACACCGCAACATTGGCTGAAATCCCACTTTGTTGTTGCAGCGTAATCGCAATCCATGTGGTTCCCCAGATCACCACCACCAAGGCATATAACAGCGCATTCATCTCTTTTAAACCAAACTTAATCACAACGAATACTATTTTGCGAGATTTGATGACCTGAGTTCTTGCACAATCTTGCGGTGATTATCATAGAGTTGCGTTTTTCTATAGGCTTTTTGACCAGATGACAAAACTGGCTGAAAGTTCTACACTAAACTGGATCATATTTGGCCCTGCGTATAGAAGATGAAATATCAGATTCTAGATCAATTACAGCAATATAAAGCGCAATTGCTCGACTCGGTAGAACTGGGTTCGGGTATGCAGTTGGCCATGTGGCAAAATAATCAGGATCGTGTCAGTGTCTGTAGTAATCACCACACTTTGAGTATGTATATTCAAGGGGGTTATGAAAGCTACCAAAAGACACCACAGGGCTGGCACAATGGTGGCGGGCCAGATCGTATGTGCCTAATGCCACAAGATTTTGAATCGACTTGGGATCTACGTGATCCACTCACCTTTGTACATCTGTACTACACTGAACAGCACTTGCAACGGGTGGCGGAACAGGTCTGGGATCGCGAACCTAGCCAGATCATTTTAAATCCGCAGATTTTTGTAGGCGATGCCCAGATTTCCATGATCTATCGGCATTTTTTACTCAATGGTGCATGGCAAAACCGCGAAAATCACTTGCAGATGAGCACCGCGACTACACTACTACTCAATCACCTCATCAAGAATTATAGCCATGCTCAATGGCAAGCACCCGAGGTTAAAGGTGGACTCTCCCCTTATGTGCTTAAGCAGTTATTGGAATGGATTGATCAACATTTACATTTGAGTTTGACCTTGTCTGATCTGGCTCAGCAAGCGCAACTCAGCGAGTATCATTTTGCCCATATGTTCAAGCAATCCATGCACATGCCACCGCATCAGTATGTCATGCAGCGCCGCCTTGAACTGGCACATCAGGCACTCGAACTCACCACAGCCAATTTGACTGACATTGCAGCTCAATATGGTTTTAGTTCCAGTAGCCATTTTAGTCATCGCTTTAAGAAACAGTTTGGCTATTCGCCATCTCAAATCAGAAAAAACTAAAACACAAGATTTATCCTGATGCGTGCTTGATGATCAGTCTCATTCTTTAGACCTTTCGCCAAATCTGAGCTAAAACTCCCACAATCATTCCTTTTTGTCATATAATTTAGCCCGCCAGCTAATCGCCCGCTCAAGAGAAATTTGATATGACAACGATCATCAAACAAGATGACTTGATTACATCAATCAAGGATGCCCTGCAGTTTATTTCTTACTATCACCCACAAGACTTCATCCAAGCGATGAGCCGTGCGTATGACCGTGAAGAAAACAAAGCTGCAAAAGATGCTATTGCACAGATCCTCATCAACTCACGTATGTGTGCTGAAGGTCACCGACCAATCTGTCAGGATACAGGGATTGTTAACGTTTTCCTTGAAGTTGGCTTAGACGTTAAATTTGATTTAACCATGAGTCTGGATGATGCAGTCAACGAAGGTGTACGCCAAGGTTACCTAGAGAACTCAAACGTACTACGTGCTTCTGTTTTAGCAGATCCAGCTTTTGGTCGTAAGAATACCAAAGACAATACGCCTGCCGTAATCCACTACAAACTCGTACCTGGTAATAAAGTCGATATTACTGTGGCTGCAAAAGGTGGCGGTTCAGAAAATAAATCTAAACTCGCGATGTTGAATCCATCTGATTCGATTGTGGATTGGGTACTTAAAACTGTTCCAACCATGGGTGCAGGCTGGTGTCCACCAGGTATGCTCGGTATTGGTATCGGTGGTACTGCTGAAAAAGCCATGATGCTTGCTAAAGAAGCGCTCATGGAAGAAATCAACATGGACGAATTACTTCGTCGTGGCCCACAAAGCAAAATGGAAGAACTCCGTATCGAGATCTTCGAAAAAGTGAATGCATTGGGTATTGGTGCGCAAGGCCTTGGTGGTTTAACCACAGTGCTTGATATTAAAATCAAGGATTACCCATGCCACGCAGCAGGTAAACCAGTCGGTATGATTCCAAACTGTGCTGCAACCCGTCATGCACACTTCCAGCTAGACGGTTCAGGTGTTGCACATATTCAAGCACCAAAACTTGAAGACTACCCTGCTGTGACTTGGGATTCTTCTCAATCGAAGCGTGTCAACCTCGACACCATTACGCAAGAAGAAATGAATGCCTGGAAACCAGGTGATACATTATTGTTGAACGGTACGATTTATACAGGTCGTGATGCTGCACATAAGCGTATGGTCGACATGTTAAATAATGGCGAAGAACTTCCAGTCGATCTCAAAGGTAAATTCATTTACTACGTAGGTCCAGTTGATCCAGTTGGTGATGAAGTGGTTGGTCCTGCTGGCCCAACAACCGCAACCCGTATGGATAAATTTACTCGTCAAGTGCTAGAAGCAACTGGCTTGTTCGGCATGATCGGTAAAGCGGATCGTGGTCCAACTGCAATTGAAGCAATCAAAGACAACAAAGCAACTTACTTAATGGCTGTAGGCGGCGCGGCTTACCTTGTATCTAAAGCGGTACGTGAAGCTGAAGTAGTAGCCTTTGCTGATTTAGGTATGGAAGCAATCTACAAATTCGTAGTTGAAGATATGCCTGTATCTGTTGCGGTTGACGTGAATGGTACGTCAATTCATGCCACTGCACCAAAAATCTGGCAAGCTAAAATTGGCAAGATTCCAGTGGTTGATGCCGCTGCGTCATAAATAATACTCATACAATAATCATAGCCGAATCATCGTATTCGGCTATTTTTTTGCCTCAAGCTTCTGCTAGATTATAAAGATGAGAAGAATAAGGAAATGCAAATGAATAAATATTTACTCAGCATGCTGCTTGGTCTGAGCTTACTCGGCAACATACAGCACGCCTTTGCATCTCCCGCACAAAGCAAATCGATCAAAGAACTGATCAAGCTCACTGACCTTGAACATGTCTTAAATACTTCGCTTGATGAAATGCAGCCAGCACTGGATCTTGAGGCTGAAAATATTCTATTACGGGTGTTGGGTAAAGATAAACTCACCACAACACAAGAACATCTAGCGGTACTGGAACTCAGTCAATTATTAAAAGAAACCAGCTCAAAAATGTTTGCTCGACCTGAAACTATTCAAGCGATCGAAAAAATCTACTCAGATGCACTCAGTGAAGAAGAAGTCCAAGCCTATTTAAAATTTTTAAAGACACCTGAAGGCCAGTCGATTAATCAAAAGACACTGCAAATCACCACCCACGTTTTTCAATACATGAATAATATCAGTCAAAAAACCTTAAGTGATCCAGAACAAAGTTCACAGCTTAAAGAGCAGTTTCTTACGATTATAAAACCGCTGATTCAAGAAGAATAAACGGCTCTTTTTATTGTCATGATTACCAGGTCAGAGGATTCCAAAGCTTAAATGGTTTGACCAGATGTACCTCAGTCTTTGCATCATACTTCGCTGGTTTTAACTCTTGCGGTTTAGAACGCACTTTACCTGATGCATCCTGCGCAACAAAGTTATAGCTGGATGATTTTAAACGGGTAAAGGCAATTTCCTGATGCGCCACTTTATCTGGCATGATCATAAATGGCCCCGTATGCTCACTGCGGGAAATCTTATTTTCTTCGTCATACTTGATGAAATAAGTCTGAGCCGCATCTACCGTAAAATCCAGATATTTCGGCTTTTGGAAATGTAGTCCAGCCAATGGTCGGCTCACACTCAGACGATAGGTGCCTGCGGGTAGCTCCAGCCAGTAATAGTGATTATGCAATAGACTTGGAATACGGTGTCCGTTAATGAATAAATTGGCCGCAGCAATTTCCTGACGGTTCCAGCGCGTATCAGGACGATATAAATAGACCACCGCTGCTTGTTCATTTTGCGGTTTAACTGGCGCGAAATACTGACCTAATTTTTGATTGACCCAGCCGCCCACACTAAAACCGCCAACATGATATTGATCAAATAAACCCGGTTCTTTTTCTGTATCCACAGGGGGTAATGTTGCTGTCAGTGCGGTTGGTTTTTCTTCAACAGCTTTATGGCTTTGACAGCCAGCGAGCACCCCTGCACAACATAATGACAATATTAAATAACGCATGACATCCCTCAAGGCGTTTTCTTGAATTTATTTTTAACAACGCAAAACTATGCGGATTTTTTTCAATTTTAAGATTAACACCTCGTTGCCCAATTGCAAATAAAAAAAGCATGAAAAGCCAAGCCTTTCATGCTTTTTCAGATGGATGAGAATTAAGCCGATTTAGAATCGACCACCTTCAAATCCTTCTTTTCAATCAGTTCTGGTGTACCTGTCTGTGGTAGACGTTCTGGCTTAAAGGTTGGCTTCGCCGTACCGTTAATGACCGCTTCATCTACAATAACCGTGCCTACATCCGTACGACTTGGTAAGTCATACATGGTTTCAAGCAACACATTTTCCAGAATTGAACGCAGGCCACGTGCACCTGTATTACGATCTAGCGCTTTTTTCGCTACTGCACGTAATGCAGACTCATCAAAAACAAGATCGACATCTTCCATCGTGAACAGGTACTGGTATTGACGCGTCAATGCATTTTTAGGCTCTGTCAGAATCTGCATCAATGCTTCTTCATCCAGTTCTTCTAAAGTTGCAATCACTGGCAAACGACCAATAAATTCAGGAATCAAACCGAATTTAACCAGATCAGTAGCTTCCACCTGACGGAACAATTCAGAGACTTTTTTGCTGTCATCTTTATTCTTCACATCAGCGGTAAAACCAATCCCGCCCTTCTCTTGACGTTGCTGTACGATTTTTTCCAGCCCAGAGAATGCACCACCACAAATAAACAGGATATTTGCGGTATCAATCTGGATGAATTCTTGCTGTGGATGCTTACGACCACCTTGTGGCGGAATAGAAGCAACCGTACCTTCAATCATTTTTAATAATGCTTGTTGTACGCCTTCACCAGACACATCACGGGTAATTGAAGGATTTTCAGATTTACGCGTAATCTTATCAATCTCATCAATATAGATAATGCCCTTTTGCGCTTTTTCTACATCATAATCCGCTTTTTGCAACAACTTCTGCACGATGTTTTCAACATCTTCACCCACATAACCTGCTTCGGTTAAGGTAGTTGCATCGGCCATCGCAAACGGAACATCAAGTAAACGTGCAAGCGTTTGCGCCAGTAATGTTTTACCTGAACCTGTAGGGCCGATCAGCAAAATATTACTTTTGGCAATTTCAATATCTTGATGCCCATGAGTCGACTGACCCACTTTTAAACGCTTATAGTGGTTGTAGACGGCAACAGATAAGGTTTTCTTTGCAACATCTTGCCCAATAACATATTGGTCCAAGGCAGCACGTATTTCATGTGGTTTCGGCAAAGCTTTAGTTGCCCAATCGCCAGCTTCAACTTGTTGACTAGTTTGTACTAGGTCCAAGCAGACATCCACACACTCATTACAAATATATGCGTCCTCACCAGCAATCAATTTTCCAACTTCAGATTGCGTCTTACCACAAAATGAACAATGTTTTTGTCCTTGAGGATGTTCGGACATATTTACTCCACAACTTAAATCTTAAACTTAGGTCCTAAAAATCAGGGACGTTTGCTCAGCACTTCATCTACTAAACCATATTCTTTGGCTGCTTGTGCAGTCATGAAATTGTCACGATCTGTGTCACGTGCAACAGTTTCATAGTCCTGACCACTATGTTCAGCCATCAAGCGGTTTAAACGCTCTTTAATAAAGAGAATTTCACGCGCATGAATTTCGATATCAGATGCCTGACCACGGAAACCACCGAGTGGCTGGTGAATCATGACACGTGCATTTTCAAGACAGTAACGTTTCCCTTTCGCACCCGCATTCAACAAGAATGCACCCATTGATGCTGCTTGTCCCATGCAATAAGTTACAACATCAGGTTTAATAAACTGCATGGTGTCATAAATCGCCATACCTGCAGTTACCGAGCCACCTGGTGAGTTGATGTAAAGATGGATGTCTTTTTCTGGATTTTCTGCTTCAAGAAATAACATCTGCGCAACGATTAAGTTCGCCATGTTATCTTCAACTTCACCCGTTAAGAAAATAACACGCTCACGTAATAGACGTGAAAAAATATCGAATGAACGCTCACCACGAGATGATTGTTCAACGACAACAGGAACTAAAGCATTTTCAATTGTTGGAACATACATACGTTTACTTATTCCTAAATTATTGTGACTCGATCTATGCCAACAATATGAGGGATAATCAATGAAATTGCAAAAGGTTCAATCTGAAATATTCGATTATTTAGACTAAAATCTGGTAATTTTTCGAGAAATTAACACTTTCATAACATAGGGTTTTAAGCACTTGCATCAATACTTTCGAGGATAGAAATTTTCGAATTCTACAAGCCCTGCTCCCTCGTATTTCACATGCTAAATAATAGAACAGAATTCAAGCCGTAGCTGCACAATTCATTTTTTAACGATCTACCCAATGTATATAACTTAATCCTAAAGAAAAAGGCGCATTAAGCGCCTTTTTCTTTAATCAACTTTTGAAAGATTAGCCACGGCGAGCTTGTTGTTCTTTCAATAAGTCTTCGTAGCTGATCGCAACATCTTTTACTTTAGCAGCAGCTAAGATGTGATCAACAACTTGATCTTCTAACACAACAGCTTCGATTTGAGCGCGTTGCTGTTTGTCATTTTTGAAGTATTCAACAACTTCTGTTGGATCTTCATAAGAAGAAGCCATATCATCGATGTAAGCATCAACACGTGATTGGTCAACTTCAAGTTTAGCATCAGCCAATACTTTGCTTACCAATACGCCAAGCTTAACTGATTTTTCAGCTTGTTCTTTGAACAATTCATCTGGAAGCATGCTGCTGTCAAATGCGCCTGCACCTTGAGCACCAAACTGTTGAGTGAATTGCTGAATCATTTGTTGACGTTGACGGTCAATTTCTTGAGCAACCATAGATGCTGGAACTTCGATTTCGTTAGCAGCAACAAGCGCATCAAATGCAGCTTGTTTAACTTGGTTACGAAGACCGTTGCGAACTTCACGTTCCATATTCTTACGAACGTCAGCTTTTAACTTGTCTAAGCCTTCTTCTTCAGTTAAACCAAAGATTTTCAAGAATTCAGCATCGATTTCTGGAAGTTTTGGTTTTTCAACTTGCTTCACAGTGATTTTGAATTGAGCTGCTTTACCAGCCAAGTTTTCAGCTTGGTAATCTTCTGGGAAAGTTACATCGATAACTTTCTCTTCGCCAGCTTTCATACCAACGATACCGTCTTCAAAACCTGGGATCATACGACCTGAACCAAGTACAAGTTTAAAGTCTTCAGCAGCGCCGCCTTCAAACTTTTCACCATCAACAGTACCTTCGAAGTCGAAAGTCACTTGCATGTCTTTCTTCGCCATACCTTTGGTTACAGCCCAAGTTTGACGTTGTTTTTGCAAGTTTTCGATCATCACATCAACGTCTTTGTCGTTGATTTCTGATGATTTACGTTCAACTTCCAAGTCAGCAAAAGCTTTCACTTCAACTTCTGGATAAACTTCAACAGTTGCTTCAAAAACTAAAGCATCATCTTTGTTTTCAACTTTCTCAATGTTCGGCATACCGACTGCATTGATTTTTTCTTGTTGAATTGCTTCAAATACGGTGTCACGAATGATGTCATTCACAACTTCTTGATAAATGCCTGCACCATATTCACGGCGTACAACATTCAAAGGCACTTTACCTGGACGGAAGCCGTTGATCTTCACAGTTTTGGCAGTGCGTTGTAAGCGAGCTTCAAATTGCTCGTTAACACGGCTCGTCGGTACAGAAACATTTAAACGACGGGCAACGCCCGAAACCGCTTCAGTCGTTACTTGCATGGCTTCCTCGATATATAGTTAGTAATAACAATTTTTAAAGTGCCACATTATATGACAACTTTCTGGATATACAAAATCGGAAGCTAAAAAAGCAAATATATTTTTCATTTTGTTCGAAATCATAGTTTTCTTAAATGAATCTTAAATTGAATGTTACTTTTTGTTGTTAATGATAAATATTATCACTATAATTCGCACTGATTTTGAGCACTTTTCTATTTTTCTCGTCCAGCTTTGGAACTCTAGTTATGAGTAAATTTAATTTATCCCCGCTTTCTTTTGCATTACTTGGGGCAATGACCACTTCGGCTTTTGCTGATACAACAACATCTGAAAACACCAATACACACCAGCTTGCAACCATTGTGGTATCAGCTTCTGGCTTCGAACAAGATATTAAAAACGCACCAGCTTCTATTAGCGTTGTAACTAAAGAAGATATTGAAAAGAAAAATGCGACCAGCATTGCAGATCTACTTTCGGATGTGCCAGGCATCGATATCCGTGATGGTATTGGAAAAACCTCAGGCTTAAATATTAAAATGCGTGGCCTAGGCAATGAATACAGCCTCATTCTGATTGACGGTCGCCGTCAAACCACCTCTTCTGATGTGACTCCAAATGGTTTTGGCGAATCGGCAAATGGCTTTTTACCTCCACTGGCTTCAATCGAGCGTATTGAAGTGATTCGTGGACCAATGGCAACACGCTATGGTTCAGAAGCGATGGGTGGTGTAATTAACATTATTACCAAAAAAATTAGCAATGAATGGAATGGTAATGTCACCGTCAGCGGCAATGTGATGGAACATGGTGGCGAAGCCGATTCATGGAAAACCAGCGTTGTCGTAAATGGTCCAATTATTCAAGATAAGCTAGGTCTACAGTTACGTGGTTCTTATTTAGATCGCCAAAAGTCAGAACGTGTGCCAGGCACTTCAGGCCGTGATCCACGTCCAAGTGAAGCAGATATTTATGATGTTGGTGGAAAACTATCATTTAAGTTAAATGATCAAAATAGCTTCTGGATTGATGGTTTTCACTCAAGTCAAACTTATAAAAATGATGACAACCGCTTAGGTACATTGGATACCCCAGAACGTGCTAATGGCTATAAAGACGAGCTAGAATTCAAACGAGACCAAATTGCTGTCGGTCATAATGGTGACTATAGTTTTGGTCAATGGAATTCTTATGTCAGCCAGACTAAAACTGAAACAATTGGTCGCACAATTCCTAGAAATACATTCCCAGGGAATGCTTCAGCAGGTCAGAACCGTACATTAAAAAATACTGATTTTGTTGCTGATTCGCATGTCATTTTACCAATTGCAGATCACAAACTTACTGTCGGTGCTGAATATAAAGAAGCTGAAATTGCAGATGATATTGCTGGTCTTGGTGCAACATTCAAAAAAGACTCATTCTCTGTTTATGCAGAAGATGAATGGCGTATCCTAGATAAACTTGGCTTTACGTTCGGTGGTCGTTATGAGGATCACTCAGGTTTCGGTGGTCAATTTAGCCCACGCGCTTACCTCGTTTGGAATGCAAATGACGAACTTACATTTAAGGGTGGTGTCAGTACAGGTTATAAGGCTCCTTCTGCAAAAGACCTTCACAATGGTGTTATTAGTGTAGGAAATCAGGGAGGTACATTTAATGTTGGCTCTCCTAACTTAAAACCTGAAGAATCAACTAACTATGAGCTAGGTTTCAACTATAACAATGGCAATTTAGACCTGACCACGACAGCATTCTTTAATAAGATTAAGAACCTGATTACTGAGGGGCCTGAATTACTGAACTGTTTCTCTGCAACAAACCCAAATCAACTAGGTTGTGTGAGCTATGGATCGCATATCACTCAGGATACTTTTTCACAAAAAATTAATGCAGATGAAGCTGAAACCAAAGGTGTTGAACTCAGCTTGAAATACAGCATTATTCCTGAATGGGATATTAAAGCTGCATACACCTACATGGAATCAGAAATTACCAAAGGTAAAAACAAAGGTTCTTATCTGAGTAATGTCCCTAAAAATGCATTTAATATGACTTCAACCTTTCACATTAATGATGCATTTGATGTATGGTTACAACATGAATATAAGTCAGACCGTAAGCGCTACAATACAGAGCAAACCGCTGGTGATGCCGCTATTATTTATAATGCAACCAACAATAAATTAAAGGGTTATAACTTATTTAATCTGGGTGCAAGTTACAGTGTCAATGATCAATTACGCTTCAATGGTTCAGTGAACAACCTGCTCGACAAAGACTTTAGCAGCAATGGCTCATATATTGATGCCAATGGTAATCCCGCTTCTTATTATGACTATATGCAAATTAGTTCAGGGATGTCTGGTACTTATCTAGCAGGCCGTAACTACTGGTTATCTGTATCTTATGACTTCTAAATAATCTATAAGCTGTAATAAAAAAAACCTGCACATGCAGGTTTTTTTATACTTATTCCACATCACACCATGCTTTACAAAGTCATAGCTTAGTCAATATTTATACACTGGGAAAAATAATCTAAACGTTAAAACTGCGATCACTTTTCAATCCGAGCGTTCGATCATATTCATTAGCTTTTAACTTTTACTCCCACTTCTCTTTTCCATTAAAAATAACAAGCTGATATTCAAAAGTTTTCATATTGACTAGATATAAAAAAATTAAAACCCGCTTCATTCAAATGAAAAAAATCACAAAATCTAAATTAAAAGTTAATCTTTAAAACACAATCGTTTTTACAGATTAAAGAAAAAAATCAACAAATTAACTACATTTCAGAACAAAACTTTATTCATATTTCCATAATTAGAAGCTTAAGAGATTGAAAAAATCAATTTCAAACAAATGAATATAGAAATAAGAATGATTATTCTTTGCATAAATTTTTACACAGTCTAGGCGTGCCTCATGTCTTTTATTAAATCACGGAAGAAACTTGTCTCTTCTGCAATTGCATCATCACTTTCTGTCATTGCAGTACCTGCTCTTGCACAAGAACAGCCCGTTCAACTCCCAACAATTCATGCGCATGCCACTCAGGAAGAATCTTTAAAAGTTGACCAGTCTGCAAATGCAAAATTTGTTGCACCTCTTAAAGACACACCAAAATCAGTCTCTATTCTGTCGCAAAAACTGCTTAAAGACACCAACTCAAATACCTTACTCGAAGCACTTCGTTATGAGCCAGGGATTACTTTAGGGGCTGGTGAAGGTGGTACACCATTTACAGATATGCCTTATATCCGTGGTTACAGCGGTCAATCATCAATTTATGTAGATGGTGTCCGTAATACCACCTCACAAAGCCGCGATATGTTTGCCATTGAACAGGTTGAAGTCATCAAAGGCTCTTCATCTGCACTCGGTGGTGGTGGTAGCGTTGGTGGTAGTATCAATCTTGTCCCTAAAGTGGCTCATCAAGGTGATGTCTATCAAGGTAGTATTCAGGGGGGTACAGATAACTATCGCCATATCCAGCTTGATGCAAATAAAGACTTTGGTAACGGTATCGCAGGTCGTGTTGTCGTTATGGGTCATGAAAATGAAAAAGCAGGTCAACACAATGGCGCAGAATTTGCTCGTGCAGGTCTCGCATCAAGTCTTGCTTTTGGCTTAGATACAGCAACTCGCGGTACATTTAGCTATTACTATTTACGCAGTAATGATGAACCAGATGCTGGCATTCCATTCAATAATCCAACGCGTGCCCCTGCGGGCGTCACACTTAACCCAGGCGATGGACGTCCCGTTAGTGTAAAAGCTGGAACTTACTACGGCTGGAAAGACCGTGATTTTGACAAGCGTGAAAATCATATTGGTACCTTCAAGTTAGAACATGATTTCAACGAAAATCTAACTTTGTCAAACGTGGCGACTTACAACAAATCTAAGTCAGACTATGTTTATACCAATGCAGATGACTCAAATGGCAATATTTACCGCAGTACAATCGCTCGCCGCGCTTTAAGCCGCATCCTCGATACCGATGCTTATAGTGATCAGCTTTCTTTAAGAGGTAAGTTCAACACTGGTACGTTTAAACATTCATTTAATGTAGGCACTGAGTGGAGCTATCAAAATACCGATCAGGGTATGCATACCTTTACCAATGCTGCCGGCCAGACAACTTCAACCATTCTCTCTTCGAATGTCAGTGGCTGTGACGCGGCTTCCGCTACGTCAAATGGCTGGTGTACAAGTTTAAATAATCCAGGCAATGGTAGCTTTACTGACAGTTTGGGCAGCATCAAAGGTCAGTCAACAACACGTAGCCGTACTGTCTCTGTTTATGCTCTAGACAGTATTGAATTTAATCCACAATGGTTACTTAACCTAGGTGTTCGTTGGGACAAATTTGATACTGAGAAGAAATACAATAAAGATGTTTACAAAACAGATGCGAATAGAGCTTATACCTCTGTCGTTGATATTTCTAAAGGTACTAAATACGAAAGCGATGCTGACTTCTTTACCTACCAAGCAGGTTTAGTTTTTAAGCCAACTGAAGCTGGTAGTATCTATGCAAGTTTTGCCACCTCTGCAAACCCAGTCGGAGTTTTAGCAGAAGGTGATAGCAGTGATAATGCTTTAGGTACAACAGATATTGTGAATAACCTGAAACCTGAAGAAGCACGTACTTTTGAAATCGGAACCAAATGGGACTTATTTAATGAACGTGCCAATTTAACCGCAGCTATTTTCCGTACAGAAAAGCAAAATACTCGTATTCAAATTGATCCAACCACAACCACTAATGCTGGCGAAAGTAAAGTAGATGGATTTGAAATAAGCTTAAACGGCAAAATTACCAATAAATGGGATATCTCTGCAGGTTATAGTTACCTAGACAGCGAAATCACTAAAGCAGCTTATAACGCAGTCGCTCAAGAAGGTAAACCGCTTCCATTCGTTGCGAAAAACAGTGCAACTCTCTGGTCAACGTATAAAGTATTACCAAACTTAACTTTAGGTGCGGGCGCAGAATATCGTGATCAAGTGTTTGTAAACACGACAGCACCTAAATTTTTGCCAACGTATACCATCTACAATGCAATGGCAAAATATGATGTAAACAAAAATGTGAATTTACAACTTAACGTAAATAACATTGGTGATAAACGTTACTTTACCAGCGCACATGCTGCACATTATGCATTTGAAGGTAATGGTCGTAACGCGGTACTTGCTGTTAATTTTAAATACTAAGCAAAAGCCATAATAACTTTACGGCATTCTACTTAGTTCATATAAAATAGCCTCGTCATGAGGCTATTTTTACAAATGCAATAAATATTCAAAAGGTGTTCACCGTGATCCATCATATTCCCAATGTATTAAGCAAAGAACAAGTTGCAGAGTTCCGCCAGTTAATGGCAGATGCAAATTGGGTGGGTGGGAAAGTGACTGCGGGTACCCTCTCTGCTTCAGTGAAACAAAATCAACAACTTTCAGAACAAGATCCGCTGACCCATGCACTTAGCGAGATTGTAATTAAAGCAATTTGGCAAAATCCACTTTTTCAAGCCGCAGCATTACCACATAAAATTATTCCACCCTTATTCAATCGTTATGATGAGTCTGAAAGCTTTGGCTTCCATGTCGATAACTCGATTCGTCTGATTCGTGGTTCTTCTGAACAAATCCGCACTGATTTATCATGCACCTTGTTCTTGAGCGAACCAGAAGAATATGAAGGTGGTGAACTGGTCATTGAAGACACTTATGGCTACCATGAGATTAAACTTCCTGCTGGTGATGTCGTGCTTTATCCATCAACCAGTTTGCATGAAGTCAGTAGTATTAACTCTGGCACCCGTTTCGCTTCATTCTTCTGGGTACAAAGCCTGATTCGGGACGATAGTAAGCGCCACCTATTGTTTACACTAGATGAAAGTATCCGTGAATTGCGTAAAACTCATGGCGATGCTTATCCAGAAGTGATGAAACTCACCAATATTTACCACAATCTGACTCGGATGTGGTCTGAACTCTAATTCGTACACTTTTCAGGCTATAGAGATAAAATTAATTTTTTTATCTCTAATCATTAAAATTACGGGAAATTTTCCCCATTAAAATTAAAATAGCGCAAAAAACAGGGAAATATTTTCCACTCATTGTCTTTAAAATGTTTTATAGACCTTTGCAGCCGTCTGTATTTTCGCCTAGACTGATCACAGTTAGATGATTAATATAACTGCAAAATTAAATAACCCATACGAATGGTAGATGATGAAAACAAATCGCGGCTTTACCCAACCGTCTCATACAACACATCTCACTGCTGCTCTTCTCCTGATGCTGCGCCTCGCGCGCGTATAAATTTTTTGCCTACATTTTTAGGCACTCGATCCCCAAATTCGCTTTAAATTAATTCTTATAGACACCATATATATTTGTAGCACGTTGCCTTTTATTTGACTCAGCAACCATGCTACGACAAGGAGTTATCTCATGATGTTGGCTGACCCAAGCAAAAAATACCGCCGTATGTACCAACGCGTCGATTTACCAGATCGCCAATGGCCAAATAATGAAATCAATCAAGCGCCAATCTGGATGAGTACTGACCTTCGTGACGGTAATCAGGCAATTTTTGAACCGATGAACATGGATCAAAAATTAAAAATGTTCAAAATGTTGGTCAAGATTGGCTTTAAACATATTGAAATTGGTTTCCCTTCTGCCTCTCAAATTGACTTCGATTTCGCCCGTATGCTAATCGAAGAAAATTTGATCCCTAATGATGTGTATATCGAAGTATTGGTGCAAGCACGTGATCACTTGATTGAACGTACTTTTGAGGCATTAGTCGGTGCAGAACGTGCCATCGTGCATATCTACAACTCAAACTCTCCAACATTCCGTAAGAAAGTTTTGAATGTTGATGCCAATGGCTCAAAGCAGCTTGCAATTAATGCAGCAACTAAAGTCAAAGAATATGCAGCGCAATACCCTGCAACAGAATGGATTTTCCAATACAGTCCTGAATGTTTCTCTGCAACAGAATTAGAAGTTGCCAAAGAAGTTTGCGATGCTGTGACTGAGATTTGGGAAGCGTCTCCGACCAATAAAGTCATCTTGAACTTGCCTGCAACCGTGGAAGTTTCAACGCCAAATGTCTATGCCGATCAAATCGAATGGATGCACCGTAACTTGGCGCGTCGTGATGGCGTGATTATTTCTGTGCATTGTCACAATGACCGTGGTTGCGGTATCGCAGCGTCTGAGTTAGCAATTATGGCTGGTGCTGACCGAGTTGAAGGCTGTGTGTTTGGTAATGGTGAACGTACGGGTAATGTTGACGTTGCTGCAATTGCCTTGAACATGTATACCCAAGGTGTTGCACCAAACTTGGACTTCTCCAATATCAATGAAGTCATTGCAACAGTTGAAGAATGTACTGGTTTACCTGTGCATCCTCGTCATCCATATGCTGGTGATTTAGTCTTTACCGCGTTCTCTGGTTCACATCAGGATGCGATTAAGAAAGGCTTCGAATTCCAGAAAAACGAAGAAATCTGGGATATGCCTTATTTACCAATCGATCCTAAAGATTTAGGTCGTGACTATGATGCTGTGATCCGTGTGAATAGCCAATCTGGTAAAGGCGGTATTGCTTACTTGTTAGAATCGAATTACAACGTTGCCTTGCCACGTCGTGTTCAAATCGAATTCAGCCAGATCGTACAGCAACATACCGATGAAAATGGTACTGAAATCAGCGCCCATGAAATCTGGTCTTTATTCGAAAAAACCTACGTGGATGTAAAAAACAGTCATTATCACACCAAGCATTATCAATTGTCGGATATTAATGGTACACAAATCATTGAATTAGACGTTGAAATTGACGGCGAAATTCAACGCCTACGCGGTGAAGGCAATGGTCCGATCTCAGCCATGTTGAATGCTTTACAGTTACCAATTGATGTTGTGAACTATGAGGAGCGTAGCATCAGTTCAGGTGCCAATGCCAAAGCCCTTGCCTTGATTGAACTTCAAGTGAAAGGTACAGGTAAGAGTGCCTTCGGTGCTGGCGTACATGACAACATTGTGACCTCATCAATTGAAGCCATTATTGCATGTACCAACCGTTTGATTGAGCAAGGTGTGTTGACCACAGATCAGGTGGCTGCTGCAGCCGTTTAGATGAGTGAAATATCACATAATCGTCAGTAAAGCTGAGTTGTAATATCAGAAAAAATGACTTTTGAAAGGATACCTGAATTGGTATCCTTTTAGTTTCATTGAGATTGAATATAATTTCTCGTTTAAACTCAGATACTCGGAAATGTCATCCACAACCTGCGTGGTGCTTGTAAGATGCTCTTTCTGCGATAGAATGAGAAAAATGCAAGAAATGAACAGGTTTTGTGGTGAGCTGCGGTTATAGCAGCGCAAGAGGCCTTTGCTTACTTTGGGCGAAACCAAAGTAAGTCTAACTGAAAGTTTATCCTAGAACTGGATAACAACTCGGCAGGACTCCGTTATTAAAACCAATGATTTCAAGTAACGAGAGATTCAATTGAACTCTGTTTATTGATTCAAACTTTATATAAGGCGAACGATTCCAGTGTCTTTTCCATCGGATTCAGTGGGTTTAGTCACACCACAAAAGTTTCAATTTGAACAACCTCTAGAACTTGAATGTGGTCGAGTATTACCACGTTTTGATTTAATGGTTGAAACCTATGGAACACTCAATGCAGATAAATCAAATGCTATTCTGATTTGTCATGCACTCTCAGGACATCACCATGCCGCAGGCTACCATCATGAAGATGATAAAAAAGCTGGCTGGTGGGATAGCTGTATTGGCCCTGGAAAAGCAATTGATACCGACCATTTCTTTGTTGTTTCATTAAATAATATCGGGGGCTGTAGTGGCTCTACAGGACCAACCTCACCCAACCCTGAAAATGAAAATCGTCCTTATGGTCCAGACTTTCCACTGGTTACCGTGCGCGACTGGGTCAAAACCCAAGCCATGCTTTCTGACCGACTCGGTGTTGAGGTTTGGTATTCTGTGATTGGTGGTTCTTTAGGGGGCATGCAAGCCTTGCAATGGTCACTAGACTATCCTGATCGCCTAAAAAAATGTGCCGTTATTGCCAGCGCACCAAAATTATCAGCTCAAAATATTGCCTTTAACGAAGTTGCACGCCAATCAATCCTGTCAGACCCAGACTTTCATCATGGACGTTATCTGGAAAATGACAGCTATCCAAAACGTGGCCTGATTCTGGCACGTATGGTAGGTCATATCACCTACTTGTCTGAAGAAGCCATGAAGCAAAAATTTGGTCGTGACCTCAAGTCAGGCAAATTTATGTATGGTTTCGATGTCGAATTTCAGGTTGAAAGCTATTTGCGTTACCAAGGTGAACAATTCAGTCGCAATTTCGATGCAAATACTTACTTGATTATGACCAAGGCACTGGATTATTTTGACCCTTCCCGTGAATATGAGCATTCTTTAACAAAGGCCATGAGTAAGCCGAAATGCCAATTTTTGGTGATTTCATTTACCACGGACTGGCGTTTTAGTCCAAGTCGTTCGCAGGAACTGGTGGATGCGTTAATTGATAATCATAAGCCTGTCAGCTACTTGGATATTGATGCTGAACAAGGCCATGACTCTTTCTTGTTCCCTATTCCACTCTATGTGAAAACACTACGGGCATTTTTAGGTGGAGAACAACAGTTGAAATCGACACGACAGGAGCAGCACTGATGCGTATAGATCAACAACTCGCCGAAAAATGGATTAACCCGAACTCTAGCGTGTTAGACTTAGGCTGTGGTGATGGTGAATTGCTGGCTCATATGAGCAAACAGCACAATATTCGTGCCTATGGGCTAGAAATTGATCAAGAAAAGATTGCAATTGCCATCAGTCGGGGGTTAAATATTATCCAACAGGACTTGAACCTTGGTTTAAGTCGCTTTGCCGACCAGTCTTTTGACTCTGTGGTTATGGCACAAGCTTTGCAAGCTGTAGATGCACCTGATGTATTACTTCGTGATATGGTGCGTGTCGGCAAACAGGCGATTATTACTTTTCCAAACTTTGCGCATTGGAAGACGCGTTCTTTTCTTGCATTGAAAGGGAAAATGCCTGTTTCGGAAGCTTTACCTTATATGTGGTATAACACCCCGAATATTCATTTATGTACTTTCCGCGATTTTGAAGCCTTGTGTGCTGAGAACCGGATTAAAATTATTAATCGACTTGCCGTTAATGGTGACCAACAAGGTAGTATGCTCAGTAAGCATATGCCGAACCTATTTGGTGAAGTCGCAATTTATCGAGTGAGCGCTCTATGAAAAAGACATTAATCAGCACATTTTTATTTGGTCTGATCAGTATACAAGCGCACGCTGACTATGTTGCTCAACCACAATCGGTAGCAACACAGGCAGCGCGATATTCAGTGATGGATATCAATGGTTTACAAAGCGCAGCGAAATCTGGTCAGGCTGGGGCACAGTTTTATTTGGCAACCCGTTACCAGTACGGTAAAGACGTTGCTAAAGATGAGAAACAGGCATTTGCTTTATTCAAGGCCGCAGCGGATCAAGGTTTATCTGCAGCACAGTTGAATGTTGGCCGTATGTATGCCGATGGTATTGGTACCAAGAAAGATGAAGCTTTAGCGCGTCGTTATTTCGAGAAAGCGGCAAGTAATGGTGATAACCGTGCCAGCTTTAATCTTGCAATGATGGAAGAGCAAAAGAAAAACTATATGGGTGCTTATCAGTGGTATGAGCTTTCAACCCGTGATGGCATGCTCGATACCAAAGTGATCAAACTTTCTGAAGGTAAAAAAACTGCTTTGGCAGCTAACCTGACTCAAGATCAGATCCGTACTGCACGTGACCGTGCTGATAAATGGATTCAAGCGCAATAATCTGTTTTATATGTATTGAGCGTAATAAAAAACCGACTTGTGAAAGTCGGTTTTTTATTACGATAATCTTGGTCAATATCAAATAAAAACCCTCAGGCTAATTTGCTGCTAAGTCAATAAGTATAAAGAAGAGAAATTTAATGCTTAATAGAAATGAATTTAAACTTTCAATTTATATAAGTATTTTCTTTATAGTGAGTGGCATCATTATATTTCAGATGCTAAAACCATTCTTTTTTGATCATTCTCAAATATTAACTTTCTCGATTCAAATTACTTCTTATAAAAATGGCTATACCCAAAGCGATTTCATGAAAGAGTTAGAAAAGTTAAATTCAACTGCTTATGCGACATATGAGTCTGATTACTTTTTCCCATTTATCACGACCCATCTACAACGTGAAACGATCTTAATGCTACCAGTATTCAGAAAAAATACAGATACAGAAATCAGTGAAACATCATCAAAGCCAAATAATCAGTTTCATTTTCAGCTCCCTTTTCATTCCCAAAAGCATTTTTATCCCATCGCGTATATCAGCCTCAATTTTCCTTCAATTTTTGGAAGTATTACTTTTGATTGCAAAAGCAAGCACCCTCAAAAGACATCTTTGATTGAAACAGAAAACTATACCGCCCAAATCATTTTTAATCGGAAAAAATGCTCTATTCATTCATATTCATAATTCAGCTATTTCATTCTAGAAATACGTTAAAATACGCAAAATTTAGATAGGTTTAACTCATGTCTACCCAATCATGGCTCAACCAAGGCAGTCTTGTTCTTGCAAGTAACAATAAAGGCAAAGTTGTCGAATTTGAACACCTCTTTCAGCAACTCAACCTTCCTGTTGAAATCATTCCTCAAGGCAAACTGGATATTGAAGATGCGATCGAAGACGGTCTCAGCTTTGTTGAAAATGCCATTATCAAAGCACGCCATGCCTCTAAACTTTCGGGCAAACCAGCCCTCGCAGATGACTCTGGACTTTGTGTTCCAATTCTAGGTGGTGCACCAGGCATCTACTCTGCACGTTATGCAGGCGAACACGGCAATGATGCTGCCAACAACCAAAAACTGTTAGCCGATCTCGCACCCTTCCGTAAAGATGGCGAAGTGATTGAAGGCATGTTTGTTTGCGTACTCGCGCTCGTTACTCATACAGAAGATCCACTTCCACAAATTTTCCAAGGCATTTGGAAAGGTGAGATTTTAGAGGCAGCTCGTGGCGAAAATGGCTTTGGTTATGACCCTTTATTTTGGCTACCTGAACTCAATGTTTCGAGTGCTGAACTGAGCAAGGCAGAGAAAAATAAGATCAGCCATCGTGGGCAAGCAATGCAGCTGTTTAAAGCAAGTCTAGTTTAAAATACTAAAGTGCCCTCCTAAATGAGGGCACTTTTTACATGCAATAAAATGCCATACACAATAATAACCAAACAGCTCATCATTGTTCCGGCCGCAATATATCGGGCTGAAACACCAGTACCCTGATAATGCGTTTCTAAAGCCACAATATTGGCGGCTGGTGGCAAACAGAATAAGAAGAATAAAACTGGGAGCAATAACTTAAGTTGGGAAATCGGAATCAAATAATAAGTCATGGCACAGATCAGCACACCACACAATAATTTCAACATCAGCGTACGCGTACTTAAAAGTAGATCTGCAAAATGTACCCGAGTATGCCTCAGCCACATTCCTAAAATACACATGCCAGCAAAGCTCATCCCAAACTTGGCAATCTCATATATCCCTTCTAATAGCATATTTCCTTCTAGGCGCTGAACTCCTAGAAGCCACAAGATAAAGGCAATCAATAAGGCAAGTACAGGCGGTGACTTTATAACTTTATGCAGCGTCGCGAGATGATTCGTCGGTCCTTCTGAAACGGCAGCAACTGCCCAGATATTACCAAATAATGAACCACCGATATATAGCGCAATCATGGCAGCGCTGACCTGTTCACCAAATAAGGCAATGGCAAATGGAAAGCCTAACCAGCCGATATTGCTATAGCTAAAACACAGCGCTTGTAAACGATCTTTTGAATAATAAGCAAATAAATAAAACAGAATAATGGAAGAGAGAAAACTAAACAGAATCAGCGCAAAACTTCCTGCCTGATAAAACACCATATTGTAAATAATCACAACTGGAATAAATAACCGCGCCAATAAGGATGACAAGACTTTCTTACACTTCTCTGCAAGCTCAAATTGAGCAAGCAACAAGCCGAAAATGAAGGCACTGAGCGGAAGAATAAAAGTCATGTTATCTAATTTTGATCGCTTATTTGGCAGCTGTATATGCTAGCACTGTTTTGGGTTGTGCCGATGTTTGTCTTAAAACTGCAATATAAGTGTCACATCTTTGTCACGCCTAGCTGTTGAGATATATCCAAAGTTTTATAGGAATAAAGTTATGGCTGGTTTATCGATTTGGCATGTGCTGATTTTTGCAATTGTGGTGATTCTACTTTTCGGTACATCGAAGCTTAAGAACTTAGGTAAAGATGTCGGTGGCGCGGTTAAAGACTTCAAAAAATCGATGAAAGAAGATGAAGTTGCAGCACCTTTAAATGAACCTCGCACCATTGATGCTCAAGTTAAAAATACTGAAAGCTCGGTAAAAAGCTAAGCGAGTACGACTATGCTGAATATTGGAATGTCCGAACTTTTTGTGTTCGGCATTATCGCTTTACTCGTGCTTGGGCCAGATAAGCTGCCAGAAGCAGCTCGTTTTGCTGGTAAGTGGTATGCAAAAATAAAACGTATGATCAGCAATGTTCAGAATGATATTGATCGTGAACTTCGTCTTTCGGAGCTACGAGAACAGATGCAGCAGGAAATGCAGCGAATCACTGAGCTAGAACAAAAAATGCAGGCTCAAATCGCCGAGTTAGAACAGCAAAAAAATATCAGTTTAGAAGCAGAAACTGCAACGCAACTGCAAAAAACAATACAACATCCACATTATCATTATTTAACGGCGACACGATCTTCAGTCTATCTTACACAGCATGTCACGTTCACTGACCCAATTCCTCAAATCGATCCAACTCTCTCGATTCCTGAATTAAAGGTGGCCGTATGAGTGCACCCACAACATCTCAACTTCCTCATTCAAACTTGAATGACAACGAGCAAGACATTCCGCTGGAAGAGATGCCAATCACCAAGCATTTGATGATTCTTCGCCAACATCTCTTTAAGATTGTTGGAATATTACTACTTTTATTCTTTTGTTTATTGCCTTTTGCCAATCGCACTTATCAACTACTTTCAGAGCCTTTAAGAGCACAACTGCCTGCAAGCTCATCGATGATTGCCACAGATGTAACTGCAACATTCATGGCGCCATTTAAACTGAATTTTTTTGTGGCCTTGATGCTGGCAATGCCTTTTATCATTTACCAGATCTGGTCTTTTGCAAAACCTGCGTTATATGAAAAAGAAAAAAGTCTGGCCATTCCCCTATTACTGAGCAGTATTACCTTATTTTATACAGGGATTGCTTTTGCTTATTTCATTGCACTCCCTTCAATTCTGCATTTCTTTATTAGCGTATCGCCTGAAACTGTTGCACCAATGACAGATATTAATAGCTATCTGGCATTTTGCTTAAAGCTATTTCTTGTCTTTGGTTTAACCTTTGAAATTCCAGTAATTACCCTTCTGCTCATTCTGATTGGTGTCGTCAGTACACAAAGTCTGATTGAGAAAAGACGCTTTATTGTCGTGGGTTGTTTCTTTATTGCCATGTTTGTTACACCGCCCGATGCAATTTCGATGATCATGCTCGCTGTTCCTATGTGGCTCTTATTTGAGTTGGGCTTATTCTTCGGAAAAATAATCGAAAAAAGAAAAACAGCATAAGTAAAACTAAATTTAAAAACAGGTCTCAGACCTGTTTTTTTATTGTCATTTATCCATTGATTTTTCACAAATCTGTCATACAAGTGTCAATGCTTCGTCACATTAAAACACTAAGTTTATGGGGGGCAAACTTTTAGAACAACTGTCATTATTTAGGAATTTTCCATGACCGAGCTATCGCCATATCATGAAGATCAAGAGTTGGACAACAATACATCTGACAACATCCATTTCAGAGATATTCTAGAACAACATATTAGCCGTCGTAGCTTAATTAGCAAAACGGCAAGCGGGGCTGTTGCATTAACACTTGCATCAACATTAACAGGCTGTAATGACGACGATAATTCAAATAATAATGGAACGCCAACGACACCGACCAATCCAGATAAAAAACCAGAAAAATTAACATTTAATGCGGTTGCAAAAAACCTAAATGATATCGTAACGGTTCCTGAAGGCTATCAAGCCACTGTTTTATATGCTTTGGGTGATTCAATTAACCCTGCTTATCCTGAGTGGGATGACAACAACATTCCTTCTGGCCCAAGCTTCCAGTTCCGCTCAGGTGACTGCCATGACGGTATGCACTTTTTTGGCCTGAATGCAGCAACACAACGTTTCGACGAAAGTGTATCTGATCGTGGTTTATTGGTCATGAACCATGAATACATCAACCCAACCTTCTTACATCCTAAAGGCCCAACCAAAGTTGATGGTCGTCGTCCAGAAGATGAAGTCATTCGTGAAGTAAATGCACACGGCGTGTCAGTCATAGAAATTAAAAAAGACCAAACCACCCAGAAAGTCGAAGTTGTTAAAAATTCGGTTTTCAACCGTCGTATCACTGGTTCTACCGTGATGGATTTTGCGGGCGTTGCAGCTGGTTCAACGTTACTGGCAACAGGATATTCTCCTGCTGGCCGTCAAACACGTGGTACCCACAATAACTGTGGTAATGGTTATACACCGTGGGGCACATACCTGACGACTGAAGAAAACTTTATCGGTTATTTTGTTCGTAGTACTGGCGATGATGCGTTGCGCCGTCCAGAAGAAATCATTGCTTTAAAACGTTATGGTTTAAAAGCTGGCTCAAGCTCACGCTACGCATGGGAAACAGCAAAAGGCGGTGTAGAGTCACAAGATTTATATGACCGCTGGAATGCAGATGTAAAAACGGATACAGCAAGCTCAGACTACCGTAATGGCCCAAATACATTTGGCTGGATGGTTGAAATTGATCCGTTTGATGGTCGCCAAAACCCAGTGAAACGTACTTCTTTAGGCCGTTTCGCTCATGAAGATAGCGCATGCCGTGCAGTTGCAGGCCAACCACTTGCCTTCTATATGGGTGATGACTCACGCGGTGAATATATCTATAAATTTGTATCTGATGCGAAATGGGATACGAAAGATGTAAATGGCGGTTACCGTGCTGGCGACAAATACATGAATGCTGGCAAACTTTATGTTGCCAAGTTCAATAACGATGGTTCAGGTCAATGGATCGAATTAAGTTATGGAAAAAATGGATTAGATCAAAGCAACACCGTTTATCCATTTAGCTCACAGGCAGATGTTGTTACATTTGCGCGTTTAGCAGCAGATTCTGTTGGCGCAACCAAAATGGACCGTCCAGAATGGTGTACGGTAAATCCAGAAAATGGCGAAATCTACGTCACTTTAACCAATAACTCGAACCGCGGTTCAAGCTATCCAACAGATGCAGCTAACCCACGTGCTTACGAAGACCTTTATAACAACGAAAAAGTTCAAAAGGGCAACGTAAATGGTCATATTATCCGTTTCCGCGAAACGGGTGACCTGACCACGGCTGAAAGCTTCAAATGGGATATTTACTTATTTGGTGCAGAAGCATCAATGGCGTCAAATATCAATCTTTCAGGTTTGACAGATAATAACGATTTATCTAGCCCAGATGGTATGTGGTTTGACCCGCGTGGTGTGCTTTGGATTCAAACTGATGACGGTGCTTATACAGATGTAACCAACTGTATGATGTTAGCTGCATTACCGGGTCAGATTGGTGATGGTGTTAAAGCCACAACATCAAATGGCACAGAGACACTCGTTGGGAAAAAAGTAACTGATGATACACTCCGTCGCTTCCTGACTGGGCCAAAAGAGTGTGAGATTACAGGTATTGCGATGACACCAGATTACAAAGCCATTTTCATTAATGTGCAACATCCGGGTGAAGACTCAGCGGACTATGCAACACCAAATAGTCACTGGCCTGCAACACAAACCAATCCAAGTGATACAACTGCTCGCCCACGTTCAGCGACAGTCGTCATCACACGTAAAGATGGCGGTGTAATCGCAGGTTAATCCCTCGATCCATTCAAAAATGCCGACTCTATGTCGGCATTTTTTTATTTCTATTACTTTTTTAAATCAAAGCGTTCAGCCAAATGAACACGACTATTTATTAATCGCCAAAATCCGCATAATCTTTATTTTTGAACTTACTGTAGTTTTTCCATGGCTCGACAATATTTACCTGTTGGATATTTGCTTTAAGCGTGTCATAACGCTTGCCATCGAGACTACGTATATCCACTTTTTTAGCAATATTGTTGCGATTATCCCATTCAATACTCATTTTATTTCTTTTATTTTTAGATTCATACCAAGTGCTATTATTATCCTTTTTAATGACAGTCATATTCTTTAAGGTATTCGGATCAATTAGAGAATAAACACATTTCCAGCAGCTACTCAAACCTAGCATTTCAATATCTGCATCTTGTAAATGTACGACAGTTTTATCCTCGGTTAAAATTAATTTCAGTTCTGGTTGTTTTTTATTATTGATAAAGTAATGCTGAGCTGCTTCAGCTAAATCTAAGTGCTTGTGTCCATGCTCATGTGGTTTATGAGTATGTTGTTTGGGTAGTACCCTTTCGATCCAGATATTTTGATTATTACGATACATCCGCTCTTGAAACACGCTGGTACGTGTCACACCATCATTACCAATTGTTTGGGTCTCACGTGTAATCGTGGCACTCAATAAAGGTGCTGCATGCAAAGATGTTATCCCTAACGTAAGTAATATTGAACCAATCACAAGACGCATATTATTTCCTACATAAAAAAACCTCAGCTGATATTAGCTGAGGTTCCTTGCAATATTATGAAAATCAAAGCATTATTTAAAACCTAATGCTTCTTTTAGCTTACTGAAAACCCAAGTATTATCACGCGTCCCTCTAAATAGAGAAGAGCCTGCTCCTTCGGCAAATAGCATCACATCACCACCACCATGCGTTTCTGACCCAGGACCACCCAGTTTTACCCCAACTTCCTGCAAATAATCATCTGCGGCTGCTTCAGCATCTGTAATATCAATACGTGATGCTAGTCGTGGTCCGCCACCATTACCAAATACAAGCGTTGTAGAGGTTTTTCCATTTACATCAAGGCTAGGCGCATGTCTTTTGCCATCTTCTAAAACGCGTGCTCTCGTATCTGTAGGCTTCGCTTCCTGATAACTATAGCTTAATCCTAAAATACCTGGATTGGTTGGAGTCGTTTTGCCTGTACGTGCAGTATAGCCATTAAAAGTCATTGTATGATCATGGTCAGCAGTTACGACAATTAACGTATTCTTAAGTTCAGGATCTGTTTTTTTCAGTTTATCAATTGCTGTCTTAATTGCATTATCGAAAGCAATAGTATCCTGCAAAGCACGTTTCGCATTGGTGCCATGTAAAGCATGGTCAATACGTCCACCCTCAACCATCAGGAAGAATCCTTTATCCCCGCTCTGTGCCTGTAACATATCAATTGACTTCGCTGTCATTTCAGCCAGACTTGGTTCATTTGGCGCACGCCCATTGATGCGGTCAAGATCATAAGCAAGATGTGATCTGTCTGTATATAAACCAATATATTTTTTGTTTAAAGGAGCAGTAGCCATATCTGCTTTGGTTGACCCAATCGTATAGCCTTTTGCGCTTAGTTCACCCAATAAGTTACGACCATCAATCCGACCTCTTGAATTATTATCGGCATGGTATGGCGTAAAGTGATTACGTCCTCCACCCATCAATACATCAACACCATCTAAAAGCTTATTATTATATCCCTCACCACCCGGAATAAGCTGGCGTGCAATCTCATATTTGGCATCACGATGACAAACATGCGCAAATGTTGCTGCTGGTGTGGCATGAGTTAATTCAGTTGTTGTGATAGCCCCAACTTTCATGCCATTTGCTTTAGCTAGCTCTAAAATAGTCTCTGCAGGTCTGCCCGCCGCAATACTAGAGCCTGGTGTAGGACAATTATTGACTGCACCAGAGACTCGCGTTCCATCAGCCGCACGGCCAGAACTAGGGCTCACAGGAACTGTACCAGGTGTCATACCAATCACTGCATTCCGTGTTTTTTGTCCCGTCATATAGGCAGCCATAGAAGGCGCACTATCTGTCGTCTGACCATCTTCTGAATAGGTTTTGATACGCGCTGTACGGCGTAAAGTATCCATGGTTAATTTACCAGCTTCACCATAACCATAAATACGGCTTGCTGTAATGACGGTTGGCCCCATACCATCTCCTAAAAAGAAAATGACATTCTTGGCTTCACCCGCAGCTTGTACGCCAGTACTTGTAGCAATTAATGCAACCATTAGAGCGGAAGCTTTCAGACTTAACGAACCTGATTTAAATTGTTTTAGCATTATGTTTCTCCAGTTCTTGATGATTTACAGGCCAATGGCTTTACGAATTAAGCCAAACACTTCGATATTTTCTAAGCTTCCATAGAAATTATCCGAGCCTGCACCTACAGCACCAAGAAACACATCTGTACCACCATGAGTTTCGCTATCATTAAAGCCTGTTTGAATCACCGCTTCTTGCTGGAAATCATCCGCAGCAGTACCTGTACACCAACCCGCTTGAGTTAAATCAGTGCCACGACTGTCTATATATTTCCCAGCAGGTCCTGCCACTGGGTTACAGATATCACTATCCGTTAATGCGCCACGCGCCTCTATACGGTTATTATCTAGACGTTTTTTACCCGTACCAAAGCTAATAATTGGATACGGCGTGCCATTTTCATCTCTTGCATAGCCAGAAGAACTATCATCTTTAACAAGACCTAACACACTGGTCTCACTACCTTTTACATATTTTCCAGTACGTTTCGCATAACCATTTAAAATCATGGTGTGGTCATGGTCAGCAGTGACAACGATCAGTGTATTTTTCAATTCAGGATCAGTTTGTTTAACTTTATCAATTGCAGCTTTAATTGCATCATCCAGCGCAACTGTATCCTGCAATGCACGCTTGGCATTGGTGTCATGTAAAGCATGGTCAATACGACCACCTTCAACCATCAAAAAGAAGCTCTTATTTTTAGCTTGTAAAATATCAATTGCCTTGATTGTCATATCTGCAAGGCTTGGTTCATCAATCTTCTTATTAATACGGTCTAAATCATAATTCATATGACTGACGTTAAATAAACCTAACAGTTTCTTGGTCTTCGCTGGATCAATTTTTGCAAGATCACTTCCCTTAGAAACAAAGCTATAACCCTGATCTTGCATTTCTTTCACCAGATCACGTCCATCAGCACGCTTTCCTCCATTAGCGGCTGTTGGCTTAAACTGACGTAGACCACCACCTAACACTACATCGACGCCATCTTTTAATTTAGCGTTATATGCACCCCAGCCGCTACCTTTACCGCCAGGTACGAGTTGTGCAGCAATATCATTTTCTGCATCGCGGTGACAAACGTGGGCATAAGTTGTTGCTGGTGTTGCGTGAGTCACTCGCGTTGTGGTGACAATACCTGTTCCCATGCCTTGTGCTTTGGCTAACTCAAGTAATGTTTCAACTGGCTTTTTATTTTTATTTTCAGCCACATCATCACATGTACTTGTACCTTCTGCGGTTGGAGGTGAAGCAATCGTACCAGTTTGCATAGAGATGACTTCATTTTTCATTTTTACGCCAGTCATATATGCAGCCATCGATGGCGCACTATCTGTTACCTGTCCATCTTCAGAAAAAGTACGTACAAAAGCTGTTTCTGGTAAGGTATCAATCGTTAAATCACCCTCCTCTCCAACAGAGTAAATACGAGATGCCGTGAGGGTTGTAATCCCCATACCATCTCCTAAAAAGAAAATCACATTTTTAGCTGTAGGTTCCGTAACTGTTTCAGTTTTTTCATTCTTATTATCTTTACAAGCGGCTAAACCACCACTCAAAACTGTCAATAAACTAATCGCTAATAGCTTTTTGGAAAAGCTCAGCTTTGTTAAAAACATAAACTATCCTCTTTGGACAAAATTTAAGAGGCTAAACCATAGCAATCTAGAGTGACCCTTTTATTTCACCTTCATGACAATTCCATTACATCTTGTTGTTTTATTTAGGGGTTTAGGTTTATAAATTAACTTTCAGTTCAACAATCTCACCCTGCTCTTCTCCTTGCTGAGATTTTTCCAGCCATTGCCATTGTGTTGGCGTAAGTCTTAAAAAGTTAGAGCATCGCGTTCCGTATACTGGACTCTGGATAAAGGTTGAAGACAATAAAGCTTCCATTTCGGTACTGATGCCTGTGTCAGGTAATAAATCTGGAATGACTTTGCGCTCATCCTCCAAAATATCCCAAGCCGCATGTCTGAGTTCAGACTCCAAAATCTGAGGTTGTTGCAACATTGGTAAAAATTCTTGAGTAAAGCGCTTGCGCAAATGTCTGGTCTTTTGCCAATCTTCGGACATCAGACCATTTGACACTACGTATACCCCATTCGCCAGCACCTGAGGTGCCTCCCCACGGTTACTCATGTAAACCGCCTGTTCCCGATCTCCAACAAATAAATTAAACCCCGCATAATTCTGCTGTTGATGCTCCAATTGCTGTGCAAAACGAATCGGTGCCAGATCACTTTCCAGAAAAGATTGAATCAGATGCCCACGTGATGTTGTATAGGATTGCTGATCCCGACCATTTCGGAAATTGGTCAGGATGGCCCATCGCCCTGATGCAGTTACACCCATCCATGTACCGCCTGACTGTAAGTCCTGCCCAGCCACAATCACATGATTTGGCCACTGATGTAGGCTTGCACTGGGACGGTGATAGAATTCATCACGATTTGAAAGTAAGCATAATGGCATCTCATCCAGCACATGCCATGCGAAAGCAACAATACACATTGATTTGGTTCTCACATCTTTACACATTGAATGTACAACATTTTTCACATCATTCCGCTACAATCTGATCAAAACTTAATTTCAAATTCTAAATTGAGGAACAGCAATGCTGACCTATCCAAATATTGATCCAGTTGCGCTGAGCTTAGGACCAGTCAAGGTGCACTGGTATGGACTCATGTATCTCTTGGCTTTTCTATGTGCTTGGGGTTTAGCATCGTATCGGGCTAAACAACGTGATGGCTGGACAGCCGATATGGTTTCAGATCTAGTCTTTTACGGAGCGCTGGGCGTTGTGCTGGGTGGTCGTGTAGGCTATGTGCTGTTTTATGAGTTCGGTAAGTTTCTGGAAAATCCACTCTGGTTATTTCAAGTTTGGACAGGTGGCATGAGCTTCCACGGTGGTTTTCTGGGTGTCATGATTGCAATGTTGTTCTGGTGTAAAAAATACCAGAAAACATGGTTTCAAACCTTGGACTTTATCGCACCATGTGTACCAACAGGTTTAATGTTTGGACGTTTTGGTAACTTTATCGGTGGGGAGCTCTACGGTCGTCAGGTTCAAGATCCAAACTATCCTTTCGGGATGATTTTTCCGACGGATCCATTGGGTCTGGTACGCCATCCATCACAAATCTATCAAGCCATCTGTGAAGGGCTGATCCTATTTATCGTGCTGTGGTGGTTTAGTTCTAAGCCACGTCCACGTATGGCGGTTTCTGCATTGTTCCTGACTGGATATGGTGTCGCACGCTTCTTTATGGAATTCTTCCGTCAACCCGATGCAGACCAAGGCTTTATCTTGTTTGGCTGGATGACTAAAGGTCAGATCCTCAGTTTCCCAATGATCATCATTGGTCTGTGGATGATCTGGTATGCCTATCGTCGAAACATCTACGACTGGCAGTTAAAGAAATAACAGAATGGGAGCTTAGGCTCCCATTTTTTTGCTCTTTATAAAATACGAATAAAAAGCGTATAGTGATTTTATAAAATAACGATTCCCAACGAGCGAAGGTGATGTCAGATCACAGTTCAGGTTTTAAAATCCACCAACTCGTTTTATCACGATCACCCTTACACTTGAATCGGGAGATTGTGACAGAAATAGAAAAAAGACTTGGCCTTTCATTCCTTAATGAAGATCAGCCGCATCGGGTTTGTTTTGCCAATCAAAATGCTGAACTGCAAGACGCCTATAAACAGGTTTTCAGTGCAACCGACCTGCTTGATTATGTTTATGCCATGTTGATCTCAGAACAAGGCAATCTCGATAATATCTCTCTGCTCAGTGAAAATCAGAGCTTGATTGCCTATCCAACCGATCCTCTACAATTTTGGCAATTGGTTCGAATCGGACAAAATTACCGTCGTTCGATGCATTAAAGTTTTCCAGCCAGTGCTTTTACAACTTCACCCAAACGTTTACCTTGTGCTTCACACAAAACCTTTTCATCTTGACTCAGGCTTTGGTCATGGCGTGGTCCGCTGACATGACTCGCACCATACGGCGTTCCACCAGTTTTGGTATTCGACAATGCTGGAATTGAGTTCGGTAAGCCCAAGATCATCATGCCGTGATGAAACAACGGTAGCAGCATCGTCAATAAAGTACTTTCCTGCCCGCCATGCATTGAACCTGAAGAGGTGAAGACACATGCAGGTTTATTATGCAAAGCACCATTCAACCATAAGCTGGTGGTTTGATCCCAAAAGTACTTCATTTCGCTGGCCATATTGCCAAAACGGGTCGGTGAACCCAACGCTAAACCTGAGCAATGCGTCAGATCATCCAGACTACAATAAATGTCACCATCTTCTGGAATACTGGCCTCAGCCTGAGTTACCACCGTCGCCAAATTGGGCACGGTTCGGATGCGTGCAGTCACACCCGCAGCTTCAATTCCATCGGCAATGAGGTGTGCCATTTGCTTAGTTGAACCATATTTACTGTAATAAAGAACAAGAACGTAAGGTTGCATCACTTTCAAGAATTTTGTTAAAAAGAACACTATACGACATTTTATACATTTTAGGCTGTTACAAGTCCTGTGCTTTCACAGGATTTTTATTAAAAATAATTAGGATAGAACCCATGATCTTACACCGTTATCTAAAAAAACTGCCTTTTTTAGAAAAAACATGGTTTCAATTTATTGTGTTTGTGTTACGACGTTTTGAAGCTGACCGCTGTCGGGAACAAGCAGGAGGACTGACCTATACCACCCTGTTTGCAGTCGTACCAATGTTGACTGTTTTTCTGGTGATTATCTCCTCTATTAAAGCCTTAGAACCAGCTCGGCAACAGCTACAACAACTGATTTACAGTAACTTTTTACCCAAAAGCACCATTGCCTTTGATAAGGCCTTAAATGCATTTACCGAGAAATCCAGTAACCTCACAGTGATTGGTGTGCTGTTCCTGTTTGTCACTACAGTGCTGATGCTGACCTCTATTGAGAATGTATTTAACCGGATCTGGCGAGTGAAAGAGACCCGTACTGGTCTGGTTGGTTTTATGCGTTACTGGACCATTATTTCACTGGGGCCGATCGTATTAGGCAGTGCTTTTGTACTGTCTTCCACAGTCGCTTCGATGAGTATTCTCAGCAATAATTTTGCAGGCTATCAGCTGGATGGTGCATTCCTGCTCTGGCTGATCTCGTTTTTACTGACTATTGTTGGCTTCTTCATTTTATACTGGACCATTCCCAACCGTATTGTCCCAGTATTTTCAGCCTTTATTGCGGCCTGTTTTAGTGCGACGGTATTTGAGGTTTTAAAACGTTTTTTTGGCTGGGTCATGAGCAACTTCACCAGCTATGAAATTGTCTATGGTGCATTTGCTGCGGTGCCAATTTTCCTGCTCTGGATTTACCTGTCCTGGAATATTATTTTACTGGGTGTGGAAATCAGTTATGCCCTCACCGCATTCCATTCTGGAAAAGAACAGAAACGCCATCCAATCTTGATGTTACTCGACATTCTGGAACTGTTTTATAAGAAGCAACAGATTGGACAAAGTGTCAGTGAGAAAGAGCTGTTGAATATTATTGGGCGTGGTGAATTAGGTCGTTTACCTGCTTATATCCTGCAACTGGAACAGCAAAACCTGATTATGCGTACCGATAAAGATGAATATGTACTGGTTCGTAATTTAGCGCAGGTTGATTTCTGGAGCTTCTTCACTGCCCTTCCTTATCCATTGCCATTACGTAATGATGTTGAGCATATTCACCAAGATGATGAATGGATGGAACGACTCGGCCCATCCCTGATTGAAAGTAATGATTATTTAGCTGCCAAGCTCTCTATTCCGCTTTCCACCATCTTTGAACAAAAATAGTCAAAAGGCCTCAATCGAGGCCTTTTTTATTTCCTGAGCCAGCCTTACAAACTGACCACCACAATTCCAAGTAACACCAGCGCTGAACCAATCACAAAATTCAGTTCAATTCTTTCACCCAGCAACCACACACCAAAGGCCATGCCAAATAACGGGGTCAGAAAGGAAAAAACGCCCAGTCTGGAAGCCAGATAATTGCGTAATAACCAGAACCACGCCAGAAAACTGGCAAAGGATACAATCAAGGTATGAAAGGCCAAGCTGCCGATCACCAGCGGGGTAAAATGAATCGTGGCTTGTCCAAGGAATATAGCCAAGCCAAACAATAGAACAAAACTACCAGCCAGTTGATAGAACAAGGTTTGCGTGACGGCAGCTTGTGCCAGAGAAGATAAACGCACCGTAATTGTGGTTGCAGCCCAAGCAATACTTGCTGCAAGCGCCAGCAAATCTCCCCATAACATTTGCTGTTCTAACTGCGTTGCACCCTGATTTTCTCGCATGAAAGTGACCACAATCCCTAGAAAAGCAATAGCAATACCGACCCACTGCAACACACTTAAACGCTCGGAAGGAAGCTTCCAGTGCAGCCCCAAAGCCACAAAGATCGGTGCGGTATACAACAGTACCACCGCATGAGATGCAGACGTCCATTGCAAAGCTTGCGCCAGCAGAAAGAACTCTAACGAAAACAGAAAAGCGACCAATGCGCCTGCTTTGAGATTCTGACGATTGAATAACTGACTGGCTTTATCCAGATATAACAAAGGCAACAACAGAACAGCAGCCAAACCTGAACGTAATGCAATCTGCATTAAGGGCGAAATATCGGGAGCTGCCATTTTTAAAATGACTTGTTGTAAGCCCCAGATCATACACAGTACGATCATCAGACCGGATGCAGTTGCATCTAATGCTTTGCGCTCATCCATAGCACGCTCCCAATTCTATAATTTGAGAACCAATATAAGACTGTCAGATTTTCATGATATAGTGAAAATCTGACAAGACATGCGTGTTTTCGGGCAATTCTCATCTTATGAAAAAGTCAGCACAAAGGATTCAGGATTTTCAGGCGATTCCGACCTACAATGATATTCCTGCGCCGTTATGGTTAAGCGTTCGGGATGCGCCCGCAGAGACTTTTTATCCTAAACACGCACATGCCTGGGGTGAGTTTATTTATGCTTTTGATGGCGTACTTGAAGTCAATATTGAGCAAATCAATTACCTTACGCCTCCACCTTATGGCATCTGGCTACCGCCACATTTGCAACATAGTGGGATTAACCGTAATGATGTGACCTATTGTACGCTTTATATCCATGAGTCTTTATGCCAACGGATGCCGCAACAGGCTGGGATTTTACTGTCCGCACCGCTGGTTTCTGCGCTGCTGGAACATATTCGTCATCATTCATTTTCAGAACAAGACCCAGAATATATACGCCTCCTTCATGTTTTACTGGACACGTTAACGCATGCCGAACTTGTCGGTAGTTATTTGCCTACCACTCAACATCCCGCACTGGCGAAGATCCTGACCCATTTACATGAATTTCCTGCCGATAACAGTACCCTTGAACAACTCGCACACATGATCAATATGACCGAACGAACATTAGCGCGTTATAGCCAAAAAGAATTGGGGATGTCACTGCATGAGTGGCGACAACGTTTAAAAGTCATGAAAGCCATGTCGATGCTGAATCAGGGCAAAACCATTGAGAGTATTGCCCTAGATCTAGGCTATGCCAGCTCATCAGCTTTTATTTATATGTTTAAACGCTGGATGCATTTCACGCCCGATCAGTTTCGCAAGCTCTATCAAGGTCGTTAGATCAAGGTAGATCAAAACGTTTTAAATTGTCCTGTTCGTAAGGTGCATCTTCAGCTGGATAACGTAACTTTGTCTGACCTTTTTGCTTCGCCAATGACCAGATCAAACTTTCTCCAGCAGGCAAAATATCAGGATGTTGCTGATACAAAGGATCGGTATAAGCTTGCTCAGTCTCAATCCATTGCCAACCTTGTTTTTCGAACGCTTCAATCACGTCATTCAAAAATGCAGCATTAATTGCATTTACATGGAGTAGCAACACATGCTTTGGAGAATAGCCAATCGTTTCAACAGCCAGCTGATCATAATAGGCAGCCCGATCGAGTAAATGGGCAATATACGCTTGTTTTAATCTTTCAAGTTGAGCTGTATTTTTCTGTTTTTGATAAGACAAATATTTCAGATTATAAAACCAGTCACTGGCATCAATACTTACCGCACCTGACTGATAGCCCTGCTGTTTTAAGTATTGGGCAACGCTATCCCGCTTTTCCTGAGTATTGCCTTCTTTTAAGAAGGGATAACGATATCTAGCCACCCAACCTGGTAAAGGACGAAAAACCTGCTCCGCACGCTGAATACCCGCAATGTACTGCTGACTAGAGATTTGGTCTTTATTTAAATTGAGATGTAATTCGCTATGATTACCAATCCGATGGCCTTGCCTACCCCACTCCTTGACCAACTGTAAGCCAGCATAATCCCCAATTTTAATCACACTTGGGTAAATCATACTTTTGAGCTGATGCTGTTTAAGCTGTTGTAAAATTTGCTGATTAATCTGAATCGCTTGCGCATTCAGATCAGGATTTACGCCATCATCAAAACTGAATGCAAGCTGTTTCGCATGGCTGATGCTGGTCATTAAAAAGAGTGCGACATATAGCCAAGTTTTCATTCTATTTTTCTCATTGTTAAAAAATGGCGCTGATATTTTCATAGCAGCGCCATTTTATGGGTGGTGATGATTATGCTTTTACAAAGCTATCCCAATCATATTCACCAGACTGGGTAATCAGTTTCATGGTCAACTGATCATTAGCACGTAAAGCACCGACACCTGCGGGTGTACCCGTCATAATCACATCGCCTGCTTCCAGACTAAAACATTGATTGATCTCAACCAGTAATGCACCAATATCCCGAATCATGTCTTTGCTAAAACCATGCTGACGCTCAACGCCATTAATGGTGAAAATAAGTTCTAACTCCTGTAAGTCACCCACTTCATCCGCTTCGATCCAGTCCGCCAAAAGACAGGCACCATCAAATGCTTTGGCACGTTCCCATGGTTCGCCTTTGGCTTTTAAATCCCCTTGCAAATCACGCAAGGTTAAATCTAGCCCTAAGGTCACTGCACCGATCGCTTCTAAAGCTTTGGCAGGATCAGTTTCCAGGGATAGAGGATGGGTGATTTTTAAACAGATTTCACATTCATAATGACACTCACCTAAAGCCTGATTCCAGCTAATTCCTTGCGATAAAGGACTCAAACTGCTGGGTGGCTTAATAAATAAGATCGCACGATCAGGAATAGGGTTACCTAATTCTTTCGCATGTTCAGCATAATTTCGGCCTACACACACAATTTTTGAAGGACGTGTACTCATGAATGTTCCTTGTTCTTTGAACCGCTGATAAGTTTACTTTTTAAAACTATTTTCAAATTTTGTTTGATCTGCTGAATTTTCAAATGCACGCTTCGGTACAATGATGACCGTATGACTTTTCAGTTCCAGCATATAGGTCAGCTTGCCAATTGCAAAGGATTGTACCTCGGCATATTGGGCTCTCTGGGTTTTTCCTGTTGAATATAGCTCAAAGTGATCCTGATATAAATCAACACCCTGTTCACTTTTCCCAAATTGATAACGTACAAACTGGCGCTTGAACAACATCGGCAATAACCAGTAGCGCATCACACCCTGCATAAGCAAGAAAAAAGCACCCAGCGCAACATAATAACGCCCTACCCCAGAGAAGCCTAAATAAACGCCCCACAGGATAATGGCAATACTAATCACGGGAGTCAGAAAACGACTAAACGTCTTTTTACCAAAAGTGACCAGAGCAAAACCATCTTGTGATTCTTCCAGATTCAGATAATAGCGCACAGAGACTGTTGGACGTTGTTCAGACATTTTTAAATTTCTAACATTTGAAAAAACTGACCTATTAGAACATAAATGCTTCGCGGGGAAATCACATTTATGGCGTTTTGATACAAAATTTAAATGTGATATTTTCTGTTTTTTGATTCGCCCTTTTATCAATTCTATTTTTAGAAGTATTTATTAATACGAGAATTATTTAGATGCACCAGCTTTTCAGATCTTTATTCCTTATTTTAGGTATTGTGCTTGCCCTCACAGCCTGTAGCCAACAAGCTTTCTTCGACAAAATCGTGCCCCAAGAAGAAAATACCTTTGCTCAAGAGATGTTTACCCAGCTCAGCCAAAAGAATTATGTAGCTGTTGAAAAGCACCTAAGCCCTGAGTTACAAGATGAGTCGACACGCACAACGTTAGTTAAAATGGCCGCTTTTTTCCCTAAGGAAACCGTTAAAGAAGTCAACTTAATCCACGCCCAGAAATCGCTATTTAAAGATGATGTCACTTATCACTTAATATTTGAATATGAATATTCTGATCAATGGTTGATTAATAAAATCTCCTTACGTCAACATGACAATACCATTAGTATTATCGGCATGCATACGGAACCAGTTGATCACGCCCTGAGTAAAGTTAATGAATTTACATTTAATGACAAAGGATTTATACATTATCTCACCTTTATTCTGGCCATTTTTATTCCCCTCTTCATTATTTATGTATTTATCTTATGTATCAGAACACCAATGCAAAAACGTAAATGGTTGTGGCTGATTTTTATCAGTTTAGGTTTTATTAAGTTTTCACTGAACTGGACTAGTGGTAGTTATGCAATTCAGCCAATTAGCTTTTTACTATTAGGTGCGGGTTATTTCCAAGACAATTTGTACAGTCCAATCATTTTACAAATCTCTTTACCGTTGGGTGCAATTCTGTTTCTTTATCGACGTCATAGCCTGACAACTAAAGATTAAATATCATCAATCCCACTCAAACTGACACTTGAGTGGGTTTTACACAACACGACTATTTTTTAACGCTAAAACATCTTATTAATAATCGGCAGGGATATCCTCAGTCATGAGGTATTAAACCCTGTCCACCAAATCACAAATAAAAATCAAAGGAATGTGATGCGTTATTTGAATGGTCTACTTGTCTCTTATATTTTTCTAGGCATCCCACAAAGTTGTTTTGCACAGATTCTGTCATGGAATGACAATATTCCCAGTGCCTTACAACCATTTCAGAACAATCCACAAACATTGGCAAGCTATACCCAAAACAATATTTTTATCTTTGGACATCCTGTAACAAAAACTGCGGTGCCGACCTTAAAAACCAATCCTCAGCCCAGTGTGAGTTTCAATTCTGCCGCGATTATTGTGCCTGTCAATGCCCAACAGGTCGCCAAAACCCTGACTGATTTTAGTCAATATGTCGGTTTATTTCCCACCTTGAAAACTGCTAAAACACTGCAACAGTCAGGTAATATTGTGCAGATGAAATATCGGGTCTCAATTCCGACACCCATTCCTGTATTGAATTTCAATGAAGATGTCACCTTACAGCATCAGATCAAATCCAATAGTATTTCCAGCTTGGTGATTGATGCGCCTATTCCCTACGGCGTAGGCAAATTTGAATGGTTTGCATTGGACGAGCACCATACCTTAATTACCTTGACTCAATGGGGCGATTTAAATCAACCGAAGGGCTTCATTTTTAAGAAAATTCTGAATGCCATTCCCGAAGCTAAGTTAGGTGTACCAAGTAGCAGCAATGCCTTTGTTTTGGAAGCCTTACGCAACCGCTTTAACAAGCAGATGGTCACGCCATTAAATGCAGGACAACTTCCGACCCCACAATTAAATCCAGCTCAACTCGCCAAAATCAGCCAGTTAATTCAGACTACGCAACAACCAGTAAGCTTTATTCATGCACCCACCAGTGTCCTTTACACGCATGGGCGGGAAGCCATGCGTTTTACCACCACCTATCAATTTTATAAACAGTCACCGCAGCAACTGCAAAAATGGTTAACACCCGCGGCCTATCAGGAATTGTTTCCTCGCCAGATTAAAAAAGTCATCACTACACCGATTCAGAATCAGGGGCAAGATGCTGATATTCAGGTCAATGTGGCCCTTGGCGTTATCAATATCCCCTTCGCTTTTAAATTACGTTTTAATTATCCAGAAGCGACTAAAAGTAGTTTTTATGCCAATGGTGGAGATTTAAGATTTATTAAAGGTGAGATGCGATTTACTGAGATGAATCAAGGCACTTTATTTAAAATGACCAGCAGTATGAAAGTCGATAAAAAAGCCCCGTTTTTATTAAGAGCAATGCGAAGCCTGCCTTATCATGAGGTTCTACCTGCCGTTGGAGGTAATGCTGTCTTTGTTCAGAAACTCAAGGCAAAAATTTGAGGCACAAAAAAACCGCATTTAAGCGGTTTCTTTTTTCAAATTGGTGCGCTCAGAGAGATTCGAACTCCCGACCCCTTAGTTCGTAGCCAAGTGCTCTATCCAGCTGAGCTATGAGCGCATATTTGATGGAGGGCATTATACGCACTTTTTAGTAAAAGATAAGTCCTTTTTCCAAAGTTATCGATCAACTGGCTATAGATTCAGCACATGATCCAGATACGAGCAATGTAGCAGAGCCCGATTGACTAAAAAATAGTGTTATTCACCGCGATCATTAAAAATATCATCATGGGCCAATTCAAATCAGTACCTAAAAAGAACTTTAAATAGATTAGTTATTAAAATTCAATTAACTAATTAATTTTTCGATACATCATCATAAATGACTCTGTAATTTTTATAAATAATCTATAATTTCATAATATTAATAACAATTAAAATCCAGACTTTAAAATCAAATTCCAATTCTTTGTTTTATATCAATTTTATAATCCATTAAAAATATGATACATACTGCAATATTGACATTAAAGCGTTAATCAACCAATACTAATTGGTATATTATGAGACAGGAGTCACATAATTATTAAGCTAAATAAAACAAAACTTTAATAATTATAGGTATATCGACATGTTATTTAAAAATATTTTATCACCAATTACGGGTATTCTCTCGCTTTCGAGTAGTAATAGCCAAGCAACGGCGCCAGTTCCTGTTAACACTGTATCGACAACAAATCATGTTCAGGTCGAAGATACCACCATCACCAATAATAGTAATGGTTCAGGTGATGGTTTATTAGGCGGTGTTATCACAGGCAATGGTCATCAAAATTACGGTGTTGGGGTTGGTAACGCCCAAGATCTTAATTTTCCTTTCCCTTTTACGACAGCTTTTCATTCATTAGGCAATTCATTCCCTTGGCTTGGAGGTACGTCATCTGTAAATACGGCGACGACAACATCTTCGACTCACGTCCAAGACAATGACATTATCAATAATAGCAATACTGGCGCAGGTGCCGGGAATGGCAGCAATGGCGGTTTGTTAAGTGGTATCGCTTCTGGAAACGGCGACCATAATTATGGCGTTGGGAATGGCAACGGAGATGATACCAATCTTACGACACCTGTTACAGTGCCATTCGAAGCATTAGGTAATTCTGTTGCAGCGCTTGGTAATGGCGATCTGGAGTCAGTTAATACAACACCAACCAGCTCAACTACACTCATTGAAGACAATGACACCACCAATAATAGCAATACTGGCACTGGTGCTGGGAACGGCAATGGTGGGGGCTTACTGAATGGTGTGGCAGCAGGAAATGGCGAACATAATTATGGCATTGGTAATGGAAACGGTGATGATGCCACAGTCACGATTCCATGGACGACACCTGTTCAAGCGGTAGGTAATTCGATTGCTGGCTTGGGCGGTGGTGATGTGAATTCTATAAATACCGCACCGACCTCCTCCTCTACCCACATTCAAGATAATGACACTATCAATAACAGCAATACAGGTACTGGTGCTGCGGGCAACGGCAGTGGTGGTGGCTGGTTAAATGGTGTCGGTGCTGGAAATGGTGAACAGAACTATGGCATTGGCAATGGTAACGGTGATGATGCCAGTATCACGACACCCGTCACAGCACCATTTCAGGTACTCGGCAATTCAGTTGCAGGTCTTAGTAGCGGTGATGTGAACTCCGTCAATACAGCCCCAACTTCAGCGTCCAATGTGATTCAAGACAACGACACAACTGACAACAGCAATCAAGGTGCAGGTGTCGGAGGCTCAGGTAATGGCTTGGGTGGCTTACTCAACGGCATTAGTGCAGGCAATGATGAACATAATTACGGAATTGGCAATGGCAACGGTGACGATGCCAGCGTAACCGTACCGTGGACTACGCCAGTGCATGTACTCGGCAATTCATTTGCAGGTTTAGGCGATGGCGATGTGAACTCGACCAATACCGCACCAACCACCACGTCCAACATTATTCAGGACAATGACACAACGGATAACAGCAATAGTGGAACAGGCCTAGGTGGCGTCGGAAATGGTGTTGGTGGCTGGGGCAATGGTCCTGCCGCAGGCAATGGCGAACAAAACTATGGTATCGGGAATGGCAATGGAGATGATGTCGATATTACTGTGCCTTGGACTACACCATTGAATGTACTCGGCAACTCTGTTGGCGGTGGTGGCAATAACTCATCTACCAATTCAGCACCAACCACCACACTGAACCATGTTCAGGACAATGACAGCACTGATAATAGCAATAGTGGGACAGGTACGGGCGGCACTGGCAATGGTCTGGGTGGCTTACTCAATGGTATCAGCGCTGGCAATGGTGAACACAACTACGGCATCGGCAATGGTAACGGTGATGACGCTGACTGGACTTCTCCAGTTGTGAGTCCAATCAATGCCATGGGGAATAATGTTTCATGGTTCGGAAGCAATGATCCAGCTCATACAGGCAATACCTCGGTCAACAATGGATCAACCAATACCACCAACATCGTAGAAGACAATGATCATATCGACCATAGCAATAGTGGCGCAGGCGCTGCTGGCAATGGAATCGGGGGCCTACTGAGCGGTATTGGTGCAGGCAATGGTGAGCAAAACTATGGTATCGGTAATGGCAATGGTGACGATGTAGGTATCACCACACCCATCACGACGCCAATCAATGGCCTAGGCAATGAGTTCTCATTCTTTGGTGATGCCAATAACTCATCTCATAACAATGCTTCGACCACCACCACCAATATTGTTCGTGACAATGACACGACAGACAATAGCAACAGCGGCGGCACAGGTGTAGGTAGTGGGTCTGGCAATGGTATCGGTGGTCTACTCAATGGTGTCGGTGCAGGCAATGGCGAACATAATTACGGTATTGGCAACGGTAATGGTGATGACGTTGGTGTGGTTATGCCAATCACCACCCCACTCAGCGGCTTGGGTAACTCGTTCTCTGTCTTTGGAGACTCAACCACAAGCTCAGTCAATAACTCATCGACCACAACCGTCAATCATTATGAAGACAACGACACCACCGACAATAGCAACAGCGGCACTGGCCTGACTGATGGCTCGGCTGGCAATGGCGTTGGCGGTTGGGGTAATGGCCCTGCATCAGGGAATGGCGACCATAACTTTGGTATTGGCAATGGTATCGGCAATGATTCTAGTGTCGTTGCACCCATCACAACGCCAATCAGCGGTTCGGGTAATGCCTTCTCCCTCTTTGGCAATGCCACTTCAAACTCAGTCAACGACTCCTCAACCAAAACCACAAACTACTTCCAGGACAATGACAGCATTAATAATGGCAACAGCAGTAGCGGTGTTGGCGGTACGGCAGGTAATGGCGTTGGTGGTGGCTTATTAAATGGTGTCGGTGCAGGTAACGGCGAGCACAACTACGGTATTGGTAATGGTATTGCTGATGATGCCAGTGTGGTTGCTCCTATTACCACACCAATTAACGCATCGGGTAATGCCTTCTCTCTCTTTGGTAATGCCACTTCAAACTCAGTGAATAATTCTTCGACCACAACCAATAACTACTTCCAGGATAACGATACAACCAATAACAGTAATAGCGGTGGTAACGGTACTGGCAGCGGTTCAGGCAATGGCACAGGAGGCGGATTATTAAATGGTGTTGCCGCAGGTAATGGCGAACACAACTACGGTATTGGCAATGGTATTGCCGATGATGCGAGTGTCGTGATCCCGATTACGACCCCAATCAATGCATCGGGTAATGCTTTCTCGATCTTTGGTAACGCAACAGCCAACTCAACCAATAATTCCTCAACCACAACCAATAACTATGTTCAGGACAATGACTCCACCAATAATAGTAATAGTGGCGGCAATGGCGTAGGTGGCGGTTCAGGCGGCTTGCTTGGTTTGGGCGGTTTACTCAACGGTTTTGCAGCAGGTAATGGTGAACATAACTATGGCATCGGTAATGGTATTGCAGACAATGCCAGCATCGTCGCCCCGATTGCCATTCCGATTAACCTCTCAGGTAATGCAATCTCTTTATTTGGTAGTGCAACTGCCAACTCTCACAATAATTCATCGACCACAACCAACAACTATGTTCAGGACAATGACAGCACCAACAATGGGAATGGTACAGGCAACGGCGGTAGTGGTAATGGCTCAGGCGGCTTGCTCGGCGGTATTGGCGCAGGCAATGGTGAGCATAATTACGGTATTGGCAATGGTATTGGTGATGATGCCAGTATCGTGACACCGATTACGATTCCAATTAACTTCTCAGGCAATGCTATCTCGGTACTCGACCTCAGCGGTTTAAATGGTGAAGGTGAATTTAATCCACTAAGCCCTGTAACCAACATTATTCATATTGTGGCGGGTGATGGCGAAGGCGGTACAGGCCTACTCGGTACGGTGACTGGGGTTGTTGGAGGCGTCACTGGTGGTATTGGTGGTGAAGGCGGGCCTCTTGGCGCAATCACTGGCATCATCGGTGGAATCACTGGCGGTATCGGCGGTGGTGAAGGTGGTCCTCTTGGTGCAATTACTGGAATTATCGGTGGTATTACTGGCGGTATCGGCGGTGGTGAAGGCGGGCCTTTAGGCTCACTCACTGACATCATCGGCGGCATTACGGGTGGCATCAGTGGTGGTGAAGGCGGGCCTTTAGGTGCAATTACTGGAATCATCGGCGGCATTACTGGCGGTATCGGCGGTGGTGAAGGCGGGCCTTTAGGTTCGATCACGGACATCATTGGTGGCATTACGGGTGGCATCGGTGGTGGCGAAGGTGGGCCTTTAGGTGCAATTACTGGAATCATTGGCGGCATTACGGGCGGTGACTTAGGTAACAATCCAGTTACCGGTGTGATTCAAACTGGTATTGATGTACTGCAAGGTGTTGAAAGCCTGAAAACAGATATTATCAACACCGGTATTAGCACGGTCGGTGGTGCAATTGGTAGCGTACTTCCGGGTGTTCATCCTGTTACGGATCTGACCAATCTCGGTACCCTCACCTTTGAAACTTCTCGCGATACTGTAAACGGTACACTTGAAGCCATTTCTGATTTAGCCGGCGCTGATATTGGTGGTGCTGCGGGTGCTCTTACTGGCGTTGTCGGTACACTAATTACCAATGGTTCAACGGCTTCTGGTCTGGTTCAACATGCAGTGGGTGACCTCACTGATGTCGGTGGCTTGCTTGGTGGTATCACAGGCGGTATTGGTGGCGGTGAAGGCGGGCCTCTTGGCGCAATCACTGGCATCATCGGTGGAATCACTGGCGGTATCGGCGGCGGTGAAGGTGGCCCTCTTGGCGCAATTACTGGCATCATCGGTGGCATTACAGGCGGTATCGGCGGCGGTGAAGGTGGTCCAATAGGTTCGATCACTGACATTATCGGTGGAATCACTGGCGGTATCGGTGGTGGTGACGGCGGTCCTCTTGGTGCGATCACTGGAATCATCGGCGGTATTACTGGTGGTATCGGCGGTGGCGAAGGTGGTCCTTTAGGCTCAATCACTGACATTATCGGAGGAATCACTGGCGGCATCGGCGGTGGCGAAGGTGGTCCTTTAGGCTCAATTACTGACATCATTGGTGGCATTACTGGTGGTATCGGCGGCGGTGAAGGTGGTCCTTTAGGTTCGATCACTGACATTATCGGCGGCATTACTGGTGGTATCGGTGGTGGCGAAGGTGGGCCTTTAGGCTCAATCACTGACATCATTGGTGGCATTACCGGTGGTATCGGCGGCGGTGACGTGATTTCTGGAGTCGCTCAACCGATTCAAATTGTGGTTGGCAGTGGTAGCTTAACTCTCGATCTTCTACAAGACAGTTTGGGTAGCCTATCAAATGGCAATCTATTCGATGGCATTAGCAACCTTGTTCATGTCAATAATGAAGATGGTAGTGTTGATAACATCTTAACTGCGATTACTGGCACAGTTTCATCAAATTCAGGTATTGCTGTAGGTGAGCCAAATCCAAATGGCGGCTCTTTAACAGATATTATTTCAATCACCTCACCATTATCAGGCTTAACCGATCACCTCTTCGGTTCTGTTCATCACTTTTAATCTTTAACTTTTAGAAAAGCTGCTGAGGTCAGTGGCTTTTCTATTCCCTTAGACCACAATTTCAATCTACTTAAGCAAGAATCTTAGTTTTCATTAATAAGTTTTTTTTAACAACACCTTGCTGACCTGTAAAAAGATCATCATTTTTTACTTGATTTTTATTTTAATAAAACTTACCAAACAATATTAATACTATGATTTTTATCTATTTTTTAAACATACTATTTTAGGCGAAATATTTATTTTCAAATGAGTAACAAATTTTATAAATTTTCCCATTTCTGCCTAAAAAAGGAGCGCTTTTGAGTGAAAAATTCATTTTAATTGACTGATAAATTTGATTATATTTTATTCTAATGAGTTTATCGCCCTTTTTATAATAAAATACATATGTAGATTTAATAGAATGTTTTATGCAAAAAAATAAATATTATTCAGCAACTTAAACTCAAATTTAACAATCCAGATCAATACCGTTACAGATTGACAAAATAACTGCCGCATATAACACTAAAATAGATTAATGTGACTTTAATCACAAAATAATCATAGCAATTTAATAACTACTTAGAACAACACAACTTTAAAAATATAGGTATCGTTATGCTTTTTAAAAGTCTTCTATCACCCATTAAAAGCATTACTTCGAGTTTAGTCGATAGTAATAGCTCAACATCACATGTTGGCGGTTCACTCCTTGCTCCCCTGTCACTCTCTACCATTACCAATATCGTTTCAACAAATACACTCACGAATACTGTTAGCAGTATTACTGGCGGAGCAGCCAACAATCCTCTTGGGGCAGTTACAAACATTCTTGGTAGTGTGACAGGTGGGACAAGTGGTAGTCCTCTTGATTCTGTCACGCATATTATTGGAGGAGTTACAGGTGGCGCTGCGGGCAATCCACTGGGCGCAGTTACCGGAATCATCGGTGGTATCACAGGTGGAACTGACGGTGGCCCATTAGGTGCCGTCACAAATATTATTGGTGGTATCACTGGCGGGGCTGGTGGCAATCCACTCGGTGCAGTAACAGGCATTATCGGTGGTATTACAGGTGGTACAGAAGGCGGCCCACTTGGCGCGGTCACTAATATTATTGGTGGCATTACAGGCGGTGATTTAGGCAATAATCCTGTCACAGGTGTAATCCAAACTGGTATTGATGTTCTTCAAGGGCTTGAAAGCTTAAAAACTGAAGTGATCAATACAGGTATTGATACGGTTGCAAATACAATTATTGGTGCAGTTCATCAATCTGAACATCCAATTGGTGATCTTGCAGATTTGGGAACGCTTACATTTGAAACCTCTCGCGACACTGTAAATGGCACACTTGAAGCCATTTCTGATTTAGCAGGCGCAGATATTGGTGGTGCTGCAAGTTCTCTTACTGGCGTTGTCGGGACACTGATCACCAATGGTTCAACAGCTTCTGGTCTGGTTCAGCATATTGCTGGTGATCTTACCAACGCAGGCGGAATCATCGGTGGTGGTGACGGCGGTCCTCTTGGTGCGATCACAGGTATCATTGGTGGTATTACTGGCGGTATCGGCGGCGGTGAAGGCGGTCCTTTAGGTGCAATTACTGGAATTATCGGTGGCATTACTGGTGGTATCGGTGGTGGTGAAGGTGGCCCATTAGGTTCGATCACTGACATTATCGGTGGAATCACTGGCGGTATTGGCGGTGGCGAAGGCGGTCCTTTAGGTGCAATTACTGGAATCATCGGCGGAATCACTGGAGGTATTGGCGGTGGTGAAGGTGGCCCTCTTGGTGCAATCACTGGAATCATTGGTGGCATTACGGGTGGTATTGGCGGCGGCGAAGGTGGTCCTCTTGGCGCGATCACTGGAATCATCGGTGGAATCACTGGTGGTGATCTAGGCAACAATCCTGTCACTGGCGTGATTCAAACTGGTATTGATGTACTGCAAGGTGTCGAAAGCCTGAAAACAGATATTATCAACACAGGTATTAGCACGGTCGGTGGTGCAATTGGTAGCGTACTTCCAGGCGTTCATCCAGTTACTGACTTGACTAATCTTGGAACCCTCACCTTTGAAACTTCTCGCGATACTGTAAACGGTACACTTGAAGCCATTTCTGATTTAGCAGGCGCTGATATTGGCGGTGCTGCGGGTTCTCTTACTGGCGTTGTAGGTACACTAATTACCAATGGTTCAACGGCTTCTGGTCTGGTTCAACATGTAGTTGGTGACCTCACTGATGTTGGTGGCTTGCTTGGTGGTATCACAGGCGGTATTGGTGGTGGTGAAGGTGGTCCTCTTGGTGCAATCACTGGAATCATTGGTGGCATTACTGGCGGTATCGGCGGCGGTGAAGGCGGTCCTTTAGGTGCAATTACTGGAATTATCGGTGGCATTACTGGTGGAATCACTGGTGGCATCGGTGGTGGTGAAGGTGGACCTTTAGGTGCAATTACTGGAATTATCGACAGCATTACTGGCGGTATCGGTGGTGGCGAAGGTGGCCCTCTTGGTGCAATCACTGGAATCATTGGTGGTATCACAGGCGGTGACCTTGGTAACAATCCTGTCACTGGCGTAATTCAGACTGGTATTGATGTACTGCAAGGTGTTGAAAGCCTGAAAACAGATATTATTAACACAGGTATTAGCACTGTAGGCGGTGCAATTGGTAGCGTACTTCCGGGTGTTCATCCAGTTACCGACCTGACCAATCTCGGTACCCTCACCTTTGAAACTTCTCGCGATACTGTAAACGGTACACTTGAAGCCATCTCTGATTTAGCAGGCGCTGATATTGGCGGTGCTGCGGGTTCTCTTACTGGCGTTGTCGGTACACTAATTACCAATGGTTCAACGGCTTCTGGTCTGGTTCAACATGCAGTGGGTGACCTCACTGATGTCGGTGGCTTGCTTGGTGGTATCACAGGCGGTATTGGTGGCGGTGAAGGCGGTCCTCTTGGCGCGATCACAGGTATCATCGGTGGTATTACTGGCGGTATCGGCGGCGGTGAAGGTGGTCCTTTAGGCTCAATCACTGACATTATCGGCGGCATTACAGGTGGTATCGGCGGCGGGGAAGGCGGTCCTTTAGGTTTGATCACTGACATTATCGGAGGAATCACTGGCGGCATCGGCGGTGGCGAAGGTGGTCCTCTTGGTGCAATCACTGGAATCATTGGTGGTATTACTGGTGGTATCGGTGGTGGTGAAGGTGGCCCTCTTGGTGCAATCACTGGAATCATCGGTGGTATCACAGGCGGTGACCTTGGTAACAATCCAGTTACAGGCGTAATTCAGACTGGTATTGATGTACTGCAAGGCGTTGAAAGCCTGAAAACAGATATTATCAACACAGGCATTAGCACGGTCGGTGGTGCAATTGGTAGCGTACTTCCGGGTGTTCATCCTGTTACGGATCTGACCAATCTCGGTACCCTCACCTTTGAAACTTCTCGCGATACTGTAAACGGTACACTTGAAGCTATTTCTGATTTAGCAGGCGCTGATATTGGCGGTGCTGTAGGCTCTCTTACTGGCGTTATCGGTACACTAATCACCAATGGTTCAACAGCTTCTGGTCTGGTTCAACATGCAGTGGGTGACCTCACTGATGTTGGTGGCTTGCTTGGTGGTATCACAGGCGGTATTGGTGGCGGTGACGGCGGTCCTTTAGGTTCGATCACTGACATTATCGGAGGAATCACTGGCGGCATCGGCGGTGGCGAAGGCGGTCCTTTAGGTTCTATCACTGACATTATTGGTGGAATCACTGGTGGTATCGGCGGTGGTGAAGGCGGTCCTTTAGGCTCAATTACTGACATCATCGGTGGCATTACAGGTGGCATCGGTGGTGGCGAAGGTGGCCCTTTAGGCTCAATCACTGACATTATCGGTGGTATTACTGGTGGTATCGGCGGTGGTGAAGGCGGTCCTTTAGGTTCGATCACTGACATTATCGGCGGCATTACTGGCGGTATCGGCGGCGGTGAAGGCGGTCCTTTAGGCTCAATCACTGACATTATCGGCAGTATTACTGGCGGTATTGGCGGCGGCGTAAATAGCGGAGATATTATTTCTGGTATCGCTCAACCAATCCAGACCGTGATTAGTAGCGGAAATGTGGCTGTTGATACATTACAAGACCACGTGAGTACCCTCTTCGGTGATGGCTCGCTTGATAGCCTCAATAATCTCATTAGTATCAGTGCTGGAAATGGCGACTACAATGTCCATGGTAGCGTGGATGGAATTTTAGATGCGATTACAGGAACAGTTTCATCAGGTTCAGGTATTGCGGTGGGTGAACCAAATCCAAATGGTGGTTCTTTAACCGACCTTGTATCGCTTCAATCTTCTTTAGGTAATTTAACTGATCATCTCTTCAGTTCAGTAAATCACTTCTAAACAAATCAATAAAAAAGCCGCTATTATTAGCGGCTTTTTTATTTTTTAATAATATAACCATTTACACCCAAAAAAAATAAATCATATAAAAACCCTGAATCCACTTAAATAAAATATAAATTCTAAAAAACAATAAACACCCCCACAAAATATTAAAATAATTCCATTTAAAAACTCAAATAATCACTCCGCTATAGCGCTTGATAAAAACTATTCACTCTATTAAAAATCTACCTGTATTAAAGGCTTAAGCATTTTAATATTTTAAACAACACAACAATGACACATCATCCCTAAGGGATGCTTTATAAACTTTTCAGGATGAAAAAATGAGAGTTACGGTTTTAATTGCCAGCATATTCACGATCATCACCAGCTCAGCATTTGCTGCTCCTCACATGTATGGTGAGATCGACGCCAGTGTTGATTATTTACCCGAAAATAATGCCCATACAAAAAATAAAGATGTATGGAAAATCAACACGAATAGTTCCTTTGTCGGTCTTAAAGGTGAGGAGAAACTTACAGATCGTTTAGACGCAGTTTACTTAGTCGAATGGGCATTTAATGCAGACGGCGATGGTACCGATTGGTCACAACGGGATCGATATGTAGGTTTAAAAGATAAATATCTTGGTACGCTAAAAGTTGGCAAACATAATTCACCATTAAAGAGACTTTCAAGCCCAGTAGATAGCTTTAATAACTATGTTCGTAATACAGCAGATGTCACTGGCATTATGCCTGGTGAAAACCGGATTAATAATTCAGTGTTATATGAATCACCTAAGTTTTCTGTGGGGCAGGATGCTAATGTTGAATTTATTGCCCTTCTGGCAACTGGAGAAGGTCAAGGTATCAAAAGCAGTCAAGGAGGCGTTACTGTTGACGGTAAAGGCTTAGGTGATGCATGGTCAAGCTCTCTGACCTATACCAATCCATTCCTTGTCGCAGGTATTGCCTATGATAAGGCGATCCCAAGTAACTTTTTAGGGCAAGGTTTCCTGAACGCATCAGACACAAATATTAATGTCGATGGTGTATTGGCTGCCGCAAACACAACACGCTTAATCACCCGTATTAAAGCAACCGACGACCTCTCTTTAAAGGCCTTGATCCAGAAATCTCAGATCGAACAAGCAAAAGGGAATCAGGAAGGTGCAGCCAATATTGATGATTCAGTGGGCTGGCTTATCGGTACAGAATACAAAATTCCAAATCATGAAAAATGGAATGTACAAGCCCAATACAGCACCAACAAAACCAGTTTTAAAGATCAATCTGCCGACTATACAGCCCAGCAAATCATGACAGGTATCGGTTATTCATTTAGCAAGCAGGTAAGATCGTATGGCTATACAGGCTATGCGCGCTTTAAACAGGCAAATCTAAAGGATAGTCAAACTCTTGTAGGCACAGGTTTAGAATTTAAGTTCTAAGTCCCTACATCGCTCAGAATTTATAATCATTAAAAGCCAGAAGTTCTATATTTCTGGCTTTTAAACATCTGAGTAAGATCACCTCTCATAACAGGAAAAACCATTTTACTCATCAGATTAATCCATTAAAAAATTAAAACCGTTTAAATTCAGTAATCCGCACCTTCTAAATCCATTTTTAAAAACACATAACACTCCAAATAAATTAACAATATAGGAATATTTTAAAACCACACCATTGGCTCACAAAATATAGTGCTAATCTCAACAATAACCAAGTCACACAATAGCAAAAAATCTAAAATAGAGGTTAATGGAACACCTCAAAACTAAAATTCAATTATTAATATTAACTCTAAATTTTTATTAAAAGCAGCACCATTAAATATGCATGAATTTGCATATCAATATAATTGTTTACGGAGAAACATTTAAAATGTTAAGAAAAATTTTATTCACAAGTACATTGATCACCTTAGGATTCGGTTTATCTGCATGTGATAAGAGCAAAGGCCAAGTAGGTGAACCCAAACGTCCTGAATGTATTGCCCCAGCTAAACCGGGTGGTGGCTTTGACCTGACTTGTAAACTGGCACAAAAAGCATTTAGAGAAACTGAACTACTCAACTCTCCAATGCGAGTGACCTACATGCCAGGCGGTGTGGGTGCAGTGGCATATAACAAGATCGTTGCCAATGATCCAGCAAATGACAATGCCATTGTTGCATTCTCAACAGGCTCACTGCTTAACTTGGCCCAAGGCAAATTCGGACAATACACCGAAAAAGACGTACGTTGGCTCGCAGTGGTCGGTACAGACTACGGCGTTGTTGCTGTGAGTGCTGAATCACCCTACCAAAATCTTAATGACCTGATTCAGGCTCTTCAGAAAAATCCGAAATCGATTAGCTTTGGTGCGGGTGGCAGTGTTGGCGGTCAGGACTGGATGCAAACCGCAATGTTGGCGAAAGCCGCTGGCGTCAATCCGAAAGATATGACTTATATCGCGATGGAAGGTGGTGGTGAAGCCATTACTTCAGTTTTAGGCAATCATATTCAAGTCGTCAGTGCAGGCATTGCGGAGGTTATTCCTCATGTTAAATCAGGCAAATTACGCGCACTTGCAGTTTTTGCACCTGAACGTCTTCCGAATACCTTAGCAGATATACCAACAGCCAAAGAACAAGGTTATGACATCCAGTGGCCTGTTGTACGAGGCTATTACGTTGGTCCTAAAGTGAGTAATGAGGCCTATCAGTGGTGGAAAACGGCATTCGATAAAATGCTCACCGATCCAAAGTTCACTCAGACCCGTGAACAGTTTGATTTACTGCCATTTTCGATGACTGGCGCCGAGTTAGATCAATTTGTATTGCAGCAAACCGATCAGTTAAGAGATCTCTCCAAAGAGTTCGAACTCATTACCAAATAATCCTGAAAACAATAAAAGCATTTCAGTCTCTGGAGATTTCTTCCACTGAAACTCCAGTGTCCTGAAATTTATCTAAAAACCAGATCAGAAAAGGAATGATTATGCCCATAGAAAGAATTTTTTCAGGGATTTTAGGGATTGTGAGTCTTGGTCTGCTTTATTTATGCTGGAGCTATGTTGCACCCATTGCCTATGATCCATTAGGGCCAAGACCCTACCCCGCACTTCTATTATTACTATTAATTCTATGTTGTTTTTATCTCGTTATTCGGCCCAAGAAACTTGCAGAGTTACTTAACCTAGGGCTATCCCGAAGCATCTTAAAAAAAGTTGGTTTGCTCATGTTATTCATGCTGATTTACGCAACCACTTTTGAGCTTTTAGGTTTTCCTATCTCGACTGCCCTGATGTTTTTTCTGGTCGGCCCTCTTTTCGGTGGCAGCCTCAAGGCTTCACTTGTCACTGGCATTGTCTTTGGTTGCTTACTCTACGGACTATTTGATTATGTACTAGATGTCCCTCTGCCATTAGGCCTCTTTAATTAAAACGGGGAAGAATAAATGGATGTTTTTGAATATTTAATGTACGGTTTTCAGGTTGCACTGACCCCACAAAACTTATTTATTGCCCTTATTGGCGCATTTATAGGAACCATTGTTGGCTTATTACCCGGCTTAGGCCCGATTAATGGCGTGGCATTACTGTTACCCTTTGCCTACGCGCTTGGCCTACCTCCTGAAAGCGCACTGATTCTTCTCGCTTCGGTCTATTTAGGCTGTGAGTTTGGGGGACGAATTTCAGCAATTCTGATCAATGTGCCTGGTGATGCGGCAGCCATTATGTCAACGCTTGATGGTTATCCACTTGCTAAACAGGGTAAAGCTGGTATTGCATTATCACTGTCCGCCATGAGCTCATTCATTGGAAGTATCATTGCCATTGTTGGGATTATTCTATTCGCACCACTCTTGGCAAAATGGGCGATTGTGTTTGGCCCCGCCGAATATTTTGTTCTGATGGTATTTGCACTCACCTGCTTAAGTGGCTTGGTCAGTGATCAACCTGTAAAAACAGCAATCTCCGCTTTAATTGGTTTATTACTCGCGACAGTGGGCGTAGATGCTGTGACAGGTGTATATCGCTTCACTTTTAACTCTGTCAGTTTAAGTGATGGAATTCAATTTACCACGATCGTAATTGGTTTCTTCAGTATCAGTGAAATCCTGATCATGCTGGAACAAACGGCAATTGGGCAAAAAGCATTAGGACAAGGTAAGCGTAGTCTATTCAATTTAAAAGAATTTACTTTTACACTCGGCTCTACCCTTCGCAGTTCTTTTCTAGGCTTTATTATTGGTATTTTACCCGGTGCAGGTGCCACGATTGCCAGTGCTTTGGCTTATACCAGTGAGCGCAAGCTGGCAGGTAAAGACAGTAAATTTGGTGAAGGAGATTTACGCGGAATTGCTGCGCCAGAAGCTGCGAATAATGCCTCAGCATGTGGCTCTTTTATTCCAATGTTGACTTTGGGCGTGCCTGGTTCTGGTACGACAGCGGTCATGATGGGCGCTTTAACTTTATATAATATTACGCCGGGTCCACAACTCTTTACCGAGCAACCAACGATTGTGTGGGGACTTATTGCTTCGCTCTTTATTGCCAGTGCCCTACTTCTATTTATGAACATTTCACTGGTTCGCTACTTTGCCAAGCTCCTGAGTGTTCCACATTTCATTTTACTACCCGCCATTGCAGCGGTAAGTTTTGTTGGGGTATATGCCATCCACAGTACGATATTCGACCTGATTTTAATGGTCGTACTCGGTATCTTTGGTTATATTTTACGTAAGCTCAACTTCCCGCTTTCAGCCCTGATCCTCGGTTTTGTATTGGGTGGACTGATGGAATCCAGTTTACGTCGTGCTCTTTCTATTTCACATGGTGAATTATTTATTCTCTTTGATGGTTATATCACGAAGGTGTTATGGATCATGGCAGGTATCATGATTGTGTTGCCACTGATTCGCTGGTTACGTAGCAAACGTCAAAGATCTTAACTGTATAGCCAATAGCAACCATGTATTGCTGTTGGCGCCTTTGCTTTGGTTTATTCACTTATTTTCGGTGGCTTGAATGATGTACCTGAAATATGCGTTGAGTCTAGCGGTCTCCTTTTTAGGTGCCCACTTGGCGGAATGGTTACATCTGCCACTTCCATGGCTACTTGGGCCTTTATTCATTACCGCATTTCTTAAAATAAATCATGCGCCAATCGAATGCCATCACAGCGCACGTAATATCGGCTTGTCGATTTTAGGACTAACGCTGGGTCTCTATTTTACTCCTCAAATGATTCAACTGATTGCAACGCAGTGGCCTCTTCTGCTTGGCGGGCTACTCTTTGCCTTATTCTTAGGTGCAATCGGCTCTGCCATATTGTATCGCTGGGGAAATGTTGACTTTAAAACTGCTTGGTTTGCTTCCGCAATCGGTGGTGCAAATGAAATGTCTAACTTGGCTGAGCATTATCACGCCCGCGTTGATAAAGTTGCCTCTGCCCATACCTTACGTGTATTAATGGTGGTGGTTATTGTTCCTTTTTTTTATCAATTTATGGGATGGCATGGCCTTGATCACAGTACGCTTCATCATCATGGCGAAGTGAATTGGTATGGTCTTGCCCTGTTAGCAAGTTTGGCTTACTTTGCCAGTCGTATTTTTAAATATTACAAGTTACCGAATCCTTGGACCTTCGGTGCACTACTAGTTACAATTTTATTTACCACACAAGATATTCACCTGTCGACGATGCCAACATCGATTTTACATTTAGGCCAAGTCTTACTGGGCTGGTCTTTAGGCAATAAATTTAAGCCAGGATTTTTCAAAACTGCACCGCATTATCTCAGTATTGTGGCCCTAAGCAATCTAAGTGCTATTCTGTTCGCTGGCTTGCTCGCCTACAGCCTCGCCTTTTGGACAGATATTCCCTTACCCACACTTGGTTTAGGTCTTGCTCCGGGTGGTGTGGCTGAAATGGCATTAACCGCCAATGTGTTACAGCTCGGCGTGCCTATGGTGACCGCATTTCATGTGATCCGTATGGTGGGTGTACTTGGAACAGTGGGTTATCTTTATCAAATTTTAGAAAGGAACAAACATAAATTTCAACTTAAGTAGTTGAATAAAAATAATAAAAATAGTACTTTCTAAATAAGTTAAATATGTAAAAACACAAAATTCAGGCACAAAAAAACCGCAATTAAGCGGTTTCTTCTATTTAAGTTGGTGCGCTCAGAGAGATTCGAACTCCCGACCCCTTAGTTCGTAGCCAAGTGCTCTATCCAGCTGAGCTATGAGCGCATTACTTAGGTTGCCAATAATGGCATGTGTTACTTTAAATCTTTACTTGGTGCGCTCAGAGAGATTCGAACTCCCGACCCCTTAGTTCGTAGCCAAGTGCTCTATCCAGCTGAGCTATGAGCGCCTTAAGTAAAGTGGCGGTGAGAGAGGGATTCGAACCCTCGATACAGTTACCCGTATGCATCCTTAGCAGGGATGTGGTTTCAGCCACTCACCCATCTCACCGTAACACGAGCGCAATAATACAAACTAAAACCACATTACACAAGGGATGTTCCTATTTTTTTCCACTATTTCAGCTCAATCAAATACTTTTTAATCAATTTACGCATTTTTTCAGCATTTTTTAGTTCTACGCTTGTTAATATAGTGTTCTCTCCTTTATTCAGATCGGAGCGATAAACAGAATCTTGCAATCTTTGACGTGCAGTTAGAGTTTGAATGACTTATGCTAAACCGATCTGCCAGATGTGAAATGAAACGATATGACTAAAAATTGGGCTGATCCCGAAGCAAAAGCAGAAGCGCAACGTTACGATAATCCTATTCCTAGCCGAACTCTTATTTTAACTACATTAGAACAATTAAAAACTGCACAGTCTCATGCAGAGCTGGTCGACCACTTTAATATTCCAGATCAAAAAAGTATTGATGCTTTAAACCATCGTTTAAGTGCAATGGTGCGTGATGGGCAATTAATGAAGGATGGTTTCAAATACCAACCTGCAACAGATTTACCGAGCCATGAAGCAACGGTCTATATCAATAGTAAAGGACTGGGCACTGCCAATATTGCTGGTCAGGATGATGTCCTTCTGCCTGAGCGTGAATTACGTCTGGTCTTTAATGGTGATCGCGTTAAAGTACGCCAAACGTCTGTTGACCGTAAAGGCAAGGCTTGGGGCTTTATTACCGAAGTGGTACAACGTCGCGTTAAGCAGATTATTGGTAAAGTCTCTGAGCATGACGGTGAATACTTCATTCAACCCAGCAATCCAAACCAGCATCAACCGATTACCTTAGAAAAAGAATTGATTGAACATGCCAATGCCAAAGTTGGTGATATGTTGCGTGTTGCCATTGATGACTATCCGACCCGTGAAGAACTGGCGACAGGTCATGTGGTTCAATCCATGGCAGACAAAGCAGATACAGAAATCATCATTCCGCAGACGATTTTAGAATTTGGTTTGCCTTATGAATTTCCAGATGCTGTGATTAAAGAAGCAGAAAGCTTTAAAGAGCCTTCTGAACAGGATCGTCAAGGTCGTGTTGATTTACGTGATCTGCCATTGGTTACAATTGATGGTGAAGATGCACGTGACTTTGATGATGCGGTCTTTGCTGAAAAACGCCCAGGCGGTGGTTATCGCGTTGTCGTTGCCATTGCAGATGTCAGCCATTATGTTCGTTTAGATTCTCCGTTAAATGAAGAAGCGGAAGATCGTGGGACATCGGTATATTTCCCGCACTTCGTATTGCCAATGCTGCCAGAAGCATTATCCAATGGCTTATGTTCTTTAAATCCACATGTTGACCGTCTATGTATGGTCTGTGATTTAAAACTTTCTCGTGCAGGTAAAGTCACAGGTTATGAATTCTACCCTGCGGTGATGCATTCTAAAGCGCGTTTAACCTACACCCAAGTCGGTCAATATTTTGAAGGCGCAACGGATGCTATCCCAGAAGATAAGACCATCCATAAATCGCTGAACACCCTATTCCAGCTTTATCAAACCTTAAAAGGCCTTCGTGCTGAACGTCATGCAATGGAATTTGAAACCATTGAAACCTACATGATCTTTGATGAGTTAGGTGGAATCAAGGAAATCTTGCCACGTACACGTAATGATGCGCATAAGCTGATTGAAGAATGTATGTTGCTGGCAAACGTTGCAGCAGCTGAATATGCTCTAGAACATGATATTCCAATGCTTTATCGTGTGCATGAAGCACCTGAATTCTCACGTATTCAAAAAGTCCGTGACTTTGTGAAGCTACTCGGCTTGCCATTCCCTGAGCAGCCAACCCAAGCCGATTACCAAGCCGTGATTGAAGCGACCAAAGATCGTTTAGATGCACCAAGTATTCATGCAGTGTTATTACGCTCAATGATGCAAGCATATTATGGCGCGAAGAACGCGGGACATTACGGTCTTGCTTATGAAGCGTATACACACTTTACTTCGCCAATTCGTCGTTATCCTGATTTATTGTTACATCGTGCGATTAAGGCTTATCTTGATAAGAAACCTTACCCGCTTTCAGGTGCAGCATTAGATGATGCGGGTGAGCATTTCTCACAAACCGAACGTCGTGCCGATGAAGCTTCACGTAGTGTGACAACATGGTTGAAATGCCATTATATGCAACAGCATTTAGGCGATGAGTTTGTTGGTATCATTAGTGCCGTGACTGAGTTCGGCCTATTCGTCACCCTCAAAGATCTTTATGTTGATGGCATGATTCATGTTAGCCAATTGGGTGAAGACTTCTTCCTGTATGATCAGGCCAGCCAAAGCTTAATCGGTCAGAATCGTGGTCAATCATTTAGCCTCGGCGATGAAGTCAAGATTCAAGTGGCAGGTGTAAATCTGGAAGAACGTAAAATTGACTTCCAGTTGGTTCAGCAATTAACGCATTTAGGTCGAGTGATTCGCCAGAAAGCCCCTCGTACTGCGAATCCTTCTAGCTCAAATCGTGCTTCAACAACTGAAGAAGTATTTGGGAAACCCGCATCGACAAAGTCTAAAGTGAGTGAAGACGGCGAAAAGCCTGTGCGTAAGAAAAAGGATAAGAACAAACCAAGTTCTTATAGCAAAAAGCCAGCTAAAAAAGCAGCTGCTAAGCCTGAAACGAAAGAAAAGGCCAAAAAGAAAGTGAAAAAGAAAAAGTCGAATGCGAAAGCAAAGGCTGAGTAATTTATAATGGCTTTAGGGTTAACACCTTAAAGCCATTCACTTTATAACCGCCAATATCATGAAAATATTTTTAATTCTCTTTTTACTTTTACATTCATCCCTGTTATTTGCACAAACTGAAAAATTAATCTTTTCGACATCTAAAGAAATACACCTAGATATTCCCGTATTTTCTCTTTTTTCAGACTTTTCCAAGATTCAATCTAAATTCCCTCTGCAAGAATACAGCCCTAATAAAAACTTCATTCAGGAATCAAAACATTATTTTTTCGAAGCTCAACTTGTTGATATTAAATTAACCGAGTGGAAGGGGAAGTTACATGAAATCAATTACACTCTTAAAACAGAAGATCCCGTTCAATTGAGAAAAATTCAAAAATATCTTTTCGAGCACTATAAAAAGAATTTCGAATGGGAACTAACTGTTGATAATGGATTTGGTAAATTCTATGAAAATTCCAATAAATCTATTTTAGGGATATATGCTTATTCTTTTGAGCCTACGATCTCTTTTCTCTCAAATGAATTAAGAGTAGAGGAATCTAAAAGGCGTTTTCCTGATTTAAATGAGTGATACACATGGAAAACTCAAAAATATTTTATTAGCCTTGATTTCTCTCCATCTAAGCCCTACATCTATAACTATGTTTAAAGATGATATGGCAAAAATACAATGACACTACAGCAAGCGACACTTCCCGTTCCTCAGTTTGATCGCATTCAACTTGCCGAATTAAAACAACAGATCGAACAGACGATTCAAAATGGTCAGAACTTCTTAAATCAACTCAATGAAGTTCCTCAAGGCACAGAAGCCCAACTTGCAACATTGACCGAAGTCGATCAGCTTGAGAATAACATGAGTGAGTCATGGGGCATTTTGTCGCATCTTAATGCGGTTATGAACAATGCCGAAACCCGTGAGGTTTACCAAGCACTTTTACCAAGTTTGAGCGAATATTATACCCAATTGGGCCAACATACACCGTTGTATCAAACTTATCAGCAGATTCACGATAGCGCTGCATTTCAGACACTTAGTGAAGCACAACAAAGCGCCATTAAACTGGCTTTACGTGACTTTAAACTGTCTGGTGTTGCACTCGAAGGTGAAGCGAAAAAACGTTATGCAGAAATCTCGGCACGTTTGTCCCAGTTGTCTTCGGACTTCTCAAACCATGTGCTCGATGCAACCCAAGCCTACTTCAAACCATTAACCGAAGATCAGCTCAAAGGCTTACCACAAAGCAGTATCGAACTGTTAAAGCAGTACGGACAACAACGCGAGCTAGAGCAAGCCGTTGCCACACTCGACTTCCCTGCTTATTTTGCGATTATGACCTATGCCGATGATCGCGAATTAAGAGAAGAACTCTACAAAGCTTATGTCACCCGTGCATCTGAGCAGTCTGACAAGACTGAATTTGATAACACACCTGTGATGGAAGAAATCCTAAGCTTACGTCAGGAAATGGCACAACTGCTAGGTTTCAATAATTTCGCTGAATATTCACTTGCCAGCAAAATGGCGCCAGATGTCGAAACTGTCGATAAATTTCTGGTCGATCTGGCAGAACATGCGCGTACCCCAGCACTGGCTGAAATTGCAGAACTCAAGACCATTGCACAGCAAGATGGCATTGAAGAACTCAAACCGTGGGATGCAACCTATTACTCTGAAAAGTTAAAACAACAACAGTTCAACCTTTCTCAAGAAGCGCTTAAACCATATTTCCCAGCACCCAAAGTGGTACAAGGTTTATTCCAAATCGTACAACGCCTTTACGGTATCCAGATCGTCGAACGTCAGGCACCCGTTTGGCAAAATGATGTGCGCTATTTTGAAATTGAAGATCAAGGCCAAGTGGTGGGTGGTTTCTACTTCGATTTATATGCCCGCAATGGCAAACGAGGTGGTGCATGGATGAGCGGTTTCCGTTCACGTGTGCAAACGGCAAATGGCCTGCAAAAACCGATTTGCTACATGGTCTGTAACTTTACGCCGCCGATTGGCGATCAACCTGCCCTGCTGACCCACGATGAAGTGATTACCTTATTCCATGAGTTTGGACACGGCTTGCATCATATGCTCACCGAAGTAGATAACATCTCGGTTGCAGGTACACACGGCGTGGCGTGGGATGCAGTTGAATTACCAAGTCAGTTCATGGAATTCTGGGCATGGGATAATGAAAGTCTGGATGTCCTGAGTGAACATACCGAAACCAAACAAACCCTGCCACAAGAACTGCTATCCGCGTTATTGAATGCACGTTTCTTCCAGTCTGGTATGCAAACCCTGCGTCAGATTGAATTTGCATTGTTTGATCTGACGATCCATCGTCAAGCACCAGCATTAAATAGCCAGCAGATTCAGGAAACGCTGGACGAAATTCGCAATAAGTTTGCCGTTGCCCCGACTGTTCCATACAACCGTTTTCAGCATAGTTTCAGTCATATTTTCGCGGGTGGCTACGCTGCGGGTTACTACTCATATAAATGGGCAGAAGTTTTAGCAAGTGATGCCTTTGACCGTTTCGAAAGCGAAGGTATTTTTAATACCGAGACTGGAAAAGAATTTAGAAAGTTTATTCTAGCAGTTGGCGGAAAAGATACAGCACTTGATGCGTTTCGCAATTTCCGAAAAAGAGAGCCTAAAATAGATGCGTTATTACGTCATCAAGGTTGGACGAACACAGATAAAACCGCTTAAACTATGTCATTATTATTCACAGGGTGTAATTAACTGACATGAAAAGACAATTCATCGCGGGTGCAAAATGTCCCAAATGTGGAGCGTTAGATCGTGTGGTTAAGATCATCACTGTGGATGACGAGTGGATTGAATGTATCGACTGTGCTTATAGCGAGAAGCGCCCAACCCACGTGGAAGAGCAACAACCCGCTGAGCCAGATGAAATTGGGGTGATACAGTTCAAACCTCGTCATTTTGACTAGAAAGGTTAAAAATGATGTCCACATATCCAACTGAAAATTCCAGATTATTATGGATGATAATCGGTGGAATAAGTGTTGTTGTGGTTCTGTTCCTTGCTGTCCAATGGTTTTTAGCACAAAAAGATCAGCAATCGACAACAACGCCAACACAACCTGTTGCAGCTCAAACTACTGTTACAAGCTCTCAACCAGACACGACAGTCAGCAATGAAACAGTGACTGCGGAAAATGAGCCTGTTGAACCAATTAAACTGGTTGAAGAATCGATTATTAAAGCGCCTCTTCCCACCAATGACAGTCTGGCCAAGGAAGAAATTGCAAAACTGGATGATATTCACCTGCAACTTCAAGACCAGCAACATGAGCTTAAGCAGCAACATGAAGATGTTGATCAAATGCTTAAACTAAAGGAAGAGCAGATCAAGTTATTAGAGGCGCAACTCGCTGCCCAGAATCACTCTTAAAACAGAAAAAGCTTTAACCTTCGTTAAAGCTTTTTTATTGCCGAACGTTTTAATCTAAAATTTGTTCAGAACGAGATTTCAACTGAAGCGGTTTTTGAATCGTTTGTGCAATCAAGATTCCCACCAAAGTCAAACCACCACCAATATAATGAAACATTTGCAAATGTTCTCCGAGTAGAGCCAATGCAATCAATGCGGTAAATAAAGGCAACAGGTTCATAAAAATACTGTTGCGATTCGGCCCTAAATGCCTGACCCCTTCAATCCATAAATAAGACAACAATACCGATGAGAAAATGCTGGCATAAAAAATCAACGGAATAGTTTGCTGATTCAGTTGTATATCTTGGGCAGGTAAAAACACAAAGAATGGCAATACATATAAAATCGCAAAACTAGACTGTACGAAATTAGATTGCCAGGCAGGAATCGGCATTTTCCAGCGTTTTAACAACACGCCATATAAAGCATAGCCTGCTGCTGCAATCAGCATTAAGCCATCGCCGAGATGTACGCCCTGCCCCCATATATTGCGAATACTACCGTGACCCAATAAGTATAAAATGCCATAAAAAGAAAGTGCGCCACCGAATAACATGCCATAGCTGATTCTGTCTTTGAGCATCACGCTACTCAAGATCATGGTGAGTAATGGAATCAAGGCGGTGACGATCGCCATATTGGTTGCCGTGGTCGTCGATGCGGCCTGATACGATAAGAATTGGAACAGTGACACTGACAAGAAACCGCCCAATGCCAATTGCTTCCAGTATTGCCTGATGGTGTGTCGGTTTTTCCAGACAGGAATCAGAACAAACGTACTCATCACGGCGAGCGCCAGTACCAGTCGATAAAAAGTAATCGCCACAGGAGAAATGGCATGACTCGCCATTTTGGAAACAACAACATTTCCAGCCCAAAATAAAATAGCGAACAATGGATAAAAATAAGCTTTCTGAAACATAATCTAAACCTGTACATTGCCGTACAGATCATGCTAAAAAATAATCAACTTATAGTTTCTCGATAAAAAGACGATAACTATCGTAAAAAGGACAATTTATTTCAGGTTTAGCTCAGCATGGGGAAAAACTTTAAACATGGCTTCTTGGATTATCCAGTCTATGCCTTCTCAGAAAACTATCCACATGGCCATATAGAAGACTGGCATAGTCATGACCGTATCCAGCTGATTCATACCCTGACAGGCGTGATCCGTGTCCAAACCCATGAAGGAATCTGGATTATTCCACCCGGACGTGGTGTGTGGATTTCCGCACACAAACCCCACGCACTGTTGAGTAGCGGTGATGTCAAAGCACGGGGTGTATTTATTGAAGATACCTTGCAGCACGATATACAAAATGAATGCCGTGTAGTTGCGATTCCTGCTCTATTAAGGGAGTTAATGAGCAGCGCGATGGACATTCAAAACGAGATTCAACCTGAGAGCCGCAATGAAAGATTATTGCAACTCATTCTGGATGAAGTCCGTCTCTTACCTGCGCTGGCTTTTAATTTGCCTGATCCACAAAGCCCGAAGCTTCAGCAGCTCTGTCAGAGAATTAAAGAAAATCTGGCTTTGGAATGGAGTCTGGAAGAGAGCGCACAACAATTACATATCAGCAGTAAAACACTGGCACGTCATTTTCAAAAAGAAACGGGCTTACATTTTTCTCACTGGGTTCGACAAGCCAAACTGATGCAAGCCATGATTGATCTCGCCATGAATAAGCCCGTACTCAATGTTGCCTTAGATTTGGGATATGAAAGTCCCAGTGCTTTTAGTGCCATGTTTAAACGTGAAACCAGCATGACACCCAGTGATTATCTAAAACAATTTTCCAGCCCTACACGTTGAATGTCGGCATCAGTTCAAGTCTATTGACCTCTATGGCATTTGTGACTGTTCGCGCCCTCACTCAAACCGAACCACCTGAACGCATCGTATTTTATTTCTGCCTGATCGGCTCTTTGCTTTCGGTGATCCCGATGTTCTGGGTTTGGCGACCTTACCACCTGTATGAATTATTTTTCCTGATCGCAGCAGGTGTATTGGCCAATGTCAGCCAGATTTTTATGTCTCATGCCTATCGTCTAGCACCAGCTGGACAGATTGCACCTGTCAATTATATTGCGATTATCTTCGCGGGCATTTGGGGATTTTTGCTCTGGAATGAAGTACCTGATTTATACAGTGTGATTGGCTTCGGTATTATTTTATTGGCAATTTTATTATGCAGTCCGCTGATCCAAAGAATAAAACGATCTAAATAGCCAATCACTTCTATATCAAAACTCACCAATAAAGGCACCACTATTATTTTATTGAGCCTTTTGATAAATTGTGCGGCTTTATAACAACTGGAAATATCAAGTGAATAAAATATTTTTAACCTCATTCATCGGGGCATTTTTACTTCTTTCTGGATGCTCAACCACAATGCCTATTCATTATATTGCTTCCCCATCTATTCGAGGACAAGGAGATATTGGTGTGGGTGTATTCAAATATATCCCCGCTGAGAAAGGTTTGGTTAAACAAAATGAATTTCAAAAACCAACAGCAGCAATTGGTAGCATGTATATGTCTGATAAAGCAGATGTATTGTTAAAATCATCCTTAACTAAAGAATTAATTGCTGCTGGATTCAACCCAAACCAAGATGCAGATCTCAAAATCTCAGGAGATATTCAAAAATTTGAATATAATTGGATTGGCTTTGTAGAAGTAGACTTTTATTTAGATATTGAATATTTAGTCACAAAGAATGGAAAAACAATTTATAAAAATACTATTAAAACCCATAAAGCAGCTCCCAAAACAGCAGGAGGCACGGATTCTGAAGCTGTACGCTCAGCGATTTCTTCGAATATTGGAGACCTTTTACAAGATTTAAGAAGTCAGAAAATTATCTAAAAATAGTTTTATTTAAATCTCTATTTATTTAGTAATAAAAAAGCACCCGTAGGTGCTTTTTAGGTTCAACTGTTAGTGCTTATACCAGCCAAACATCTGGAAGATATAAGGTGCATAGGTCACCAACACCAACGATGAGAACAATACGATAATCGGCAATAACCAACGTTCATAACGGAAGTAGAAACTGGTGTATTTCTCTTTCGCTTCCCTGTCGGCGGCCGAGACTTCCTCATCCCCGACGGAGAGCCTCGTCAGCAAGTGGTTCAAGGCAACAGGTGGTGTCACATAACCAAACTCGAAGGCAACCAGTACGATCATCCAGAAATGAATCGGATGGATACCATTCTCATAGGCCACAGGGGCAACCGTTGCAGCAACCAGAATCACCGCACCGAATGGATCGGTCGTCATACCAATAATGGCAAGTAGCAGTGCAATAAAGGCAAGTGAAATATAGATATTACCGAGATGCGTTGGTAATAATTCCACAACTTCAGCACGTTCAATTAAGCCACCAACGCTTGCAGACAATGCCATAAGCAGAATCAACGCACCAATATGTCCAACTGTTTCTGAGGTTGCAAAACGTAATGCTCCACCAAAACCTAAGTGCTTACCGCCATGTGGATCATGTGATTTCAGGAACTCGGATTTTTTCTCATGTTCACGAACCAAAGCTTCATGCTTAGGATCAAGCACAGGTGCTGGCGCCACTTTTGATGCAAATAATTTGTCAAACAAGATCATTGCAATCAATACCAACGGTAAAATCATTGGTGCAGTGAATTCATTGATTGATGTATCTAAAGCCAGCTTATAGAACATCACGACAGCGAAACCGATAATCACGTAAGGAATGACAGGGACACATGCACGTAACATGCCCGGTACTGCAACTTTAGGTGAGTTCACACGGAATTTTTCTTCGGCAAGAATCAATGAAACGCCAAGGAAAATAAACGCTGTTAGCCAGAAGACATAGATACCATGATCAAATAATTCAGTAGATGTCACATGGCGACTGTCTAACATTGAGATCAGGATTACAAGTAGACATGGACGAATCACCACACCTAAAGAACCTGACATTGCCGATACAGCCAATGCATATTGACGACGAGCGCCCGAATTCCAGACTTCCTTATAGATGATCGCACCCGCTGCAATAACGAAAATCCCTGAAGCACCTGTATATGCTGTTGGAATCGCTGCTGCAATCAAGATTAACCAAGTTAACGTTTCTGGAGCCAAATTCCATGGACGCAGGATATTTAAGAATAAATCCATGACACGGGTTTGGGTCAGCAACATACCAGCCCAAATAAACAGTGCAAGATTCAGGAAAATACCCGAGAACTCAACCAGAATACCCAAGTAGATCCCTTGCCCCATTGGATAGTCCATGAAGAAGGTAAATACAATACCGGTCACCAAAGACATGAAGGCATACAACGGTACACTGAGTAAAGCTAAACCAAAGTTACCCTTCGGCTGAGCCGTTTTCGGTATAAAGATAAACTGGAAGATACTGATAATGGTCAGGGATACGAATAACGCAATCCATAACCAATATAAGACTGTGGTTTTACCAGCAACTTCAACGCCTGAATTCAAGACTGAATGATATTGGCTTAAGACCGAATAACTCAGTAATGCATTCCCCGCCACCATCAACGCTGAATAAACACGGAAGTCAATTCTGGTTTTCGGTGCACGTAAACCAATGTGGTGGTAACGCAAAGACGCTGTAATTGAAGCAAATAAAACCATAACCAGTAGAATTACAGTCTGGTTTTCAGAGCCTAATTTGAAAATTCCGAAGAATGTTGTCTCAACTTTACGATAAGTACGAATACTTGGATGTGCTTCCAAATGCTTCATCGCTTTATCATAGAATTGATATTTTTCTTCACACTGCTGCTGTGCTGCCAATAATGAGGTACGCACATCAGACTCAGAAGCAGCCCCGAACATACTTGCAAATTCATCCGCAGCATTGGCCTTCATCTGCTCTTGAACTTGTGCATCAATGTTAGGATGTCGATCGCAAGATGGTTTTTCAGGCTCCGCCCTCAAAAACGAATATTGCATTCCTGTGGTTTGATCACCGTAAAGCCGCTCCCCCATACGGAGCATTTGACCGTGAATCATCTCGCCAGTACCAATAAGCAAGGTCATTAGCAACAAAGCAAGAATGATGAATGTTGATATCCAATCATTCCAGATATAGCCTAATCGGGCTAATCCAGACTTTTTCTCTTGATCATTTTGCATGTCTATTCCAGTTTATTCTTATCAACATCCATCCAAAGATGTTGAATCATGCGCTGTCCATGGTTGATAGATAAATGAATTTACCCTCTTATTAACCAATCCCTTTAAACCGCTTAAATTTGAATCAATCTTTTTCAAAAAAGAATGACTACAATCACTTTTTTGTTGGTTGTTTTTATCAATTTATGTGTTCTCTATTTTTTTCCTTCTTACAAATAAATAACTTAACCCACATAGGAGGCCACCGATAGCACCAATTAAATGTGCTTCAGTCAGGACAGGGCTACCAATCAACTGAGCTGTTCCAGTTTGTCCAAAGGTATTTTCCCAAATCAGTTTTGCTGCAATCAGGGCTAAAACCAGTATTGCAAACTTACGTTCTTTCTTATATTGCAGATAAACCAGCCCTACGGCGGTGTACAGACCATGTAGCACACCAGAAAGCCCAGCATAAGCATCGATATAAGGTAAGTAGAAATAGAAAACTAAACTAATGAATGGCGGCAAAATCAGCAGTAACGCCCATAAATGCCAATTGCGGACATGCGGAAAAATGAAAGGTAAACACGCAAATGCCAGCATATTTAAAAGAAAATGAATCCAGCCAACATGTACCCAGTGTGCGGTCCATAAACGCCAGAACTCACTGAGTAAACTCGGTCGCCAGTAAATGAAATGATCAGCAAAAACTTGCAGACATGCCGATATCGAAACACATATCGCGATCAAAATGACTTTTTCTATCCATATTTGATCTTTCATTTATCGACTACCTCTTGAAAAAACAGACCTTTTACAAAGTTTAGATGTTTGCAATGTAAAAGGCCGTTTAATTCAGGTTACTCTGCTGGTGTTTCTTGCGCTGGAACAGCCTCATCCTGTGCAGGTGCAGAAGCACCCTCGCCACCATCAAAGAGTGAATCCAGTTCAGCTGAGCTTTCTTGTTTATCATCCCAGAATGTGGTCAAGCCTTCATCGCTTGCTCTCACACCTGTATTTTCAGTCCAATAACGATCTGCGATGCCGCGAACCATCAAACCTGCCATTTTATCGATAAGTCTGAACTGAGGATTTGCAGGTTTGTCATCACCTGTTGCTGCTGCATAAGAACGAAGCGCATCACGTAATTTTGCATCATCACCACTGGCCTGTGCTGCCACGGCATATAAAGCATGCGATAAGCGAACACCTTTCTTCTCACCGATCGCCATCGATTGCTTCATCGTGGCATAAGGTTCAGGTTTACCATCGCCTGCACCTGGCAATAAAGTCCAGATCACAGCGCGAGTCGCCATTGGCGCGCCCCAGAATTTTTCATTGTCCAGACAGGTCATGCCACGTTCAACAATCCCTGCGATATCCTTAGGAACATTGATCGCACCGCCAGAGTTAATGTCATTGGTCATGGCTTGTAAACCACTCACCATACCCAACAAATAAACAGTCTGATCCAGATCATTACGCATGGTTGGGCATGAATCACCTAATTTATATTTGTATTTTGATTCCCAACGATTTGCAAAAAGTTGATAGCCTGCATATTGACGTTCAGCCGCAATCCCAGCCCAACGTTTCTGTTCAATACGAGCATCTTGTGCTTCCGATACCTGACCTGCTTTAGAAGCACGCAAATAGCGTAACTCTGCTTCCAATGCCTGATTTTCAGCACAAATTCCTGCTGCGGTATAAAGCAGAACTGCCATGCGGGTTGGGTCTGCACCCATATCTTTGGTCGACATCACTGCCGGTGTTAATGCATTTCCTGAGTTACACACCATTTCAGCATCATCCATTGCCAAAATCGGTGGAACAATATGTTTTTCACCAAAACCTAAGGCGACATTCGCTCCAGTTTTAACGACGTAAGAACATCCAGATAACATTGATGTTGTCAGCAAAGCAACCGCTACGCCCTGTCCCATTTTATGGAGTTTAGACATACTTCCTGTCCCTCTAATAATTTGTTTTTTCCTTTTAGCTGTACATTATCAGATGCAATACTTGAATTAAAGAGTAATTGCTCTAATTTCACGGGGACATTTTGACATACTTCACAAATGAATGAATTGACAGATTTGCGGGAATACAGAAATTTCAGGCAAAAAAAAGTAGCATTGCGACGGTTCAGCACATGCTACTTATTAACTGGTAAAATCGTGAAACTCTTTATATTTTAGTTTTGTTGAAAATAATCCTTGAGTAATGTTCCAGCTCTTCCTACTACAATCGCCATAACGATCGCAATTACCAGAAACATCCACATTGAAATCTCCATAGAGACCTCCTACACTTTTGTATCTACTTTTGATAGATACTAGATTGGCGTTCACCATCGATATTCACGGGAGAGTGATATATTGATGATACTTTCAATCTCTTTCTCTTGGTCACAGCAACAGGTTGATGTGATTCAAGATATTCCCTGAGTAAAGTTCCTGCTCTTCCTACTACAATCGCAAAAACAATTGCGATCACCAGAAACGACCATGTTGGAATTTCCATTTTGGACCTCCACCACACTTTACGTTGGTGTTTGTACTTTAACGAAAATAAATCAGCCTTGACTGCCAGATTGTCTGACAATCATAATTTTCACTATTTTTTAGAGTATTTAATCTAACAATTTGATTAAAAAAGACGCTTAAAACAACTATGATATTGAAATTTATAAAATAATTAATTATATACAGATGTAGAATTGTCAAACAATTATGCAAGTTTTGCGTGTAATTTTAGGTTTTTCCACTGCAAAAGTGATAACTGATCCCACCAAATGATGAAATTTTTATGTTCTGGATCAGAAAAATAAAGCACGATATAGGCTTGATGATCGATTATTTTTTCGATTTTGCGGCACTGGATGGGGAGAGATGAATCATAAAACTCAAATGACCATTCCTGCTGATCCAGATGTTCAAAACGTTTTAATCGAGGTTGTTTAAGAAATAGAAACCAGCTCAACGCCAATAACAAGCAACTGCTTAACCATAAAGCTAAAGAAAGTAGAGAGTAAGTGAGGATGACAATCAAAAGTAGAATAAACAGTTGCAATGCAATCGAAAAACGACTGTATTGCAACTCAAAAACACGATTAGCCGTGAACATAATGTTTTAATTTTAGAATAAATTCTTTCAGTTCAGTACGTGGAGGTTCCCCAACTTCCATGAACCAGTCCAGTAAATCTGGATCTTCCTGATCAACCAGCTCTGCAAACAAGGCCTTTTCAGCAGGATCTGCGGTGAGATAGTAGTTTTTAACATACGGGTCAAAATATACATCGATTTCTTTTAAACCACGACGTGCACGATACACGACCTTACGTTCTTCCAGTGTCATTTCATCAGACATTATCTGTTCCACTATGCAACAATTTTCTCTGATAGTGTACCCGATCCCCGTTTAAGTTCGCAGCGTTTTTTCTCAAGTGACCAAATACATCAATCAAATTGAGCATTGATCACATTGTTCACTATTTTCCCTTTCTTGTATGGTGAGGAAGATGATTTACATTCAACAAACTAGGGAAAATATAACAAATGCAATCAGGTGCAATTCGTCCAGTTCCAAACATGCTCGCGCGTAAACTTTTTACTTCTGATCATGAAGCATTTCGTGAAACTGTACGTAAATTCTATGAAAAAGAAGTTGTTCCAAATATTGAAAAATATGAAAAACAACAACATGTTGACCGCGATTTATGGAATAAGGCAGGCGAACTTGGCCTGCTATGTACCACCATGCCAGAGCAATATGGCGGTTCGGGTGTTGACCGACTCTACAGTATGATTCTGATCGAAGAACAAGCCTATGCGATGGATTCTAGCACTGGTTTTTCATTACATTCAGATATCGTTGCCAACTATATCAACAACTTTGGTAATGAAGAACAAAAGCAGCACTGGCTTCCAAAAATGGCAACAGGTGAAACGGTTACCGCGATTGCCATGACCGAACCAGGGACAGGTTCAGACCTTCAAGCTGTACGTACTACAGCGGTACTGGATGGCGATGAATATGTCATTAATGGCTCAAAAATCTTTATTACCAATGGCTACCTATGCGACATGGCCATTGTAGTTTGTAAGACAGGTAATAATGAAAAAGGATCAGCCAATCTCTCTTTAATTATTGTAGAAGCAGATCGTGCAGGCTTTAGTAAAGGAAAACCTTTAAATAAAATCGGGATGAAAGGTCAGGATACTTGCGAATTGTTCTTTGATAATGTTCGTGTTCCTAAAGAAAATCTGCTCGGTATGGAAGGCATGGGCTTTATGATGCTGATGAAAGAATTGGCATGGGAACGTATGCTGGTTGCTATTATTTGTCAGGCTGGTGCTGAAGCTGCTTTTGCACATACCGTTCAATACACCAAAGACCGTAAAGCGTTTGGTAAACCGATTGGCACCTTCCAGAACACCCGTTTTAAACTGGCTGAGCTACGCACTGAAATTGATTTCTGCCGTACTTATTTAGATCGCTGTATGGAACTACAACTCGAAGAAAGCTTAGGTGTTGATGCTGCCGCAGCTGCAAAATACAAAATTTCGGATATGTTCTCGAAAGTTGTCGATGAATGCTTACAATTGCATGGTGGTTATGGCTACATGCTGGAATATCCAATTGCACGTGCTTATATCGACAACCGTGCCAATCGTATTTATGCAGGTACCAATGAAATCATGAAAGAGTTGATTTCACGTACCCTCTAATAAATCTATAAAACCTAAGGGATCACGCTAGATGCATGATCCCTTTTTTCTTTATTTCGGTGCTACTTTCTCATTCGCCGTTTGAGCAGGTTGCGGATTCATCCGTTCCATTAACTGCTTCACCTTAGGATTTTCACTGTATTGTTGCATGGTCGTATTGAGTGCATTACGCGCATTTTGTGTGGTGAAATGTGCAACCTCACTGCCGACATCACTTGCCTTCTTCGCCCAGACTTTACCTTCAGCAGATTGATAAAAATTTAAAGCTGCTTGCAGTTCTTTTTGATTAAAGCTTTCAACATAACGCTGCACAATAAACTGCTTACGCTGTTCACTATTCAAGTTTTTACTTAAATCGACATAGAAGCTTTCTGGTAAATCTTTCGGCAAACGCATCCGAATTTGCTCTAAAATCATTTTATCGGTGTTTTGCAAACCTTGCTCGGTACCATCAACCGATACCAGTTTTTGTGCAATCGCTTCCTTCTGTTTTGTATCATCGGCAAAGGCCAAACCACTTGATAATATAAGCCCCAAAATGATGAGTTTTTTCATCACACTATCCCTAATCTTAATTTTCTAATCTGCCCAATATACGTGATATTTTTAGAATTCAAACCCTATTTCAAATAAAAAAACCCTATGCATTGACATAGGGTTGTTCAATTATTGAGTTACTGAATTACGATACCAGTTTTGGTTTACGATCTGCATGTTCATCACGTTTGTGGAACTGTAGAACACCATCATTAAATTTAGCATCTTTCAATTCTTTACGGTCTGCCAAATAATTATTGGTAATTTTCCAAGGTGCTTGCTTGCCTTGTTTAGGCATCACATCTGCTGCACGAGCAATATAACCAGAAGACATTTTGCCCATAATCGTGTCATGTTCAAGTTGCGATGGATCAGCATGCGCAATCACTTCATCAAAACCATTCTTGTCCATATGATTAAGCAAGCGGCAAATGTATTCAGCTGCAATATCAACTTTTAAGGTCCAAGACGCGTTGATATAACCAATGATCATTGCCATATTTGGTACATCGCTGACCATCACACCTTGATATAACATGTGCTGTGATGTATTCATCGGCTTACCATCAATTGAGCCTTTCACACCACCCAGAATCTGAATTTCCAGACCTGTTGCAGAAATGACGATATCCGCTTCAAGATGTTTACCAGATTTTAGTTGAATACCATTCGCCGTGAATTTCTCAATTTGATCTGTTTCTACACTCGCTTGACCCTGACGTAATGCTTTAAACAAATCGCCATCTGGTACTACACATAAACGTTGATCCCAAGGGTTATAGCTTGGCGTAAAGTGCTTCATGTCGACTTTACCTTTCAACTGCAATTCAATCCCTTTCAGCAATAAGCGACGCACAGTTTTTGGATATTTTTGAGCTAAAGCATAAATACCACGTTGCATACCAATGTTACGTGCACGCGTAAATTTATAAGCAGTTTCCTCAGACATAAATTTACGGGTTTTCTCATAAATAAAGTCAATTGAAGGTACTGTTGCAATATAGGTTGGTGAACGCTGTAACATCGTCACATGGCCTGCCCCACCTTTCACCATTGAAGGAACCAAGGTAATCGCAGTTGCACCACTACCAATGATCACTACTTTCTTACCTGTGTAATCCAGATTCTCAGGCCAGTGTTGTGGATGAATGAACTGACCTTTGAAATCTTCCTGTTTCGGGAATTTCGGTGCATAACCCTGATCATAGTTATAGTAACCCGTACAACCCATCACGAAGTTTGCTGACCAAATTTGCTTTTTCTTATTGCTATCTTCGACTTCAACAGACCATTTTTTCTTTGTTGAATCATAGTTTGCAGAAAGCACACGATGACCAAAATGGATTTTTTCTTTCAATTGATTTTCGCTAATGACATCACTCAAATAGCTTTTGATTTCAGAGCCACTCGCAAGTACTTTTTCTTTTGCCCATGGTTTGAAGTTAAAACCAAAGGTCGACATATCCGAATCAGAACGAATACCAGGATAACGGAATAAATCCCAAGTCCCGCCAAAACTGTCACGACGCTCTAAAATTTCAAATTTGCGTTGTGGGCAATGCTTAGAAAGATGTACAGCCAATCCGATTCCTGAGATCCCTGCACCAATAATTAATACATCAACTTGCTTTTCCATTTTTTTTATACCCTGTATAAACCATGTCTTTATTAAAGCACAAATTTGACAATACACAATGTCAAGTTTAGTCATTCATCGGTTTTTTTATATCAGTTCGGGACATTTTGATAAAAATTCGCTGTCAAAAAAGTTGAGATTTTTGCTTGGATTTGTTTTATTAGAGGCTCTTAGTTAAAAGAAAAGATAGCCGTGTTTAGGTACTTTATCTGCTCGAGTTCATTAGAAAAATAATATTTAAAACATTCATAAAAATGAAAACCATTCGAGAATGTTTTATACTTGAATGGCTCACACAAAAAATATTAAAAAATCAAATCAACAGCTTAAGATAGATTAATTAGCATTTGCTTTATCTTCCCAACGTTTTGCGATATCTAAATTTTTTTCAACGCCTATTCCATATTGATACATAAACTCAATTTCTCTCATAGCTTCTTTGCTTCCTTGAGCAGCAGATTTCTTAAGTAAATCTAATGCCTGATCAATATTTTTTGTAACCCCTTCACCATTACGATATAGCCTAGCTAAACCAACCATAGAATCACTGTGATTAAGATCCGCCCCTTTTGCAAACCAAATAAAAGCTTTTTTATAATGATCTTCGGCATCAATTGGATCTGTATCTTCAACTAAACCTGCATATGTTGCATATCCATCACCCAGCCAATACATAGCATTCACATTCCCATTTTCAGCAGACTTCATAGCCCAACTTTCCGCTTGAGCTTCATCTTCCTCAACCCCATAACCATGGATATAAACGTCTGCTAATTCTAATTGCGCTGATGAATCACCATTCTTTGCTTTAATTAATAGCTCATCTGAGAAGGTTGGATTAGCTGATATATGCATAGAGATGATTAGTCCTAAAATAATAGATATGAACCCGAAAATTTTCATTTTCTGCCTTTAAATTAAACTTGTTTTTCGTTCTTTGAGTTTTAATAATACTTTATAAATATGAAAATAATGAGACTATCTAAGATAGTTAGGATTATTCAAACCTAAATTAATAACTTCATTAATCTATAAAGCTTCTACCTCTACGCTAAACAATAAAAAGGCCGGTTATTACACCGGCCTTTTTTGGAACAACTGACTGTTCTAGACGTAGAAGTATTATTTTACTTCACGGTCAACGAGTTCAACGTAAGCCATCGGTGCAGCATCACCTGCACGGAAGCCCGCTTTAAGAACACGAAGATAACCGCCGTTACGTTCTTTGTAACGAGGGCCAAGAACGGTAAATAATTTACCAACAGTTGCTGCAGAACGAGTACGAGCAAACGCTAAACGACGGTTTGCTACTGTATCGTTTTTTGCCAAAGTGATTAAAGGCTCAGCAACGCGGCGAAGTTCTTTCGCTTTAGGCAAAGTTGTTTTAATTAACTCGTGCTCAACTAAAGCATTTGTTAAGTTTTGGAACAACGCCTTACGGTGGCTGCTTGTACGGCCTAATTTCACACCACTATTACGATGACGCATGGTGATAGTCCTACTTAATTAACGGCTACGATAGGCAAAACGGTCATCCATACGGAGACTAGCTGGTGGCCAGTTCTCTAAACGCATGCCGAGTTGTAAACCTTTCGATGCCAAAACATCTTTGATCTCTGTTAACGATTTTTTACCTAAGTTAGGAGTTTTTAACAACTCAACTTCAGTACGTTGAACAAGATCACCAATGTAGTAAATATTTTCTGCCTTCAAACAGTTAGCAGAACGAACAGTTAGCTCGAGATCATCTACTGGACGAAGCAAAATTGGGTCAACTTCTTCGCGAGGTTCTTGAGCAACAGGAGTTTGATCTTTCTGAAGATCAACAAAAATTGCAATTTGTTGTTGCAAGATTGTTGCCGCTTTGCGGATTGCTTCTTCTGGATCAACAGTTCCGTTAGTCTCAAGATCGATCACTAACTTATCAAGATCGGTACGTTGTTCAACACGAGCATTTTCTACTGTGTATGAAACACGCTTGATTGGGCTATAAGAAGCATCTAACTGTAAACGACCTACTGGACGTGTTTCACCTTCAGGGAAACGTGAGTCAGATGTTTCATAACCACGACCTTGAGCAACTTTAAGGCGCATTTTTAATGAACCAGAAGAACTCAAAGTACCGATTAAATGATCAGGGTTAACCACTTCAACATTATGAGGTAAACGAAGGTCAGCTGCAGTTACATCACCTGCCCCTTGTTTCTCTAATGTTAAATATGCTTCATTTTGATCGAACAGCTTAATAGACAATCCTTTTAGGTTCAGCAAGAGCTCGACGATGTCCTGCTGCAAGCCTTCTAAAGTACTGTACTCGTGCTCGACGCCTTCTATTTCTACTTCAACCACAGCTGCGCCAGGTAAAGAAGACAATAGAATGCGACGTAAAGCATTACCTAGAGTATGACCAAAGCCACGCTCTAAAGGTTCCAGAATCACTTTTGCCGAGGTCCCGCTCACCGCTTCGACCTTGATCGCTTGCGGAGTTAGAAACTCGTTTGCAGTACGCGTCATTTATTGCTACCTCAAGGATTATTTAGAATACAATTCTACAATCAAGCTTTCGTTGATTTCAGCAGGTAAATCAGAACGATCTGGCGCAGCTTTAAACGTACCTTCTAACTTAGAATGGTCAACTTCCATCCAAGCAGGGATACCACGTTGAGCAGCTAATTCAATTGCGCTTTTGATACGTAATTGTTGTTTAGCGCCTTCATGTACTGCAATTACATCACCAGCTTTAACTTGGATAGATGCAATGTTAACACGACGACCGTTCAAAGTGATGCTACGGTGAGATACTAACTGACGAGCTTCTGCACGTGTAGAACCAAAACCCATGCGATAAACAACGTTATCAAGACGGCTTTCAAGCAACTTCAACAAGTTTTCACCTGTTGCGCCTTTAACACGAGCAGCTTCTTTATAGTAGTTACTAAATTGACGCTCTAACACACCGTACATACGACGTACTTTTTGTTTTTCACGTAATTGTAGTGAGTACTCAGATTGTTTGCTACCACGAGCTCCGCCATGTTGGCCAGGAGCTTTAGCATGTTTTTTAGTCTTAACGTCAAATGGTTTAACGCCAGATTTTAATTGCAGGTCTGTCCCTTCGCGGCGAGAGAGTTTGCATTTTGGACCAATATAACGAGCCATGAATGTTTCTCCTTACACGCGACGTTTTTTAGGTGGACGGCAACCGTTGTGCGGAATTGGAGTCACATCGGTAATGCTGTTAATTTTATAACCCACTGCACCTAATGCACGAACCGCAGATTCACGACCAGGACCAGGACCTTTTACAAGGACGTCCAAGTTTTTCAAACCGTAATCTAAAGCAGCTTTACCAGCAACTTCAGCAGCTACCTGAGCAGCAAACGGTGTTGATTTACGTGATCCACGGAAGCCTTGTCCACCTGAGGTAGCCCAAGCCAATGCATTACCTTGACGATCGGTAATCGTAACAATGGTGTTATTAAAAGAAGCGTGAATGTGTGCGACACCTTCAGAGACGGTACGAGTGACCTTCTTGCGTGCGCGAGTATCTTTAGCCATCTTTTAGCTTCCAGAAATCTTATTTCTTAATCGGTTTGCGCGGACCTTTACGGGTACGTGCGTTAGTTTTGGTGCGTTGTCCGCGAACAGGCAAGCTGCGACGATGACGAAGACCGCGGTAGCAGCCTAAATCCATTAAACGTTTAATGTTCATGGAAATTTCGCGACGTAAGTCACCTTCGGTCGGAACCTTAGCAACTTCTGCACGAATCGCATCAAGCTGAGCATCATCTAATTCACGAATTTTCGTAGTTTCAGTGATACCTACAGCAGCTAAGATATTCTTAGCAGTGTGGCGACCTACACCAAAAATATACGTGAGAGAGATAACAGCATGCTTGTTATCCGGAATGTTTACACCGGCAATACGAGCCATTCAATTTTCTCCAAAAAGGCAGTCAAGATAATCAACCGCCCCACAAAAATCTTGAGGGGCGGATAATAACCTAATTAGCCTACTGAAATCAACAGGTCTTAATTAAATTAACCTTGACGCTGCTTATGACGAGGTTCTGCGCTACAAATTACGCGAATTACCCCATTACGACGGATAACTTTACAGCTACCACAAATTTTCTTTACAGAAGCTTGTACTTTCATGATGAAACCTTCTAAGTGCGCTTATCCCTTAGGATGAGCAGTCGTTTTTCTCATTAACGTTTGATTATCATACTGATGCGAAGTAAGGTGCGCTTGGAGTTGCGCCATAAAGTCCATTACTACTACCACTACAATCAGTAACGATGTCCCACCCAAATGGAATGGAATACCGAACGAGCTTTGTAGCACCATAGGCATTAAACACACTACAGTGATGTAGATTGCACCAATGAAGGTCAAACGGTTAAGAATATGATCTAAATAACGAGCCGTTTGCTCACCTGGGCGGATACCAGGCACGTATGCCCCGCTACGTTTTAAATTCTCTGAAACCTCTTTAGGGCTAAATACTAGCGCCGTATAGAAATAACAGAAGAAAATGATCAACGCGCCGAAGAGCATTAAATACAACGGCTGTCCAGGCGATAACACCAATGCCAGATCTTGTAGGCTACGTTTTACAATCCCTGCATTTGGATCAGCACTTCCTAACCATTGTCCCAAGCTCGCTGGAAATAATAACAATGAGCTTGCAAAAATCGCTGGAATTACACCTGCCATGTTAATTTTTAACGGCAAATGTGTCTGCTGTGCAGTAAATATACGACGACCTTGTTGTTTTTGTGCATAGTTCACTGGAATACGACGTTGTGCTTTTTCAATAAACACGATCGCAGCTAAAACGGCTAATGAGAGTAAGCCGAATACAACCAAACCAATTAAACTACCCTGACCATTCTGAACAGACGTAAACGACTGAATCACAAGATTTGGCAAACCTGCCACAATACCTGCGAAAATGATCATCGAGATACCATTACCAACACCACGTTCGGTAATTTGCTCGCCCAACCACATCAAGAACATTGTTCCTGCAACTAACGAAGTTACTGCTGGAACATAGAATGCCAAGCCTGACGTTAAGGTAATACCTTGACTAATCAAGCCAGCACACATCCCTACACCTTGCACGAGTGCAAGAAATAAGGTGCCATAACGCGTATATTGATTGATCTTACGTTTGCCTTGCTCGCCTTCTTTTTTCAAAGCTTCCAGCGAAGGAACCACCGTAGACATTAACTGCACGATAATCGACGCAGAAATGTACGGCATGATTCCTAACGCCAGAATCGACATGCGTTCTAATGCACCGCCAGAGAACATATTAAATAAACCTAAGAAGGTACCTTCATTAGCTTTAAAAAAATGTGCTAGCGCGACATTATCAATCCCCGGCAACGGAATATGCGCTCCTAGTCGAAAGACCAATAACGCGCCAATCAAGAACATTAATCGACGAATAATTTCACGGTATTTCACATGAAACGGTTGGCCTTTCATCATGTTGACATGACCTGAAGAACTAGGAGTCATAGACACTCGAGATTACTCCTCGACTTTACCGCCAGCAGCTTCAACAGCAGCTTTAGCGCCTTTAGTCAACACAACACCTTTAACAGTGAATGCGCGAGTGATTTCACCAGAAAGAACGATGCGAGCACGAATTTGGTCACGACGAACAACATTCGCAGCTTTTAAAGTTTCAAGGCTAACAACATCACCTTCAACTTTATTCAACTCAGACAAACGTACTTCAGCAGTTTTCAAAGCGATTTGGCTAGTGAAACCGAATTTAGGCAAACGACGATATAACGCAGTTTGACCGCCTTCAAAGCCCGGACGAGTACCACCACTTTTACGTGAGTTTTGACCTTTGACACCACGGCCACCAGTCTTACCAACACCAGAACCGATACCACGGCCTAGACGACGGTTTTCACGTTTTGCACCTTCTGCAGGTGAAAGTTCATTTAAACGCAGAGTCATGGCTTATTCCTCTACACTAACCATATAGTAAACTTTGTTGATCATACCACGGTTAGAAGGCGTATCTTGCACTTCTACAGTATGACCAATACGACGCAGACCTAAACCTTGAAGGCAAAGTTTATGATTTTTTAAACGATGCGATGAAGATTTAGTCTGGGTAACTTTAATCGTTTTCATGATTGATTACCCTTGAATTTGTTCTACTGAAAGACCACGTTTCGCAGCGACTTTCTCAGGAGAAGTCATATCACGCAAACCTTTGAAAGTTGCGTTTACTACGTTAGCAGCATTTGTAGAACCATAACATTTAGCAAGTACGTTATGTACACCTGCAGCTTCAAGAACAGCACGCATAGCGCCACCAGCAATTACGCCAGTACCTTCTGAAGCAGGTTGCATGTATACACGGCTTGCGCCATGACGAGCATTCACAGGGTGTTGTAAAGTAGTACCCGCAAGGTCTACAGTGATCATGTTACGACGAGCAGCTTCAAGTGCTTTAGAAATAGCAGCTGGAACTTCACGTGCTTTACCACGACCAAAACCTACACGACCGTTACCGTCGCCCACAACAGTTAATGCTGTGAAAGAGAAGATACGACCACCTTTAACAACCTTGGCTACACGATCAACGGCAACCAGCTTTTCAACGAGACCTTCGTTTTGTTCAACTTTCGCCATGATTAGAACTCCAAGCCGCCTTCACGAGCAGCATCAGCCAAGGCTTTGATACGACCATGATATTTAAAACCAGAACGGTCAAATGCAACTTTAGTAACACCAGCTGCTTTAGCACGTTCTGCGATCAAAGCACCAACTTTCGTAGCTGCATCTACGTTACCAGTAGTACCACTACGCAAAGATGCATCTAAAGTTGAAGCTTGCGCTAAAACTTTGCCACCATCTGCTGAAATAACTTGCGCATAGATGTGACGCGGAGTGCGGTTTACACACAAACGAGTCGCACCCAATGCACGAATGTGCAAGCGTGTGCTTTTCGCACGACGCAAACGGGTTTGTTTCTTTTCGTTCATAAGAACCTCGCGCCTTATTTCTTCTTAGCTTCTTTACGAAGAATAACTTCATCCGAATAACGAACACCTTTACCTTTATATGGTTCAGGAGAACGGTATGCACGGATTTCCGCTGCCACTTGACCTAACAACTGCTTGTTTGCTGATTTCAAAATGATTTCAGTAGCAGTTGGAGTTTCCGCTGTTACACCTTCAGGTAAAGCGTAGTCAATTGGGTGTGAGTAACCAAGGTTAAGGTTTACAACAGTACCTTTAACCGCAGCTTTATAACCAACACCAACAAGCTGTAACTTACGTTCGAAGCCTTCGCTAACACCTTTTACAAGGTTGTTCAATACAGCGCGAGCAGTACCAGCTTGCATCCAAGCGTCTTTCGACTCTTTAGCCGGAGCAAGTTGAAGTTTACCTTCTTCCTGTTTTAGCTCGACCAGCGCATGCAGGTTGAAAGACAATGTACCTTTGCTGCCTTTCACTTCGACCTGCCGGCCGTTCTGAGTAACTGCTACACCATTAGGTACAGTTACTGGGGCTTTAGCCACACGAGACATGAGGAATCACCTATTAAGAAACAAAAGCAATAACTTCACCACCGATGCCCGCAGCACGTGCAGCGCGATCAGTCATGATGCCTTTGCTTGTAGAAACAATTGCAATACCCAAACCTTGCTTAACGCTAGGAATTTTATCTTTACCGCGGTATTGGCGAAGACCTGGACGGCTTACGCGCTTAACGGTTTCGATAACTGGTTTGCCTTCGAAATATTTTAAAGTAATTGTCAGAGTAGCTTTTGTCTCTTCTTGAGCAACTGCTACATCTGAAATATAACCTTCTTGTTGAAGAACGTTTGCAATAGCAACTTTCAACTTAGAAGAAGGCATAGAAACAGTTTGTTTCTTAGCCATTTGTGCGTTACGAACACGGGTTAACATGTCGGCAACGGTATCTTGCATACTCATTTAGTCGCTCCTTACCAGCTTGCCTTAACAACGCCCGGTACATCACCTTGCATTACTGTGTCACGTAATTTGTTACGGCTTAAACCGAACTTACGGAAGTAACCATGAGGACGACCAGTTAAACCACAACGGTTACGAAGACGTACTGGAGATGCGTTACGTGGCAATGCCTGTAACTTTAATGTCGCTTCGAAACGTTCTTCGTCACTCGCATTTACATTTGCAATCGTTGCTTTTAATTCAGCACGTTTTGCAGCGTATTTAGCAACTGTCTTTTCGCGTTTCAATTCGCGATTAATCATACCTTTCTTAGCCATATCGACCTCTTATTTGAACGGGAAGCCGAATGCACGCATAAGCGCACGGCCTTCGTCATCGCTACGAGCAGTGGTCGTAATAGTGATATCTAAACCACGGATACGATCAATTTTGTCAAAATCGATTTCAGGGAAAACGATTTGCTCTTTTAAACCCATAGAGTAGTTACCACGACCATCAAATGATTTCGCAGAGAAACCACGGAAGTCACGGATACGAGGGATTGCGATCGAGATCAAACGATCCAAGAATTCGTACATTTGGTCGCCGCGTAAAGTAACTTTACAACCGATCGGCCAACCGTCACGGATTTTGAAACCAGCGATTGATTTACGAGCAAGAGTCACAACTGGTTTTTGACCAGCAATGAGTTGCATATCAGCAACAGCGCCATCTAATAATTTCTTATCAGTTGCAGCTGCGCCTACACCCATGTTCAGGGTGATTTTCGTGATGCGTGGAATATCCATCACGTTCTTAACGCTAAGTTCTTCTTTTAACTTCGCTTTAAGTTCGTCATTGTAACGTGCTTTAAGTCTGGCCATTGCCTTTTCAACCTATTACTTCGCTGTCGCCACTGATTCACCATTTGATTTATAAACACGAGTTTTCGCGCCATCAATCACTTGGTAACCAACACGGTCAGCCTTTTGGGTTGTAGCATTAAAAATTGCCACGTTTGAAATATGAAGCGTAGCCTCTTGAGTAACGATACCGCCTTCAGCGCCAGTTACACGGTTTGGCTTTTGATGCTTCTTCACTAAGTTAAGGCCTTCAACCTTAACTCGATCTTCAGAAACAGACAAAACAACACCTTGTTTGCCTTTTTCTTTACCTGCGATCACGATTACTTGATCGCCTTTTTTAATCTTAGCCATGATTGCCTCTTATAGTACTTCAGGAGCCAATGAAATGATTTTCATGAACTGTTCAGTACGAAGTTCACGAGTCACTGGTCCGAAGATACGAGTAGCAATCGGAGCTTTGTTGTTGTTCAAAATAACAGCTGCGTTATCGTCGAAACGAATAACTGAACCGTCTGGACGACGGATGCCGAACTTTGTACGAACAACTACAGCATTCATCACGTCACCTTTTTTAACACGTGCGCGTGGGATTGCTTCTTTTACAGTAACTTTAATAATGTCGCCAACTGAAGCATAACGACGGTGTGAACCACCAAGTACTTTAATACATTGTACGCGGCGTGCACCACTGTTGTCTGCTACGTCGAGCATACTTTCGGTTTGAATCATTGCCCTACTCCAAAACCGAGCATCACCGGTCACAATTTCGAAAGGCTCAAAGAGTACTCGAAATTGTCCGATGATGCAACAAGAACGTCTAATTACTCAGCAGCAGCTTCAACTACTTCCACTAAAGTCCAAGCTTTAGTTTTAGAAATTGGGCGGCTTTCTTTGATGGTTACCAAGTCGCCTAATTTAGCAACATTGTTCTCATCATGAGCGTGTAATTTAGTTGAACGGCGGATTGATTTGCCATACAACGGGTGTTGAACGCGGCGTTCAATAAGCACAACAATAGACTTGTCCATTTTGTCGCTTACGACTTTGCCGGTTAACGTGCGGACTGTTTTTTCACTCATTGTCCGTTCCCCTGTTTTTCGGTAAGGAGTGTCTTGATACGAGCAATTGTCTTACGAGCAATTTGCACTTCATGCGATTTGCCTAGTTGACCAGTTGCTTTCGCCATACGAAGACGGAATTGGTTAAGCTGTTGCTCATCAAGCAAAGCTTTCAACTCTTCTACCGACTTTTCACGTAGATCTTTAGTTTTCATTACATCACCGTCCGAGTCACGATAGTGGTTTTAAACGGGAGTTTAGCAGCAGCTAAAGCAAAAGCTTCACGCGCTAACTCATCGCTAACACCTTCAATTTCGTACAGGATCTTACCTGGCTGGATCTGACAAACCCAGTATTCCACGCTACCTTTACCTTTACCCATACGAACTTCTAATGGTTTTTCGGTAATTGGTTTGTCTGGGAATACGCGGATGAAGATTTTACCACCACGTTTGATACGACGGCTAATGGTACGACGTGCAGCTTCAATCTGACGCGCAGTCATACGACCACGTTCAGTTGCTTTAATTGCAATCGAACCAAATGATACTGTACTACCACGATGCGCTAGACCAGTGTTACGGCCTTTGTGCACTTTACGGAATTTGGTACGTTTAGGTTGCAACATGGATTATTCTCCCTTGTCAGCAGCACGGTCACCGCGACGACCACGACGCTCTTGACCTTCACCACGACCACGACCGCGTTTAGCTGGACGCTCTTCAGCAGGAGCAGGGTTCATGACTTGTTTCATGCCACCTAAGATCTCACCACGGAAAATCCAAACTTTAACACCGATCGTACCGTATGTTGTTTCTGCGCGCATAGTTGCATAGTCGATGTCAGCACGAAGTGTATGCAAAGGTACACGACCTTCACGATACCACTCAGTACGAGCGATCTCTGCACCACCTAAACGGCCAGAAACTTCAACTTTGATACCTTTAGCGCCAGCACGCATTGTGTTTTGAACCGCACGCTTCATAGCACGACGGAACATAACACGCTTTTCTAATTGAGAAGCAATTGCTTCAGCAACTAAACGTGCGTCCAAGTCAGGGCGATCAATTTCATTGATGCTAACTTGAGCCGGAACACCCATGATGTTGGTGAGTTCGCGCTGTAATTTCTCAATATCTTCGCCTTTTTTACCGATAACGATACCAGGACGAGCAGTGCTAATAGTTACTTTAGCAGCGCCTGTAGGACGTTCGATAAGAATATTGCTGATCATCGCGTTTTTAAGTTTTTTGATTAAAAACTCACGAACTTGAAGATCTTTAAGCAAGTATTCAGCGTATTGCTTCGGATTCGCATACCAGTTAGCGTTATGGCGTTTCACAACACCTAGGCGGATACCGATTGGATGAACCTTCTGACCCATATCAAACCCCTACCTTAACGGTGATGTGACAAGTACGCTTAGTAATACGATCTGCACGGCCTTTAGCACGTGGCATGATACGTTTAAGGCTCATGCCTTCATCAACGTAAATCGTAGTTACTTTAAGGTCATCAACATCTAAGCTGTTGTTGTGTTCAGCATTCGCGATTGCAGATTCAAGTGCTTTTTTAACGAGCACAGCTGCTTTCTTGTTGCTGAAGTTTAAAATGTCTATCGCACGTGCAACCGACTTACCACGGATCAAATCAGCAACTAAACGTGCTTTTTGTGCCGAGATAGCGGCACCGCGTAATTTAGCAGTTACTTCCATCATAGCACCTATTAACGTTTAGACTTCTTATCAACACCGTGACCACGATAGGTACGAGTTGGCGCGAATTCACCCAATTTATGACCAACCATGTGTTCAGTAACAATTACTGGAACGTGGTTACGGCCATTGTGAACAGAAATTGTTAAACCAACAAAGTCTGGAAGGATCATTGAACGACGTGACCAAGTTTTGATCGGCTTACGGTTGTTAGCAGCTACAGCAGCTTCAACCTTAGCGAACAAATGTGCGTCGACGAATGGACCTTTTTTTAATGAACGAGGCATTATTCAGATTCCCTTACTTGACGCGACGGTCGCGAATAATCATCTTAGTCGTACGCTTGTTGGTACGTGTCTTGTACCCTTTAGCTTTTTGACCCCATGGGCTTACAGGTTGAATACCTTTACTACGCCCTTCACCACCACCGTGCGGGTGATCTACTGGGTTCATCGCCATACCACGAACGGTAGGACGAATACCACGCCAGCGCGCAGCACCAGCTTTACCCAATGAACGAAGGTTGCTTTCTTGGTTAGAAACTTCACCAATTACAGCACGACATTCAACATGGACTTTACGCATTTCACCAGAACGTAAACGAACGATAGCGTAAGAACCATCACGACCCAACAACTGAACTGAAGTACCAGCAGAACGTGCTAATTGAGCACCTTTACCGATTTTAAGTTCAAGGTTGTGAAGTGTAGAACCGATTGGCATGTTACGAAGTGGTAAGCAGTTACCTGGACGAATTGGAGCATCGTTACCAGATTGAACTTTATCACCAGCACGTAAACCTTTAGGTGCAATGATGTAGCGACGTTCACCGTCAGCATATTTCAATAAAGCAATATGAGCTGTACGGTTAGGATCGTATTCGATGCGCTCTACAGTCGCTGGAATACCATCTTTATTACGTTTAAAGTCAACAATACGGTAGTTTTGCTTATGACCACCACCCACGTGACGTGTAGTGATGTGACCATTGTTATTACGACCACCAGTACGTTTTTTAGCTTCTACCAACGGTGCATAAGGAGCGCCTTTGTGAAGGTGGTCATGAACCACTTTCTCTACAAAGCGACGTCCTGGAGACGTTGGCTTACATTTTTGAATTGGCATAATTCTCGTCCTTATTCCGCTGCGTTTTCAGCGGTATCGCCCAAGTCAGCCATTTCTACATCTTGGCCAGCTTTCAGGGTGACGTATGCTTTTTTCACATCAGAACGACGTCCTAATGTTTTACCAAAGCGTTTTGTTTTACCTTTAGTGATCGTTGTATTGATTTTTACAACTTCAACACCGAAGAGTTGCTCAACTGCTTTCTTGATTTCAAGTTTGTTTGCATTTAATGCAACTTTGAACACTTGAACACCAGCAGTATCACCTAAAACTTGTGCTTTTTCTGAGAATACTGGTCCTAATAGGACTTGATAGATACGTTCGTTGTTCATCCGAGTTCTACCTCAATTTTCTTAGCAGCAGCTACAGACATTACAACTTTATCAAATGCGATCAAGCTAACAGGATCAATAGCGGTAGCATCAACCACATCAACGTGTGGAAGGTTGCGAGCTGCGAGATACAAGTTCTCATCTACAGCATCTGTAATGATCAATGCGCGAGTTGCATTCAAGTCAGTAAGCTTTGCAAGCAATTCTTTAGTTTTTGGAGCTGCAACAGCAAACTCTTCAACTAATACAAGACGATCTTGGCGAACAAGTTCAGCTAAGATACATTGCATTGCACCGCGGTACATCTTACGGTTTACTTTTTGAGACCAATCTTGTGGGCGAGCAGCAAAAGTTTTACCACCACCAACCCAGATAGGGCTACGAATAGAACCCGCACGAGCGCGACCAGTACCTTTTTGACGGAATGGTTTTTTACCACCGCCAGAAACATCTGCACGTGATTTGTGAGCACGAGTACCTTGACGACCACCAGCTAAATAAGCTGTAACAACTTGGTGTACAAGAGCTTCGTTAAATTCACGTCCGAAAGCAACTTCAGACAATTCAACAGCAGAGCCGGAAACAGTTTTTAAATTCACAGTATTTCCCCTCAGGCCTTGATGGTAGGACGTACAACAACGTCACCGCCAGTTGAACCAGGAATAGCACCCTTAACAACTAAAACAGAACGTTCAGCGTCAATAGATACGATTTCAAGACCTTGAACTGTTACGCGTTCGTCACCTAAGTGACCAGCCATTTTCTTGCCTTTGAACACGCGACCAGGAGTCTGGTTTTGACCTGTAGAACCTAATACACGGTGAGATACAGAGTTACCATGAGTAGCATCTTGCGTACGGAAATTCCAACGCTTAACACCACCTTGGAAACCTTTACCTTTTGATTGACCAGTTACGTCAACAATTTGACCAACTGTGAACAAATCAACACCGATAGAAGCACCAACCTCACGGCCTTCAAGCTCAGCTTCAGTAACACGGAACTCTTTAACTAAACGACCAGCAGCAACACCAGCTTTCGCGAAGTGACCTTTCTGAGCGTTAGTTACGCGCGATTCGCGACGTTCACCAGTAGTTACTTGAATTGCTTGATAACCATCAGTTTCAAGTGTTTTGATTTGCGTAATGCGGTTTGGATCGACTTCGATAACTGTAACAGGTACAGATACACCAGCATCCGTAAAGACGCGAGTCATACCACATTTGCGACCGACTAAACCAATAGCCATGTGCATAAACCTCTAATAAAGCGGCCTAATTAACTTAAAAGTTAATCAACCGAAAGCCTTAACCCAAAGCGATCTGAACATCAACACCAGCAGCAAGATCTAACTTCATCAATGCATCAACAGTTTTATCTGTTGGTTGAACGATGTCGATCAAACGTTTATAAGTGCGGATTTCGTACTGATCACGAGCGTCTTTGTTGACGTGTGGTGAAGTAAGAACGTTGAAGCGTTCGATGCGAGTAGGCATCGGAATTGGACCACACACTTGTGCGCCAGTACGCTTAGCGGTTTCTACGATCTCTTGAGCAGATTGATCAATCAGACGATGATCAAAAGACTTCAAACGGATACGAATTCTCTGGTTAGACATACCAGTAAACTCCAAGCCAAATATATAAAGAATCACCCATGACGCACCTCACCTTTTGGTAAGTGTCAAGGGCAGTGAAAATCACTATGGTCGTGATCGATGCCACGACTGTAATGCGTTGACTACTTTCTTCGTAGTAAACGCCCTCCATTTGAGGGTCGCCCATTATAACGATTGTTTAAGTCTTATGCAATTCTTCTTTTCATTTTTTAAGCATTTTGTCAGCTCAAGCACTCACCACATAATCAATCGCCTGATTCAGCAAACGGTTTCCCTGCTCAAATTTACTTTTCAAGCTTCTTTTTAATTCAGCAATAGGCTGTACATACCTTCCATTAAAAACAGCCATCTCTTCCTCCCCCTCAATCAACAGAGCCAAGGCATGTGGTGTCATCTCTGGATGAAACTGGAATCCCAATACATTGCGTCCAATTTGATACATCTGATTCAAACACACCTTATTTTCCGCTAGACGTATTGCGCCTTTGGGAATTTCAAACGTTTCACTATGCCACTGTAAAATATTCAATTGTTCTGGTATCTGGAAACATTGCTCTGGAATATGTGAAGCACGTCCTACATCCATCCAGCCAAGCTCCTGATCAGGATTACGACTGACTGCTGCACCCAAGGCATTCGCAATCAATTGTCCACCCAGACACAACCCAATAGCAGGTTTTCCCGCAGCTAGATAACGTCTTAGCCACCTTTTTTCTAATTTTAACCAGGGATAATTCGCCTCATCATTCACGCTCATCGTTCCCCCCATAATAATCAAGAGATCAACTTCATCTACGCGTGGCAGCGCTTCAAGTTCCAAAGGTAAATCTACAGGTAATGCAAAAAATTCTGTTGCTGTAATTTTTGCGTGATGTGCTTTTAAAAAGTCATAGCAACTGCCAAAACCTTCGCCAGCGATGTGCTGAAAATAATGCACTCTTAAATGCGACTTCATGCGCGAAAACCTATTATCGTTAGAATGATGATTAGTCTTAGCAAAAATAAAGCCAGTTTTTATTGATGACCTGAATCTGTACCGATTCTGTACAAAAGCAGCAAAGCACTAGCAGCTTTCATCATTTTCTCTTAACCTGAGACGCATTCTATTGATTTAATTTTGCCCTATGACAACTCACAATAAAGCACAAACTGATCTCATTCATGCACCACGTAAAGCCCCTCAATACATAGAAACCATCCAGCCTCCCCTATTTCGTGCATCTACGATTATTTTTAAAACAACAGCGCACCTTTTTGATCGCCACTGGACCGATGCCTATGACTATAGTTATGGCACACACGGCACCCCAACTACTTTTACATTAGGGGACAATATTGCAAGAATTGAAGGCGGAAATTATTGCCTGCTTACACCCAGCGGCTTATCTGCAATTAATCTGGTGAACAGTACATTTCTAAGCACTGGTGATGAGGTGTGGGTCGCCGACAATATCTATGGCCCTAACCTTGAACATTTGAATAATCTGCAAGACCGGTACGGCATCAGCGTTAAAATTTATAATCCAGTTGATGCAGCCAGCTTTCAACCCACAGAGAAAGCCAAATTAATCTGGCTCGAAGCAGCCGGCTCAGTCACCTTAGAATTTCCCGATCTCAAAAATCTGGTCAAGAAAGCCCAACAAGCCAATGTACTCACTGCATTAGATAACACATGGGGTGCAGGACTTGCTTTTAATGCCTTCGATTTCTCTGACGAACATTTAGCGGTCGACATCATCGTACATGCACTCACCAAATATCCAAGCGGCGGTGGCGATATTCTCATGGGTTCAGTGGTGACCCGTGATCAACAGTTGCATCACAAACTCTATCGCATGCATGCCATTCAAGGGATCTCTGTATCAGGCGATGATACTGCTCAGATTCAGCGTAGTCTGGCTCACATGTCGCTCCGCTATGAACAGCAAGCACAAAGCGCCCGTGTGTTGCTGGAATGGCTAAAACAACAGCCTCAATTTAGTCAGGTTTTACATCCAAGCTCACCAGATTCAGCAGGTCATTCGTTCTGGTCAGACATTTGTACCACAGGCAAAAGCGCAGGCTTGGTCAGTGTCATTTTTAAAGCCAACTATGACTTGACGGCGGTTCGACAATTCTGTGATAACTTGAAATTGTTTAAACTTGGATTTAGCTGGGGTGGCCCAGTCAGCCTAGCCATGCTCTATGATTTAAAGCAGATGCGTTCGCTGGAAAATACACATTTACAACAAGGTTTATTGGTGCGCTTCTGTATAGGACTAGAACATCCAGAAGATTTAATCCAAGATATTCAAAACGCATTAAAACAGCTCGATTGAGATCAAAAAAACAGGTGAAGAATGAGTACACCAATCGTTATTGCTAAAAAAACCACAGATACAACACAAGATATTGTTTTGCATTCTAAATTTGCAAACCGACATGGCTTGATTGCTGGTGCAACAGGTACGGGGAAAACCGTTACTTTAAAAGTACTGGCAGAAAGCTTTTCCAGACTCGGTGTACCCGTCTTCCTCGCCGATGCCAAAGGCGATGTCTCTAGCCTTGCCAAAGCTGGCGAGAGTAATCCTAAATTTGATGAACGACTGAAAACCTTACAACTTGAACCCGTTCCATTTGCCGCTTCTCCTGTCATTTTCTGGGATTTATTTGCTCAACAAGGTCACCCGATCCGTACCACGATTTCAGAAATCGGCCCTTTATTGCTGGCGCAAATGCTTAATCTGAACGATACACAAGAAGGTGTCCTTTCGGCCGTGTTCCGTGTTGCTGATGATCAGGGCTTACTGCTGATCGATTTTAAAGATCTAAAAGCAATGCTGACCTACGTCAGTGAAAATGCTGCTGAACTAAAAGCTGAATATGGCAATCTCTCTCCTGCCAGTCTAGGCGCGATTCAACGCAATTTACTGGCCTTAGGCGATCAAGGTGGAGAACAATTCTTTGGTGAACCAAGTCTGAATATCCTCGACTTCATTCAGACCGATACCAATGGACATGGCTATATCAATATCTTAGCTGCTGACAAGCTAATGAATACCCCGAAGCTGTACGCCACTTTCTTACTCTGGATGATGTCGGAACTGTTCGAACAACTACCAGAAGTCGGTGATATGGATAAACCAAAACTGGTATTCTTCTTTGATGAAGCTCACCTGTTATTTGACAATGCCAGTCCAGCTTTACAACAAAAAATTGAACAAGTGGTTCGTCTGATCCGTTCTAAAGGTGTTGGGATTTACTTTATTACTCAAAATCCGCTGGATCTACCTGAAAGCGTTTTAGGACAACTCGGGAATCGCATACAACATGCTTTACGTGCTTTTACCCCTAAAGACCAGAAAGCTGTCAAAACTGCCGCAGACACTTTCCGCGCCAATCCAGAGTTTAAAGTTGATCAAGCCATTACCGAACTCGCAGTTGGTGAAGCATTAATTAGCTGTCTAGATGAACAAGGCACACCACAAATCGTAGAGCGCGGCTGGGTAATGCCGCCCTACTCATCATTTACGCCGATTAGTCCCGAAGAACGCCAAGTGATCATTTCTCAAAGCATTGTCGCTGGTGTTTACGATCAAGCGGTGGATCGGGATAGTGCGTATGAAATGCTGCAAAAGAAAGTGCTGCAACAATCCCAGCAAAAAGAAGCCGATGATCTAGCACAACAACAAAGTAAAGAACAGGAAGCGCTCGCCAAGCAACAAGCCAAAGAGCAAGAACGTTTTGCCCGTGAACAGCAAAAAGCTGCTGAAAAAGCACAACGTGACCGTGAGAAGCTGACACAGGATATCGTAGGAACATTTGCCAAAAGTGCTGCGCGTAGTCTAGGTGGTAGTACTGGACAGAAAATTGTGCGTGGTCTACTCGGCTCCCTCTTCGGCAAAAAATAAAACAATACTCAATTGAAAGTTAAGGGATAATTTATTATCCCTTAATTTTTTTATGGCTTTTATTTAATTTAGCATTGCAAATCTTTTTTTAAAGGTATATTTTAAATACATCTTATAAATGATAGCCAAGAGAGATCTCCTATGACTCCGCAGCAAATTGACCTTGTTAAAGCAACAGTTCCAGTTCTTCGTGAAAACGGCGTAGCGCTGACTGGATACTTTTATAACCGCATGTTGGGTAACAACCCTGATTTAAAAGAAACCTTTAACATGGGACATCAGCGCAGTGGTGCACAGGCACAGGCGCTTGCGGGGGCAGTTTTAGCTTATGCAGAGAACATTGAAGATCCTTCTGTGCTTTTACCGGTGGTTGAACTGATTGCGCATAAACATGTCAGCTTAAATATTCAGTCACCAGATTACGGCATCGTGGGTGAAAACCTGCTGCATTCCATTAGTGAAGTACTGAATATTTCAATGGAAGATCCATTAATTGGTGCATGGGCTGCGGCTTATGGTCAATTGGCTGATTTATTTATCAGTACTGAAAAAGCGATTTATGACCAACATCAACAAACCAAAGGTAGCTGGTTAGGCTGGCGTAATTTCAAAATCGCCAAGAAAGTCGTAGAAAGTGACGAAATCACCTCTTTCTACCTTGCGCCTGTTGATGGTGGGGAATTACCAAAATATGAAGCAGGCCAATATATTTCAGTTCGTGTGTTCGTACCTGAGCTTAATTTAAGACAACCCCGCCAATACACACTTTCAACTAGCCCACAGGCAGATTACCTACGTATCTCAGTGAAACGTGAAGATGAAAAAGGCGAACTTGCTGGTGGTTGGGTATCAAGCACATTACATGGTTTAGCTGAAGGTTCAGAAATTGAAGTGTCTGCACCGACAGGAAACTTCTATTTAATCGACAGTAACAAACGCAATGTATTTATCAGTGGTGGTGTCGGCTTAACTCCAATGATTGCGATGCTGAATCAATTGGTGACTTTAGATATGCCACAGCCTGTCAGCTTTATTCATGCATGTCGTAGTAGCCAAGTCCATGCCATGAAGAAGCATATTCATGAACTGAAAAGCAAGTATCCACGTTTGAGCACATTCACTGCTTATGAATTTCCACATGCAGCAGATGTGCTCGGTGAAGATTATGATGTCGCTGGTCGTTTAGACCTCCGCACCTTAGATGCAGCGTTATTACCAGCCAATGCCGATTACTATTTATGTGGGCCGATGCCATTTATGGCAGAGCAACACAAGGCACTGGTAGCACGCGGTATCCCTGCTGAAAATATTCACAGCGAAGCCTTTGGTACAGGTGGCGTTAAGCTCAGCTAATTTACACCGCATTTTGTATAAGGCTAGCCTGTGATAGACTAGCCTTTTCTATTTATTGCTCCAGATTGAGCGAAACCACATGCAACTCAATAAGTTTACAGATTATGCACTCAGAATCCTGATGTATGTCGCTCGCCCGAGTGATGTACCGTATACGATTGCAGATATCGCGCAGGACTTACATGTGTCACAAAATCATCTGGTGAAAGTGGTTCACTTCATGGGCAAACAGCAATGGATTGTGACCATTCGTGGCAAAGGAGGCGGTCTTCGCCTAAACCCTGAAGCCAAGAGCTTGAAGTTAGGTGAAATTGTCCGAACCTTGCAAGGGAGCCATCAAATTGTTGAGTGCAATACCCCGCCCTGCGTATTACGCTCCCATTGCGGTCTCAAAGGTATTTTAGATCAGGCACTAGAAAGCTTTTATCAAAGTCTGAATCAATATACCCTCGGTGAAGTGGTTCAGCACGGTATTATTCCTTCTCCGATCCATTCAGAAATTAACTTTTTAGAATTGTCACAGAAAGCTTAATAAGCACTTCAACATCAAGATTCGCACGAAGCCGTCACATCCTTTATAATGGTCGTTGCTATTTCAATTCAAAAGTAAGCTTCTATGCGTCGCAGTGAAAAATCCAAAGACACCAAAGCCAAACTCGCTCCCAAACAAAAAATCAGTTATGAGAAAAAAGCTGACCCTGCAGTGACTGAATATGCAGTACAGTCTCTCACTTGGTTACGCCAAGCTGAATTTTTGATGAGTGCGCCAAAACTGTCTTTATGCGTAGAAGATACAGGCTATGAAATTGCATTTGCTGGTCGCTCTAATGCGGGTAAATCCAGTGCCATCAATACTTTAACCAATCAAAAGCAACTCGCACGTGCTTCTAAAAAACCTGGTCGTACTCAAATGATCAACTTTTTTAGTTTAGGTAACCCTGATCAGCGTCTGGTCGATTTACCTGGTTATGGTTACGCAGCTGTTCCGGAAGCCATGAAAATCGTGTGGCAAAAAGAATTGGAAAATTACCTGATTCACCGTAAGAGCTTACAAGGTCTGGTGTTATTAATGGATATTCGTCATCCATTGCAACATTTTGACTTGATGATGCTGGAATGGGCACATTCACGTCATTTATTCGTGCATATCCTTTTGACCAAAGCGGATAAACTGAACCGTGGCCCTGCCAACAAAGTGCTGTTAGAAGTTAAACAGCAACTGAAAAAGATGAAGCTTGACTTCTCAATTCAGTTGTTCTCGTCATTGAACCGAATCGGCTTAGAAGAACTGGCCAGTGTGATGGCAGGTCGCTTGAATTTCACCCTCGATCAACCAACTGAATTTGACCTCGATCAGATCCCTGAAGCCTCAGAAACTGACGTAGAAGAATAAAAAATGCATTTTATGCAACTTGATGCATTAAATAATTTTTAATTGTCCCGAATTGCTAAACACAAACACTAGGTAGTTTACATATACTGCTTAGTGTTGGTTCATTGCACTATCGATTAGGACTAAACAACAATGAAATTACTATCATTTGTGAAGAACAAACTTGGTTCTTCGATTGACTATAAAATCCTCCCGCGCAAAGTTAAATTTGATTGGGAAAATACACCAGTGGATTGGATTCCAAACCAGCCTTTTGCCAGCTATTTTATTAATGAAATTAACAATATTTTACCTGCTGGTGAGTTTTGGTTTTGCCGTTTATATAACAAAGTCCTCCCTGAAATTACCGATGAAAAACTAAAACAGGATGTGCAGGCATTTATTCGTCAAGAAGCCATGCATGCCGTTGCGCACACCTCTGCCAACAAGGAATATCTCAGCCAACGCAATATCGATATTCAGCGCAATCTCGACATCATGGATTTCTTATTCACCAAAGCTTTGGCAGATAAACCTTTTGGTAAAGAAATTCCAAAAGCTCTTGATCATCAATGGGATTTATTCCGTCTCGGAGTGATTGCCACCGTTGAGCATATGACTTGTGTATTAGGTAAATATGCGCTTTACAACAAACGCTGGGAAGAACTGGGCGCCGATCCTGAAATGCTTGATTTAATTAAATGGCACGGGTCGGAAGAAATTGAACATCGCACTGTTGCCTTTGATCTTTACCGTCATTTAGGTGGTAGTTATATCGCACGTTACTACCTAAGTGTTGCAGTCATTGCGGGCGTTTTAGGACTCTGGGTCGACGGCGCAGCGCATATCATGAGTCAGGATCCACGTTTCGCTGATAAGAAGCCAAGTGTGTTCAAGCCATGGATCTGGATTGAATGGTCGAAGATAGCATTAAAAGATTCTAAAATTTTGCCGGGTCCAGCATGGTTAGTGGCACAGCAATTGGATTATTTAATGCCGTGGTACGACCCTGTTAAGGAAGGTAATACTCAAGATGCCGTGAATTACTTAAACAATTCACCAGCCGCAAAACGCGCTTTACAACAAGCCGCTTAAACTTTAAAGATAAAAAAAGCAGGAGTGATCTCCTGCTTTTTTTATTCCAATTCAGATTAACCTGCTTCAGCCTCTGCCTGTTTAGCATAACGATCTACCACCACGCTAATCATCATGTCACCCTGTACATTGACCACCGTACGTACGGTATCTAAGACACGGTCGATCGGCAGTAAAATCGCAATCGCTTCGGCGGGTAGTCCCACAGATTGTAATACCATGATCATGGTGACCATGCCTGCACTTGGAATACCCGGTGCGCCCAATGAAGCAATCATCGCGGTTAAACAAACGATAACTTGCTGAGTTAAACTTAGATCCAGTCCCATCAAATTCGCAATAAATAAAGCTGCGGCTGCCTCATACAGTGCCGTACCATCCATATTTAACTGCGTACCCAGTGGAATCACAAAACCTGCGGTTTGTGGTCGCACTCCCAGATTTTCCTGAGCACATTTCATACTCAATGGCATGGTCGCAGAACTTGAGCTGGTGGCAAATGCGGTGACCAATGCAGTTCTCGCACCTCTGAAAAAGGTGATCGGATTCATACGTCCGAAGATCCAGAGCAAGGCAGGTAACACCACCACTCCATGAAAAATAGTTGTCCCTGTCACCACCGCAGCAAACTCGACCAGACGACTGAGCACGGACAAATCTTCAGTCGCAATCAACTTCGCCAATAACGCAAAAATACCAATCGGCGCAAGCTTCATTACCCAGCCCACCAGCATCATCATGATGTCAAAAAATTGCTGGCTAATATTACGGACTAAAGCAAAACGTTCCCCGCCCTTGACCAAGGCCACGCCAAGGAATAAAGCAAACACCACCACCGCAAGCACATTGCCTTCGCTGAATGCTTTAAATGGATTAATTAAGGTATTTTGAATAAAAGTAGTGAAAAAGCTGGACGGCGTTAAGGTATCGGGTGTTTGGTGATTATCCATGGCAGCCTGAAACAGCTGGATATCGACACCTTTGCCCACATCAAACAAATGCGCACAACTGATCCCTAAAATCAAAGCCAAAGTCGTAGTGGTAAAACAACTCAACGCTGTAATTTTCCAGACCCGACCAAATTGACCGCCTGCCTGTAAATTGGAAACACCCACCACAATTGAACTAAAGATCAATGGGATCAGTAGCATTTTCAGCAAGCCAATAAAGATACTACTTAAGACACCGAGACCATATAGACTGTAGTCAACAAATGCCGTTTGCGGATAAGCAATCAGCAGAAAACCAAATGCTACACCGAGCACGGCTGCAATCAAAATCTGTGTATTTAAATTCATTGTGATTGATAAAGCTCTTTAACTTCACCTTACTATGGCATGCTCATGTTGAAGAATCGAGCAATTTTTTGTCAGCCTTATGCTAAAAAAAGCCATCATAATGATGGCTTTAGTATGGGCTTATTTTTATTGGGTTTCGATTTCTCTGAGCCGAATCAAACCTTCCTGAACTGTACTACAGACCAGCTGACCATTTTGCCACATCCGCCCAAAGTTCAGACCGCGAGAGCTGGCACTCACCGTTGCTTCCATATCGTAGAGCATCCATTCATCAGCACGTAACGGACGATGGAAATAAATGGTGTGATCAATACTGGCACATTGCAGATTCGGAGAAATCCAAGATAAACCGTGTGGACGCAATGCCGTGGTCATCAGAGTAAAGTCCGAATAGAACGCAACAATGGCCTGATGTAATGAGATTTCATCCAGATCTTTCGGAATCGTACCGTGGGTACGAATATAGTGCGCATAAAATGGAGCTTCAGGTTGAGGCTGAAATGGATTGATTAACTGCGTTGGACGAATCTCAACATGACGTTCACGCATAAAGCTGGCACGCACATTTTCAGGCACGAAATTAATCAGACTTTCTTTCAGTTCATTTTCTGACTTTAATGTTTCAGGCGCAGGATATTCTGACTCTTTGTGCTGATAGTTCAACCCTTCTTCTGGATAGGCAAAAGATACCATCGCAGAAAAAATAGTACGCCCATGTTGAATGGCACGCACCTGTCGGCTGGCAAAACTCTTACCATCTCGAAGTGGGTCGACTTCATAGATAATCGGTGCATTGACATCGCCCCCGTACAGGAAATAGGCATGTAAAGAGTGTGCCGGACGATCCGTCGTATATGACGCTGCTCTCAAGGCCTGTCCAAGAACCTGTCCGCCGAATACCCGTTTGCCTACCAAATTGCGGCTATTGCCTCGGAAAATATGCTGTTCCAGCTTTTCCAGAGTCAAAAGTTCAACCAATTCTTGAGTTAACGCATTCATGTAATATTCTTCCAACATCAATGGGGGAGAGATCAACCAATCCTTTCAGGGTTGATAATTTTGATTGTGCCACAAATTCAAATGACAATGGTCAGGATAAAATGATTCATCCGTCACGTTAATCGTATTTATAACTGCTAAAAATACGATTTTTAACGATAAAATCTACCAAATACGCTATATTTTGTCAGAAAATAACATACCGTTTTATGTAAGAATACCGCAGAATGTCGTGTTCATCATGAATCGATGCCAGGATTATGATTTAGGAGTTTGTAATGTCCAAGACTGGATTTGGTCAAATGTATCGCCAACTTTCGAGTAAGTTACTTGACCTGGTGGTAACCCCACATGTTCTTGGTGAAGTTCCTACAGAATCCACCACAGCAGAGCAAAACACAACAGAATCAAATAAGTTAGTTTGCTATGTTTTACAGAATTATTCGCGTAGTAACGCATTGGTGGTCGATGGTGAGACCCGTCGCCTCAATTTAAAACCGGCACTGGATCCGTTGAGTTTTGGATCATACCAAGAAAAAAACTCAGTCCTGTTTTTACACCACAACGAAAATAATTTCTTTAATACGCAAACCTTCCCTCCCCGCCTATTACAACTTGTTGAAGCACTGGAACAACATCCTGATGTTGATATTCAACTCGTGCCTGTTACGGTACTTTGGGGACGTTCGCCAGACAAAGAAGATTCCTGGTTCAAACTTTTATTCTCTGATACATGGGCAACCCCGGGTACAGTCAAACAGTTGATGAATATTGGTCTGCACGGCCGACAATCTTATTTAGAGTTTCATGAACCACAATCGCTACGTGAACTGGTCGACTATGCCAAGACCAATCATCCAAATGTTTCACCAGCAACCTATATTGCCAGCTCACTAGACACTTACCTCGATCAACAGCGTGAAGTGGTTCTCGGCCCCGATTTATCAGATCGCCGTAATGTGATGCAATCGGTAATCAAGTCACCTGAAGTGCAAGATGCGATTCGTCGTGAAAGCATTCAGCATAAAATCAGTATGCTCGAAGCAGAACGTCGTGCAATTGGCTATGTCAATGAAATCGTCTCTGATTATTCGGCATCTGCAGTCCGTTTTGCCGATATGGCCTTAACCCGTTTATGGACACAGCTCTATGACGGCGTTGAAGTCCATAACTTCAGTACGGTTCGTGAACTGGCAAAAGACTACGAAATCGTTTACACCCCTTGCCACCGTAGCCATATCGACTATTTATTATTGTCATACGTGATTTATAAACGCGGCTTGATGATTCCGTATATCGCAGCAGGTGATAACCTCAACTTACCATTTGTAGGCCAGTTATTACGGGGTGGCGGTGCATTCTTTATTCGTCGCTCTTTCCGTGGCAATGCACTTTATACCTCTGTATTTAAAGAATATTTATACAGCATCTTATCGCGCAACACCCCAATCGAATACTTCATTGAAGGCGGTCGTTCACGTACAGGGCGTTTATTACCACCGAAAACAGGTATGTTGGCGATGACCATTCAAGGGCATTTACGTGGCCCTGCCAAACCAATCGTATTTGTACCCACCTATATCGGTTATGAGCGTCTGATGGAAGGCTCAACCTATGTCGGTGAAATGCAAGGTAAGCCAAAAGAAGCCGAGTCAATTTTTGGTATCGTAAGAACCTTACGCAAAATTGAACGCATCTTCGGTAAAGTGCATGTGAACTTCGGCGAACCTGTGTTCCTGAATGACATTCTGAAGCAGAATAATATCGAGCAAAACCCGACTGATGTACCAAGCTCTACCGAGATTTCGACGGTCGTTGCAGACTCAGCGCATCTGATCCTGGAAAATATCAACCGTGCAGTGGTGATCAATCCAGTTTCCTTACTTTCTTTAATCTTGCTTGCAACACCAAAACACACTTTGGATGAAGAGATCTGTGCAAAACAACTCGACATCTATCGTGATTTGGCAACCCAGCAACCTTATGATGAACGCACTCAAGTGACTTCATTATCAGGTAAAGAAATCGTTGCCTATGGTCTTAAGCTGAAACTGATTAAACGCGTACAACATGTATTAGGCGATATTATTGCGATTGAAGATAACCAAGCAGTCTTGCTGACTTACTTCCGTAATAATATCCTGCATGCCTTTGTATTACCGTCACTGGTCGCTTCTCTAGTTGAGCACAACGGAAAAATTCACAAGAATGATTTAAGCAACGTGATTCGCACCTTATATCCATTCTTGAAAGCTGAACTGTTCATGAAATGGCAAGTGAGTGATTTACAGCAAAAGATTGATAGCTATATCGATGCATTGGTGAAGATTGGCCTGATTTTCCAAGATAACGATGGCAACCTGTTTAGCCCAACACCAAACAGCGAAGAACATCAAAAACTGGTTACATTGGCAATGCCAGTGAAACAGAGCCTAGAACGTTACTACATGACGCTGGCACTGATCACACAACGTGGTTCAGGGAATATCTCAACCAAACAAGTGGAAGAACTAAGCCATTTACTTGGCCAGCGCCTGTCTGTGCTGTATGAATTCAACTCGCCAGAGTTCTTCGATAAAGCGCTATTCCAAAGCTTTATTAAAGTACTGACTCAGCAAAATTACATTCGTAACAATGAGCAAGGCTTCATTGAATATGATGATAATTTCAGTGAAATGGCAGCTGGGGCACAACTGGTGCTGGATGAAACCACCTTACAAATGCTACAGCACATCACCACTTTTAGTGATGAAGAACTAGCTGAGGCATTGGAAGCAATGGCATCACAGCAAGCCAAACGTCGCCTAAAACGTAAGAAAGCATAAGCATAAAAAAGGCAACTTCGGTTGCCTTTTTCTTTCACTGTTAGCGGCGACAGCCTAGATATTTAGGATCATCCTGACAACGCAGCCGATTAATCAACTCGACAAAGTACGCATCGTAATAGCCTGCATCGACATAACGTTTACTAATCTTGGCCACCAAAGCATCATATCCCTGCTTTTCATAACCTGAGATATCCGCCCAGTAATAAGCAGGTAAATGATTTTCCCACTGGATCGCCTGTGCAGCCAAGACGTTGCTATTATTGACAAACCATGTGCGTATCTGATGACCAAAACCAGCAGGATAAGCTTGAGGCCGAATCACAATATTCATGGCAAAATAAGCCACAGGAAAATTCACCACCTGTGTGGCCTCACCAAATTCTTTTTTTAGGTTATACGGCAGTATTCCATAAGCAGGGGCCGCCAGAATATCAATCTTTTTATGCTTAAATGAGTCCACCGCATTAGAAAAATCAACATAAATCGGTTTCGAGCCTACACTTTGCACCAAGGCCAACTGTGGGGGATTATCGGCCAGAATCCCAATAGTTTTATTTCTCAGCTGCGACACTTTATTGATCTGCTGGGTATTCATGATCATATAAGCCGTTCCAATCGGAATCATCCCCAGCATTTCATAATCTGAACCAACCATCCGCTTTTCAACATTAGGATGATTTAATAGTTGTAAAAAGGCGCGCACCACACGATTATTCGGGATGAGTCCAATTCCTCCCGTTGTCGCCATAAAATTGTTATAGCGATGCGTATTAAAATTTGAAGCCACCAAACCAGAACATTGTTTTTGCTCAAAGGATTGTATTGCGTCTTTTTCATTTTTAAAGACTTTAAACTTGAGCTGCACCTGATTTTGTAATGCGTATGTACGAACATCCTGTAAACGGCGGCTAATATCCCCTTGTGTACCCAATGGATCAAATACACACCAGCTTTGTTCAGTCGCCCAACTCGCTGTTGTTATTAATCCAAGCAGGCCCATGCACATTATTTTTCTCATTGATCACCCTTTTACACCCTACAGCAAACCTCGTGCTCAACTCAGGCAGTTCCTTTCCGGAATCTGTTGATAGTTATGATTCAAAATCCATACCAACTCTTTAAGCTTTCTTTACAGTGTAGTCGAATTATTTTTCATTACTATGGACAGATAAAGCCGCAGCGTAGTCATTAAAGCAAATCAAATGGTCAAATTTAAATCCGGTTTTTGGCAATCGTGTGGCATAAATTTGCTTACCAGTCTGTTGTTCTGAAAGTAATTTTAAAGGTGCTAAATTTAATTGCTGTTGAAACCACATCAGAATTTCATGCATCGGAATAGGTAAATTATTGGTGACAATATAGCTTGCTTCGACTTGAGCTAAATTAACCAATAACGCTAAAAATTTTGCCAAGTCATCAATATGAATACGATTACTGAAATGAACCGTAGGATAAGTCGAGCTTTGCTCAGCCAGTTTTTTGAGTCGGGTAATGGAAGTGCCGTATATTCCTGTAGGGCGGACAATAATGCTGTGTTGCGGATAATGTTGCTGCCACATCAGCTCCATGCGTCGAAGCAGATGTCCTTGCGGATCAGCAGGTTGAATCTCACTCTCATCATCAATGCGCTCCCCTGCATTTTCACCATAGACGCGGGTTGAAGATACAATCACGATGCGCTGTACAGGGTGCGCTTTTAAGGCCTGAGCGATAGGCTCAACACTGTCGACATAAGTCTGCTGATAAGCTTCAATACCGCTTTGAGCAGGAGCAAGCAGCACATATACCATTTGTATCGGAGGAAGCTCGGTCAAATCAAGTTGCTGGATGTCCTGAATGTAATGGGTCGCGTAACAATCTGTTTTTGCACTGCGACTTATTGTGCTAATGTGGTGACCTTGCTCAAATAAGTGTTTAGCGACACGCTGAGATGTTTTACCATAACCAATAAATAAAATATGCATACACACCTTTGACCAGAGATGACATCAGTTCAGCAATTACAAGGCGTTGGTGCTGCCGCAGCGACCCTCTTAGAAAAGCTTCATATTTTTAGCGCGGATGATTTGTTATTCCATCTTCCCCGTGACTATGAAGATCGTAGCACTATTATTCCAATGAATCAGCTGGTCGTTGGACGAAGTTATTTGCTTGAAGGTGAGGTTCGCTCTGTAGACTTCCCACCCGGAAAAAAGAAATCGCTTGCCGCTCTGGTTCAAGATGATTTCGGAAAGGTCACCTTACGCTTCTATCATATCTATAAAGGCTTAATCGATCGTATCAAAATGGGGCAACGCCTGCGCATTTTTGGTGAAGTCCGCGTTGGTGCACGCGGTCTGGAAATGTATCATCCTGAAATTCAGGTGATCCAGCAACATACTGCCCTGCCTAAAACCCAGCTTACGGCGATTTATCCAAGTACCGAAGGCCTGACTCAACCCAAATTACGTGAGTACGTGCGTCAGGCACTCACTCATCACAGTGATGCTTTGCCCGAATTATTGCCGAGCAAATATAGCAATGGCTACGAACTGAAAGAGGCGTTGCATTACATCCATGAGCCGCCAACCGATGCCAACATGTTGCAGCTCAATCAAGGTTCACATCCTGCACAACAGCGTCTGATTTTTGAAGAACTGGTGGCGCATCAAATCAGTTTACTCACACGTCGAGCCTATATCCGTCAGATTTCAGCCCCACGTTTTAGTAGCAGCAAAGTATTGGCCAAGAAATTATTAGAAGGCCTTCCTTTTCAGATGACTAATGCGCAAAAACGCGTTTCTAAGGAAATCTTGCAGGATCTTAAACAAGATCAACCGATGTTACGTCTGGTACAAGGTGATGTAGGCGCAGGCAAAACCTTAGTCGCCGCTGTCGCAGCCTGTCATGCGCTGGAAGCAGATTGGCAAGTGGCACTTATGGCACCGACCGAGATTTTGGCCGAACAGCATTATTTAAACTTTAAACGCTGGTTTGAGCCTTTAGGCATTCAGGTGGCTTGGCTGTCAGGCAAACAAAAAGGCAAGGCCAGAACACAGGCAGAGCAACAAATTAAAGAAGGTCATGCCCAACTGATCGTAGGCACACATGCCCTGTTTCAAGATACGGTTGGTTTCTCTAAATTAGGCTTGGTCATTATTGATGAGCAGCACCGTTTCGGGGTCGATCAACGTCTTGCTCTGCGCAATAAAGGTGCTGACCAGTTCACTCCCCATCAATTGGTGATGACAGCAACCCCAATTCCCCGAACCTTAGCCATGAGTGCCTATGGCGATTTAGACACCTCGATTATTGATGAGCTGCCGCCAGGTCGTACCCCTATTCAAACCGTCACCATTCCCTTAGAACGTCGGGAACAGGTATTACAGCGCATAGCAACCAATTGTCGTGAAGGTAAACAGGCTTATTGGGTGTGTACTTTAGTCGAGCAATCCGAAACGCTGGATGCCCAAGCCGCGGAAGCAACCTACCAAGAGATTAAAGAACGCTTCCCAGATATCAATATTGGGCTGGTACACGGCAAGATGAAAGCCGATGAAAAGCAAGCGGTCATGCAAGCCTTTAAAGACAATCAATCACAACTGTTGATTGCCACTACAGTGATTGAAGTAGGTGTTGATGTACCCAATGCTTCAATTATGGTGATTGAGAATGCAGAACGTTTAGGCCTATCTCAACTACATCAGCTACGAGGTCGTGTAGGTCGTGGTGCTACAGCCAGCTTCTGCGCCCTACTCTATAAAACGCCGCTATCACAAAATGGGCAAGAACGACTTTCGATTTTACGAGAAAGCAATGATGGTTTTGTGATTGCAGAAAAAGATCTGGAAATTCGCGGTCCCGGTGAATTGCTAGGCACCAAACAAACAGGCGATATGGGTTTTCGTGTAGCTCGCCTAGAACGAGATGACCATCTGCTCACCCAAGCGCATTATGTGGCAGAGCAAATCCTGAAAGACTATCCACAACATGCAGAAGGCCTGCTCAAACGCTGGTTACCTGAAGCCCCAAGATATGCCTATGTTTAAATTATTGGGGAAATCTGCACAACAGCTATTTGATTATTTTACCCCGTGTAGCCTGTGTGATATTGGTATGAAACGGCACTTTGGCGTTTGTCAGAGTTGCTGGCAACAATTACCGTGGTTCAAGCAAAGCATTGAACGGAATCAACAACAGATTCTGGTGGCTTGCCATTATCAGTATCCGATTGACCGCATCATTCAACAATTTAAATATGAACAGAAACTACACCATCAACGCTTATTGAATGGTCTGTTATTACAAGTCAGACTTCCAAAAGTTCATGCGATTGTGCCTATGCCTATTTCCACAGATCGTCTGGTCGAGCGTGGTTTTAATCAGACACTTTTATTGGCACAATCTCTAAGTCAGCACTTAAATATCCCTGTCTGGCAGCCAGTCCAACGTTTGGCCCAACATTCTCAAAAAGGCTTATCCCGTCTGGAACGGCTAGAAAATATTGAACAGCAATTTGTTGCTGTAGCACCAAACCAGATTCGTTATCGCAAAGTTCTGATTGTCGATGATGTGGTCACAACAGGCAGTTCAATTACAGCTTTATCACAAGTGCTTGAACAACTCGGCTGCCAACAGGTTTATAGTCTGTGTCTGGCAGCCGCACAAGATCAAGAGATTAATTCAAACCATGCTGCTGACACCACGGAATCACAACTTCTTTAGTTAAAGGCGCCAATACCGTCGCTTGGTCATCCAGATCAATCCACTTCATCTCAGCAATCTCGGCTGCAATTTGTGGTGCCTGCTTTAACTCAACCGCATATACATAACTAATCAAGGCATGATCAGGTTCATTGGCTGCCGCTGTTCTAAATTCACCGACAAATTCTTTTAACTCACATTCGCAGCCAATTTCTTCCAGAATTTCACGCTGAATCGTTACTTCAGGTGCTTCATCTAGCTCAAGCTTACCACCGACCTGCATAAAGGCATGTGTATTTTGCTTACGGACCAACAGTAATTGATTTTGCTCATTCAAGATAATGGCGGCAGCAACAGTAATGGTTTTCACAATTTTATCCTCAAGCCTGAATTTCAGTGGTGGAAAGCCACTTTGGGGTTGCAGGCTGATAAGCAGCAAATGCCTCCAGAACTTCTTCAATCTGTTCTGCCACAATGAGCTTATCTACAAAACGTGCTTGGGTAAAACCACTGTCAACTGAGGCTTGAAGCATTTTCAGCAGATCGGTATAGAAGCCATTCACATTTAAAAAAGCACAAGGCTTTTGATGGATTCCCAACTGACTCCAAGTCCATTGCTCAAATATTTCTTCGAGTGTTCCCGCACCGCCTGGCAAAGCCACAAATGCATCAGATAACTCAGCCATTTTGGTCTTACGCTCATGCATATTATTAACCCGATACAATTCAGTTAAACCGGTATGAGCAAGCTCTCGATCCACCAAGGCATGAGGAATCACACCAATTACACGACCGCCAGCCTGTAGCGCACTATCAGCCACTACACCCATCAGACCCGAACGTCCACCACCATAGACCAGCGTTTTGCCTTGCGCTGCAATCATCTGCCCTGTCAACTGGGCCATTTGCTTGAAAACAGGATCATTCCCGAGAGAGGAACCACAGAAAACACATATAGAATTCATACAATTAAAACCGTTTTATAGAACTGTCATGCTGATAAAGTAGGCTATGTAACAAGATTTTTGAAAAAATAACGTTTAGGCAAGTGTTTTTCGCTTCATCCTTGTCTAAAATACACGCTGCTTTTCGGTAAAAGACCGGAAACTTTACATCGACTGCGCAAGGAAAAAAGACATGCTTGAAGCCTTTTATGCCACTGAGCGCGGTAGTCTAGAAGATGCAACAATCAATGGCAGTTTCGACCTTCATCCTGAACTGGTCTGGATCGATCTCATCGCCCCATCCCAAGAAGAACAACAATGGATTCTGGATGCATATGAGCGAAACCTACCTACCTTAAAGTCACTTGAAGATATTTCCTCATCGGCACGATTCTACCGTGATGATGACGGAATTTTGCATATCAGTACCTATTTTTTAACAAAGAATAAAAATTTTCAATCTGATCGTGAACAAGAAGACCTCGAGAATACACTCGCGGCTACCGTCCACACGGTTGCTTTTCTACTTGATAAAACGCAACTAATCACGCTACGTGGCGAGAAATTGGTTGCCTTTCGGGCCTTTCGCGCTCGTGCAAGACGCAATGATTACAGCATCGACTATAAAGATCCGGTATGGATTTTATTAGGTCTACTTGAATCTAAACTTGATGAACTTTCAGATATTCTGGAAGATACTCATAAGTATTTAGAAGAATATTCAGCCGAGGTTTTAAACGACCACCATCGTGAACAGATCCTTGATCTGGATGACATGATTACACGGCTCGCACATCAGGAAGATATGTTAGGAAAAGCTCAGCTTTGTTTGACCGACTTACGCCGAGTCCTGTCTTTTCTCTCCCGACCGCGCGCCTTAGGCAGTCATATTTACGATCCTGATATTCGAGAAATGAGTGAAGATGTGCGCTCTCTACTTGAGCACAACACCTTCCTGTTTCAAAAACTAAAATTCTTACTGGATATTACCACTGGTTTTGCCAATACCGAGATGAATGAGACCTTCAAACGCTTCTCTATTCTTCCAAGTATGCTTGCTCCTCCAATGCTGGTTGCCAGTATTTATGGTATGAACACAGAGGTTTTGCCTTTTTCTCATGGCACTACCAGTTTCTGGATCGTGATTACGCTGGTATTAACTTTCCTGATTGGCCCGACACTTTACTTCCGTTGGAAAAAATGGATTTAATAAAAAAAGCACCTTACGGTGCTTTTTTTATCTCTACAAGAATCATCAAATCAATTTCAGATCATCTTGTAAATGACAGGCTTGGATGATTTTCAGCATTTTTTCAGACACATTCTTAAAATGCAGACCTTTATTGTCTGGTGTTTGACGCAACCATTGCACCAGCACAGCCAAAGATAAAGTATTGCCCTGCTCAAGCTGGCCCAAATCAACAACTAAAGGAAAATTCTTATGCTGTTGAATATGCTTTAAGCCTGTTTGGTAGATCTGCTCTGCATTTGCAAAATTAATCGTTTTTGAAACGACAAGTTGCTGATCAATATACTGAATCACCCGTCACCTACTTATTTTTTGCTAACTGCAGCATCTGCATCTGGTTTAAAGGTTGCAATCGCTTTATTAATATCGCCACCGTTACGTTGAACAGTTGCAGCGAACTGGTTACGGAACTGTAAGCCCAAGTCGATACCAGACACATTAATGTTACGTACTTTCCACTGATCGCCCTTGTCCGTTAACTGGAACGACACAGGAATTTTCTCGCCATTGTGCAAGAAGTCCAAAGTCACAACAGGTGTTTTGCTGTTGGTCGATTTAAACGGACGCATGGTATAGCTTTCATTGGTATATTTTGCGAAAGCACCACCATAGTTCTCAATAATCACTTCACGGAAGTTCTTTTCGAACTGTGCACGTTGTGCAGCATTGGTATATTGGTTGTTCGCATAAGTACCCAACACAATACGCGTAAACGCTTGAGAATCCACATACGGGTCAAGGTTTTGACGAATAATGCTTTTCACCAGTGTCGGATTATTTTGCAACTTGGCATGATCCGCTTTTAGACGCGTAATTAAGCCATCAGCCACACGTTTAACAAAATCAGGTGGGGTTTCTGTTGGTGCTGCAAATGCCGCACTTGCAAGCATTGTCGATAATACGCTTGCGGTTAGCGTTTGTTTCAATAATGTATTCACTTCAATCTCCTAACCTAAATTACTCAACAAAAGAAGGTTCTGCTTCAGCAGCTGGCTGTGAAGCTTGGCTCTCTGTCGCTGTTGAGCTTGATGTGGCTTTACCAGCACCACCAGTAATAAACTTACTGATCAAATCTTCTAAATCCATTGTGCCTTGGGTATTTGAAACCACGTCACCACGTTTAAGGTAATTCACACCGCCACCTGGGACAACTTTCAAATATTTCTCCCCCAATAGACCATTGGTTGCTACCATTATATAAGCATCTTCATCGAGCGTGGTGATGGAGGTCATGTTACTGGTAAGTTGCTGTTCCATTTCTTTTTGTTTCGCAGCATCAGCTTGCTCATAGTCAGAACTATAGTGCAGCTCTTCCAGTGCATTCTTCTGCACCTCTTTAAGTTGTTCTGGGTTAAAGCTGGTGAGCTTACCATCCAGATCAAATTTGACTGTTGCCAGACGAGAAACCGGATCAAGCGTAATCGATTCAACACGACCAATGGTCACACCACTCATGGTCACTTTGGCACGCGGCTTTAAACCATTTACGTTGTCAAACTGTGCTGTCATGCTGTAGCTATCACGTAGATTAGTACCTACCAATCCACTCACTTTCATCGCAAGAAAAAATAGAGCAACACCGAAGATAATGACAAAAATACCTACGGCCAGCTCACTAGTACGTGATTTCATTAAATCCCTCCGAACATGACCGCAGTCAACACGAAATCAAAACCTAATACACAAAGTGAAGAATATACGACCGTTCTGGTCATTGAAGTCGCGATACCTTCTGGGGTTGGTTCACAAGCATAACCCTGATACACCGCCACCCATGTACAAATCAAAGCAAAGACAATGCTTTTGATAATGGTGCCATTAAAAATGTCATGCCAGAACTGTACGCTACTTTGCATACCACTCCAGAATGAACCTTCATCAGCACCTAAAAAATCAACACCAACCAGCTTGCCGCCAATAATACCAATCGTTGCAAAGATCACCGTAAGCATCGGTAAACTCACAATACCCGCCCATAGACGAGGAGCAACAATCTGACGCAGTGGATCAACCCCAATCATTTCCATGCTGGCAAGTTGTTCACTTTGTTTCATAGAACCAATTTCAGCAGTCAAGGCTGAACCTGCACGCCCTGCAAATAATAATGCAGCAACAACAGAAGCAAGTTCTCGCAGCAACGTCAGTGAAATTGCAGTACCTAGCATTGCCTCACTGCCAAAAGTCACCAGAATGCTATACATCTGCAAACCCAGCACGGCACCAATGAATAGGCCTGAAACAGCAATAATCAGCAGGGACATCACCCCGACACGATACATCTGATAAACAAAGCGCTGAAAACCACCTTTCGATGGCATGGAAAATAAAACTTGCAGGAGCATCAGCGCGGCAGCACCGATTCCTTTTATTCGCTCAATAACGAGTCTACCTAGCCAGGCAATCGCATTCATGGACGAACCTCGTTATCTAAATATGCTTGATGAGTAAATTGATATTCCACAGGCCCCTCAGCTGAACCTGTTAAAAACTGACGGACAAAAGGTGAAGCATGATTTTTTAATTCTTCTGGAGAACCTTCACCCTGAATTTTACCTTCTGCGACCACATAAATATAATCAGCAATCGACAAGGTTTCAGCCACGTCATGCGACACAATAATAGTCGTTAGATCTAAAGCATCTCGTAGCGAACGGATGAGACGGGTTAATACGCCCATCACAATCGGATCTTGTCCAGCAAATGGCTCATCATACATGATCAGCTCAGGATCCAGCGCAATTGCACGTGCCAAAGCAACACGACGGTTCATACCGCCTGAAAGCTCAGTTGGCATTAACTGTTCAGCACCACGTAATCCGACTGATTCAAGTTTTAAAGCTACCAGCTCTGCAATAATATGTTCTGGCAATTTGGTATGTGCGCGAATTGGGAATGCCACATTTTCATAAACCGACATGTCTGTGAATAATGCACCACTCTGGAATAACATTCCCATACGTGCACGTGCAGCGAATAATTCATGTCGTGACATTGCCGCAATATTTTTGCCATCCAGCAACACCTCGCCATGATCTGGGCTCAACTGCCCACCAATCAAACGCAACAAGGTGGTTTTACCTGTGCCGGATGGTCCCATAATTGCAGTAATTTGACCACGTCGAATTTTGAGACTGATATCGTCATAAATGACGCGTTCTCCTCGATTAAAGCTTAAGTTTTTAACTTCAATTAAGGCTTCTGCATCGAGAGGAGATTTGTTATTCATAATGGCATTCATTCCTGCACTTTTTATGCACGCATACTATACACTGAAACATTAAACGCTTGTTTCCATTTTGATAAGGGATGTATCAAGACTATTTAATTTATGTAGTTATTCTTGGGAATAATCTGGCTGGTTGTATGATGAGAATTAACATTAAATGACTCAGCGTTAATCGTATCAAACAACGCATAAGCAAAAAATAAACCGTTACAGAGCATTAAAATGACGAATAGGCATGGCAGTCCTTCACTACACATGAAAGACCAAGCTTGACTCAAAAGGCTTTTATTTTGCTTAACCTTATTCATTTTTTATATAAAATTTGAATTAGTACACATTTTTATAATTTTACATGACTAAACCGAAATAAAAAAGCCAGTTTTTCAACTGGCTTCTTCATTCTATCGGTTTTTAACGATTAAAAATCGTTTTTGCGACGACGGTCGCCACCGAAAGTTTCTTCACGTGAACCACGTACTGGACGCTCATCGTTACCAAACTTACGCTTTGGACGGTCATCACCACCGAAGCTGCGTTTTGGACGGTCATCACCGAAGCTACGCTTTGGACGATCACCGAAACCGCCTTCACGTTGTGGACGATCACCGAAATCACGTTTTGGACGGTCACCGAAGCTACCTTCACGACGTGGTTTATAGTCTACACGGTTACCACGGTTGTCATCATTCGAGTCAAAACGCGGTTTATCGTTGAAGCCACCTTCACGGCGTGGGCGATCAGAATTGAACTCGCGACGTGGACGGTCTTCACCACCAAAACTACGTTTTGGACGATCATCAAAACCGCCTTCACGACGTGGACGATCTGAATTAAATTCGCGACGTGGACGGTCTTCAAAACCACCTTCACGGCGTGGACGATCTGAATTGAACTCGCGACGTGGACGGTCAGAGTTGAATTCACGACGTGGACGATCTTCGCCACCAAAAGATGGACGCTCACCACGTGGTTTGTCATCGAAGCTACGACGTGGACGATCATCACCGCCTTCACGACGTTTGAAGTTGCCTTCACCCTCAAAACGACGACCACCGCCAAAACCACCACGACCACGACCGCCGCCATCACGACCACCGCGACCACGACCACCGCCATCACGACCTGAACGTGCAGGAGGTGGAGATGGCTCTAAACCTTCGATTTCAGATACATTTAAACGTGCATCTAAATAATCTTCTAAAGCACGGATTTTGCCACGCTCACGGTAAGTTGCCAAAGTCACAGCTTGACCTGTACGACCCGCACGACCTGTACGACCAATACGATGTACATAGTCTTCATTTTTCATCGGTAAACCGAAGTTAATTACGTGTGAAATCGTTGGTACGTCTAAACCACGCGCCGCAACATCAGTTGCAACCAGGATTTTTGCACGACCTTCACGGATGCTACGTAAACGACGGTTACGAACGGTTTGTGGCATCGCACCATGTAATGCAACAACAGAGTGACCCGCTTCAGCTAATTCTTCAGCAAGCATATCTGTATCTTCTTGCGTGCTTGCGAATACAACAGCTTGATCTACAGACTCATCAGATAACCAGTGAGTTAATAATTTTTTCTTGTGTTCAAAGCCATCAGTCCAATGTAATGTTTGAGTTACATCAGTGTTCGTGCTGTGACCAGTCTCAATTGCAATACGTTGCGGATCATTCATCATGCGTTCAGCAAGACGGATAATACGATCAGCAAAAGTTGCAGAGAACATTAATGTTTGATTACGGTTTGCAGCTAATTCACCAATTGCTTCCAAGTCTTCAGAGAAACCAAGATCAAGCATACGGTCAGCTTCATCAACAATTAATGATTCAACTTTATCAAGTTTAATTTGACGACGGTTTACAAGGTCAAGTAAACGACCAGGAGTCGCAACGACAACTTGTGCACCTTTAAGCTGTTGAATTTGCTTACCGAAAGGCATACCACCCATGATTGCAGCAATACGAACACCTTTCATGTGACGTACAAATGCAATCGCGTCTTGGCTTACCTGTTGAGCCAATTCACGCGTAGGAGAAATAACTAAAATCGTTGGCTGAGTGACTGCTTTCATGCGCTCTTTAAATGGCACAAAAGTATCTTCACCCGCTAAAGCGTTTAATGTAGGAAGTAAAAATGCTGCTGTTTTACCAGAACCAGTCTGGCTTGAAACTAATAAATCTTTACCTTCTAATGCAGCTGGAATCGCTTGTTCTTGCACAGGAGTTGGTGTCGTAAAACCTAAACCTTCTAGGGCTTGTTGTAAGGTTTCGTGCAAAGAAAATTCGGCAAAAGTTTTGCTCATAGAGAGTTTCACCCTTGTGGGTGCTCCATTTTAATAAATACAAAAAATAGACATCGGCAACAAGCGGCAAAGCGACTCAAGCTGAAAATATATGAAATTCAGCGGCGATCCGAATAACGACGATGTGGACTAAACGCACGCTTGATTACTGCCTCAACCTGAAGAATCGCTAAGCGATTTGGGCGCAAGATGTGGTCCTCTCTATGGACAGCGTGCGCTAATATGAATAGAACTGAATGTTCAGGTAATGAACTGGAATTTAAGTGCGTGGGCGGATTATAGCAGAATAATTTTAAAAGTCACCTTTTTTAATTGGTTTTTCTATTACATCACATTTATTATCAGGGCTTTCAGCTCCAAACCGCTTTAAAAACAAACAACAGATTAAAAGATATACAGCGAAATATCAGCAAGTTAAAAATAATAAAAAGTACTTTTTTTATGAAGCTTGCTCAATTGCGAACAGAAAAATAATATGTATTTTTACAAAAAACTGAGAGGAGCAAGCGCATTTAAACGAGCTAAAACCCTAACCACAACCATATGAGGCGCCTGCTCTATCGATATCAGATGACATTTCAAACCTGCATAAATATTAAAACGCGAACGAATTTTAAATTCCTCTTTTTCTACTTTACTATTCAAATAAGATCGAGCCATTTGTCTCTTTACAATAAGTTGAACACATCGCTCTAGATCTAAAGAAGGAAGTAATAGGAATGTGAACGGATGATTTTCTACTTCTTTTTTAATTTTAATATAACCACCATGAACTTGATTTGGATAAGTCATAAATCCTGAAGAACAAACGATCACATTAATTGAATTTGATTGCAGTTTTTCCTTCAACTCAAGAAATAGTTCAAGATTGCGTGAAGCATAGCGCTCATAACCTTTTTCGCTAATATACTGCTCAATATCTCCTTCGAGTGCCATAAAATACTCATCTAGATCATAACAAGTACACTCTAATTGTGATGCTAATAATTTTGCAGTTGTTGTTTTCCCCGCACCTCCTGGGCCAATAAAATAGATCAGCAATTTCACCCCCTTATTTTCTAAACGCATAAAAAAACCCTCAACATATTGAGGGTTTTTCTAAATTTACAAATTATTTTGCAGCTTCGCCCCAAGCTGGAACAACGTTTTGCATCAATGGCTTTAACATCTTAAGTGAACATGCAAGCACCTGACCATTGTCAAATGATTCATTACCACCGCGTGCATCAACAACAACACCGCCCGCTTCTTTCACGATTAATTCGCCCGCAGCGATATCCCAAGGTTTTAAACCAAGTTCAAAGAAACCATCAAAACGACCTGCAGCAACATAGGCCAAGTCTAAAGCAGCTGAGCCGCCACGACGAATTTGCGCGCCAGATTTAGTCACTGCCAACAATGATGCAAAATGTTGCTCTGCATAAGAAACAATTTCACCATTACGCTTTGCACGGTACGGATGACCTACTGCAAGAAAAGTATTTTCAAGGTTTTCTTTTACATTTACACGGATACGGCGTTGGTTCATCACTGCACCACGACCGCGGCTTGCAGAGAATAGCTCATCACGTACTGGATCATAGATCACACCGTGTTGAGTCACACCTTTATGTTGAACTGCGATAGAAATACAGAAATGCGGGAAACCGTTGATAAAGTTTTGTGTACCGTCTAAAGGATCAATCACCCAGCACCAATCTGCATCGTGACCTTTACCTTCTTGCATACCAAACTCTTCACCAAGGAAGCTGTGGTTTTTATAGCTTTTGCGAAGTGTATCAATTGTAAGTTGTTCCAAGTAACGATCAACACGTGTTACTGGACCATCAATGCCTTTTTCTTCAACTTGTAAATCGAGTTTATGACGATTTTGATGTGCCTTTAAAAGCTCTTGACCAACTGTTTGAGCCGCACGCGCAGCCATAACCACCATAGGTTCCATTGAACACCCACTACAAATTTGAAGATTTTGACAAAGAATAATGCATAAAAGCGCGTATATTCTAGCAAATATAAGCGCTTTTAGGGGAAAAATGTTGCGAAAAATTATTTTCGCGTTTACATCAACTTATAAGTTAGAACCAAGCTTGCTCAATTGAAGCTAAAATTCCCTGAGCATCCAAACCACAATCTTGCAACATTTGCTGATGCGTCGCTTGATGTAAGAATGTATCTGGCAAACCAAGATTCAGGATTGGTTTTACAATTTTTGCTTGTGCCATGAATTCATTGACGGCACTGCCTGCTCCAGCCATTACGGCATGTTCTTCAACAGTGACAAACAGTTGTGTGCTTTCTGCCAAGTCACGAATCATTTGTTCGTCCAATGGCTTTACAAAACGCATATTCACAACACGCACGCCAATAGCATGCTGATTTGCAAATTGTTCTGCAGCTTCAACCGATGGCGCAACGCGGCTACCAAAAGCCAGAATGCTGATGTGCTGTTCAGCATCCACATTAAATTCAGCAACGATTTCAGACTTGCCAATTTCCAAAGCTGTCATTTGCTGTTGAATTTCAACACCGGTACCTGCGCCACGCGGATAACGTACCGCGGTTGGTCCTTCGTAAAGGTAGGCGGTATGTAGCATCTGACGACATTCATTTTCGTCTTTCGGCGCCATAATGACCATGTTAGGCACCGTACGCATATAAGCATAATCGTATGCACCTGCATGCGTTGGGCCGTCTTCACCCACTAAACCTGCACGATCGATACCAAAAGTGACATCCAGATTCTGCAAGGCAACATCGTGAATCAACTGATCGTAACCACGTTGCAAGAAAGTTGAATAAATCGCGACAACCGGTTTCAACCCTTCACACGCCATACCAGCGGCTAAAGTCACCGCATGTTGTTCAGCAATCGCGACATCAAAGAATCGCTCAGGATATTGCTGTGCAAATTTCACCATGCCTGAGCCTTCACACATCGCAGGTGTAATGGCGAGCAGACGTTCATCTTGAGCAGCTTCATCACATAGCCATTGCCCAAATACATCCGAGTACTTAGGAGGTGATTTTTTTACGGGTGCTGCTGCGGTTGGCGCGATCTTAGTAATCGCATGATAGGTAATCGGATCTGCTTCCGCTGGTGCGAAACCTTTACCTTTTTTAGTATAAATATGAACTAGGCGTGGACCTTTACGCTTTTTAAGTGCATGGAAAACCTGTGCCAGTTGTTCCACATCATGTCCGTCAAATGGCCCGAAATAATCAAAACCAATTGCTTTAAATAAATTATCAGCGGCATCTGTCGCAGATTGATGCAAACGTGAATTATAGGTCCACTTTGGATGAGGTTGAACATAGGCTTCACCCTGTTCATTCACATTGATCAATTGCCCTGTTTCCCAAATGGCAGCCAGATGTTTGGCAAAACCACCCGTACTACAAGAGATCGACATATCGTTATCATTTAAGACCACGATTAAGTCCGCATCATGAGCAACTGCATCATTCATGGCTTCAAATGCCATACCTGCCGTCATTGCACCATCACCCACGATTGCAACGACATCACATGGATCTTTTTGATAGCGACGCGCCAGTGCCATACCCAAACCTGCTGAAATGGCAGTTGAGGAATGGCCTACACCAAAGGTATCAAATTCAGATTCATCACGTGCAGGGAACGCAGCCAAACCATTTTTACTACGAATGGTAGCGATGCGATCACGACGACCTGTCAGCACTTTATGTGGATAAGCCTGATGGCCCACATCCCAAACCAAACGATCATCTGGCGTGTTAAAGCTATAGTGCAAGGCCACAGTCAGTTCGACTACTCCTAAATTTGCACCAAAGTGTCCGCCACTCTGCCCAGCTGCATACAAAATATATTGACGTAACTCATCCGCCACTTGAACGAGTTGGCTTTGCTCGAGCTGACGTAATTGTTGTGGATGATCAATTCCATCTAACAATGGCGTAACAGGGCGTTGAGTTGGAATTTCGGTATACAACATAATGTGGCAAAGCCTTTTTAAGCCTGGCAAGTCCGAAGCTGGGTTAAATGGGGGCAATCATACAATTAAATATGATCTGCCTTCAATCAGCCACACGTGCGAATGATGTAGTGCTGAACATTCTTATGCAATTTTTAAAGAATGACCCGTAGATTATCCTGAATTATGTCACTGTTTATCAACCATTATTGTGTGCTTTGTATGAAAAAGAAAAACTTATATAAAAAATCAGAAATTCCAGTTCGCGCAATCTTCACACATTAAGCTATACTCAGACTGTTTTTATGATCATAGTGAGTTCTCTGTGCCGATTGAATTTATTGCAACATCAAAGCTGCCGACTGCCTTTGGTGACTTCAATATTTCCGTGTTTCAAGATCCTGAAACGGGTGAGGAACATGTGGCGCTTTCTAAAGGGTTAGAAACTGCTCCCAATAAGCCTGTACTTGTGCGTATTCATTCAGAATGCTTGACTGGTGATGCTTTCGCTTCACTTAAATGTGATTGCGGCCCACAGCTACAAGCCACCCAACGCCTGATTAATGATGCAGGCCAAGGCGTAATTTTATATTTGCGTCAAGAAGGGCGTGGTATTGGTTTAACCAATAAAATCCGTGCTTATGCCTTGCAAGATCAAGGTCATGATACCGTTGATGCGAACCTGTTATTGAACTTGCCTGCTGATGCGCGTCGCTACGATATGTGCAGCATCATGCTCGATCATCTTCAAGTTAAAGAAGTGAAACTGGTCACAAATAATCCACTTAAATTAAAAGCATTGACTGATCTGGGTATTAATGTGGTTGAACGTGTCCCACTGACTGTCGGTCGCAACCCATTCAATGAACAATATTTAAAGACCAAACGTGAACGTATGGATCATCTTTATAAAAAAGATGACTTCTGACTTTAGAGTCATTTTTTTGCTTAGACAAGAGAGTTTATCAAAATGAAATTATTAAATATTTTCTTGGTGATAGGTCTCCTGCTACTAAATGGCTGTACTCAGGCAAAAGAGAATAAAGAGAATCCATCAAATGCTGGAATTATCAATCAATTGCATCAATTCCAGCAACAAGATCATTTTTTAACTGATGGCTATCTATATTCTGGCGTTCAAGATCCTCAATTAAAAAAGTTATTGAACCAAAAAGTAGCCGAGACAGCTGAAGCGTATATCCAACTTTATCAGCACTCTGCTCAACCAAGTAAACAACAACGACTTAAAATACTTTCTGACGGTATCCATCAAATTAATCCCGATTCACTAGGTACCAATGATAGAGAGCAAGTTGCTGGTACCTTTGAACATTTTCTAGATATTACTGGCTTGGAAAGTTCTGAAGGTATTTTAAATACTTGGTTATATAATGAAGAAATTAATGATCTTATCGAAAAGAACCGCTCGAAAGATCAAAGTAAAAACCCAAATTAACTGAACACTACTTTTCATCCTGAATCATGCAAATTTCATATAGGTTCAAAAATCCCTTACTTTTTTTATGGATTTATGTTTTGATATCAGTAATTCCTAGATCTTATCAAGAGGATCATCATGCAGCATCCAACTTCAGCTGATATTCAACGTGTTCGCGATTTTTTACTCGATCTACAGGCACGCATTTGTGCAGGACTAGAGCAACAGGAACGTGCAGGCGGTGGTACCGCTGAGTTTATCATTGATGATTGGCAACGAACCGAAGGCGGTGGCGGTCGCTCTCGTGTTTTGCAAAATGGTGAAGTGATTGAAAAAGGTGGGGTCATGTTCTCCCACATCAATATCAGTAAACTCCCCGCTTCAGCGACTGAACGTCATCCACAAATTGCGGGTGCAAAGGCACAAGCACTAGGCGTATCGTTGGTGATTCACCCGAAAAATCCGAATATCCCGACCTCTCATGCCAATGTCCGCCTATTTGTGGCTGAGCCTGAAGGACAGGATCCAGTGTGGTGGTTTGGTGGCGGTTTTGACTTAACCCCATTCTATCCAGATGATGAGGATGTGCTGAATTGGCATCAAAAAGCCCATGACCTGTGCCAGCCTTTTGGTGAACATGTTTATGCCGAACATAAACAATGGTGTGATGATTATTTCTATTTAAAACATCGTGATGAACAGCGTGGTGTAGGCGGCTTATTCTTCGATGATTTGAACCAGTGGGATTTCGAAACCTGTTTTAAATATATGCAGGCCGTCGGAAATGGTTATTTAGAAGCAATCTTGCCGATTTTTGAAAAGCATCGTGAGCAGCCTTATACCGAAGCTCAACGTGAGTTCCAGTTATATCGTCGTGGCCGCTATGTTGAATATAACTTGGTATATGACCGTGGTACGTTGTTCGGCCTACAGACTGGCGGGCGTATTGAATCGATCTTGGTGAGCTTGCCTAATCTGGCGGGCTGGTCATATCGTCCTGAATGGGATGCAGATTCGGCTGAAAAGCGACTCACTGATTATTATTTAAAACCACGAGACTGGCTGGGTTTAAATAAATAAAAGAAATGATTCATCCCTGACATATAGTTCAGGGATGAAATCTTTTAGGGAATCTTAAAATAAAAATATTGCGGTATTGGGGATGGGCCGCTGGATTAAATAAATACTCATTTTTAAAACAAGACCCAACATTTGCAACTCTAAAAATATCAAAGCATGTTCTTGTCCTGAAATCATGCCCTGTTTGAATGTTCAGGTGTAAATCAATATTGCAGCATCCCCCTCAACTTTATAAACTTTAGCGACCTCATAAGAAGATTCCCTCATGACCAAACAATTTGCTGTAATTGGAAATCCGATTGAACAATCACGCTCACCAGAGTTACACCATGCATTCGCAGCAAAAACTGGGGTCGACTTAAACTATAAAAAAATTCTTGCGCCATTGGATGGTTTTGAAAATACAGCCAAAGCATTTTTTGCCCAGAATGGTGTGGGGATGAATGTCACCGTACCCTTTAAAGAACAGGCCTTTGCGTTGTGTGATCAACTGACTGAACGTGCCAAGATTGCCAAAGCTGTGAATACGCTGTGGATGGAAGATGGCAAGCTCTACGGCGACAATACTGATGGTCAGGGTCTGGTTGCAGCGATTCAAGCACTAGGCTGGGAACTTAAAGATAGCCGTATTTTGATTTTAGGGGCTGGTGGTGCAACGCGTGGCGTGATCTATCCATTAGTACAGGCAGGCGCGAAGCAGATTGTGATTGCGAATCGTACCCTCGCCCGCGCGGAACAACTGGTTGAAGATTTAAAAGATGCTGTGCCACAAACTGAGCTTAAAGCGATTCGCCTAGAGCAACTTTCAGGTGAGTTTGATTTTGTGATTAATGCAACTTCAGCAAGTTTAACGGGAGATGCTTTACAGTTACCTGAAAGCTTAATTTTCCATCATGCTTATGAAATGGCCTATGGCAAACCTTCTAGTTTTCTGGATCAAGCCCAACAACGCCAAGTGCCTGCTACGGATGGTTTTGGCATGTTAGTGGGTCAAGCAATTGAAGCATTCTCCATCTGGAATGGGGTTAAACCTGAACTGAAAGATTTTTTATAATCGATTAAACATTAGATAGAAAAAGAGCCTGTATATTACAGGCTCTTTTTCTATGGTGGATTACTTAAGATTTAACATCTTCTGATAGACCTCTTTAAAGATGCCATAATCAATAAATTCATTATGTTCAATCTTTAAGGCTTTGATCGATTGCTCAGACAACTTATTTTTACGCGCATCGACATATACCTTCCCCAAGATATTTGCCGTTTGTTCGAGCCAGCGTTTTTCTTCACCTGACGCGCCATTCTCTTGTTCGAACTGGATTTGATATTGCTTGGCAAATAACTGCTGCGGCTGCTTATACTGCGCCTGTAGCTTTTTCCATGCCTGACGCTGTTGATCACCCTGCATTGCATCACTGACGATATGATGAACCGAACGTCCTAAACGATCATCAAACTGGTCTTCATATTCTAGATGATGTTTCTTTTGCAAAGCTTCAATCTTTTGCAGTGCTTTTCCTTCTGGATTATAAACCTCTTCATCGGCATACCAATAAGCATATACACTGGCAATTTCCTGCAACTCTTGGCTTGAGTAACGCTGCACGATGTGTGGCGCGCTTTCTGTCAACTTGGCAATGAACACTGCTTTATAGGTTGGCTCATAAGCACGTGTTGCATCATAACGCTGTTCCGCAATGACATTGAGCTGATCATCTAAAGATAGCGTATACGGCTCCGCTGAACGTTCCTGAATACCGGTCTGCCCCAACTTTTCAGAGAAGCTGTTCACGGCTTGCTCTAGCATTGAACCTTTGCTGGCTTCAGCCCATGTTTTCGCCTGTTTCAACTGAGCCTGATCAATCGGCGTGCCTTTACCATAATTGGAAATCAGCATATCTGCCTTGACATTAAAGCGTGATTTCAACTCAGGCAGACCATAATTTAAATCATAGTCAATCTTCACAGCACGCCCTTTGGCATCCAATCCGACATCCATAATAAATGGGTTACGTTTATCAACAGGCGGTAAAGCTTTCTCAATGTCCGCCTGATGTTTAAGCCAAAGTGTTTTAAATGCCTGATCATCAACAAACTGGTTTTGATCGTAAACCGTAAATTCTTTTTCAACAGCTTGTAACTTCTGGATATAAGTCAAGAAACCTGGTTCAACTGGCTGATCCGAAAAGACATCAATGCCATATACGCTCTGACAATACTGTACGTCACCATAAGTCGTGTTTTTGGTGTTTTGCAATGCCGAACATTGTTCTTCACTTAAACCACTTTGCGCCTCACCTTCTGAGGCAGTTGCTTCATCGGCTGCAGCGTCTGCCTGCTGCGAGGCTTCTTCTGGGGCTGCTACAGCGTCATTCGCTGCTTGACTCGCATCTGCACTTTCATCAGCATAATCTTCTTCGACATCCTCAACCCCAAAGTGCTGATTCACCAGACGGTATAACTGTTGGCTAACTAAGTTTGCATCATCTGCCGAATCTTTTGCTTCCAGTAATGATGCTTTAGATTTTGTCTCCTCTGCATTGGCAACTTCATCTGCAACCAGTTTTTCTAAATTCTGTGCGTTCAGATTTAAAACGCTTTGCATCAAATATTTTTCATTGACCTTGCTATATAAGTTCGCTTGTAAAATCAGTTCTTCAACCGAGGTTTTTAAACGAATTTTTTCTACGACTCCAGCCGCCTGATCCGCAGAGGAAATAGATAAGGCCTGAATATTATTTTGATCCGCAAGACGATAGTAAACCGCGCTCGACGCTTTGACATATTCAGCAAATTTCTTGTAATCCACTTGCTTAAAAGCATCTTGATATTTTGAAAAATCCAGATAGGCCAGATTGTTCTGGTTTTCTTTATTGACCAGATAAGGCATCAAGGCAAAGTAGTTGATGTAAAATTTATAATTATTCAGATCCAGCACCATTGGCACTTTGGCCTGTACCAGCAGCGTCGGCTTTTCATAACGCGCGGTCAGGTTAAATGATCCCATTTTCTGGCGATAATGCACTGAACCATCATATTCAAACTGCATTTCATTCAGGATATTGGTCATGACCTGAGTAAATTTGTCAGCCTTGGAACGACCAGAGCTTTTCTGTTCTTGCGCCAGTGCCGTATACAAGGCCTGCTTCTGTTTATTGTTTAAATTGACCTTCTGCTCTCGTAAGTATTGGTCAACTTTTTGCTTAAGCGCTGGATCTAAAGATGCAGGTTCAGCTTTTGCATTATTTTTACTCGGCTCCTGATCCACATGAATATTGAATTTCCCACGATAGTCATAGCTTGGATATTCATAGATGGCATTGAGGCTATTGACCGCCTTCTGCTCAAGGTTCGCCGAAGCTGGATTGGTTTTAATGACATGTTGAGAACATGCAGAAAGACTGAGACCCATTAAACATAAAGTTAAATATTTTAGACGCATAGCTTTACCAAACACCTTTATATCATTATATTTTCAAGTATAGAATTAAGTAATTTTCACGTTTAATATTAGTTTAGACACCAACAGAAAAGTGATTTTTCCATCTCCATCGAATCTAGACGATTCGCTTTTCTGACATTCTTTTCCCCAGTGATTATCAATGTATTTTTATCGCCATTGTGAATAATCAAAGTATCGAAACAGATAATCCAAAATGATTCAAATACAGGATTAAGATTATGCCAGCTTATAAAGCCCCGCTCCGTGATATTCGTTTCTTAATGAACGAAATGTTAGATTATCCAGCACATTACCAAACTTTGACAAGTGGTCAAAATGCGGATGCTGATACGGTTGATATGATTCTTGAAGGTGCGGCAGATTATTGCGAAAACGTACTTTCTCCGCTTAACCAGTCAGGTGATGAAGAAGGTTGTACGTTCAACAATGGTGAAGTGACGACACCTAAAGGCTTTAAAGAAGCGTATGACCAGTTTGTGATGGGTGGCTGGCAAGGTCTTTCTTATCCAGAAGAATTTGGTGGCCAAGGCTTGCCAATGTCTTTAAACCTGATCAAATCTGAAATGATGGGGACTGCCAACTGGTCTTTCACCATGTATCCAGGTTTAAGTACAGGTTGTATGAATACCATCATGCAGTTTGGTACAGACGAGCAAAAAAATACTTATATGCCTAAACTGGTTGAAGGCACTTGGTCAGGCACAATGTGCTTAACTGAGCCTCAATGTGGTACAGACTTAGGTCAGGTAAAAACCAAAGCAGAACCAAATGAAGACGGTACCTATAAAATTTCTGGTACTAAAATCTTCATCTCTGCGGGTGAACACGATTTAACAGAGAACATTATCCATATCGTATTGGCTCGCCTTCCAGATGCGCCTGCTGGTACACGTGGTATCTCTCTATTCATCGTGCCTAAATTCATCCCGACTGCGGATGGTGGCGTGGGTGAGCGTAATGCGGTGTCTTGTGGTTCTATCGAACACAAGATGGGTATCAAGGCTTCTGCAACAGCTGTGCTTAATTTTGACAATGCAACAGGCTACTTGATCGGTGAGATCAACAAAGGTTTACATGCGATGTTTACCTTTATGAATACAGCTCGTATTGGTACCGCAGTTCAAGGTATTGCACACGCTGAACTGTCTTTCCAAGGTGCTTTACCGTATGCCAAAGACCGTATGTCAATGCGTGCCCTTTCTGGCAAGAAAGAGCCTGAACGTGTAGGTGATGCGATTATTCACCATGCTGATGTTCGTCGTATGTTATTAACGCAAAAAGCAATTGCTGAAGGTGGTCGTTCAATGATCTACCATGCTGCAAAACTAGCGGACAAAATGACAGATGCACTGGAAAATGGTGATCAAGCGAAGTTTGAAGAGTATGACGACAAACTTGGTTTCTATACACCGATCTTAAAAGGTTTCTTGACTGAGATGGGTCTAGAAGCAGCCAACCACGGTATGCAGGTTTACGGCGGTCATGGCTATATCCGTGAATGGGGTATGGAACAAATCGTACGTGATGCCCGTATCTCAACGTTATATGAAGGGACAACAGGCATTCAGGCACTCGACTTGATTGGTCGTAAAGTGCTATTAAGCTCGAAAGGTAAAGTAGTTCGTGATTACACGGCTGAAATCCTGAAGTTCTGTGCAGCACACGCACGTAATAAATACTTACGTCGTTTTGCATGGGATTTAACCAAGCTTTGCGCGCAATGGAACACTTTAACGGTTCGTATCATGCTTGCTGCACGTAAAGACCGTGACATCGTTTCTTCAGCTTCGGTTGATTTCTTGATGTTCTCTGGTTATGTGATGATGGCTTACTTCTGGGCACAACAAGCCGTTATTGCCTCTGAGAAATTAGAAGCAGGCAACGGTATCGAAACACCTGAATTCTATAAAGCAAAAATCAAGGTTGCTGATTTCTACTTCGACCGTTTATTACCACGCGCTCAAGGCCATGCCGAGTCAATGGTAACAACGTCTCGTACCTTGACTTCACTTGCACCAGAACACTTCAGCTTCGATTACTAATCAAGGCTGTAAAAAAAGAGCGCTTCATGCGCTCTTTTTTGTTTTGCAAAAGATGCTCGTTTATTCCACTCTTTTGAAAACATAAGCCTGTTGGGGAAAAGGATATTCTTTAAAGAATTTGCGGTTATTGCCGTTCCCTTCATTCCACATCTTTTCCAGATTAAAAACCAGATCCTGATTTTGATTAATCTGATAATAAAGACTTAAATCTGCCGCATCACAACGCACCATGATTTCATTCAGTTCTTTATGGACGTGCCAGTGCACCTGCTTACAGGTTTGCTCAATCTTGGCAACGCTACGTGTTGGATCGGAACCGAGACGCCCAAAACTGGTATTGGTCCAGTACACGGAACCATCACTTAATAAATTCAGAATATATTCAGCTTCTTTTTCATTATTTACACAGCCAGCAAAAGGATCTGTACAGGGAATGCGGGCATGATAACGACCGACATAAATCAGATCGGCTTCTGAGGGCTGACTATGGTTCTGTTGACGTACCACTGGGTGTGGCAAAGTTGCTTGTCCAGCAACCTGATTGAGTGACATCGCTTCTGTATCAGAAGAAGCGCGCTCTTGTTCATCTGCGAGGACATGACTCGCCTCACGATCCGATTGCGTCTGGGGTTGTTGTCTTACAGGTTCTGGATGACGGCCATCACAAGCAATCAAACCTAAACTCAATAAGACTCCTACACTAACATGCTGTAAGAATAACCTGAACTGCATATCTATAAATCTCTAACATCAACATCGCTATCGCGTACTTTTCACTACATTCCCTAAAATTTTGCAAAATAAAATATAGGGTTCAATTGAGTGCTCGTCGATTGCCTAGAAAGGTAATCAAAACGGCCGCAACAAGATGGAAATAGCAAATTAAAAAGCAGTATGCTTTAAGTCGGTGCATTTTAGGCGATACTGTTGTTTTTTCCAGCAACCATTTACACAACTTAACTAATCTCTCATCTGTTTAAACTTTAAAAAAAATCAATTGCCCCTATTTCTTAAGTAACAGCAGCCATTCAATGAATATTTTACTTTTTGCTGCCGTTTCATGAATTTAAGGAGACAAACTCGATGACCAACTCTGGTTTATATCGCTCAAACCAACAAAGCATGATCGCTGGTGTAATGGGCGGTATTGCGGAACGATTTGGTTGGAATGCAAATTTATTACGCCTGATCTTTGTTGTGATCTCGATTATGAGTGCCGCCTTTCCAGGTATTTTGGTGTACCTCATTTTGTGGTTGGTCATTCCAAAACAGCAACAAGCTCGTGTTGACCATGTTCAAGGCTACAACCAGCCTGTGAAAACAATTTATGAAGACCAAGGCATAAAACGTTAATCCCTCTTTTACCTTTTTGGTCGCTACGGTTGAAATTACCCCTAATCCAACCGTAGCTTTTTTTATTTAAACCAATTTTCGGTTAAGCTGCTGTTGTAAGGCAGCGATCATATCTGCACGACTGATAATTCCCACCAAACGCTGATTCTCAACCACAGGAATATAGTTAAAAGACTTCTCTACAAAGTACGGCACTAAATCCTGAATTGGCTGTAACGGATCAACGGTCACCACTCTCCGACTCATAATCTGCCGCACAAAATGCTGCCATGAATTACGTGGATCGGTCGCGCCTTTAAACCATTCCACCACTTCGTATAAAGCCAGTGTTCCCACCAGATTTTCTTCTGCATTGACCACAGGCAAACTCATCAGATTAACCGCTTTGAATTTATCCAGTGCCTGATGAATATCATCATTTTCATGCAGTTTAATGACATCCCGACTCATAATATCCTGACAGACAAATGAGTTGACCAGACGCTCATTGGCATGCTCTTGTGCTTCTAAAATGATTTTTTCCAGATCATATTGGCTAATGTCCAATAGCTCGGTGTGATGCTCTAAAGCATATTCAATATCTTTCGGCTGGATCGAAACTTTCTGCGTTGGTGTTGGATCTTTAGATCGCTCATTCACATGTGCAGTTAAAGGATAATGGCGCCCAATCAAACGGTTAAATACCACCGCGAAAACTAATAATAAAATCGAGTTCAGAAGCACGGGATATAACACGAAATGGAAACCCAGCCGATGTACCGCTTCTCCCCCTAACACGGCAGTAATCGCCACTGCACCACTTGGCGGATGGAGCGAGTCTGTGGTCATCATCATAAAAATTGCGAATCCGACCGCCACACTAAAAGCGCTCGTCAAGTCGGGCAAAAATTGAGTACAGGCAACGCCGATTAAACCCGCTAAGGTATTACCAACCACCACATTCCACGGTTGCGCTAAGGGACTATTGGGCACGGCAAATAGCAGTACCGAAGAAGCGCCCATGGGTGCAATGTACCACGCGTTCATGCCACCCAAGACGTACCAGCTAATGAGTGAAGAAATCGCCAAGCCACATAAAGCGCCGACACCTGAAAGCATCCTCTCCCTCAAAGGCAGGACTTTATAGTTAGGTTTGAGAAAATTTAGCCAGTCTGATTGGGTAGAGCTCACAATGCACCTTGCTGGAATAGTGTTGTTTTATTCGAGGCAGAAGTATACGCCTAAATCCCAACTAAGATGTATTTAATCTATATCTTTATGACATGAGCAAATCTGATAACCTAAAATTCTCTTGTCATTTTGAACAGATTTGTGCCTTCTACAAGAAGCATTTCTATTTTTACTACCATGTCATATTCGGGATGGGGATATGGATAAAACCGACCTATTTACACTATTAATTTGTGTGCTTGCAGCCGTATTACATGGCCTGAGTGGTTTCGGTTTCCCCATGATCAGCACCGCTGCTCTTTCACTGGTTTACCCATTATCAACTGCCGTGGCGATGGTCATTATTCCTTGCATTCTCATGAACTTGAGTATGTTAAAAACGGCACAGCAAAACTCATTTATTAAAACACTAAAGGACTACTTAACAAGATACTGGTTATTGATTGGGGCAAGTCTCATTGGAAGTTTGATCGGGGTAAACCTACTGATCAAAGTCCCTGAAGGCTATTTAAAAATCATGTTGGGCATCGTCATGCTGTTGTATGTGATAGACCAGTTTCGCCACAAACCATTGCAAATTTCCGCCTCACTACAAAACATGCTACTGTTTGGCCTACTGGCGGGTATTGTCGGTGGCGCAACCAATGCCATGGCGCCTTTTCTGATGATGTATCTATTAAGTACCCGTCATCAAAAAAATGAAATCGTCATCATTAGTAATTTAAGTTTTCTTGCCAGTAAGCTGGTTCAACTCTTGTTACTTTATCCAAGTCTGCTTAATTTTGATCAAGCGCAAATATGGCTTCTGGCTATCGTGACAATAGTTTCTCTTATCTTTGTCTATTTAGGAGCAAAAATCAGAAATCGACTTTCCCAACAGAAGTTTAAATACATCATTTTTATTATTTTAACAGTGCTTGGTCTCAATGCACTTTGGCAGGGATTTCTGCTGCTTTAAAACACTCAGATTCTATTATTCTTTTTTTCTTAACTGGTCAAAGCGTTTTCAACAGGACTCTATAACGCTTGAATAAGGATATTTTTATGAATGTACCTCATTTAGAGACCCCGACCAATGCAATGCCCAAAGGCCTGCTTAAAGGCTGGGTGATTATTATCATTGCAACTTTATTATCTTTAAGTCTCTATCAAGTTCTACCTTATGATGAAAATGCCAATAAAGGTTTAAGCCTTTTATTATTTATTGCAATTTTATGGCTAACAGAAGCAATTCATATCACAATTACGGCTCTCTTGATTCCCGTATTGGCTGTACTGATCGGAATGCCTTCCGAAAGCAAAGGCGAACTGGTTCCTATTAGTACGAGTAAAGCCCTAAGTACATTTGCCGACCCAATTATCTTTCTGTTTTTCGGTGGTTTTGCTTTAGCAACAGCCCTACACATCCAGAAGCTTGACCGTAAAATCGCAATGTGGATTATTTCCATGTCTCGAGGACATTTAGGCATTTCAGTCCTGACTATTTTTCTTGTGACCGCCATCCTGTCCATGTGGATTTCCAATACTGCAACAGCAGCAATGATGCTACCTCTAGCATTAGGATTGCTTTCACATTTAGATGTAGCTAAAGAGCGTAAAACCTTTGTATTTATCTTACTTGGGATCGCCTACTCTGCCAGTATTGGCGGTTTAGGTACTTTGGTCGGCTCTCCACCAAATGCGATTGCAGCGAAAGCACTGGACTACGACTTTACCGACTGGATGAGAATCGGTTTACCTATGATGCTGCTGATCTTGCCGGCTATGTTAGTCAGCCTGTATTTGGTATTACGCCCAAAGCTGAATCATAAAGTTGAGTTTAAAACCGAGCATATTCCATGGACGAAAATGCGTATTGCCACCATGTTGTTATTTATCGGTACGGCACTGGCCTGGATTTTTAGTAAAAGTCTGAGTGAAAGCTTCGGGATCAGCCAACCAGATACTTGGGTGGCACTGAGCGCAGCCTGCCTCGTTGTCATATTAGGAACTGCGACATGGAAAGATATTGCGGATAATACCGATTGGGGTGTGTTGATGTTATTTGGTGGAGGTTTAACCTTAAGTGCAGTGCTCAAAGATTCAGGTACATCTTTAGTGCTAGGTCAAACTTTGGCAAATGCATTTGGTGATGCCTCTCCTTTGCTGATTATCATTATTGTTGCAGCCTTTATTATTTTCCTGACTGAATTTACCAGCAATACAGCGTCTGCGGCCCTACTTGTGCCTGTCTTTGCAGCGATTGCGGATCAAATGGGAATGCCTAAAGAAATTCTAGTCATCGTGATTGGTATCGGTGCTTCATGTGCCTTCATGCTTCCGGTTGCAACACCTCCGAATGCAATTGTATTTGGTACAGGTTTTGTCCAACAAAGTGAAATGATGAAAGTTGGTTTTATCCTGAATATTTTATGTATTGCACTCGTTTCCAGCTTTGTTTATTTATTCTTTATCTAATATTGAAAAAGCGCTTCGGCGCTTTTTTATTAAGCCCCAATAAATGGATGGACTATCTAAACATATTTTTCATTGAGATAACGCCAATAACGTTTCGGCAAATATTGCACATGTAATTTGATATTTTGTCGTTCTTTAATATTGATACTATTGAAATAATCCTTCCATAACTGGTCGTATAACGCCTCCTGCTCATCCAGCTCTAACTGGAAGCTTTGACTAAAGCCCGTTTCGATATTACGGTCAACCTCTTTCACATCCATCGAAACTTCATGAATCTCATGCAAGTCATAATACAGCCCATATTGACGTTTCTCATCATAAATCAGCCAGCGTTGATCCTGATAACGGCGTTTAAAATGCGGTTGAATCAAAGGCAACACATTAAAATCAGGCCGTACCAGACTGAGAAATAGCCCATCTGTCGTTTTCTTAAAGCGAATAAACGCCTCCATCCGATGCTTTTCACGTCCGACTTTTTTAGTCCATTGCGAAATCGCTAACACACTTGGATGTAAATAGTCCTTTTCCACAGAAAGCTGCTGCTGGAACACATAAACACAGTAATGAAATAAATGCTGATATGCCTCAAGCGATTCAGATAAAGACGTAAAATAAAATTGCCTTAACGCCGATTGCGACAGCTTTTGTTGCAGGCCTGACCAGACTCGTTGCGCATGCTGCTCATGCGTCGGCACCTCAATAAGACTGGCAAATAAACCATGCTGTGTTTGATTTTCCAGACACAGTTGCACCTCAAATTCTTTGAACTGAAAGGCTCGAAAAACACAACTCAGTAACCCTGCCATTGAGCCATCAAAGCAATACGCCACGGGTGCATTCAACACGGCTAAAATCCCAAACTGAGTTGTGGTGATAATTGTTGCACGTACTTTGATGAACCTTGCGTCAAAATTTGCTGGCGAATGTAATTTGGAGACAGTTCTTTCTGAAAACGCGGACTATCTTCACAACGAATAAAAAATTTCGCCCGCGAATAGGCCACACCGAGCTGTTTCAGTAAATCAATATGGATCTTGCCAAAGCGACGGGCCTGTACAATTTTCTTGGCTGATTTCACCCCGATGCCGGGCACACGCAACACCATCTGATAATCGGCACGATTTAAATCCACGGGGAATTGCTCAGGATGACGTAAAGCCCAGCTCAGTTTCGGATCAATATCCAAATCCAGATGCGGAAAGCGTTCATCCACAATTTCATTGACCTGAAAGCCATAGAAACGCATCAACCAGTCACTTTGATAAAGCCGATTTTCACGTAATAACGGCGGTGCCGAACCCACTGCGGGCAAATAATTATTTTCGGTATTGATCGGGATATAGCCTGAGAAATACACCCGTTTGAGTTTAAATTCTTTATAGTGCCGATCCGCCATTAACAACACATCCTGATCGGTTTCCTGATGTGCACCTACCACCATTTGTGTGGTTTGCCCCGCTGGTACATATTTGGGGACGTGCTTGATCACCTGACGTTCATCTTTCAACTGAATCAGACGATCTCGAACTAAACCCAAATCTTTTTGTACTTCCTGATGCGACTTTTCAGGGGCAAAAGTTTTCAGTCCGACTTCTGTCGGCATTTCCAGATTAATGCTCATTCGGTCAGCATACAATCCAGCTTCATGAATCAGTTCTGGTGAAGCCCCCGGAATGGTTTTGAGATGAATATAACCATTAAAGTTTTCTTCAAGACGCAGTTTTTTAACGACCTGTAGCATGCGCTCCATGGTGTAGTCTGCGGACTTGAAAATACCTGAACTGAGAAATAGCCCTTCAATATAATTACGACGATAAAAATTAATGGTCAGGTCAACCACTTCCTGTACCGTAAAGGCCGCACGTTTCACATCATTCGAACGGCGTGATACGCAATAAGCGCAATCAAAAATACAGACATTACTGAACAGTATCTTCAGCAAAGATACACAGCGTCCGTCTTCGGTATAGCTATGACAAATCCCCGAATGACTGGCATTCCCTAGCCCCTTATCTTTATTTTTACGGTCACTGCCGCTAGAGGAACAGGACACGTCATATTTGGCAGCGTCCGCAAGAATCTGGAGTTTTTCACGAATGCGATCAGACATTTCAAACGACCTGAAGAAACAGAAAATATCGTTTAAAAATTAGCATTTCAAAGTTGTGAAATTAAGTACCCAAAAGATGTAATACGTCATGAGGTGACGCCTAAATATTCAAAATCTTCTTTCAAAATTGTACCACGGTGCACAATTTCGCCATTTCAATTGTGTATATTCAATCCCTCGGCTTTTTGTCATTTCAACTATTTTAGAAATATGTTCTTCTGAGCAATTAGCTCCGAATACAATACCTTTCAATGAATTTAGATAGTTAAATAATGGCTCTTTATCAACATCTCCACCTATTAAAACCCAACGGTATTCTTGCTCTTGTTCCCAATCTAATAACTTTTCAAAAAAAAGCCTATCTTTATAGGTTTCTGAATGACATAAAGCGTACTCTTTCATATCTGAATTGACACTTTCCAAAAAATCTACATTTATCATGTATGCAGAGTCTCTTTCTCCAATAAATCTATCAATATAATTAATATTCTGAGCAAAATAACTAAACTTAGAAAACTCGTTATGAAATGCTTGACCCAGTAGGTCATTATCAAAAACCAAACAAACCCCTGTATGATTAGCAGCATATTGAGCCCACATTCTTGAGCGCCCATATCCTCGGTTCAATAAATCATTTAGATGGTTACCCGTTAAAACTTTATCTTTAGAAAAACATATCACATATGTTGAAGATTTAATTTCTCTATTTAGCTCATCAGATAGCGTCCATAAGTTATAAGCACTAAGATCCAAATTATGATTTGTTCCAATTTCAAATAACCAATTTTTAGACTCTTTAGGATCATTGGTATTTTGAAAGGAGCTAACCTTAAGCGTATTACTTTGTAAAATATAATTGATTGCTGTATCAGCTCGCGTGTAATGATATAAATATTTTTTAGAGTCCCTATTAAAAATCATCTAGTTATCCAATTTTTTCAAATTCCAACTTCATTGAAGCAATATAACATGCATTAACCACTTTCTTCCCTTTGCCACTCCTCCCCAAAATCCTTATACTTAACCACAATTTTTGTTTGATTCCAGTGGATGCACCATGAGTCGTGCTATATCGCATATTGACACATTTCAGGGCTTGATTCTTGCCCTACAAAACTATTGGGCGGAGCAAGGCTGCGTCGTATTACAACCATATGATATGGAAATGGGCGCAGGGACATTCCACACTGCAACCTTCTTACGTGCTTTAGGGCCAGAAACCTGGAACGCGGCTTACGTTCAACCTTCACGTCGCCCGAAAGACGGTCGTTATGGCGAGAACCCAAACCGTTTACAACACTACTATCAGTTCCAAGTGGTGCTTAAGCCAAACCCGGATAATATCCAGCAGCTTTATCTCGATTCATTAAAAGCAATCGGCATTGATACGCTGACACACGACATTCGTTTCGTGGAAGATAACTGGGAATCTCCAACACTTGGCGCTTGGGGCTTAGGTTGGGAAGTCTGGTTAAATGGTATGGAAGTGACTCAGTTCACTTACTTCCAGCAAGTGGGTGGTATTGAATGTTACCCAGTCACAGGTGAGATCACTTACGGCTTAGAACGTCTGGCAATGTACCTGCAAGGTGTAGACTCAGTTTACGATCTGGTTTGGACCAAAGGTCAATTCGGTACAGTAACTTACGGTGATGTATTCCATCAAAACGAAGTTGAGCAATCAACCTATAACTTCGAATATGCACCAGTCGATAAAATGTTTGAATTATTCGACTTCTATGAAGCCGAAGCCTCTCGTTTAATCGAAGCTGAATTGCCACTTCCAGCCTACGAACAAGTGATCAAAGCATCACATTGCTTTAACTTGCTCGATGCACGTGGTGCGATTTCTGTGACTGAACGTCAACGTTATATTTTACGTGTTCGTACTTTGGCGCGTTCAATTGCACAAAGTTATGTGGCTGCCCGTGCCAAACTTGGTTTCCCAATGGCAGAACCACATTTGCGTGATGAAGTATTGGCTCAACTCAAAGCACAAGTTGAGGCAGAAGCAGCCCAAGCTGAAAAAGCGAAGGAGAATAAATAATGACGAAGCATACAGTTTTATTCGAACTTGGCTGTGAAGAACTTCCACCGAAAAGCTTAAAAACCTTACGTGATGCACTCAAAGCAGAAACTGAAAAAGGCTTAAAAGATGCAGGCTTAAATTTCGCCGCTATCGAAGCCTATGCTGCACCACGTCGTTTAGCATTGAAAATTGTTGATATCGATGCGGCTCAAGCAGATACACAAAAACGTTTTGACGGCCCTGCTGTACAAGCTGCCTATGATGCTGAAGGCAAACCGACCAAAGCACTGGAAGGCTTTATGCGCGGTCAAGGCATTACAGTTGATCAGCTTTCAACTTTCCAAGCAGGTAAAGTTGAAAAAGTATGCTTCCTGAAAGATGTCAAAGGTCAAAGCCTTGACGTTTTACTACCGCAAATTTTACAGGCTGCATTGGATAACTTACCAATCGCAAAACGTATGCGTTCAGCGGCAAGCCGTACTGAATTCGTGCGTCCAGTAAAATGGGTCGTGTTACTAAAAGATGCTCAAGTCATTGATGCAACCATTCAAGATCATAAAACAGGTAATGTGACGTATGGTCACCGTTTCCATGCACCTGAAGCTGTGACTTTGGCGCATGCAAATGACTACTTGGCAACCTTAGAAAAAGCGTATGTCGTTGCTGATTTTGAAAAGCGTCAAACCACGATTCAAGCACAAGTGAAGACATTGGCAGATGAAGTCAATGCGACTGCAATTGTACCAGCAGACTTACTTGATGAAGTGACTAGCTTGGTTGAATGGCCTGTGGCTTTACGTGCAACTTTCGAAGAGCGTTATTTGGCTGTTCCGCAAGAAGCCTTGATTACCACCATGCAGGATAACCAGAAGTATTTCTGTTTAATCAATGCCGAAGGTAAATTACAGCCTTACTTCATTACCGTTTCAAATATTGAGTCGAAAGATCCGACTCAAATTATTGAAGGAAATGAGAAAGTTGTACGTCCTCGTTTGTCTGATGCCGAATTCTTCTTCTTACAAGACCAAAAGCAACCGCTTGCGTCTCGTAAAGACAAATTAGCCAACATGGTCTTTCAGGCACAGTTGGGTACGCTTTGGAATAAATCTGAACGTATTGCGAAACTGGCTGTGGCATTGTCACCAATTACAGGTGCAAATGCAGCTGATGCAGAAAAAGCAGCATTATTGGCTAAATGCGACTTAACCTCTGAGCTTGTGGGTGAATTCCCAGAACTTCAAGGGATCGCAGGCACTTACTATGCTCGCCTTGAAGGTGAGAATCATGAAGTTGCTGAAGCGTTAGGTGAGCAGTATTTACCTAAGTTTGCAGGCGATGTATTGCCGCAAACCAATACAGGTACAACCATTGCCCTTGCGGATCGTTTAGATACATTGGTCGGTATTTTCGGTATTGGTCAAGCACCAACAGGTTCGAAAGATCCATTTGCATTGCGTCGTTCTGCAATCGGTATCTTGCGTTTAATCATTGAAAATGAGTTAGACATTACCATTGAAGAATTGGTGAACTTTGCATTGCAAGGTTATGGCGACATCATCAAAGATCATGACAAGACACGTACCGATGCAGTTGCTTTCCTTGAAGGCCGTTACCGTGCCAAGTATGAAGATCAAGGCGTTGCAGTTGATGTGATTCAGGCGGTTCAAGCGCTTGCGCCAAAATCTCCACTGGATTTTGACAAGCGTGTGAATGCGGTCAATCATTTCCGTACCTTACCAGAAGCGGCTGCATTGGCTGCGGCAAATAAACGTGTTGCTAATATTCTTGCTAAAGAAGCAACGCCTGAAGGTGCTGTGGTTGAAGCGAATCTGGTAGAAGCTGCTGAAAAAGCACTTTATGCAGAACTTCAAGCATTGACGCCTGTGGTTCAACCATTGCTTGCTACACGTAACTATACAGAAGCCTTATCTAAGCTCGCTGCGCTTCGTGCACCAATCGATGCCTTCTTTGAAGGTGTAATGGTGATGGCAGATAATGCAGAGTTAAAAGCTAACCGTTTACGTTTACTCGCTCAACTACGTGATTTATTCACGGCAATTGCGGATGTAAGTGTGTTGCAGGGTTAAGTAGCTATAACACTTGATCTTTTAAATAAACCCCGCTATATATTTAGTGGGGTTTTTTATTATAAATTATTATGAAAGTATTTCTTAGTTACGCGAAAGAAGATAAAGATTTTATCCTAGAATGCTATGAAGAATTAAAGAGAAAAAATTTTGATCCTTGGATGGATGAACATGACCTATTGCCTGGACAAGCATGGGATGAATGTTTAAAAGCAAATATGAAAGACACTGATATAGTATTAATATTCATGTCGTCTGATAGTGTATCTAAAATTGGATATGTACAACGTGAATGGAAATACTTTATTGATAAACGTAAAGAATTTCCAGAAAACTTTATCTATCTTATTCCTATTCAATTAGATACATGTACAGTACCTCAATTTATTTCATCTGAAATTCAATTTATAAATATTTATAGAGATCTGACGGGCAAAGCTTGGAGTAAAGTACTTCGCTCGCTAGAATTAGCCGCACAGCAAAGGAATATTGATCAAATCAATAAAGATATAACGAAGCCCAAAGTAGAATTAAGAGAAATTTCCGAAAAGCTTGAATCTCTAAATGGATATGAATTTAACAGTAGCTATCCTGTTGTTAAATCAGCAAATGATAGTTTCAAAGAAACGAATGAACTTATTTATGCCGAAGTATTAACTAAATTATCGTTATTAAGAAGCAGATGTTTTGAAAAACCTCTTGATATTGAAAGACCAGATAATTTACCCACTTATCAAGATATATTTGATGTATCGCTAAGTGGAGATATCGGCTACATAAGATCAAATTTTATTAGTCTAGTTTTTACCCATTATGCTTATACAGGTGGTGCTCACGGCAACCATTGTTTTTCATGCCATCATTATTTCATAAAAGATAATAAATCAATATTAGTTAATCCCTTACAAATTTTTAATGAAGATTTACTCAAAATATATAAAAGATTATTGTGTAAACGATTTAATAGCCCAAATATCCTATCGCGCTGAAAGTGATGATATAAATGAAGAATGGATTAAAGATGGATGTGAAGCTATCGACTCAACCAATATTTTAATTAAAGAAAATCGTCTAGAAATTTATTTCGCACCTTACTCCGTTACAGCCTATGCATTTGGAGATTTTATTGTTGATATACCTTTTTATCGTTTAACTAAATTTTTTAATAAAGAAAAAGACAATCTTTTTTCATTAATTCAAATAGATGAATCTTAAAAAATACGTCATAAATGCATTTCATCTAAACATAATTACAAAATTTTGTATCATCCCCACTCTTTTCTTCTACCGAACGATAAGATATAAAATCTCGATTGCGACACTATCGCTGAAAGGACAGAAAAGATGATGAATAAAGTACAACTCTTATGTTTAACCACTGCACTCGCGGCCTCGTCTTCTCTCTGGGCAGCAGATACAGCAAACACCACAACAACTGTGTCGAATGCAGAACCTGAAAAAGCGATGCCTTATGGCGACAACCCAAGTATCGGTCGTGTATTACTTTATAAAACAGGTAAAGGCATGCAGAATTTAGGCAACTCTATTCAAGGTGCATCTGAAAACACATCTCAAAAGATCAGTGAAAGATGGCAAGACACTAAGAAATATACTGAAGAACAATCTGAAGTTGTTCAAACACAAGCAGAGAAAGCCAAACAATTTACGGCTAAAAAATGGCAAGACACTAAAGATGCAGTCGTCGGGACCAATGAAGGAAATGTTCCAATTGAGCGTGCTGGACTCAGTCAACCTTCATCGAATTAATCAAAAAAACCTCTAGCTAAACTAGAGGTTTTGTCTATCTTGCTTTAGCTTAAACAGGCTCGGTCTGTGGCTCGACCTGACGATCAATCAGGTATTCATTTAAATTAAAATGACTGAGTTGCTGGCGCATCTTAAACGTCGTCCACGGCCATACCGTACTATTGCGTCCATTACGATCAATGAAATAACTCTGACAACCACCTTTATTCCAGACCGTGGTTTTTAAAGCGTTTTGCACACGTTGATTAAACTGAGCCATCCGCACAGGATCAGGCTCAATGGTTTGAATATTTTGCTGAATCGCCTGTTTGAGCGCATCAATAATATAGGCGAGTTGCGCTTCGATAATAATAAATGCCGAAGAACTCACCGCAATATTTGGCCCAAACATCAAAAATCCATTTGGACAGTCAGCCACCATCGTTCCCATATAACCTTCTGGACTGCCCTGCCAAACCTCTGACATGCTTTGACCATGACGGTTAAAGACGCGTTGGGCAATTGGTGGTTCAGCCACTTCAAAACCTGTCCCGAGAATAATGACATCTGCCTCTACGCTGCGACCATCACTGGCAAATAATCGATTGCCTTTAACTTCACTTAGACCAGCAGCCACCACTTCAACATTCGGTTGTGCCAAAGCAGGATACCATTCATTGGACTGGAGAATACGCTTGCAACCAATCACATAATTCGGCGTGACTTTACGGCGTAATTCAGCATCTTTAATTCCCTGTTTAATGTGAAATTCAGCAATACGTTGTACTTGCTGCATCGCTGCATTACTTTGCAACCCGCCATTCAGCGTCTCAAAAATGCCGTATACCGAACCGCGCATCAGAGATTGGGCCACAGGTAGATATTTAAAAACTGTCTGGATTGGACGAGGCAAAGGCATATCCGACTTCGGCAAAACCCAGTGTGGTGTTCGTTGAAAGACAGTCAGTTGCTTTACCAAAGGTTGAATCTGGGGAATAAACTGAATGGCAGATGCGCCTGTACCTATCACAGCCACGCGTTTCCCAGTTAAATCCAGATCATGCCGCCAACGCGAAGAATGGAAAATTTCCCCTTTAAAGTCTTTTAATCCGTTCACATCAGGAATGACAGGCTCATGCATCGGGCCACATGCCATAATCGCAAACTGTGCATGAAACTCGCCTTGATTGGTACGCACAATCCAGCATTGTTGTTGATCTGACCAGCTTGCTGCCAATGCCTCATGCTGAAAATAGACATGCGGCAGTACCTGATATTTCTGTGCGGTATTTTGCAAATATTGTTTGATTTCAGCCTGTCCAGCGAACACTCGACTCCACGAAGGATTCGGTTCAAAAGAATAGGAATATAACGCCGAAGGCACATCACAGGCACAACCGGGATAGGTATTTTCACGCCATACGCCACCCAGCTCATCCGCTTTCTCAAGCAAGATAAAATCATGAATGCCTGCTTCTTTCAGTTTGATCGCGGCCCCTAATCCCGCAAAACCACCACCAATGACGATGACCCGATGAAACGGTATAGCCTTCGATTTCATATTCATGCGCTCTTTTCCCTCTTTTTATATCGACAACACTATGGCATTAACCCACAGCATGTTCATTATCAAGACAGGTCTTTTATCAGGTCATTTCTGACACAATTTGCTAAGCAGCATTACTATTGGATTTATTTAAAAAAATAAGCTTAAAATTTACAGTGTTATCTCAAAACATGCATTGAACTTCACGCCCCTAGGCCACACACTAAAATGATAATTTCATAGGACTGGAATTTTGCCCATGATGCATCGCCCATTTAAAATTATTTTTATTTCGATATTTGGTGGAATGAGTTTCACAGCTTGCTCCACTTTTCAGACTCCGAATCCAAGTTCAGCGCAAAGTCTGGAACAGGTTAAAAATATTGGTGCTTCTCCAACAACAGAAGGCAATATTGCGAAACTGATGAAACAGGACAAAAATTGCGTTATTGAATTCACTGGATATTTCGATGGTGGGCAAGCGATAGAGCACTGGACCTTTAACCATTCAGGATTAATTTCAGCGAGTTCATCGACCCAACATACCACGCTTGTTTCAGCCAACACCTCAACAGCTTTTGACATTGATGATCCTGCTGTACAAGCAAATTTCAAGAAACTGCAAAGTAATTTCAGTGCGAATAATCTGGCACAGTGTCATTAATTCCATAAAAAACTCGTTACACTGGTGACTACGAGCTGTAACGAGTGAGGGCTTTTAAACGATGCTTGGGATCAATCTTTAACTTATAAAATAAGTTTAATTCAGACTGAGTCCACTGGTTGCCGCGAGTAAATCGAGACGTGGAAAAATTAAGCCTGTTCGTGCATCCCTGACAGTTTTACCTGTTGCCTTTAAACGGTTAATGGTCTGGTTAATTGTTTCTGATGGTCTTACATTATTTGCTCGCAATACAGCAATTGCGCCCGCGACATGCGGGGTGGCTTGTGATGTTCCTCCCATCCGATAACCACCTGCTGTAATCATCGCGCCCGGCGCAACAAGTGTGACCAGAGAGCCACCATTACTAAAGCACGTAATCTGGTCTGCCTGAGTCGTAGTATCGTTGCACACAGATGCCTTGATTGAGCCCAGATTTGCATCATAAACTGCACCAACCCGTACTGCACCAGCCACACACGCAGGCGAAGCAATACCATCGGCAAAGGCATCATTCCCCGCAGCAACGACAGGAACGACACCCGCATTCCGTGCTCTGGAAAAAGCGGTACTATAACTACTATTGCGGCATTCAGACGTATATTTACGTCCAGGAACACTTAAACTCAGGTTAACCGCTTTAATGTTATAAGTTCTTGCATTATTGACCGTCCAATTCAATCCAGCCAGAATATCACTGTCATAGGCAATATTCTGTTGTTGCCCATTGGTCACAACTGTTCGAAACGCATCAATACCAATAATCTTGGTTTGAGGTGCTACTTTTGCCACAATGCCTGAAACATTACTGCCATGCCCATCATTGTCGAGTTGATTATCATTCGGTGCACTATCAAAACTATAAACGACCCGACAGCTTGAAGCTGGTGTATTGACCGCAGTACAGCCAAAGTCAGCATGCTTATAATTCACACCTGTATCAATCACTGCCACGCTGGTTCCCGCACCTGTAAAGCCATTGTTTGCTGCTTGCGGCTGGTTAATTAAAGCTAAACTTTCAATCGTGGTGGTCGTATTTCTACGGTTGGGATAAATCCCTTTTACCATAGGGTCATTTAAAATTTGAGCCAGTGTTTCCCGATTTTGAATCCGGTATAAACCCAAAGGCAAACCATTAAATTCTCGCAGCGTCTGAAAACCTGCGGTTCTGATCCATCTATTTTTAAATCGATTTTTACTATCCGCAATAAAATCTCGCTGTGCTGGATCTGACAGCGTATTTTCAGTATTAAGATCATATTCAATAATTAAGTCATTCGATTCATTGCTCACCAATGCATTAATATCAATTTTTCCTTGGGTGATTTTGTTGACAGCAGCAGCGCTGAATCGCTGTTTAAGCTGAGCCGAGTTGAGTGTTGCAGCAGAGGTTGTCGTTATACAAAAAACAGATAAACCGATAAATATTAAAATTTTATTGTTCACTTTTCATCTCCATCATTCTCAAATTAAGAATGGTTTTATTGTCTGGTTTCTTAAAAAGAAACCCTGATGATTTAAAGCTGTTTAATTTCGTTTGCAGGATCAGTCGCTGGATCAATCGGCTGTAGCGAAGGATCACTTTTCGTGTCATAAAATTCTGGTTCTTTTTGAGAAGTATCCGATAGGTTGTCTAGCGTTGAATTGGTTGCTTGTTTGGTTTTTACCTCCATTTCTTGTATTTGGGTTGTTTCCGAATGACTCGGACGCTCTTGATAAACCGTGGTATTCACCATTGACTTGGTTGGTTGTAAATACATCGCCACCATACCTAGTCCAATTAAAACCAGTAAAAATGCTGCCATCTTTTTCATTCTGTTCTCCAGCGCCTCATACTCGCCAAGATTTGGGTTTTACTTCTTCTATTTAATACAATTATTCTTTAGAAACTGACTGCCACTCCCGTTTTAGTCTTCAAATAAAAATAACAGATGCCCTCCATCAACAGATGCAGGATAAAAAATAAAGCTCCTTAAAGATAAAAAATTATTATGCCGACGAAGCAGGTTCAAACATGAATAAGTTGTGCTTCTTCTCATTTTTTAATCTTTTTTATATTATTTAGATATCCTTAATTTGTATATTTATTATTCTAAACTATGAAATAAATTTAGAATAACTGTTCATAAATTACTAAATTATTATTTTAAAAATTAAATAAACATCAATATTTACAATTATTTAAATTCATATAAAAACTATATTTTTCATATTTTTATTCCCGTAATCAATCTTCACAATTTCTATCTAAAGTGTGTTTGAGCTGTAATCTGGTTGTAATTTTTGATGAAAATCACACATTTCTACTTTTTAGCTCGCTATGATGCAATGGCGTTAATGAAGTACCACTTTACGGTACATCGCTAAGGAAATCGCAATGAAAAAAATGATCAAAACAGCTATCGTGACAACAAGTATCCTCGCTTCTGCTTCTGTTTTTGCACAGAGCGCTGAGGTAAACGCGAATGGCTCAGCTCAAGTCAATGTTCAATCTGGTGGCTTGCTTAAGGGTGTGACTGGCGCAGTAAAAAATACTGCTCAAGGCGTAGGTCACGTGGCACAAGGCGTAGGTCATACTGCACATAATGTAGGACATGCCGCTGTAAATACAGGCGTAACAGCAACTCAAAAAACTGTTGGAACAGCGACCCACATTGGTTCACATGTCGTGAACAAAACTGGTGAAGCAGTTAAAAATACAAAAGATTATGCGGTAGACAAAGCCGTTGATGGTAAAGAGTTTGCAGCCGATACCACTGCAAATGTCAAAAAGCGTATTGAAGACAAAAAAGCATCTAGCCAACCTAAATCGTTAAATTTAGGTGCGCAAACCAATGCACAAGCGCAGGTGAATGGTAAAACTTCTGGTGTGAATGCCCAAACTGGCTTGAATGCAGATAAGAAAGGCCTTCAAACAGGTGCAAATGTTGGTGTGAAAGTTCTAGGCGTGAATGCCAATGTAAATACCAACGCAAAAATTGGTGCAAACTAATCCTTTAAGTCCGTTCTAAAAAAAGCCCTTTGCAATGCAAAGGGCTTTTTTTATGGAAAAGATCTAGTTACATAACTGTAGCTTGGTCTGCTCATCCACATTATTTTCAACAAAATGACTGAATCCCTGTTCATCACAGCTTAATGTCAGTTGCTTATAGCTGATGCTACAAAACTCTGCATAGCGTTTAAACACCAGTGGTGACTGGTCTAAAGCCAAGGCTTCGCCGACTTTTACCAGCTTGTGAATACCACGGTCATTCATGGTCAATAAATAATTTTCATTATTCAGTTCAAGTTCCACCAATGCATTGGCTGTGACTTTTAACGGAACAAGATAGTTCAGATTGGCTGCAAGCGTATCTGGACGATAACTCTCTAGTTTCAAGCTCACCAGATTAAAGACCAGACAGGTCTCCTGAGCCGTCATGACGGTTGGCTTTGAGCTACCTGCCTGTTGCACGAAATGCGGCTGAATCCCGAGCTTATGCAGGTTCTGTTCTGTGCCCTGCTTAAGATTAAATAATTGCTGAACCAGCTTTTGCTTCATGATCGCATCAAAATAGCGTTCATCCAGTTCAAACTCATTATTTTCTAAAATCTTTAATAAGGCATGATGATGTCTTGCCAGCAAGGCATCCAGCACATGACGATAATAGAATTTACTTTGCTTTTTGACTTCCCGAACACGCTTGTAGAAATAAGTAATTTCAAAAGGTTTTTCAACAAAATCATTGAGCAATTGTGAACTTGCCAGAACCGAAAGTGCCTCATGACCAGTAAATGGCAAATGAATGACATGCATATTCGGCAATAAAGGCTGAATCTTTAAGAAATGCTCTTTATCTTCGGCAAAGTAAGGATCGTAAACAATAATGTATTCACGTGATGCATCCACTTCATCGGCCTGAATCTGCATGTCTTGATGAATACTTGCATCAAAAAACTCTGCATAACGGCGATCTTGAACGACATCTGGATCAATTGAATATTGTGGGACAAAAGCCACCACTTTTTGCATATTCAACAGGTTGGAATATTTAATTGCAGCATAGCCCCCCATTGACCCGCCATAGCCCACAATTTCTTTGAATTGCTGCAAAATTGGCAGAATCTGTTGCTGCATCTGAAGCATGCTGCTTTTAGGAAACCATGATTTTTGTTTTGGCATAATGCCAAGGACATTGTATTGATATTTTATTAATGATTTTTCAGCATTAATGGACATTCCTTTGGCGCGACTAATTAAATCTCCGAACGAAACCACTAAAGTGTTACTTGAACCTTTTAGAAAAATAACGCGAATATGTTCGTCTTCAAATACGATTTGCTTATCCATGCTCACACTGAAAAATTGATCCAAGGTCTGTAGCAAAAAGTCACCAAATGGTGGCTTTGCCAAACCATAATTGCGGAGTATCTTATTTTATAGAGATAAGACAGATTAAAAAGCGCAAAAGATGACACAATCCTTACACCCAGCCGCTCAAAAAGGCTTTAGTTTAGGTGCCGAACTGTACCAGCAAGTTCGTCCCAGTTACCCGCAAGATATTGCCATTTGGCTGCAAGATCGCCTCCAAATAGGTGAAAATTCCACTGTTATCGACCTTGGTTCGGGGACTGGCAAATTCTTACCCTACCTGTTACAGAGCAAGGCAAAAGTGATTGCAGTTGAGCCTGTCGCTGAAATGTTACAACAGCTTCAGCACAGCCATCCACAGGTGAAATGTATTCAGGCTTCCAGCGATCAATTACCGCTGGCAGATGCTTCAATTGATGCCATTTTGTGTGCCCAGTCATTCCACTGGTTTGCGAATATTGAAACATTAACTGAAATGCATCGGGTACTGGCCCCATCGGGACATTTAGGGCTGATCTGGAATCAACGCGACACAACGGTTGATTGGGTTCAAGCACTGGCAGATGAAATTGCACCTTTAGAAGGTGATACACCACGTTATCACAGTGAGTTATGGAAACAGGTGTTTGAGCATCAGCAACTATTTAACTTTGTGGAATTGCAGACCTTCCAGCAAAAACATCATGGCACGGTTGAGCAAGTGGTAAGTAAGCGTCTGTTGTCGACCAGCTTTATTGCCGCCATGCCTGTCGCAGAACAACAACAGTTAAAAGCAAAGTTCGAACAAATTGTATTTGATTTTACAGGCTTAACTGCGCAAGATCAGATTGATTTCCCCTATACCACTTTTGCTTATCATTTTCAGAAAGCTGCAAACTAAATATTTATCGAGTTGATCCATGCCTAGTATTAAAACCACATTTGCCCTGACATGTATGCTCAGTTCAGCCCTGCTCTTGAGCGCATGTAATAAAGATAAACAACCGACTGCTCAACAAGAGCAGCAAAGCAGTTCAGCCAATGATACGATTGGTCAATTAAACCAGACGCCGATCAAACAGTTCCCTGCGACCGCAGATGATGGTCACGATATTGCAATACTGGATGACTATGACCGTCGTTTTACCGACATGAGCGATAGCATGGAAATGGAATTGGCGAAGATGAAAGAAGCCAATACCTTAACGCCAGAATTTGAACAACAACGCCAAAAGGACAATGTCAAATCTGCCCTGTCTATGTTGAAAGATCTTGAACTAAAAACCGAGCAAGGCCGTTACATTCAAGGCTTGCTTTATGATTATTGGGAACAGCAGGCTAAAGTTTTAGAACAGGCCAATACTTCAACAGCGGATAGCAACCAGCAAGTTAATCAGCTCAATGAATATCTACATGCACAAAGCCAGTTACATCACTGGAGAAGCACACAGACCGCTGAAACCAAAGCACAGGAAGAATAATTTACATGCATAAAAAAAGAGGGATTTCGCGCCCTCTTTTTTTATTAAATACGGGATCAAGTTAAATATTCTGTTTCTCAATCCACTGAATTGAACTGACACGGAACAATTCACACGCACCATCGCCCACACCACCTGGGGTAAGCGATGATTTCCACACCAGATCTTTATCACGAATTTCGACCAGTTCGCCTTTTAACTGCACCAGATCACCACGCTTCACCTGTTTAATCTGTTTGGCAATTTCTGGATTGGCAGGAATAATGTGCATATTCGATACCATTTTGATGGCCTGATCGGGTGGAACAGGTAATGTTTTCATTTTCCAGTTCAGGTAGCGGTCATACTGTTGAACATCAATCGTCCGCGCGATCTGAGGGTCAGCAAAAAGTCCTAAACTGACCGCATAATCAATCGGAGAAAATTTGGCTTGCTCATCGTCATGATAGACTTTTGAACCGAGAATACGGAAGTTCCCATCAAAAGGCTTCAGTACCGAAATCGATTGATATTTCACAACGGGCGCTAAACCATTGGCAATATTGTATTCTTCCCCACTGGTCGATGCATGTGTCTGCCCAATTGCAACAACCATGCATAAACTCATCAACAGACGTTTTTTCATGGCTCAATCATCCTCAAAATAACGAAAAACTTAGAAAAGCACTTCTCTTCATAGTATGCTTAGATGGTGAAAAAAAGTGCTTTTTTTAGTAACAATCAAACTCACTTTAGTCATATTTTTGTGGTGCGGTCACCCTATTTTTATTTTGAATCAACGAATGGATTTCCATGATTTACCAATTTTACCAGCGTCATATATTTCCTCACTTACTTAATCAGGTCATGCAAACTGCGAGTCTGATGGATCGACGTCGTGAATTATTGTTACCGATTGAAGGAGAGATACTCGAAATTGGTTTTGGTACAGGTCTGAATATTCCCTTCTATGGCAATGTCGACACGCTCTATGCCTTGGAACCCAATCCAGATATTTATCTGCTTGCGGTGGAACGAGTTCAACATGCGCCGTTCTTTATCAAGCATGTGCAATCTAGCGCAGAGAAACTTCCCTTTGCAGATGCATCTCTGGATCATGTGGTCTCAACCTGGACTTTGTGTAGTATTGCACAACTTGATCAGGCACTTGCAGAAATCTATCGTGTGCTTAAACCGACGGGGACCTTCCATCTGGTTGAACATGTCAAACATCCAGACTCTGCGAAAATACAGTCCTTGCAAACTTTACTCACACCCATCCAGAAACGTATTGCAGATGGTTGCCACCTCAATCGCGATATTGAACGACATCTATTACAAGCCAAATTTAAATTTATAGAAAAACAATATTTTGATGCGGAAGGCATCCCTGCAATTGCACAAAAGATGTTATTGGCGCGGGTACAAAAATTAGAGATCCCGCTTTAGTCTTCAAAATCGATTCTAAGGGTTTCAAAACGAATCCGCCCTTCACGTACCGCTTGAGCAATGGCCTGCTGTCCCTTGCTTAAGCGTGCACCGCCACTTTTAATATCCAGCAGAATTACTTCGATATCTTCGGCAGTTCCATCGCCATCTCGGAAATCGGTATAACCATCAAACACCACATAATCGACTGGATCACCGAGGAATTTGGCATCACTTGGTAAATACTGGAACTCGGGCAAGATCGGCGCAAATTGTTCCGCCATTTTTCCTTTTAAGACCGCACGACTGGTATTGACACTTCGCTTCTGCGCATCCAGCAAAGCCTGTTTATGTTCTAGTTCCAGCTCGGCAATATATTTTTCATACTCTGCCTGCACACGACCGTTGCGGGTACTCGACAGAATAATGGTGGTGATCACAACCCCTATACAACCACCAATCAACATTGCAAGCCAAACCGACATAACACATTCCTTTTCCTGAATGCAGCTATTTAACTGCAACATTAAACTTTTGTCATGTGTAACACATTCGACGCAAAAAGATGCTAAGGTATAGTTGAATATGAGAGCCTAGTTAAATAAATCTAATTTCATGAAGACAATATTAATCGCAAATCAAAAAGGTGGCTGTGGTAAGACCATGACAGCAATTACGCTCGCTGCTGCATTATCACAAAAAGGCTATAAGGTCGCGTTGGCCGATGCCGACAATCAGAAATCATCTTTGCAATGGTTAAAGCAGCGTCCAGATACCGTGACAGGCATTCAAAGTCTAGATTGGCGACATGAAAAATCAATTGGTGAAGCACCAAAAAATCTGGATTATTTAATTATTGATGCGCCCGGCGCCCTGTCAGGTGAGCATGCAGAACAACTAGTCAGTGAAGCGCATGCAATCGTCACACCGCTGCAACCTTCGTTCTTTGACATTGATAGTACCCGTCGCTTCCTCAAGCATTTACAAGACATTAAACGTATCCGTAAAGGTAAGGTACAAATCCTGCTGATTGCCAATCGGGTTAAACCGAACAGTTCCAGCTCTAAAGACATTCAGGACTTCTTTAACAAGATTGAACAGGAACCTGTGGCATGGATTTCAGAACGTACTGCCTATGGCAGCTTAGCCATGCAGGGCCTGAGTATTTTTGATAAAACCCAGAAAAACTTTGTCAGTATCCAAAGCCAGTGGCAACCCGTGTTAAACCAGTTAGTCGATGATCCAAGCGAATGGTTCTAAAACGACTTGTTCCATCTCAGCTTGATGGAACAAGTAAAAAACTTGATTCTCAATCTTCATCTATTCAGAGTAAATTGATTTTTATTCGGGTGTGATGAAAGGGGCTGGATTAGGGCTAGGCTCATCTTTTTCAGCACTTTCATCTTTCAAGTTATGCTTCATTTCATCGCGATCTAGGTTTTCAACCGCTTTACGAATATTTTCATTACCGTGACTGCCCTCAGGGTTTTGAGAAGCAGCACTCTGATCTAAGGTCTGTTGTAATTGATCCGTATCTGTCAGCCCTTCAACCTCTTGATAACTGACTTTATCGTTACTCAATAGCTTCGTGACGTTGTCATTGGGCTGGGAAGCCTCATTGGGATTCACTTTTGCTTGATTATGCGGATCTGCTTTTTCAGGTGATTGATTCTGATTATTTGAATAAGCCATCGTACTACTCCTTAAAATTCATTTATGGATACGTGATGGATTTAATCTAACAATATGCTTTGTAACTCTTTGCCGACTCCTGTATTAAACTCGATAGCAAATGTTGCTAAGGTGAATTCATGTATTTTATGCATCTGTGACGTAATAATTTTTCTAAATATGTCTGGTTCTTTTCAGCTTATTCAATAGAGAAAAAAGTATAGGGATGACATTTTAAATTTTATGCTTTTATTGCCCCAAAAGATTTAAACGTGAAATTACCGAATGAAATTTTACTGTGCCCATTTTTCAGTTAATATGATTTTATTCAACTTTTACGATTAGAGACGGACGCTTGTGCAACAATACGCTCCCATATTACAACGCGTTTTGCTATTTGGACTGTTCTTTGTCCTGCTCTTTTTGGGATTCAGTATTCTCAAATACTTTATTGTCCCTGTGCTTTGGGCTGCCATTATTGCTTATATGACCTGGCCTGTGTATTTATGGGTACAGCGTCGTTTCTTTGGTGAAAACCGTCCAACCTTAAATGCCACACTGATGATCACACTGGTGATTTTAGTGATCGGGATTCCGTTCATCTTTGCCATCTTTATGTTGCAGCTTGAAGGGCGCAATTTATATTTTAATTTACAGCGTCAACTGTTCTCAGGCCATATCCAGATTCCTGACTTTATCAAGAACCTACCGATTATTGGTAAAGATATCAGCCGCACCATTAATGAACTGAGTAATGATCCCAACAGTATTACCAAAAATATTGCGGAATGGATTCAAAGCCACTTGAGTTATGGACGTTTTGTTCTCAGTGAAATTAGCCGAAATCTGGTTAAACTCACCTTTGCAATCATGACCCTGTTCTTCTTCTACCGTGATGGACAAATGATCCTGTCTCAGGTTAGCCGTGCCTTGGAAATGGTGATTGGGCCACGTGTGCATCATTATCTCGACACCATTTCAGAAACAACCCGCGCAGTAGTCTATGGCGTCGGTTTAACAGCAGTGGCGCAAGCCTTATTGGCTGGTCTGAGCTACTTTGTGGCGGGTGTGCCGAACCCAATGCTGCTCACTATGGTGACTTTTATCCTTGCCCTGATTCCTTTTGGTACGCCAGTTTCCTATCTGGGTGTCGGTCTGTGGCTATTTGCACAAGGCCAGACTATGGAAGCAATTGGGGTAGTTCTGTGGGGCGTGTTGATTGTCAGCAGTTCGGATAATGTGATTCGTCCATTGGTCATTTCAGGTGCCACCCAGATTCCATTTATCCTGATCATGTTCGGTGTACTGGGCGGGATTGCTAGCTTTGGTTTAGTCGGTTTATTCATTGGCCCTGTGATTCTGGCGATTTTGCTGGCAATCTGGCGTGAATGGTTGCATGAAAATGTCGAAGAACCAGTCGCCACACTGGATGCGCCGCCTGAGAACAAATAGGTTTGTTTTGTTTAACTTTTTGTCATTAATTGATTAATGTTACTTGCGGGATATCCCTGACTTTGTTTGAATCGTCAAATAAAGATAATTTATAAGGATATCTTCGCAATGACTTCTACGATTCAAAAACTCTCTTTACTGAGCTGTCTAGGCCTAAGTATTGCTGCCTGTTCCTCTGCTGATTTAGATCACAATGCATCTAAAATCCAGACCCAATCCACCACGCAAGAGCAAAAACAACTGGTACAAGTTTATCAGGTCGATGCCAAAGGTGTTGGCTCTTCAATTGGTACAGTGGCTTTTCAGGAAACCCCAAAAGGTCTGTTAATCACGCCGGCTCTCGGCAAGCTTTCTCCAGGTGAACATGGGTTCCATATCCATGAAAATGGCTCGTGTGAAGCGGCAATGAAAGATGGCAAAATGGGTGCGGCACTGGCAGCTGGAAGTCATTTAAATCCAAATAATGCACCACATCACGGTACGCCAGAAAATGGTCATTTAGGTGACTTGCCTGTGCTAGTCGTGAATGAGAAAGGTTTTGCAACCACGCCTGTGATCGCACCACGTTTAAAACTGGCTGATATCCAAGGTCGGGCAATCATGGTTCATGTCGGCGGCGATAATTATTCTGACTCACCGAAACCTTTAGGCGGTGGCGGAGATCGTATTGCCTGTGGTGTGATTAAATAATTTACCAACTGTGGGTATCTAAAAAGATATCCACAGTTTTGCTGTTGTTTTGAGCAGTATAAAAAAGCTGAGACATTGATCTCAGCTTTTTTATTAGTTGATGCCTTCTGCTTTACGTTCCAGCATGACCTGTTTTAATACTTTCCGAGGTTGTGCAAACCAGAAAGCGATCAGCACCACACTCGCCAATGCAAAAGCCCAGATATGCACATGGGTATACAGCACCCGTACCAGTTCAATAATGACAAAATAACTAACCATCATCAGCATCGAAACTGCCGCTGCAACCGTGCCTTTTGACACTTCAGATGACATTAAGGCAAAGCGATACATCACAGAGAAACTGATCCCCTCACCTAAACTCACCAATGTCATGCCAATCAATAAACATGGCACCAGATAAGCTTGCCAGATTACACCCAGCACCAAGAACATCGTTCCTAGTAACATAATCGGCAAGCCCATTAAAATGGTTTTACCTAAAGGGAAACGGTCAATAATTTTGATCAGGATGACATTACCGATAATCAGGCCAAAGAACACTGGGAATTGGGCCAAACCATATTGCACACTGCTAAGCTTCAACTCATCCACCAGAATGATCGGTGACAAAGCAATCCAGAGCATTAACGGCATACCAACTAAAGGTAAAGCAATGCTTAATCCAAGGAAACGGCGATTGCTAAACACTTTTTTAAAGTCATCAAAAATATAGCTAAATGGCTGTTTCGGTTGTTTTCGACTTTCCTGTGTGGCTGGCATAAATTTCTTTAAACCAAACCAACTGATGAAAGACACCGCCGCAATGGCGACAAAGCCCCAATGCCACGAGACATAATCAATCAGGAAAGCCCCCAGTACAGGCCCGAGCAAAGGTGCAAGCAAAGAAATATTGGCCATCAATGCCATGACTTTGATGGCATCACGCTCTTCAAAGGTTTCCTGAATCGCAGCATAACCCACTGCTGAAATCACAGATAAACCAATCCCTTGCAGGAAACGTAATGTTAAAAACTGCTCGATATTATGCGTCAGCAAAATCAGTAAACAGCAGATCGTAAAGAAAGCCACGCCTGCCAGTAATACTTTTTTGCGTCCAAGCCGATCCGAAAGTGGGCCAAGTAACCATGCCACACTGGCACCACCCAACAGATAGAATGACATTGACGATGGCGCCCAAGTTGCACTCACAGCAAACTGTTCTGTAATGGCCAGCATGGCGGGCTGAATCAGGTCATTACCGATATAAACCGAAAATTCAAATAGCACTAAAGCTAAAGGAAACATGAGCGTTATACGGTTTAACGTCATGTTCTGATTATTTGTCATCATGTTTTATTCACAAAAATAACCAACTAGCGCCCGTCCCATTTTCAAAAAAAGAAAACAGGATCACGACCACGAGATTTTATGGTTTAGATTTAAATTTTGATTTCATGCTATAAAAAAGCATGTGATAAATGTGAAAACACCGTATTCACTAGGTGTATATAAGAAAAACAATCTATTTACGTGAGACTGGTAAATGTTTTTACCTTTTGGCTAAATCGCCAGGCGCAACTTTAGCATTTTTTTAAAATGACAGCAATTTTAATCCATCTTCCACAGGGATTTTGACAATGTGAATAACCTAAAAGTTATCCACATTTTTGAATAGATTTTAGACTGGACAATAGAGCCCCGATAATTATGGGCATAACTCAAACTGGAAGGTTTCCGTATTTTCGCCTCTGGCACATTGATAACTTTGCTTCTTATTCACAATTTTCCAGACATCCTGATCACGTTTTAATTGATACTCTGTACGCACGGCCACGACAGAATCATCCAATTGTGCCTGTTCAACCGTGATCTGTGCATCGGTAGGATTTTCTGCCGTATTAAATTGCTGATCTATTTTTAGATTATTTTCATCGTGAAATAAATTTGGCTGATCCAGCAAAACAGCATGCATGGCCGTACTTTTTTGAACCGCCGCCTGTTGTTGCGATTCGGTGATCGGTTGATTACATGCGCTCAGCAATAAAGCACATCCCAACAGCATTGCCGTTTTATACATTTTGCCCCCTCCACTTCACATTACTCATTTATGCTACTATACAAAACAGCATTGCCAAGCAACAAAATGTTATGGCGTGCAAGGATTTGTTGGATTCAGCAATCCCTTTATAAATAAACAAATAAATCGAAAATACTGATTTTATAACCTTAATATCACAACAATTTAGGCATACAGAGATGTCAGATTTAACTAAAAAATTAACTGTTATTTTAATACTGGGCAGCAGCTTGGTTGCCTGTTCAAAACATCCAGATAACGCTGCAAATGAGGCTGCTGTTGCGACTGAGAGTGTTGCACTCGATAGCGAAGCGGTACAGGAAAATGCCGCGAAAAATCCTGAACAACTGGTAAGTCAGCAACAAAATGCGTTGGAGCAAAATCGTCAACTGGTGAAAAGTGCCCAACTCCAATTTGAAGTCAAAGATGTATTAAAAACTACGTCTGCGCTTGAGCAACAGTTATCGCAATACAAGGGCTATATCGAAGAAAAACAGATTAATTATCAAGTCAGTGATCGTTCTGAACGAGACCGTATCGATGGTAGTGTCGACATCTACGAAAAAATTACTCCGACTGTACAACTCACGGTCCGCATTCCCAATGAACAGGTCACGCCCTTCCTGAATCAGTTATTGCCACTCATGTTGAACTTTAATAGTCAGAGCTATGAAGCCAAACGTTATGAATTAAAACTGCTTGAAGAAAAACTGAATACCGCCAATCAGAGTAACAGCGCTTCAAATGCTGTGAACAATCAACTGCAACAACTGACGAATCTGGAAGTCAAAGACCGTTTGGCTTATAGCACCATTCGACTTGAGTTTTTCCAGCAAGCGCAAGTACGCAAGACCCGTGATCTCAATATCAATCGCATTGCAACTTTAGACAGCGATCCTTTACTCAGCCGAATTTGGGAAGCTATAAAAGTCGGACTCTACGGCTTAAGAGAAACCATCATCTGGTTAGTCATGCTCTGGCCGCTTTATCTTGCGATTGCAATCTTATGGGCGATCCGTCGTTGGTATAAAGCGAGAAAATCAAAAACCGAATAATTCAATTCTTGATTTTTGATCAATAGTATTTTGCTCATTTATGCATTTTTACTCATGAATAGATTTCCTAAAATGCGTCCATATTTTTAGAGATTTATTCCTGAGTCCTCCCATGAGCAATATTTTAATTATTAATGGTGCCAAACAGTTTGAACACTCAAATGGCGAATTGAATGACACCTTAACCGAGTTTTCCGAAGCACATTTAAAAAGCTTAGGTCATAACGTACAGGTGACACGCACCGACAGTGAATATGACATTCAAGCCGAGATTGCCAAATATTTATGGGCAGATGTGGTGATCTATCAAATGCCAGGCTGGTGGATGGGTGCGCCGTGGACCATGAAAAAATATATTGATGATATTTTTACTATTGGTCATGGTTCACTGTATGCCAGCGATGGTCGTAGCCGTTCAGATGCATCTAAAAAGTATGGTTCTGGTGGTTTAATTCAGGGTAAAAAGTACATGTTGTCTTTAACATGGAATGCACCGATGGAAGCCTTTACCGATCCAGACCAGTTCTTCCATGGCGTTGGTGTGGATGGCGTTTATTTGCCGTTCCACAAAGCAAACCAATTCTTGGGCATGGAATCACTTCCAACATTTATTGTCAATGATGTCATCAAGGCACCCAATGTACCAAGCTATCTTGAAGCCTACAAAGCGCATTTAGATCAATTATTTGCAGTACATTAAGTGAGAACATATCATGCTAATTATTATTGCTAAAATCCGCACCCATGCAGGTGTTGAGCATCGTCAAGCGGTTTTAGATGCATTTAAAAAAGTGACACCAACCGTGCTTGCAGAAGACGGCTGTCATGGCTATGAAGCCTTGATTGATCACCTACCCGCGATTGAGATGCAGGCCACTGATGAGAATACCATTGTCATGTTAGAGAAATGGCAAAGTACCGCTCATTTGGAAGCTCACATGCAAACTGTACATATGCAGCAACATTTTGAAGCAACCAAAGACCATGTTGCGGATGTGAAAATTCGTATTCTGGAAAGTGGTATCTAGATGACAAGCGATCAGTAAGGGATGCTTACTGATCGTCTTTATATTTTGATGGGGTACAAAACGTATAAAAAACTCAGTCCAAAGCCATTCATAACATAAGTGATTTTATCAAAGTTTAGCCATACTAAGGTAAATCAACTGATTGAATATTATTAATTTCAACAAGATTAGGATTAGGTTCGAACTTTAACCAGTCATTCTTCATCCAAAGCTCAACTTTCTCCTTACCTAAAATATGTAAAAGATTAGCCAGTAGATGAAACTTAGCTTGATTATCAAAATAATAAATTACCACATGAACATTGCAGTAACTTTCATCATTCAATGAAAAAATTTCTTTTATATATACTTCATCTGAAATATCTAAAGAATGTCCCCAAATAAAAATATTGAGCCTATTTTTTTCTTTATCTGCCAAGGTAATAGGTTGGTTTTTTTCACTTATTCTTTTCCAAAATCTTATTATACTTTTTATTCCATCACTTTCATTCAAGAATTTATAATCTGTATTCTTTAATAATTTTTGATGATATTTAGTAAAGCCATAAGCCTTTAACTTTTTTAAATTTTCATGTTCTATATCTGAAACTCCTAAAACAATATTTTGGTATTCGCCATGACTACCATGTAAATACTCTATTTTCACTGAATCATGAAATCGTGCATAAGTATTTGTATAGTTAAATGAATAAATTAGGTCAGGATAAATCCACTCTTTAGCATCAATTTGTAATTGAACTTGAAGTCGAAGTTCATTTACAATCAAATCTAGATAAAGATTAAAAATCTCTATGAATTCTTCTAACTGAAAATATAAGTAATTTAAGAACCCAGATGGATTGAAACCATTTTCTAAGCTTCCTCCATGACAAAAAATAGGATTTAAATTATCCCTATTTTTTTCTTTAAATGATGGTTTAGAACCTATATAAACTGAAGGTAATTTATATTGATAGCTTTCAGATTTAATAAATTTAAAAAAACTTAATATTTTAAAATTTTTCTCTATGATTTGATTTCCCTCTTTCTCATCATATTGAAAATACTTGAAAACTTCTTTTGGACTTTTTATTTTTTCTATTTCCAAAATACAATTTGCTAAAACCCCAAGTACTTCTTCAATTTTCTGTTCAAAGTCAATCCAAGTTTTTATTTCCTCAACATGATTTTTAAAATATTGATACCAGTCATTGAGCTCTAAACGATATTGCAACTTCAATACATCTTGAGATGATATTTTAATTTGTTCAATTAAATAGAGTTCCTTCGTTTTCTCAATAAACCATTTATCTCTTATACAAGAAAATAATTCATTAAAATCCATATCATAATTGGGTTGTTCAAATCTCTCTCTTTTCTCAAAGATTTTATCAAGTTCTTTCATCCACTCATTGACTGTATAAATGGATAGATCAGATACCTTTTTCCCAGTTTCCTTAGACTCTACAGCTTTCATCACATCCATAAAATGATCATATTTCGTGGGTAAGTAATGAGATAAATCGAAACCATTGCCGACAATTAAAATATTCATTGTTATAAATTCTCAAAAATAAAAAAAAGCGCATCTTTCGATACGCTTTTAGCAGAATTTCTTTTATTCAATCAAGCATTAAAGATCAAATAATTTACCGGGGTTCATAATCCCTTTCGGATCGAATGCCAACTTCAATGCTTTCATATATTCAATTTCTTCAGGCGAACGTGAATACTCTAAATATGGCTTCTTGGTCATGCCCACACCGTGCTCGGCAGAGATTGAACCATCATATTTTTTCACGGTATCAAATACATATGTATTCACTACCTGACACTTCGCAAAGAACTCATCTTTGGTCAAGTTTTCAGGTTTTAGAATATTTAAGTGCAAGTTACCATCACCGATATGACCAAACCAGCAGATTTCAAAGTCAGGATAGTTATCTTGAACAATTGTATCAATCTCACGAATAAATGCAGGTACGTGGGTAATTAATACTGAAATATCATTTTTGTATGGAATAAACGGCGCGATTGATTCAGAAATATCTTCGCGTAAACGCCATAAGCTTTCGACCTGATCAAGGCTCTGGCTCATAACGCCATCAAGTACCCAACCTTGCTCCATACAATGCTCAAAGATTTCCATTGCCTTGTCGACAATCGGCTCATACGGCGCTTCAAACTCAAGCAAGACATAGAACGGGCACTGTGTTTCAAATGGACGTTGTACATGACCGCGGTCGAGTACCTTTTGCATCGCAAGTTCACCAAAGAACTCAAATGCTGTTAAGTCGATATCTTTCTGGAAAGCATGTAATACAGGCATTACTGCATCAAAATCAGGGACACCGAGAACCAGTACCTGTAAGTTCTGTGGCTGACGCTCAAGCTTGATTTCAGCTTCAGTGACTAAACCCAATGTGCCTTCGCCACCGATAAATAAATGCTGAAGCGAATAACCCGTCGCATTCTTGATCATGCCTTTGTTTAAACGCAGGACATCACCTTTACCCGTAACGACTGTTAAGCCAAGTACCCAGTTACGAGTCATGCCGTATTTAATAACTTTAATACCTCCTGCATTGGTGCCGATATTACCGCCAATCTGGCTTGAACCCGCTGATGCAAAATCCACTGGATAGTACATGCCTTGTTCTTCGGCATAATTCTGTAATTGCTCGGTCACCACACCTGCTTGTACTCGTACCATACGATCCGCTGGGTAGAATTCAAGAATCTGGTTCATCTTGTCAAAGCTAATTACGATCTCGCCATTGGTTGCGACCGCGCCTGCTGAAAGGCCAGTACGACCACCTGATGGAGTAATTGCAACATTAAACTGGTTGGCAAGTTTGACAATGGCCTGCACTTGTTCAGTGCTTGAAGGGAAAACGATGACTGATGGGTTCGGATCAAAATGTTTAGTGTGATCACGTCCCCAATTTTCCAAACTGTCGGCATCGGTTTTAATACGGTTTTCACCCACAATTGCCGTTAATTGGGTCAATAACTCAGGTGTTAAAGCGACTGAAGCATTCATCGTTTACAGGCCTAGCAAGAAGTAAAGATAGAGCGTCTGGATAACAATATAATATTTTTCAATATTTTAAATTGTAGTATCCAACATATAGAAACTCGGCAGAACAGCGCAAACCTGATGGTTTCAGGTTTGACTATCAGATACCTGCATTTTACATAGAAGCAGGCATGGGATAAAGCTTAGGTTAAAGATACTGTGATAACAAAATGTGTTTAACCAATAAAATTCAGTCTTAACTGAAAAATTATCATCAATTCTGATGCGGTAATTTTAAACGAAATATTTATATCTCAAAGCTGTATGCTATAGTACTGCAACTAAATTTTGGCCTTTGTAGCGGAGCCGTAATGAGCCAACATCTATCACTACCTAAAGACAAAATCCGTTTCCTTCTGTTAGAAGGTGTGCATCAAAATGCCATCGATACCTTAAACGCAGCGGGTTATACCAACATCGATTACCACAAAACTGCGCTTGAAGGCGAAGCTTTGAAAGAAGCGGTTAAAGACGCTCACTTCATTGGTATTCGTTCCCGTACTCAATTGACTGAAGAAATCTTTGCAGCTGCGAACAAACTGATCGCGGTTGGCTGTTTCTGTATTGGTACCAACCAAGTCGATTTAAAAGCGGCAATGTCTCGTGGTATCCCAGTTTTCAATGCACCGTATTCAAATACGCGTTCGGTTGCAGAATTGGTTCTTGCTGAAACAATTCTTTTGCTTCGTCGTGTACCTGAAAAATCGAAAGATACACATGCGGGCGGTTGGAATAAAGCTGCGGTGGGTTCGTTTGAAACTCGTGGTAAGACTTTGGGTATCGTCGGTTACGGCTCGATCGGTTCACAACTTTCTGTATTGGCAGAAAGCTTAGGTATGAAAGTCATCTATTTTGATGCTGTGACTAAATTACCATTAGGTAATGCACGTCAAGTTGGCTCTTTAGATGAACTTTTAGAAACTGCGGATGTGGTGACTTTACACGTTCCAGATGTTCCATCTACGCGTAACTTCTTCAAGAAAGAACAGTTCGCGAAAATGAAAAAAGGCTCAATCTTCTTGAACGCAGCACGTGGTACATGTGTTGTGATCGAAGACTTGGCTGACGCAATCAAATCAGGCCACATCGCTGGTGCAGCGGTTGACGTATTCCCGAAAGAACCAAAAGCAAATGGCGAAGAATTCCTGTCTCCACTCCGTGGCTTAGACAATGTAATCTTAACCCCGCACGTGGGTGGTTCAACGATGGAAGCGCAAGCAAACATCGGTTTAGAAGTTGCTGAAAAATTCGTTGCTTATTCAGATAAAGGTATGACGCTTTCTGCGGTGAACTTCCCAGAAATCGCATTGCCACTTTCTGATGGTCAGCACCGTTTGCTTCACATCCACAAAAACGTTCCGGGTGTATTATCGAAAATCAACACCTTGTTCGCTGAACAAGGCATCAACATCTCTGGTCAGTCGTTAATGACCAAAGGTGATATCGGTTACCTCGTCATGGATGTTGATGCATCTGCGTCTCAAGAAGCGCTTGATACATTGAACCACGTTGAAGGTACCATCCGCGTTCGCGTATTGTTCTAATCTCTGTCTTAGAACAATCCAGAAAAAGCCACAGTTGATGCTGTGGCTTTTTTATGGGCATTTGAATTATTATGTGAATATTATACTGAATGTAAAAAAATAAGATGTCTAACCCTGTACTGAAAACACCTCTGCATGCTTTATTGCTCCTGATGATTGCCATGTTATGTGTACAAGGCAGTGGTTCTTTAGCCAAAGTCCTGTTTCAAAGCTTTCCTGTCCTGACCGTCTCTGCCATGCGCCTGTTTTTTGGTGCAATCATTCTGGCCATTATTTTTAAGATCTGGACCATTAATTTCAAAGTGGTTCGCTGGAAAGCCATTCTGACTTATGGTGTCGCCCTTGCAGGGATGAATGCCCTGTTCTATTTATCGCTTGAACGTTTACCTCTTGGTCTAGCTGTAGCCTTTGAATTTATCGGCCCCTTAAGTGTGGCGCTCTATCATGCTCGCCAAAAATACGATTTTATTTGGGTCGGCTGCGCCATTTTAGGTCTGGTCTTATTGTTTCCATTACAGCAAGCGCAACAAGGTCTGGATCTCGTTGGAGTATTGTTTGCTGTCAGTGCCGGTGCATGTTGGGCACTGTATATTATTGCGGGGCAAAAACCGTCAGGCATCTCGGGTAATCACACCGTCTGCTTAGGCATGTCAATTGGTATGCTCTGCTTACTGCCTTTTGCACTCTTTTCAGGGGCAATCGATCGGGTCTTTGAACTGCCAAATTTATATTATTTTATTGGTCTTGCGATACTCGCCAGTGCCTTACCCTTTACCTTGGAAATGATCGCCTTGCGCAGTTTAACGCCGCTTAGCTTTGGTACCTTGATGAGCTTGGAACCTGCGGTGGCTGCCCTTTCAGGCTTTATCTTCCTTGGTGAAATGTTACTTTGGAATCAGTGGCTTGCTTTGGGTACGATTATCATTGCTTCGATTGGCTGTACCTTTACCACGCAACATGCTCGACAGCAAAAAGAGGTGAAATAGAAAATGTTATTCCATCTCAAAAATGGCAGTAGCCAGCGTCTCGGATATCTCCCATGAAAAATCTTCAGTTAGTCGCTGTGTTGTACATGGTTTTGTCCATGCTGTCTTATCAAATCAGTGCTTCATTCGCCAAGCAATTGATTGCCACACTCGATCCACTCACAGTGACGATTTTAAGACTGTGTTTTGCCACCATTCTGGTGGCAGTCATGTTCCGCTCATGGAAAATCATTTCCAAATTAAAAGAACTCAAATGGCGTGATTTACTGTGCTATAGCGCTGCCTTGTGCTGTATGAATATTCTGTTCTATACCTCTTTAGGCAAACTTCCTCAAGGAATTGCTGTAGGTCTGGAATTTATTGGCCCGCTGGGTTTGGCGCTGCTCTCGATTAAACAGCGCAGTGACTATATTTGGGTCGCATTTGCGATTTTAGGTATTGCTTTAATGGTGCCTTGGCATGATGCCAATGCGCAACATTTTTCCTATATCGGTGCGGTGTGTGCACTGAGTGCAGGTTTCTTCTGGGCACTGTATATTTATTATGGTCATCGTGTGGTACAGCAAAATATCGGCATGCATGCGCTGACCATTGCGATTGGTTTATCCGCCATGACCTTACTGCCTTTTGGTCTATGGAATAATGCTCCTGTACTTCTGGACACCCAATATTGGGGCAAAGCACTGGTCATTGCACTGCTAGCAACTGCGATACCTTATGCACTGGATTTAATGGCACTGAAACGTCTCAGCAAACTCAGTTATGGGACGCTTTCCAGTCTTGCGCCTGCACTTGCAGCTTTAGCAGGTCTGGTATTGTTACACGAGCGAATTAGCCTGATTCAATGGGTAGCTTTGGCTTGCATTATGGTCGCGTCGATTGGTGTCACGTTGCGCGGAGGGAAGACATAATTTTTTAAGGAAAGTCATTAGGAACTGGAGATTGATATGGAAATTGATGAAGAGCTCACCCTTAAAAAAATACAAATCTTCCTCGCTTTTATGCGCTGTGGAAATCTTTCCAAAACAGCAACTGAAATGCAGCTCAGCAATGTCAGTGTTCATAAAGCCTTACACTCATTGGAAAGTGCCCTACGTTGTCCACTTTTTAAAAATGAAGGTCGTAATTTAATTCCATTAAAGAGCGCTTATGTATTTGAAGAACGTGCGCAAAAAATCGTACAGGACATTTTTATTACGGTAAATAAAACCAGAGAAGCTGCGGGCTTTGCAGCCAAAGTTCTACATTTAGGTTCTCTTTATTCTTTAACCGTAAAAACGATTCCTAATGTGATTAGCGGACTCAAATTAAGACGTAGTGAACTCGATATTCAATTACTTCTTAGTTCCAATCAGGATCTGGTGAAAAAGCTTAAAACGACGGAACTTGATGCCATTATTGTGGCACTTAATGAAACAACACAAGATGATGACTTTGAAATTTTGCCGATGTTCTGTGATGATATTTATTTAGCGGTAAATAAAGACTCTAAATATGCTGATTTTGAGGAAATTGATCTCAGTCTACTCAAAGAAGAGACCTTTTTGACTTTAACTCAGGGCTTTGCCACCCATAATGACAGTGATTTCATTTTTAAAAAAGCTGGTTTTTCGCCTAAAGTCGCCTTACAACTCAATGATATTTTTACTTTAATCAGTATGGTTAGTTCAGGTGTTGGTTTTGCACTTTTGCCGGGTCGTATTTCTGCGGTATATGAAAGCTCGGTTAAGCTCATTCCTTTAAAACAGCAATACCATCTGCAACAGGAAATTGGGCTGGTATTTCTAAAAAGTAAGGAACGTGATCCCAATTTACTGGCATTAATTGCAGAGTGCCGTATGTTTGCTTCTCATGTGCAGAAATGAATGATAAGCAACTTATAACAAATGAATAAGTTGCAAATATTCATGCTTTATCAGTTATCCGAAAATTGCATTTACCGTGAGAAAAAAGACAGACGGGCCAAGTAAACAGCCTAGACCTGTATAAAAGGTTGCCACCAATGCACCATAAGGAACTAATCGGACATCTGTACCTGCCAATCCTGCGGCTGTACCACTAGTTGTGCCAGCCAGCCCACCAAAAACCATGGCTGAACGTGGACTTTTTAGATACATGAATTTTGCAAGGAGTGGTGTGCCAACCATAAAGAACACCGATTTGATCAGGCCAATTGCGATAGAAAGCGCAATCACATCTGAACTTGCACCAATGGCTGTGCCTGTAATTGGACCCACAATATAAGTCATAGCACCCGCACCAATCGTGGTCATGGAAATCGGATCCCGATATCCCATAACCCATGCAACCATTGCACCAATTACAAAAGGAACAATACAGCCAAGCGTGAGTGCAATCAGGCCAATTTTTCCTGCTTTTTTGACTTCTTTGACATCCACTTCAAATGCAGTCGATGCAATTGCCAGATCACGGATCATTGCACCGCCCAACAGTGCAAAGCCAGAGAAAATAGCAATATCAGAAATCCCTTTTGTACCTTGTGTATAGACGCCTGCAAAATAAGCCACCACAAGCCCTAAAGTAATGGCGATTGCCGAGCTTTGCAGTTTTCCTTTGGTCAAATATTTTGACAGCAGGTGGGACACAAACATCATTAAACCTGTGACCGCAAGTGCAGTCACCAAAGCATTTTTTGTAAATACCGTAATTAACTCGTCCATTGTTTAAGTCCTTTTGTTATTCATTATCGTGAGGATTATTTATGCTGCTTTTTCAGTGCCTTCTATTGTCCATTCATAGGTTTCATAATCACCACTTAATCGATTTAAATGGCGAATAACCAGCACCGTCCCAATCAGGGAAGTAATAGAAACGATCAGCCCCAACATACCGCCAGATAACGCTGCAACCACATTTTGCCCTGCCGACATCGCCACCACGATTGGAATATACATACCGGACCAATATAAGATTCCAAACTGTGTCACCTGTGGTAAATAACCTTTTTTTGCTAATAATTCTTTAGCGAGAATCAAAAGAATCATAGAGATGGCAACACCACCCACATTGGCTTTTACCCCAATAAGGACACCTAAGGTATTGCCAAGATAATCACCGAGTAAATGACAAATCGCTAAAATTGCTGTTCCATATATAATCATTGTAAATCCCTCATATCCTTGGATTACTTACATTTTTTAAATCATATTCCCATAGAAATCTGATTTTCCTGTTCTTTTTGCATTGCCATTCGAATGCTATCTATGCGCGTTCCCTGAAATGACAATACGGTTCCTTCTTGAAAAGTTCGACGTGCAAGTGTCGTCAGTACCGTTCCCGGTAAAGCTTCAATCTGTAATCTGACACCTCGTTCCCATGCCGCCTGAATAGTGCTTTCCCAATCTACAGTGCGACTCATATTAAAAGCCAAGTCATCACCAATCTGTTCTGGCCTGCCAAGTGTACGCGCCGTTGTACCACTTAAATAACGTATTTTAGGCTGCTTTAAAGTCACTCCCTCCATAGACGCTGCAAGCTGCTCAGCTTGCTGACTTAATAATTCACAATGCGATGGCACCGATACATCTAATTTTTTTGCCACTACACCTTGTTGCTTCGCCAAAACTGCAACTTGGTTCATGGCTTCAAAGCGACCTGAAATAACGATCTGGTTATGTGCATTAATATTGGCGACAAAAACCTGTGGCGTTATTTCATAAACTTGTTTCACCCACTTCTCAACAGATGTGCGATCTGTACCTATTAATGCGGTCATGCCATATCCTGAAGGATAGGCGTTTTGCATAAGTTCACCACGATAGGCAACCAAACGAACAGCATCTTCATAGGCTAAAACGCCTGCTACAACAGCAGCTGACCAAGCACCAATCGATAGACCCGCGACATAATCAGGCATTAATTTTTCAGCAGTTAATAGGGCTGAACTCACCACACCTGAAATCAGTAAACATAGCTGTACTGAACGTGTCGATTGCAATGCAGCCGAGCTGTCCAAAAACAAGACATCTTCTTTAAGTGCATCCGATGCACGCTCAAGGTATTCTTTAACCAGAGCCGTTTGTGGCAGGTCGTGCAGCATATTGCTTCTTTGCACTCCCTGTCCTGGATACACCCAAATCGAAGCCATGATACCTACTCCCTAATTCCATGGGTGTTCTACTAAAACAGCACCATCAGGACGCTTCAATAAAAATTTTCCACGATTCCCAGCCCAGTCTTTTAACGCCAGACCACCTTTTGGCAGTTGTAGCTGTATATCTACATTCAGCCCTGCTTGCTGAAAATCTTCGAGTAACGCGATTGCCTGCTTTTTGACAAAAGGCTGTTCCGCTCGAATCAACAAATCGATATCGCTGTGCTGGGTGACGGTTTCAATACCTGTTGCCAGTTCAAAACCGAAACTTCCTGTATATCCCCAATACCCTGAAAAACTTTTCATGATGTTGGAAATGCTCTGTAAACGTTCTGCCAAGTGTTTAAAGTGACTAATATTTACTTGAGTCAGTGCTTCGGGTTTAAGCTGTCTAGTAATGGCAGATCGTGGCATTTGCGTTGCATATCGTTGATGACGAAATTGCCCTCTTACACCCACCGCGACCTGATCTACAGAGGTAATTGCCCGTCGAACGACAACAGGATCGCCTCGTAGCAAAACATCTTTCACCCAAAGCGGAGCATCATCAGCCAAACAACTGACCGTCATGCCCCACAGTAAATCATGGGCTTCGAGCTCAAGTTTCATGACCATTGCTCACGCAATAATTCACGCACCTGTTTAGACATCTGACGATTTTGTCCGTGAAGTCTTTGTTCCAGCCCTCTGGACGGCTCAGCATGAATCTCTTTAAACGCTTGTTCTACAGCCAGCTTTGCCAATGAAAGATCATTCACTGTTGGTTGCTCTGGATTCTCAGCCGATAAAAGTTCAGACAACAAACCAAGCGTTGCATAACTCTCAATGTCATAGGCCATTGGAGGAATGCTTGATGCCAATTTCTCTAACTCATCAACAGACCGCAGAGTAACGCGTGCAGCAGATTCTTTGCCCATTGCATGCACCATAACACCTGAATCTTTTAAGGCAATAATACGATTGGCTTGGTAACCATGCGCCAAGAAAGCCCCCGACATCGACTTTCCAACCAATAAACTGACAATAGGATGTCCTGCTAATCTGGCTCTAGCATAACTATCTACTGCACCCGCTAAAGCTTGATGAATGCCTAATAATTCTTCACGACGTCCATAAGCCTGACTTGGAACATCCACCAGACATAAAATGCCACGTTTCGTTTCAGCATTTGCATCGGCCTGAATCACGTCATCAACAGCTTTTGCCAAACTCCAACCTTCCAGCAATCCAACTTCACCTTGTCTTGCACGCGGGAACAGATTATTACTATCTGGAACAACAGCAATTACCCGTAGTGCTTGTTGACCGATCTGACCATCCGCAACCAAAACAGAAGCTGGAAAGCCTTCAACTACCTTAAAACCTTGCGTGAAAGCCTTAAACCAATCTTCACCTCGAGTAGATGCTTTTAATGTATCAACGGCGATATTCATGCTTGCTCTCCTTGATACAAAGCCTGAACCTGTGCCGGAGTAATATGCTCGGCAGTATCGACTTGTTGTAGCTGCGCTAAATAGAATGCGTAATTTGAACTGCGATGTTGATGAGGCAAACCTTGTTGCAAATAATCAATCACTTGTTGACGGATTATATTGCGGTCATCATCCACATAAGCATCGGCCAAACCACTTGCGAAGCGCTGATTACCACCTGTAATACTCCAAATAAATGGACGATCTTTGGCGTTATATTCTTGTATGCCTGCTTCCTGCTCAATCACTTGTGGGCCATTCAGCCCCAATCTACCTTCTTGCGTCATCACAATATAACTGCATAATCCGGCAGCAATTGACATACCACCAAAGCACCCGACACTCCCAGCAACCACAGCAATCACTGGTTGATACTGACGTAAATTCACAATTGCGGCCTGAATTTCAGCAATTGCAGCCAAACCCAGATTTGCCTCTTGTAAGCGAACGCCACCCGTCTCTAACAGTAAAATTGCAGCAGTAGGAATACCCTTAAGATTATCTTCAACCGCAAGCTCTAAAGCGCCCGCAATTTTGGCGCCACCGACTTCACCCAAGCTTCCACCTTGGAATAAGCCTTCAATTGAAATTAAAACCACTGGCTGTTCTTGAATAGAACCTTTTGCAATCACCACGCCATCATCGGCTTGCGGGACAATATTCTGCCGAATCAACCAAGGTGACATGACGCGTACAAACGGATCAAGCAACTCTCGGAAAGTACCTTTATCTAACAATGCTTTGGCACGTTCCCTTGCGCTGAGTTCAATAAAATCCTGTTTATTTAACAAGCTCTCGATATCAATCATGCGCAATCTCCTCTAATGCTTGTTCCAGACGTAAGCGAACGACGCCGGGGGTTGCACCAAAATCATGAATATCAATTTTGACCGCTGGCGGTGTCTGTGCAGTAAAAATCCGCTCAAACAGATTCTGCCAACGTGACGCACTACCATCTACCGAAGTGACGACATGAATAGAAGCTTTTCCCTTTTCACCGGGTTCCATCAAAATTTCTAAATCACCCGAGCCCACACACCCTACCAATGCTTTTTTTACAGGTGGCTCTGTCGCCACAAACTCAAAATGAAGTGTTTCCATCATCAAAATCCCTCTTTATTTTTTAAAGTTGACTGCTCAACACGATCTATAAACAAGGTTGCTGCCAACAAATCTGCAGCACCGCCAGCAGAAGCTTTCATACGAAGCAGATCAATCTCTAAAAGATGCAAAGCACGTCGGCCTTCCAAGCTTGAGCTTCCGCCCAAATCCAGTACTTGCTGTGCCCCTTGTTGCATACGCTTTAAACCCAATATTCCCGAGCGATAAAGCACGCAGGTATCGGTCAGATCAGTCATCATGGCAAGCAAGGCATCTAGACAAGCGAACGCTTCTTTCATAGGTTTACTGCGACTTTGATAAAGCTGCTTTAAACCAAAATTCACAATCGTTGGAAAACCTTGTTGTGCCTGTTCTTTGGCGCCTAAGATGCCTAATTTCTTCTGAACCTGCTGACCATGACTCAAGGCTTGCTCTGGAATAAAACGATCTTCAAGCTGGGCAATCTGACCTGCTAACTGACATAGCTCAACAGCCGATAAATATTGTTGATTGGTACGTGCCAATGCTGCCGCCGTCACCATTAAACCCAAGGCCCAAATTGCACCGCGATGTGTATTGATGCCATCTGTCGCCAACATCATGACTTTTTCACCTTGGCGACCAATTTCACCAATGTCTTCACGCAAAGCTAAACAAACTTTTCCGTGATGCACTGCGGCTTGAGCCATCGTCTCGAACATCGGCTTTAAGCTTTTTGCAGAGCGCTCCATTAATTCCAAAGTCAGGTCATCATGGGCACCACTGCCACGGCAATCAACCAAGGCTGGTTTTGGTGTCAGATTCACTTCATCAATCAGAGCATCTACCGCCATCTCTGCCAGAAGCTGACTATCGCTGAGTGTTTGATATTGAACTTGTGCCATCATTACCAACTCCTGAATTTTGCAGGGGGTTGATATAGACCATCTGACCATGTCACCAAGTCGGCAATATTTTTCGCAGCTAATAGCTCACGTGTTGCATCGGTGCGGCGAATGCCTAAATCCTCAGGAAATACCACCAGACCTTCACGTCTTAAACGCGCTGTCGTTTTAGGGTCTTGGCTTAAACCAATACTGGTCACGCCTGCCACCGCAGCAATCATGGCTTGGCGCTCTTCTTGGCTACTTGCTTTATATAGATAAGCAATGCCTTCTTCAGTCAGTAGATGAGTGACATCATCGCCATAAATCATGATCGGTGCTAAAGGTAGACCTGCCGTTTTAGCCACATCAATCGCATCAAGACGCTCTACAAAAGTCGGCTTACCACCCTCTTGGAAAGTTTCCACCATTTGAACAACCAACTTTTTACCACGTGCCAAATAGGTTTCTGTTTCATTGGTACCTTGCAAACGCATATCAAGCCATGCTGGCGTATCGTGACGACGTCCACGCGGATCATGCCCCATGTTTGGTGCACCACCGAAGCCCGCCAAACGACCTTTGGTCACAGTCGAAGAATGCCCCATGCCATCAACCTGCAACGTTGCACCGATAAATAAATCAACCGCGTATTGACCTGCGAGCTGACACATCATGCGGTTGGAACGTAACGCACCATCACGACCTGTAAAGAAAACATCGGGACGAGCTGCAACATATTTTTCCATACCGAGTTCGGTACCAAAGCAATGCACACTTTCAACCCAACCTGTCTCAATCGCAGGAATTAAGGTTGGATGCGGATTCAATGTCCAGTTTCGGCAAATTTTTCCTTTTAAACCTAAAGACTCGCCATAGGTCGGCAAAATCAGTTCAATTGCCGCAGTGTTAAAACCAATACCATGGTTTAAGGATTGCACATTATGCTTTTCATAAATTCCGCGAATTGCCATCATCGCCATAAGCACATGCACAGGCTTGATATGTTTTGGATCACGAGTAAATAACGGTTCGATGTAAAATGGCTGGTCTGCCACAACCACATAATCAACCCAAGAGGCAGGAATATCGACACGTGGTAACTCAGAGACATCATCGACCAGTTCATTCACCTGAACAATCACAATACCGTCACTAAAAGCCGCAGGTTCAATAAGTGCAGGAGAATCTTCGGTACTTGGCCCTGTATAGATATTGCCTTGACGGTCTGCCATAAAGCCTGCCGAGAGCACCACATTTGGAATTAGATCGACCACCAAACGCGAATATAGTTCGATATAGGTATGAATCGCACCGACTTCCAATAAGCCATCTTCAATGAGCTGGCTAATGCGTAAACTCTGTGGGCCAGCAAAAGAAAAATCCAGTTTTCGTGCAATGCCTTTTTCAAATAGATCGAGATGTTCGGAACGGCCAACGCTTGGCATGATCATATGCAGATCATGCAAAACATCTGGATTGGTTTGCGCTAAAGAACGCGAGAGAAAATCTGCCTGTTTTTGATTATTGCCTTCGAGTACAACTCTGTCGCCCGGTGTAATCAATGTTTCCAAGACTTTAATAATATTTTGAGTTGGAATGACCACACCATCGGTATATTGGTTTGCCATATCCAGCTTTAGCTGTTTAGCATGACGCCGCTTTGTCCATAACCGTTCTTTATTCTGAACTGAGCCTTCCATGTGTGCTTACCTATAGATCACAGTTTTATTCTGAATCTATAAAAGCGCTTTATGAAATTTTGATCAATCAACCTACAACGCTGGTTATTAACCTGAAGTTAATGATTTTCAGCAATCGCTGTAATATCAAAGGGTTTAAGCCTTTATTTATTAAAATATTTACGATGTTCCACTCAAAATCTGATATCCCAATCGACAAATCAAGATACTCACCAAAATCAGGAATAAAATACGGATAAAGCCACTGCCATATTTTAAAGCCAAGCGTACGCCCAATAATGAGCCTGCAATATTAGCAACCGCCATCATCAAGCCTAGTCCAAACAGCACATGACCAGTTGGAATGAAGAAGCTTAATGCCGCCAGATTGGTCATTAAATTGCCAATCTTTGCCAATGCCGAAGCATGTAAAAAATCGACCTGTAGAAAACGAATAAAAAAGAAAATAAAGAAGCTACCCGTACCCGGGCCAAAAATACCATCATAAAAACCAATGGCTAGACTACCCATTGCAGCCAATACCAATAACTTTGGCGTGATCTGTTGATCGACATGGACTTGCCCAAACTGCTTTTTGGCGAAGGTATAAATCGCAATCACAATCAGCATGACCAAGACAATCGGTCTTAAGATATGCGTCGGAATCAATGATACACATGCTGCACCAATAAAGGAGCTAATAAAGGCAAACAGCGCAATCACGCCCAACAGCGACCATTGCAATTTCACCCGACGTACAAATGAAAATGCAGCAGAGCCTGTCCCAAAAATAGATGCCAGCTTATTGGTTCCAAATAAGGTGGCTGGCGCTGTCTGTGGTAAAGCACCCATCAATGCGGGAATCTGAATCAGCCCACCTCCGCCTACGGCAGCATCAATTGTTCCTGCACAAAAAGCAAAGAACACCAGTGTCAGAATCAGTTCCCATTCCATGGACAATACCTTTTATAGATTTAACAAGCGTTTTGGCACCAGACGTTTTTTATCTGTGATTTCAGCCAGACCTAGACAACGTTCGCCATCGAAAACCAATACTTCAGGCGCAGCTTCATGATCAATATTACTTTCCTGACCATTTCCAAAATATTTTTCACGGCCTTCGGGCAATTGCACGCGCGGAAAATGCTCAACAGGTGCATACACAGGCAACAATAAAGCATCCCGTTGTTCTAAAGTCAGGCCTTCAAGATATTCGATGGTATAATCTGGATTAATTTCAAAATGCCCGGTTTGGGTACGGTGCAATTGGGTTAAATGCCCGCCACAGCCCAAAGCTTCACCAATATCTTCACCCAATACACGAATATATGTGCCTTTCGAGCAGGTCACATCTAGCGTCAGGCTATCTTCGGTAAAATCAACTAAGGTTAAATCATAAATCGTAACTGGACGTGCTTCACGTTCAATCTCAATGCCTTTACGTGCCAATTCATATAATGGACGGCCTTCACGCTTCAACGCTGAATACATCGGTGGTACTTGCTGAATATCGCCTCTGAATTGCGCCAGCACCTGTTCAATACTTTCTGCCGTTAAAGTTGGTACTTCTCTCTGCTGGAGAATTTCACCTTCAACATCACCCGTCGCCGTGGTTTGTCCTAACTTGACCGTAGTTTGATAGCGTTTGGTTGAATCGAGTAAATAATGCGAAAACTTGGTCGCCTCACCTAAACAGATAGGCAATAGCCCTGTCGCCAATGGATCAAGCGCACCAGTATGCCCTGCCTTTTGTGCATTAAAAAGACGACGCACCTTTTGCAATGCTGAGTTAGAACTTAAACCTAAAGGCTTATTTAATAGGAAAACACCGCTTAAATGGCGGTAAGCACTTTTTTTCATAAAAAGAAAAGTCAAAGCATAAAGACCTATTTTAGCAAAACTAGGTCGAGGATTTAGAAAAGGATTGGCTTTTAAGCACAAACAGACATAAAAAAATGCGCCAAAGGCGCATTTTTTTGCTTTACAACAAAGTTAAAATTAACCTTGTTTACGAGCTGGTAACTTTTCACGAATACGTGCAGCTTTACCAGACAACTCGCGTAGGTAGTAAAGTTTAGCACGACGAACGTCACCACGACGTTTCACTTCGATCTTAGCAACGATTGGAGAGTGAGTTTGGAAAACACGCTCAACACCAACACCGCTAGAGATTTTACGAACTGTGAAAGCAGAGTTTAAACCACGGTTTTTCTTCGCGATTACAACACCTTCAAATGCTTGAAGACGCTCACGGTCACCCTCTTTTACTTTAACTTGAACGATAACTGTATCGCCCGGTGCAAAAGCAGGGATGTCTGATTTTAACTGTGCATTTTCAACAGCTTGAACTAAAGGATGTTTACCACTCATGTGGAATCTCCAATATGTGCGGGAGAGAAGAGGTCTCTAACACCGCTGGGAATAGAGGCTAAAGCGCATATTTCCCGTTTAACTTTCCCCTTAAGACAAACGTCTTAAAGAGCCTATTTTTAACTTAAACCAAGTTTAAGTAGAACTCGAAGCAAAGCTTCTCGTTGGGTGCGAAGATCAACTGATATCAGTTTAACCTTTCGAATTTTTTAACCATTTAATTTGCTGTTTGCTCAACTCTACTTTTTCAACCAGTTCTGGTCGACGATCTAAAGTTCGTTGATAACGCTGCAAAAAACGCCACTTCTCAATATTGGCATGATGTCCTGATTTAAGTACCTCAGGCACATCTAGCCCTTCGAAATGGTCAGGCTTTGTATATTGTGGACAATCAAGAAGACCATCTACAAAAGAATCTTGTATCGCAGATTGCTCGTCAGTCATGACATTGGGCAAACGGCGAATAATACTATCGAGCAACACCATGGCAGGAAGTTCACCGCCCGATAAAACGTAATCCCCGATTGACCATTCTTGATCAACATAATGCTGGATTAAACGCTCATCAACGCCCTCATAACGCCCACACAATACAATCAAACCATCATAATCAACGAATTGTTGTACTGCCTGCTCATTTAAGGTTTTGCCTTGCGGTGACATATACACCACTGGGGCATGAACACAGCCTGCTTGTGAAGCAAGTTGTTTGGCATGATTAATTGCTTTTGCCAAAGGCTCAGCCATCATCACCATACCTGGGCCACCACCGAAAGGACGTTCGTCCACCCGTTTGTAATTGCCCTCAGCAAAATCTCGTGGGTTAATGCAAGTCACTTGCACGATGTCACGCTTTGCTGCACGTCCGCTAATCCCGTACGCTGTAATCGCTTCAAACATTTCAGGAAACAATGTGATGACTGCAAAAAACACCGCAGACTCCTCTATTTTCCTGCTGCGCTACTTCCCCTAAAAGGATTAGTAGTCTACGCCCCAATTGACGTAAATACGACCAGCTTCAAGATCAACGCGTTGTACCACATCTTTATGCCACGGAATCATTCGCTCTTCGGCATCAACACTGTCAGCAGTCGCTTTAACGACCATGACATCATTGGCACCTGTTTCAAACAGTTCGTAGATTTGACCGAGATTGACTTCTTGTTCTTCATCATCAAGACCTAACACGGTTAAGCCTTTAAGATCAGACCAGTAGTACTCGTCTACATCTGCTTTTGGAAGCTGAGATTTGGCAATCCAGATATTTGCGCCAACCAGATTTTCTGCACCAGTGCGATCATTTACGCCTTTTAATGCAACAACCAAGCCTTTGCCATGTGGTTTCCAACGTTTCACATCTATTGTTTGCCAACCTGCCTTGGTCTCAATGTACCAAGGAAGGTAGTCAAACATATTACTCATAGGTTCAGTATTTGAATAAACCCAGAGCCACCCATTCAATCCATAAGCTGAACGTAACTGTCCAATCTGAATACGATCTTCTGGCACATTCTGTGTCGATGTCATGGGCTACCTACTACTATTACGCAGCAGTTGCAGCTTTTTTAGCTTGAGCAGCTAAAGAAGCAACGCGCTCTGAAGGTTGAGCACCTTGAGCAACCCAGTGAGCAAAACGGTCAGCGTCTAAACGAACTTTTTCAGCTTTACCTTGTGCAGTTGGGTTAAAGAAACCAATACGTTCGATGAAACGACCGTCACGTGCGTTACGGCTATCAGTTACAACGATTTGATAGAATGGACGTTTTTTTGCACCACCGCGCGCTAAACGAATAACAACCATGAGAACAACCTTATAATTTTTACGGATTATCCCTGCGCCGACCATCGGCAACACTTCAAACCCCTTTCATAGAGGGCGATATTCTACGTTAAATTGACTTTGAAATAAAGATTATTTTTCAGCTTATCCACAGCTTTGAATTTAATTGATAAAATCTGCTGGCTTACCAGTCTTCTTTGTCTAATCCACAATCTTGAGCTGTAATATTTGCAGGTGTTTTGGTCTTACATTTAATGCCCGCACTGGTCAAAAGTAATGAATAATTTCGCGGGCTTTGGCTCACAGCTTTTAAAGACCATGTCTGAGCATTCACAGTTAAGGTAAGGGTAAATTTTTGCTTGCCACTGCTTGCATCTAAAGGTAGCAACAACATTGTCTTGGTTGCATTATCAACATCTGCGTATGGTCCCTCATCAAGTACAGGGTCTCTTAAGAAAAACCCATCATAACTAAAGTTACGTGCCCGATGCTTTTCCAGCAGTTCTGCAACCTTTAGCATTTCCTGCTGTGCTGTAGATAGTTCTGCACGGCGGATATAAACCTGATAACTCGGAATAGCGATCGCTGCGATAATCGCAATGATTGCCACCGTAATCATCAATTCAATCAAAGTGAAGCCTGTAGCTTTAATTAATCTACTTTCATCAAAGGAAGGAGAATGCACATCTCTCCTCTTCCCTTGGGCAAGATAATTGTATTGCTTCCTTTTATTCATTACGTTCATACCAAGTCAGTGGAACCAGTTGGCGACGCATGGTATTCGTAGATAATTTGCTACTTCCGATTTTGTCTTTGGCATTTGGATTGAGCAGCTGACGTGTAATTCCATTTTTGTCACCCAGTCCAATACCCGCCCCCACCATCGACTCAACAATTCCATGCCCAGCCCCAAAACTCATCGTGGTATCTTTGACATCTTGTTCACATACACCAAAAGGTAAGCAATAACGTTGCACTGTAGTTGCGCCATTGGCCTGAATTTTACAACCATTCCCTGCTATGGTATTTGGATTATAGACGCTGACATAGAGGCTCTTATTCATCACCACCATTTCACCCAGAACCTTACTTCCAGTCTGACTGGTTAAAGCAGTTTCATTGCCCTGAGCATCCAGTTCTTTTCCAACCACACTATTCGCCTGTACATACCAGCCATTTGGAATCATCGCCTTCACTTGTACCAGATTTTTGCCTTTTAGTTCACTAGCTGTCAGCATTGCTTTAAGATCTGTGGCTAAAAGTTTTGGCGTGCTATTACTGCTACTTGCAGTGGAGAAGTTACGACGAACCACATCCTGATCAAAAAGATTATAAACAGTGCTACTTGAATTCTTATCACTATATGGCAGGCTGCGATTTCCTGATGCAATACTAATCACAGCAAGGGGTTGTTCATAGCCGTATACACTAAAATTTGGTGCTTCATAGAAACGGCTATTGGTATCTTTAAACAGCATACTGTAACTGCCACATCCGCCATCTTTGGTTCCGAAATCTTTACTCAAATCGATCCGCCAGACTTGACCTCCCAAATCACCAAAATAAAGATGATCAGTCACTCCATCTCCGTCTCGGTCAACTGCATTGATACGGCTCACAACACTATATAAGTCTTTCATTTTCATGCCATGATTGGTATCACCTGAACCACATGATGTGCTTTGATTATCGCCGCCTGCATACCAGATCAAGTCACCATTGTCTGCATCGAACATATACACCATACGTCCTTTGGTTGCATTGGAAATCACTGGTGCGGTTTTTTCATATTCCATATCATAGCCACCACCAACAATCATGACGCGTTTTGCTGCACCTTTATACATGATGCTGGTAATGGTCGGTTTAGACCAGCTTTGCCCCATCGCAGCTAAAGCCGTATTGGTTGTGGTTTTATAGGTTCCATCAGCTTGCAGACTAATAATACGATTGCGATCTGGATCAATGTGGAATTTAAGTTTAGGTTGACTGATATCACTGAGATCTAATGCATAGTAACTACGTCCTCCCATACGTAAACCACCATAGGCGATTTGTTTGCCTTTCGCGACCACTTTACCATCGCTCTTGATCTCACCAACAGTCGCGACAATTTCACTGCTGACACTGCCACTACTTACTGCTTTCATCCCATAAGCATATTCGCTATAAATGGTCCATGCACCATCAATGCCGTATGCCATATCTGCTTTTACGCCAGCTGGTTTTTCCAGAAATGCTTTGCTTTGTTGGGTATTTTCCAGCATTTCATTGGGTACAAAAGCAAAGCTTTCTTCACCAGTTTTGGCATCAATGACATGCAACAAACCTTGTGTTGTGCCAAATAACATATAATCTTTGCGCTCTTTAACACTGTTATCTGCATTAAAGACAGCTTCCTGAGTTAATTTAACAGGTGTTGAATGCAGGTTCATGCCCACTTTCCAGTTGGTACGATTTGCTTCAGTCAGATCTACTGTGGTTGCGGCATTACCCACGTTATATCCCAGCAAATTCATGAGTAGATAGCCTTTATCATCGGAGCGAGCTGTCGTTCCAGAACCACATTTGACATTTAAATAGGTATTATTGATGCTTTTAAGTGCCCCCACCTCAGTAAATTGATACGTTGTAGTATTATCAATTTGCTGGCAGTCGCGATTAATCAATACTTTACGCTCTGTAATGATCGGCTTGGTCGGATCTGAATTATCCGTTTTATTTTTCAGATTTTTAAGCTTGGCAAGCAACCCACCTTTATTCCAATCCTGAACATCATAGCTACTTGCTGAAATATCCCAGGCATCTCTCAACTTATTCACAGAGTTGTCTGTTTCAACATAGTATTTTTTGAAGTTACCGATCCAACTGGCTTTTTCAGTTGGTTCAAACATACTTTTATAAACATCGTTACTCATACGATAAGGTGTTAGTGGATCTTCAGGAATGGTTTGTAAACCTACTGGCTCGGTCGTTACTGTAATTAGTCCTTCATTAAAATCTAAAATACTTTGGGCAATACTTTTTGAATTTGATAATTGATACCATCCCCCGCCCCCATATACTCCCCAACGAGCCAGATTTGCAATATTTTTGTTATGTGCATTTTGATCGAGAGGTACAGGCAATACGTTATCAAGTATTTTATTAAGTTTATCGACTAAGTTTCCTAGACCAAGCAACGATAGAACAGGATTTAATGCTTTCACAAGATTGGCCACAGGTTGCAATAAACTTGATAAAAGAGAATTAGGGGCCTGCGTTGTATTTAAATCTGTTTTGGCACTTGGAATATGTGAAAATTCACGTCCAATCCCGCCAACACCTGTTTTTATATTGTGCGTATTATTCTTTAATACACCCGCATAATTCGCAATACAATTCCATGTTTCTTTATTCGAGCTCGAACCTGAATACCATCCTGTGGGTACAGTGCCACAATTAAAAGCCGTATTACTGTCTTTATTGATAGAACGGCTCATAATTTTTTGGACAGGCTCTGTTGCTGTCGATGACTCTCGTACATTCGAAGAGCCTAATAAACCATCAAGTAAATTTGGATCTAAGTCTGGGATACTTCCTGTTAAAACATAAATGCCTTTAGCACTACAAGATGCATTCGTTTGTACAGGTGCATTATAAACATTACCATTTTTACTTGCCGCAATCGATACGGGAAAACCACTATAGGAAGAAATATTATTATCTAAACTAGTATCATATTTATAAAAAGTGATCTCAGCTCCGCCTAACAGCCCCCCTAAAAGCCTATCTAAAAGTCCTTGATCCGAGACCCAATCATATTCTTTATTTGTATACCAATCCTTAGCTTCTATCCAATCGGTACATTTACCATCTAGCCATTTATCATCACACTCATAGTAAGTTGTACTTTTTAATAGTCCACCTTTCTTTATTTTTCCAACTTCTTTTGACTTACTTAATGTTCCTTTCGTAGTATTACCAAGTAAATATGCACCTGTCTCTGCATAAGCCGTAGCTGTGGGTGTACTTAAACCAGCAAGAGCTTTTAAATTGTCAATTAATTGTGGAATCGTTCCTAACGTACCGAGAACTAATCCAACCAAATCAAGTTTTAATAATTTATCAACAAGATTTCCTACATCCGTTAAAATATTATTAACTGGGTCAACACTATCAACCCCATTGATTACATCTTTAATTCTTTTACGTTGCGCATCATCTAATGGCTTAGCTTCAACAGCAATCATGCCAGCAAGTTCATTTTTTCCTTGACTTGAAAGTGCATTTGCTGGAAATACGGAAAGCCCTACCGATACTCCATCAGGTAGTTTCCCAATCCCTTTTGCTTCATTACCATCAATAACATCACGCACTGCCTGTTTGACACGTGCTAATCGATTATAACAACGATAACCCTTAATAATTTCAAGTGTGGCATCTTTTAAAGGTTCACAACTATCTTTTATATATTGGGCTGAGCCTTTTAAACCAAGTAAATCAGCACCCGCAGTATTATTTACGGTCTCTAAAATATTCACTACTAATTCAGATGGAATATCACAATAAGCTTGATCAATAGTGGTTGCAGTCGTATTTAATTTAATTAAACCTAGTACATCAGCATTGACTTTAACACCAGCAGAACCCAATAAACCTTTAACACCACCAAGCAAACCACCTTGTAAACAAAGTGGATAATCGCGTTGTAAATCCGCAATAGGACCTGTTCCCATACTTTGAGAAACATCCACCATCAGCATAATCACATTACTATTACTAGGATTTTGATAAATTTCAATATCACTGGCCGATGACACCGACGAAAGGATTAAAAGGCTAGACAATACTGTACAACTCAACAGCAGGCCTTTAACTTTGTTCTTTTGTTGTTCTTCACACCTGTTGAGTTTCTTCATCTTCTTATTATTCATGGCATTTCTCCCTTATGAACCTGTAGGTTCAAAGTCAGACAAGAAACGATATTCTGCGACTTGTATGTTATATATCGGTTTTTCTGTATTTTGTTTTAAGCAGGCAGCAACAGCATTGACGCCATTATTATCTATGCTCTTCGTCAGGCAACCTTTGTCAGGATCATTGTCTGCTTTAAATAAAGCATCAGCTGTTAATAATCCCTGCATTACCGATACAACATAGACACGCAAGCGAATATTGTTTTCAGTTTTTGCCCCTGTTACCTCTGTGCCACGAGATAGGTCTGCAAAAGGTGACGTTGGTGTTAAGGCTCTTTTGATATAAACCTGAGTCACAACCTGTTTACGGCCACTTGAAGTTTTTGCTGAAGCCTCTGTACATGCACCCGCACCAGAACTATTAATATTAAAAGACTGACTATTTAGCCGATAACCCGCTTTACTTAATGCAAATGGATCCGTTCCTGAAAAACAAAATACGAGTTCTGCATCTTTGTTATTTTCGTTTTTAAAGAATCCCACAATGCCATTTGCAGAGGCTAAATTTTGTTGCGTGTTCGGATCTTGAAAATACATTAATGCTGCATCCGCATTTTGGGCCAACAAAGTCTGGATCTGATGATTACTCACCAGCTTTAATGAACTCACACTTTGACGTATCGCCAGCGTCCCAATAATCGTAATCATTAATAAAATCATGAGTACAACGATGAGTGTCGCACCACGTTGAGCCTGAATCATGTTCCTGCCCCCCCATTTGTACAGGTTGTGGTCTTACTGCTATCACAACCTTCCGAAACCCAACCCATTGCGTTTCGTAAAGAGATCGTTTGATTCACTACCTGACGTAAATAATTATCCTGATAGGTGGATATCAGATTGACTGGGGTACCCAATACTTGAAATGGCTCTTTATTCCGTTCTTTAATAATCGACTGATTACCAGTTCTATCATCAGAACGAACTAGTACTCCCAATTGAATAGCATGGACATGCGGCCGAACAGCCTGTGTAACGCCATCAATATTTTTTGACGTTGCCTTTAAGGCCATATAGTTTTTAATATCGGCATAGGCCAAGGTACTATTTGCACTATTGAGGTCGCCATCCATATAACCCAAACGTACCTGAAAGAAATCAACATTAGGTAAAATGACCTGACTGTCTTCCCAAGCAAGTTTTAAACGATCCGTCGATGTCTTGGCATCCAGTGAAGCTTGACTATATTGTGCAGCTTGGCAGCGTAAAGACTTACGTGAATCTTTTACAGTAGAATCAACATAATAGCGCTGCACCACAAATGTCCCGCTACTCACATCCTTACCCGAGCAGTCCAACCCACCTTGTGGCGCTTGATAACGGATAAGTAATTGATCATTGGTTAGGCCCGTCACATTGGCATTACCAAAACTGGTGAGCTGATTATTGGCAAAGCAATCTGCACAATTCAGATCAATCTTTTCACCAACATTGTTTGAGGTCAGCAAAATTCCCGCATAACCAATCTGGTCATTGACGGCGGGTACAGGCGAACTTAGATTGGCTTTACGAATATCATCAACAATAAAATTTAAGCCCAAACTGGCATTGTCCTGAATATGTGCCATGGCTTTTTGTAATTTATAGCTAGTAATCCCAGTAATAAACAGTTGAATTGCCGCAGCGACAATCAACAAACCTAAAGTCAGTGAAATCATTAGCTCAATCAATGTAAAGCCTGATTGACTGTTGGTATATGGCTTAAAATCTGCAAGGCTTCTTCCCATTTTAATAAGCCTCCAGAAACAGACAATGTGATCCTGAAACGTAAGCCCCATCTTTTATACATGAAGCAATTCCAGTATTTCCTGCCAGATTGGTCTCGTCCCAGGCGACATAAATACATTGTCGGTTATTTCCAGTTGGGCATTGATCCACAGCGAGATTCATTCCACTATCTTTGGCTTGTAACGCAGCATTTTGTAAATCTTGTAACGCGATCTTTTCAGGTTTATCCGCTACATTTGATACTGCGATTTTTGGCACCTCTACTGCTGCAACCTTATATTTCCCTGCTCGAGTCGCCTGTGGATTTGCACGCATTTTCTCTGCCAGATCGCGTGCAATGGTGAGTGCTATCACCTGCTTATTAGCTTCCAGACTGGAATCCACCGCCCGTAACTGCAAAGCAGCAAAGCCTAAGACACCGATTGCCAATAAAACCAGCGCGACCAAGACTTCAACCAGTCCAACCCCTTGTTGTTTTATATTCATGGGCAGGTTCCTTCCGTGATAATGGTATCCCCAATGACACCGACCCGAACACAATAAGAAAGACCTTGTCGCTCCAACATAAAGTCTTTTTGTGCAGCAATGCTGCCATTGGTTCTAAAGCTGAGACTTGTGGCTGAGGCATTTGTTTGAGATACGCCATTTTCTAAACGAGCAATAAAAATTCGTTGTGTTTCAGTTTTGGGAATCGAAATTGCAGTCGCACAATCATCGATCGATAAAGATGCCAGACATATACCAGTGCTTTGACGAAGTAGAACTGCTTGGCTTCTTGCTTCTGAAACCTTCATCGTCAGTTCACGTACGGAGGACTCTAACTTTTGGCGGTTATACATGGAGGCAAATGAAGGTGCAGCCATTAAAGCGATAATTGCTAAAATAGCGATGGTGATGATCAGTTCAACCATCGTAAATCCCGAGCAAGGTTTGGCCTGTGCACAAGATAAAGCGCGATGCTCCGCGTCGTAATGGGCTTGTTGCATATAGTCCTCCATATGCACAAATCTTTTTGTTGTAACAGCGCTCTCAAGTATTTTAAGTAAGTAAAATCAATTCATTATATAAATGAGAGAAGCACTATTTTTCGTGATTGTTTTCATGTTTAGTTATCAATTTCAACCTAAAATACACGAAAAGCTACCATTAGGGGATAAAAGGTATAGAACAGCAGATAAGTGATAATTTGATCACATTCACTCGTTATTATTGTCAATAATGTTAAATAACATCAAAAAATATTCATAAAAAAAGCAAACCTCTTTAGGGTTTGCTTTTTTAGTACCGCTTGGATATTTATCTAGATGCTAACGGCCATCCCAATTTGATGTAGCAGAAAGTGTACATATAGAGGCGCCTTTGTCCCAGCATTTTTGTCCTTCACTATTTAGAATTAAAGCTCCATCTCCTGCTTGAGCAGTCGTTACAATTGGTAGAGCTGTTAAGGTCCAGGTTGAGGCCGACACACTTAAATCTAAATCATATAAAGCTGTCCCACTTTTAGGTATAACATCCCCTCCATAAATACCATCAATCGTTGCATTGGCATAGCTATGATTCACGACTTTGAATTGGCTTAGACGGTGAGCAATATCCATCATTTCGGCCTGTGCATCTGTCCGCTTTGTTCGTTTTACATATTCCTGATATGACGGATAAGCAATTGCAGCAAGAATCGCTACAATCGCTACCACAATCATTAACTCAATAAGTGTGAATCCTTCTTTAGTCTTCTTATACATGATCAATCATCCCCACCGTCATCATCATGCTTATAGTCACAACCCACACCCTTTGCTGGATCTGTCTCAATATTAACTGCAGTAATCGTTTCACACTCCACCCCAGTACTGGTCAGCAAAAAAGATTTATTTCGAATATCGTGACTAATCGCTTTAATCGCCCACCTTTGCCCAATCGCCTCTGAAGAGGTTAACAACGGATTCCCAGTACTACCATCTACAATTGTAAGAGTATACTTAGGGCTAGCGCTTTCCAGAGGTAAAGTTAACTCTTGCTTAGTCTCATCAAGACTATCGACCCGGGGACTTGGTGGAGCTGGATATAAATAACGTGGATTAAATCCCCTATACGTAAAGTTTCTTAATTTATGTCGCTCTAATTGCTCAGCAATTTTATGCATTTCCTGCTGAACTTGAGCTGCTACAGCACGACGAGTAAAGTGTTCATAACTAGGTATAGCAATTGCCGCAATAATTGCAACAATCACAACAACGAACATTAACTCAATTAAGGTGAAACCTCTATTCATCATAATCTGATCTCACCTATTTTTTTGCGTAACGCTCATACCATCGATTTGGGATAAACCGCATTGAACCGCCAGCTTCAATAAATTTGATGCCATCTTTACAGTTTTCACCCACACAACCTTTTCCAATATCATCAGGATCAGGTACTACAATTGACTTCGTATTTCCCCCGCTGACTGAGCCGACATTTAAACTCACAATACCCGCACCAAGGTTATAGCTATAGTTGGCATCCTCAGCACAGACCCCTGTTGGTAAACATATGCGTTGTGTAAAACTTTGTCCTTTGACTCCAGCCCCACAGTTCGAAGAAGTTCCATCTTCTGAAGCATCATACATCGTGACATACAAATTCCCCTCCATCGCTATTAATGGAGTTAAACCTTTGATTACACTTTCATCAGCATCAAGATGATCACGTCCTGTTGCACTAAACTTTTTATCAAATCGAAAATACCATCCACCCCAGCCTGTTGTGGAGTTTGCTACTGCGCCGGTTACTCTCGTTCGATTATTGCCATTAGCCTGATCTTTACGTACCAAGTTCTCATAACCTATATACATAAGCTTGGTTGTTGCTGCTGTCATATCTGTCGTTGCTGCCAAAGTCCGGGCAGAGATATTAGAATCAGGATAAAACTGTCCATTAGGATGAATATCATAATCATAGACAGCATAAACACCATCATACTGTAATCCTGAAGAATCACGCTTACCCGTAGTTACAGGAGAGTCACTTGTCGCCAAAAGTGGTGAACTTTTATTTCCTGAAATAAAACTTACAACAACTACATTCGCTCCCTCAAGCTGATCTGAACTATGATGTGCTGTAAAGACTGGAGAATAATAAAAACGCGGGCTTGTACCATCAGCTTGATGCAAATCAAGTATTTTCGTAATTTGACTATTGAACTTGTCAGTATTTCTTGAAAAATCTACACGGAATGCCTGTCCAGCTAGATCACCAAAATAGATATGGTCAACCATACCATCATTATTACGATCGACAGTTTTAATTTCACTAACAACACTATATTTCAAATCATTGTGAGAAATATGTGGAATAGCCTCTACAGTAGAAGAGCCTCCATCTTCTGGAGTCGAGGTTGACTCTTCTGAATCAACAGTCGTATTGGCATACCAAAGTAAGTCACCACTATCGGCATCAAACATGTATACGCCTGAACCCCTTTGATTTTCTTGCTCGTAGTTATATTGTTCATAGCCAGCATAACCTGTTCGAATACCATTCGACCATAATCCGTCACCGTGATCGCCACCAGCATCGTAGCCCCCACCGACAAACATCACCAGTTTACGTTGACCTTTCCAATTGACATAGTCAAGTTTTGGTTTAGACCAACTTTGCCCCATGTTCCCAATTGCAGAAAATGCTTTGCCTTCAGGATGAGCTTTCGAGTAGACCTTACCAGTGCTTGGATCGATATGAAATTTAAGGGCAGGATTTTCAATATCAGTCAAATCTAATGCGTAATAGCTACGCCCCCCCATGCGCATACCGCCATATACCCATTGTTTACCTTTGAAGTTTTCCTTATCTTCTGAGGAACCAATTGCATTACGAACAGCTTCTTTTACGGTTAATGTTCCGTTTGGCTTAGTCACATATACCGTATGTGCAGCCCACTCCCCGTCCAATCCATAATAAAGGGAGTTTTTACCGCCAGTTAAATTACCTGCATTTGATCTAAATGTTTCAGCCTGTTTCTCAATCATTTCTGTCGGTACAAAGCTAAACTTTTCTATACCTGTTTCTGCATCAACAACACTCAATAATCCTTGTGTTGTTCCAAACATGACATAATCTTCACGTCCAGTTGTGCCGATATGGATTTTCCCTGTAGCATCTCGAGTTGCTTCAGCCTTGCCCTCTTGAGTTAATAATACTGGTAATGAATGATAGATACTGCCCATTTGGCGTAATGAAGCAGTCATCGTAGATAAATTTAGACCATTGGTCGCAGTTGCTGTTGGGATGTTATAGCCCAATAATGACATTAAGCCTCTTACACGAGGAGCTTCATCATTTTTAGTTTTTGCATCAGTTGTATAGGTGTAATCAATACGATTTAAATCAAAATTACGACTAATTTGCTGGTTTGCACTTTTTGTACCATCGAAAACATAATCCGTAAATACTTTACGCCCAGCGGTTGTGATTGAATCTTCTCCATCAGTAATGGTCTCCGTACCTAACTTTAACTTACTTAATGCACCATATTTTTCATAAATAGGTGTATCTGAAGGATAAGATGTACTTGCAGCCCCCCATATATCCCGCAGATCCTGTAAAGTACTTTTCAAAACAACAGTACTTGCATCACCACTTTCACTCGCATATACCCCGTTATTGACCACATAGTATTTTTTAAGGTTACCAAACCAAAGCTGTTGCGTATCTTCAGGCTTAACTTTTGGCTCAAACTGTGGAAAATATGCAAATGGCTGAATAATTTCTGGATTCAATGCATCCATGGGAATTGTTGAAGAACCAGTACTAATACTAGGAATTGAACCACCAACCTTGTCAATAAATGCATTAAGACTTTTTACAATTTCCTCGGAGTCTTTAGCAGCGATAAATCCTCCTAAACCATATTCGCCACCATCTTCTTCTAATTGCCCCCAGTCATGCGCATTTTTAGCATCTTGGTTCATGTCATTATATGAGCCATCAAATACAGAACCGAACCCAACGACTGCAGTAAGTACTTTACGTTTATCATCCTGTACGCCTAAAGCCTTTTTAATCACACTTGGATTATTTAGTGATTTCGCAAATGCACCTATTTGTCCCCAAAATGATCTATAACTTCCAGAGTTATTCGCTCCACCCGATAAGCTCGAGCTATTATTATAATCATCAAGCCCTAAAGCCTTACCCATTAATACATTATTAGGTGTATATTCAGGAGATTGTGGTTGACCATCTGTAAGAAAATAAATCCCTTGCCCACTACATTCAGCTACGTCGGAGGATTTATTTAATGGCGTTACATAGTTGGAGCCTGAGACAAGACTTTCATCAGTTAATTTAGAGATATTAATCCCACTATAGCTCCCCCCACCAGTCGTTGTTCCCAAAAGATAGGCTGCTGCTTCTGCATACGCAGCTGAGGTTGGTGTACCTCCTGTTCCTTTAAAATCAGTTCTTTTAATTAAATTTAAAACCTTAGTCCGCTGCTCTGACCCCACCTCTCCCCATTTATCGGCGGGTATTCGCATATAGCCTCTTTTATTATTTTCTACCATATTCCCCCAACGATCTACTTCATAATATGGGAAAGTCCCAATACCAATTTTTACATCTTTTTTAATACCTGCAGGATTTGTGATTTCATTATAAACAGGGGCCATTGCTAATTTATACAAAGCTTCTTTTAATCGACTAATACGATCATAATACCTACTTCCCTCACTCCGTTTAAGATAATAATCATTTTGGCTACTTCTACTTGTAATTCGGTCATAATTACTCAAATCTGTTGGTCGCTTACTTGATGTACTACAATTATTAATATTGGCATCATTTTCTGAACGACCACTTTTACCACAGCTCCACCAACTTGTTTGGCTCTTATTACTACGATAATAATATCTTGCCCCCACATGACAGTAGTTCCTAGTGTATCCTTCAGATGTAAGTTCACCTATTACTACGATATCCGAGGTTAGATTACTAGGTAAATCACAAGCATCAGAACCAACATTACTATTACTAGAGTCCATACTCCCTGATGTATCTAACATCATGACAACAGTACCAGTAGAATTGTTTTGCTGGCCTGCGATATAAATCTCTGAATCGGCCGCATGACTAACTACACTTGTACAAATCAAAGAAGTCATTGTTGCTGTTATTGCACTCACCTTAAACTTATTTAACCAGTCACTTTGCTGCACTCCGATCTGTACATCATTATGGCGAACTATTTTCATTTTTAACTTTTTCATAATTCTTTCTCCTAAGATGCACGCAGTGTTTTGATGGTATATTCCATTTCCTGTGTACTATATGGAACATTCTTTTTTGATAAACAGTCTGTTACCGTATCCTTGTCCGCATTTTCGTCCCAAAAACTGGTGTAATTCGTTAAACAGGTATCAATTTCTGATCTTGGTCGATCACTTAAATTTGGTAAAATTGAAGTCGCAGTAATGACAACTTTTTGAATTCCTGTACTTTTTGAGCTTTCTTTATCATCCCCCTCCATCATATGCTCCCAATCCCGACTATTATCTGCGGCACGTACAGAGACTTGGGTCATGACCGCATTACGTCCACTCAAAAAGTCCGTAATTCGGCTCACTTTACAAAAGCCATTTTGTCCCATTTCTGTATTTTTAATGGTTGATCCTTGCCAATAGATTACGCTTGCTATACGACTACCTTCAAAATTGTCCGCCGATGTTCCACGAATACAAAACACAAGTTCTTTACCTTTATTTTCTGGGCGTAGGGTGTAATTCAACATGCCGTCCCCAATCCGCATATTGGCAAAATCCAGCTCATCATCAGTCTTATTTTCGAGTGTAAAAAATACTGAATCACTGGTTTGCTTGAGCAAAGCCTGCGCTTGTGCGTTAGTGGCAATTTTTAAAGAGGTGATACTGCCACGTATTGCCCATGTGCCAACTATGGTTAAAAGAACCAACATAATAAGCACAACGATCAAGATCGAACCCTGCTGGGCTTTTTTTGGTATTTGATTACGCATATCTATTCTCACTCGACCCCAAAACCATTACGAATTGCAATGGTTTGCGTAACGACTGTCCGCAAATACAATTGATTTCGAGCATGATCCTTTAAAGGCGCGTCAATACCCAGAACTTTATATTTATGTTTAGCATCAAAGAATTGATTATGCCCTACAGTATCTGTAGAACGGACTAACAAACCAAATTGTATTGAAACAATCTGGGGTTTCTCCCCTTCTAAAGCACGATAATCCTCTATACTCATATAGCTAAAACAATCTAAACGAGTATCTGGCTCAATATTTTTCTCAGTTGCAGCAGGAGCTTTACCACTAGTTGTTGTAACACTATTACACGTTGCATTTGCTCCATCATATGCAACTCCAAAGCGAACACTTAAATGATCAACTCTTGGTATGATAATTTCCCCATTTCCAGCTAAATTTAAAGTGGTATTTGTTTTTGCTGATGCTTCTGTGTAACGCGCTGCCTTACACGCTAAAGCAAGGGGTTGATTAGGATCATTACTACGATTCGAATCTGAACGTAGAAAATAACGCTCTACAACATAATCACTGAGGGTTAAACCTGTCCCCTCACAGTCAAACTGATTGGGTGTATTGACCCGGTATTGAATTACGAGCTGATCACTTCCCAAAACTTTTTCTTCTGAATCTTTAATATCAAGATTTGTTGCACCTATTGCCCCTCTCGTCAATAAATTCTCATTTATGCTAAATTCAGAATTATCATCTGAAATATTATTTTTAGATAAAACAACTCCTCCAAATAACGTCTTATCATTGATAATCGGCTTTGAGGCATTTAAGTTAGCTAAACGTATATTATTAATTACCGACCCCAAACCAAAAAGCGTTGAATTTTGAAGATTCATCATCCCCTGTTGAGCGGTAGCACTACGCTGGCTTGTTAGAAAAAGCTGTATAGCAATCGCGGTAATTAAAAGTCCCAAAGTTAATGCAATCATTAACTCTATTAATGTAAATCCTTTTTGTTTTGTTAAATGACAGCTCATTTTAGAATGTCTCCATCACTAAACACTTGGTACCAGCAAGATAGACACCTGTTGTTATATCAACACATTGACTAATATTATTTTCAGCAATAACTGTTTTCCCCCACGCAACATAAATACAATTTAAAGAACTTTTCACACAATCATCAATTATTATCGTTTGCCCCTGATCGTGTGCTTTTTGCAGAATTTCTGTTGCATCATGCTTAGCCATATTTTCAGCATTACATTTAGGTACTTCTTTTACATTATTAGAAATATCCTCTAAGCTAGTTGTGCCCACACAATCTGTAAATGCATCTGCATCCGAATTAATTACTGTTTTATATTCAAGCAAAGCTGTTCGATTAATACGCATTCGCTCTGCTAAGTCTCTCGCCATATTCATTGCAACTGTCTGCTCTGTTGCCTCTTGAGCAGCATCTAATGCTCTGAGCTGTAATGCAGAAAAGCCTAAAACACCTAATGCGAGTATTACCAGTGCGACCAAAACTTCAATTAAACCAACACCATGCTGTCTATTTCTAATCATCATTGGCAGGTCCCCGAATAAATCCCGTCTACTGTTCCATTTTTAGAGACCAAAATTGTTCGACTTTCACCTAATTGCGTATTACATAGAGTAAATTCCAAAGGAATCGTTTTAGGAATTTTACTAGGGTTAAGACTTTTATCGGGTTCAAGCAATGACAGTGTATCCCCAACAATTGTTGTACCATCTTGTTTAGTAGACACTTTATCTGGATCATAATTAGGATTATTAATCATCTCGCCATTGGTGCGGCTTTGTGCTATACCTAACCCTGAAAATACAACATCTACAGCATCACTTGTCAGTACAATTTCATCCTTAGGAGAAACCCAATACAAAGTGGTTGAATTATTTACTGGACAAATGACCTCTGTTTGGCCATTTGCAGTATTCGTTTCGATCGGACAAGTCAATTTAAGTGTAATATCTTTACCCAATGAAATGGCTTGACCTCTTGTTTCCCCAAAAACCAGAGCAAAATCTTTAGCGGTTGTATCTAACTGCTTTCTTGCAATGAGATTGCCAAATGAAGGCGCCGCCATCATCGCAATCACAGCCAACACCGCAATTGTCACCATCAATTCAATTAAGGTGAATCCCCGAGTTTTCCCCATTTCCCCAGCACCTAATTTTTAAAAATTCACTACTCTATCTTAATTTTTATTTTTACAGAACCAATACAAAGCAGATAAGCAGCAAAAAAAACGGATGGAGTGTCATCCATCCGTTTCCAGTTCACATTTTTCTAATAAAATTAGGCTTGTATCACCTGTATACGCAACTCTTTTGGTAGACTAAAAGTGATATTTTCCTCACGTCCTTGTAACTCTTTTGGTGGTGTTGCACCCCAATCTTGTAAACGCTGGATCACTTGTTTAATTAAAATTTCAGGTGCAGATGCGCCCGCAGTCACACCAATTTTACTATCCGCTTTAAACCAGTCTTTTTGCAACTGATCTGCATTATCGACCAGATAAGCAGATTTACCCATACGCTCAGCCAGTTCACGTAAACGGTTTGAATTTGATGAGTTTGGCGAACCGACCACCAATACTACATCACACTGCTCAGCAAGATCACGTACTGCATCCTGACGGTTTTGTGTGGCATAGCAAATATCATCTTTACGCGGACCTTGAATTTGAGGAAATTTCGCCCGTAACGCATCAATCACTTTCGCTGTATCATCAATTGAAAGCGTGGTTTGAGTAACAAAAGCCACTTTATCTGGATGATTAACCGTTAAAGCCTCAACATCTTCTTCGTCTTCGACTAGATAAATTGCGCCACCTTTGGTTTTATCATACTGGCCCATTGTGCCTTCAACTTCTGGATGGCCTTCATGCCCAATCAGAATCGCTTCAGTTCCTTCACGTGCATATTTAGTCACTTCGATATGCACTTTGGTGACCAACGGACAGGTTGCATCAAATACTTTTAAACCACGGCGATCAGCTTCTTGCTGTACCGCTTTAGATACACCATGCGCACTAAAAATCACAATAGAATCATCAGGAACCTGATCTAGCTCATCAACAAAAACGGCTCCACGCTGACGTAAGTCATCAACCACAAATTTGTTGTGTACCACTTCATGACGGACATAAATTGGCGGATTAAAACATTCCAGTGCCCGATTGACGATTGCTATAGCACGGTCAACACCAGCACAAAAGCCTCGTGGATTGGCCAACACGATTTCCATAACAACCTCTCTGATGAACTGAATTTTTACGCCAAACTATTTCGTTTAATGGCACGCTACACTACAATAGCCAAGATATTTTATCATATTCAGGAAAAATATCATGTCGGGTCTCTTGTTTGTCGTTTCTGCAGCCTCAGGAACGGGCAAAACATCTTTGGTCAAAGCCCTACTCGATCGAGTCAGCAACCTACACGTTTCTGTCTCACACACTACACGCGGTCAGCGTCCTGGTGAACTTGATGGTGTTCACTATCATTTTACCAGTAAAGAAAGTTTTTTAGCACAAGTCGATGAAGGTGGTTTCATCGAATACGCAGAAGTATTTGGAAACTATTACGGTACTTCGCAAGCCAAAGTAAAAGAACAACTCCAGCAAGGTCACGATGTTTTACTTGAAATTGACTGGCAAGGTGCTGAACAGGTTCGTCGACTTTTTCCTGAATCAAAACAGATCTTTATTCTCCCTCCAACCCAGTATGACTTAAGACAACGCCTGTCGAACCGTGGTACAGATTCTGTCGACGTGATCGAGCATCGCTTGAGTTGTGCCGTGGAAGATATGCGTCATTTTGCCAGTTTTGACTATGTCATTATCAATGATGATTTCAACAAGGCAGTGCATGACCTAGAAGCGATTATTACCGCAAACCGTTTGGTAACCTTGCAACAAAGCAACCGCCACCAGCAATTAATCGAAAACTTGATTACCCTTAATCGCGAATAACTTGAGTCTTGTATAAAAGCCTTTTATACTACTCAGTCTTTCAAATGTGATGTTCAGACGAGACAACTTATGGCACGTGTAACCGTTGAAGATTGTTTAGACCATGTAGATAACCGCTTCGAGTTGGTACTGGTAGCGAGTAAACGTGCACGTCAATTGGCACGTCAAGGTATGGAACCAACTGTAGAGTGGGATAATGACAAACCGACAGTGGTTGCATTACGCGAGATTGCGGTAGGTCATGTCACTAAAGAAATTTTAAAACAACGCGACCAAGACTACCAAACATCAAATCTTGATATGGTATTGTCAACAAATTCATTAAACTTAGAAGGTTTCACTTTCTAAATCGAATTTGCTTTGCTGAAAAGCCCATTGTGAAGACACTGGGCTTTTTTGTTTGTTGTAAAATTCAGCGTTATATTGGTAAAAACAATATACTTCATTGAAAAAATTTACGAGTTTTTATAATGAACAAATTGACAAGCTTTGCAATTTGCTTTTCATTAGAAGATAAGCTTATTCATTACTGAATTCATGTTAAAAAGGTGTTATATGCCAGGCGAAGAAGTCAGCCAAGCCAAGCAACAGCTCAAAGTCATCATTGAAGCCTATCTCAAGGATAGCGACGTTCAACGTGTGCTTGCTGCCTGCGATTTTGCTGATTTAGCCCATAGCGGTATTACCCGTAAAAGCGGTGAACCCTATGTATTACACCCGATTGCGGTCAGTTGTATCCTCGCACATATGCGTCTGGATGCAGATACCCTCATGGCAGCTTTACTGCATGACGTAATTGAAGATACTGAATTTACCAAAGATGAAATCGGACAAAAATATGGTCTGGTGGTTGCCGAGCTAGTCGATGGTGTCACCAAACTCAGCCATTCCAGCGATAAAGAATATAACAAAGCCGCATCATTCCGAAAAATTCTGCAAGCAACGCTACAAGACCCACGTGTCATTATTATTAAACTGGCAGACCGCTATCATAATATGACCACCTTGGGCGCGCTCCGTCCCGATAAACGCGCGCGTATTGCGCAGGAAACTTTTGATATTTTTGTACCGATGGCGCGTCTGGTCGGTATGAATGAAATGGCAGACAACCTTGAACATCTCTGCTATCAAAATCTTGATCTGGATATGTTTAATGATGTGCAAACCGCATTATTAGAAACCAAACCAAAACGTTGTGAATATCAGGCGATTTGGGAACAGAAACTGACTGACCTGTTAAAAAACCATGACTTAAAAGGTCGTATTAAAAAGAAAAATAACAATATCGAATTACTCCGCCACTTTGTTAAAAATGAAATCGACCTGAATGAACTCAGCCACAGCCATGCCTTTGAAATTATTTTACAAAGCATCGCTGACTGTGACCGTCTAGTGGATGCACTCAAAGATAATTTTCAGGTTTTACAATATAGCGATCATATTCGTCGTCCTCTCCCTGGGGGCAACCAGTCTTTAATGATCAAGCTGAAAGGTGAGAAAACCACGCTTTCCTTGACCATTCAAACCGAACTGATGCGTAAAGCTGCGCGTTTCGGGGTTGTCCTTGGGGAAAATGCGCCACAGGCCTGCCGCTCTGCGATCCAAGCATCGATGCAGAATCTGAATACATTGATCGATAGTGGTTGCGCTAAAACGACGTTTAGCGACTTACTCGATTATTTACACCAAGAAAAAATCTGGGTGTATACCCCACACGGGCAATTGCACGAATTACCACAAGGCGCAACCGTTGTTGATTTTGCCTATTCAGCCAGCCTATTTTTAGGCAACCATGCTGTAGGCGCCAAAGTAGATGGAGAAATCCGTCCTTTATCGACACCGTTGCATAGCGGACAAGTGGTCGAGATCATTACCGATGTCCTTGCAACACCAAATCCGGACTGGCTCAGCTTTATTAACACCCAAAAAGCCCGTCGTGCCTTACAGAACATGCTGCGTGAACAAGATATTGATGAACAACGCCTGGTGGGCCAGCAAGCTCTAAACCGTGCCTTAAAACTGTTCCAGCGCTCGATCAACGATCTTTCACCAACTGACTGGATCAATGTTCTGGAATGGCGCCATGTCAGCAGTAAAGATACGCTTTTTGAACAAATTGCGGTGGGTGATTTACTACCTCAACTGGTGGCAAATCATTTATTTTCTCAAGACTATTCACAGCATCAGGAAACTTCTGACCGCCTCATCGTGGGTACAGAAGGCGTCGATGTAAAATACGCACATTGTTGCAACCCAGTTTTGGGCGATCCAATTCAAGGGCACTTATCACGACGTGGTTTAATCGTGCATCGCTCACGTTGTCGTAATTTATTGCATGAACAACATCTACATCCAGAAAATATTATGCCGCTCAACTGGCAATCTGAAGAAATTGATGATGTCCGCTTTAGTGCCTACCTATGCATTCATATGGAAATGAATGATGAACAAATTTCCGACCTGATCTATCAATGCCGTAAAGCCAAAACAGGTGTTGAAATGGTTCAATCTCAAGACCATAAAACCTATGTCAACATCGTCGTCAGCAACCGTAATCAGATCGCACAAATCATTCGTGACTTACGTATGCACTTCGGTTTCCCTCGTATCGAACGCCTGAACATGCCAATCGTACAACCTGAAGTGACCAAAGCTGAAACAGTGAATTAAGCCAACGTTAGGGCTGCAACATCAATCACAAGCATGCGACCGCAATAAAAAACTCAAGAATAAATTCAAACAACAGCGACTAAACAGTATTCAGCCCTTTCGTGTCTGTGCTTTTGTGTTAAAGTCGCATTGTTTAAGAGAAAACATAGGACTTAGGAGAGCTTAATGTCACGTCAAGTTATTCATACTGAACACGCCCCTGCTGCTATCGGAACATATTCTCAGGCAATTCTTGTTGGCAACACGCTCTATCTATCAGGCCAGATTGGCTTAGATCCGTACAGTATGGAACTTGTAGAAGGAATTGAAGCTCAAATCCGCCGTGTATTTGATAATCTGAAAGCAGTCTGTACTGCTGCTGGCGGTAGCTTGGCAGACATTGCCAAACTCAATATCTTTCTGACTGATCTATCGCACTTCCAACTCGTGAATCAGATTATGGGCGAATATTTTGCTCAACCCTACCCAGCACGTGCAGCACTTGGTGTTGCCAGCCTGCCAAAAGGCGCACTGGTCGAAATGGATGGGATTGTGATCATTCCATAAGATATTTTTAACTTATAGTTATCAATAAGATAAAAAACACTCAAAATACCGCCGATAAAGCGGTATTTTTTTATTCAAATTCCCAATAAACATCTTCTACCGCTTAGAATGAAATTCATTGACAAACGATAATAATTATCAATAATATCAATTATCGCATTTATATTTGTGGATCACTCCCATGTATGTCTGTTTATGTCGTGGAATTACAGATCAGGATATCAAAGACGCTGTTGCAAACGGCGCTGAAAGCTATCGTGAAATCCGTGACCTACTCGACTTAGGCACGTGTTGTGGTCGTTGTGCACCTGAAGCACGCGCAATTATTAGTGATGAGCTTGCTGAAATTGCAGCACGCATCTCCATCGCAGCCTGATTTAATTTAAAAACGACGCATTCATGTAAAGTATCTTTTACGACTCCACCGCTTCTTGCAGAACTTTTAAGTTCCTCATCCAGCGGTTTTTTTATGAAAATCATATTTCTATAACCATGTTACGGAGTTTCAAATACTCCTCTTATGATTGTGATTTTCATTTGCCGTTCTATAAATTACTCGCCAGAACATTATTTGTTGATTAATATAAGATAAATTGCCTTAGCTACTAGGGCATCAACACTTGGTGTTTTTGGAGTAAACGCAATGAAAGGCAATCGTGAAGTTATCAACCAACTGAATCAGGTGCTTTACCACCATTTAACCGCCATCAACCAATATTTCTTACACTCTCGTATGTTTAATGATTGGGGTATTGAGCAGTTAGGTTCAGCCGAATACAAAGAATCGATCCGTCAAATGAAACACGCAGACAAAGTTATCGAGCGTATTTTATTTTTGGAAGGTTTACCGAACCTACAGCATTTAGGCAAACTCTATATCGGTCAACACACCGAAGAAGTCTTGAACTGCGATATTCGCAAAGTCAAAGAAAATATTGAAGCAATCAAGCAAGCCGTTGAACTTGCTGAAGCAGAACAAGATTATGTCACCCGTGATTTAGTTCAGGAAATTCTTGAGAAAGAAGAAGAATATTGGGACTGGCTCGATACACAACTTGATCTGGTTGAAAATGTGGGTATTGAAAACTATATTCAAAGCCAGATTTAAAATTATCTCAAATAAAAAAACCAAAGCAATGCTTTGGTTTTTTTATTGCAAAAAGCCTAACTTAAGACTTTTTGATCTGCGCCTTTTTATTTAATTCGATGATGTCTGCCAGTCTCACCTTTTGTTTATACAGCTGTCTCAACACAACAAGCTGTTGCTCTGCTTCTTCTAACTTTTGATTGTAAGCCAATAACTGCGCATACTTCTTCAAGTTGTATGGTGTGGCTTTATTCTTCACCATTTCCCCAAGCAGTCTTAAATCCGCCTCAGACATCTCTACTTGTGGCTTTAACGCAATCCAGTCAAGACGTTGCTGGAACTGGGTCAAAACTAAAATTTTAGAACTTCCCAGAACTTCTGCTGTCGGCTGTTGGTTTTTAAAGACCAGACGGCTATTGTCCTGATAAAGCTTATAATCACGCCAAATCAGCAATACCACCACAAGTGCACACATGCCAATAAAGCGAATGACATTCTTATTGACTGTCACTCCTTTTAACTTCGGCGTCTGCGCCTGAATAAGTCCTAGCAAGAAACCCATTGGCAACAAGAAATATGCATAGCGTTGTGGAAACTCAAGCATCGCATGAATCAGGATTGCACAGACCATCAAGATCGCAATGATCGAGGTCATATCCTTGGCATTTTTATTGAGCCAGAATAACCATAATGAGATATAGCCAATAATCAACAACCCCAGAGGCACACCGTTCCAGACCAGTAAATCGAGCAACACATTATGCGCACTGTTATACCAGACTTGTACGGTATTAAATTGAATGCTCTCGACCACCGCTATGCTGGTTTGACTCCAGCCATAACCAAACCAAGGCTTGTCAGCGATTGCATGTAAAATCTGTACCCACATACCAAGACGTTCATGTCCCGAGCCTGCACGTTGCACAATTGACGCTGTTTGAGTTACACCCGTATCGATACTTGAGCTTAAAAGCTGTGTCAAAACAGGCAATAAGTAACCTACAATGACAAAGTACAACCCTACCCAAAGCAATAATCTTGGAAAATTAAATCGAGGGGAGTTTTTGTATTGCTTATAAATCCAGTAGAAGAACAGGAAAATACAGACCACCCAAGAGGTTCTTGATTGAGTCAGCGTGATTGCAAATAGTGTGATCAAGCTCGCGGGGATTAACAACCATAAGGTCAGCCTTCTTTTTTCATATAAATATAAGCTCCCCATCAAGCCCATAATTAAAAAGGTTGCCAGATTATTCGGTTGTCCAAAGTTGGCATAAGGGCGACTGGTTTTGAGCTGTATAATTCCATCAATATAGGCTTCGAGATTTAACCATTGCACGATGGCCATAATTGCACTGATGAAAGACATACTCAGCAATAGATAGCTCACACCCAGCATGATGCGGTCACGTTGCTCTGCTTGCAGACTTAAGTTGTAACCCACAATAATCATTAGCCAGAATACAAACAGGTAACCGAAGCTGAGGAATGCAGTACTAAAATCCGTAATTAAACCAAAAGCCCACTGGCATAGTGGAATAAACGCTATACCCAACATCAAGATTTGAGGACGCGGGATTTTTACATTTTTATTGAACAGCAGGGCCAGTAACGCCACGCCACCGCCAAAGCTTGCCAGTTCACTGGAAAAGGTCACCCATGGATAGGTATGGACTGGGGATAGCCAAGCAAAACTAAACAAGATGCTGGCAAGTAAAAAGCATAAAAATTGCATAGGTTATACATGAAAAAAGGCCTAGCGAATTATATCGTTAAGCCTCGAGATAAAAATCGAATATTAGATAAAAACTACAATTTACTTCCACGGACGTAAGTCGACGATCTTAACCACTTCGCCTTTTTCTTTGTTTATAAGAACGGTCATATCAACAGCATTGGCTTTTAGAGGGACAAAGGCAGTTGCTTGGGGATACTTCGCTAACGTTTTTTGCACTGCGACTTTATTATTAAACAAATTCAATTCCCCTAAACTTTGTGCATGTAACTGCATTTGGTTTTTCACTTTTTCTAATGGGACATAGCGTTCTGGCTTCTGAGCAATCGAAATTCCTCCAAGCACTTCTGCAAACATATCATCTTTCCGAGCTAAGCTTTCTTTTGCAAATTCAACACCGACAAATTGTGGCTTCAACCAGGAAGGTTGCTGATATTGAGGACTTGCTTGAGCTATCTTTTCGGTAAGAATCTCGTTATTACGCACAAGCTCAAAGCGGTCTACATTATAAGCCAGCCATGCAGGACGCCCCTGAGCAATACTATAAACGCCATAACTTAATGCACTTATCTGAATCAAGATAATAATACCTAGGTCCATTTTTAAGGACTTCTTTCCTTCTTTGTAAACCAATAGTCCTAGTAGTGGCCCAATAATGACATCAATTGCCAGCATCATTAAAAAGATATGTGTCACCCCGACGGCTTTTGCCAATGGCGATGGATACCAAATGAAAAACACAACTCCAACTACAATTAAAGCAATCATTGCTGAAATAGATAAATGGCTTAGAAAAAATTTAAGGCGTTTAGACATTTAAATACGCAACCATATTATTTTTTGCTGACTATCTCAAAGAACTTCGATTCAATTTCAGATTTTGCAATTCTATATAATGTATCCTCTAATTCAATCCCATTCTGAGTTCTAAAATCCGTAACAGTTTCGGAATGAGCATGATAAAACTCTAACAATTCCTCCTTAAACTTTATAGCAACCACTAAATCTGTATCTTCAAACGCATTAGCTTCAGAAATCGTTTTAATTTTAAAAATTAGATCCTGATATTCGTATAATTCTTTTCTCACCAATATCCCCATCTTTTACAAACTAAGTTATAAAAAAAGACTGGAAAAAACCAGTCTCTTCTTATGTGTTAATTAGTTACCGCGGCAAGAACCAGGTAAGTATTTCGCCTCAATAGCAGTACTACCACCAGGACCACATCTCCATGAGTTAACTGTACTTCCTAAGTCATTTGCTGTCATAGCAGTTCCAGCAGCATTTAATGGAGTCAATTGGAAGGTCTTTTGAGCTGCATTTTTTAAATCAGTAGCAGCGGTGGTTGTTACCGTAATAACACCAGCAGCAGAAGTTTCAACCAAAGCCGTGTATTTAGTTGATGGAGTACCTTCTACTGTTACAGGTTCAGTAGCACCTTCTGGGGTATATGATGTAGGAGGGGTCCCAACTTCACACCCCCATGCATTTGCTGCTGGAAGAGCTGTCGCAGATTGATAAACCTCCGTAACAGTTGTACGACAAGTTGAACCTGCCAAAACTGGTTCTGCCATTTTGGCACGGATGGTATAATCTTGATACGCAGGTAATGCCACCGCCGCCAAAATACCAATGATCGCCACAACGATCATCAATTCGATAAGAGTAAAACCCTTTTGCATTGATTTCATAACATTTCTCCAATGGATATTTTTATAAGCTTTTTTCAGCTACTTAGTATTTAGCATGTTTTATGCCAGTCCTTAGCTTAGCCAATTTTACTCTAAAAAAACAGGGACTTAAAAAATTTTCATGTTGGATAAAAGCAGAACAATTTAGACATTTTAAGAAAAAAAATGACAAATAACGTCATCTTTACTGCTTTATTATTCATTTTTTTAGATATCAAATTTGACTACTTTCGAATTGTATTTAAATTGAGCGACCTGAATCACACAAAATTTATTTCAATTATTTTTTATTTTATCTTGCCGTTTATCGGAAGCTGATCTCAAAGCTTGCGATTTAGAAATTTAAATATACAGAATTGTCTGCACAATAATTTATTTTTTCTAAAATAACAAGCCTGATTTTTGATGAGAAATTAAAAACCGAACTTAATTTAAAATGATCGGTTCATTTGGCAGTTCATTTTGATCATTCAGATCTGATTTTACATAATACTGATCTAGAATCTGTCCAATTTCGGTAACCCCGTTGGTCACCGCTTGCAGATATTGCTTCTGAGCCAGCAACAACACGATACTTTGGCAAATCCCGTTCCAGATTTCAGTTTGAGTGGCATTCTTTAAGCCACGATCAATCACGATTTCAACTTTACGCTCGCACAAGTTCAAATACAGCAATACACCGCTATTCAGCTCAGTATCCCAAACACCCAGTTCAGCAAATAGTTGCTGCGCCCGTAAGCGGGTATTCTGATGGTAGGCTTGCGAACACGGGATATGCCCTTCGATCACCACCTGTATTTCCCCTACATGGCCTTTTTCTGCCTGCTGTACCGCTTTGGCAATCTCGGTTCGGTCTTGCTTGCTAAAATAACGATGCGCCGAGGAGACATAGAGGAAATGCTTAAACCAACGTTTCAAACTCGGTTGCACATGATCATCCAGTTTAGGCTGGGTAATAATCTGTGTTGTATCTGTCTTGGTTACCATGAGCCTGATGCTCCTCCCCCGCCAAAGCTACCACCGCCGCCACTATAGCCACCGCCGCTGCCGCCAAAACCTCCACCACCACCGCCTCCGCGGCCACCACCTGATAAGAACATCTGGAAAATCAGTTGCGCGAGTGAAGTAATTAATAAAAAGAAGATCCCGATACCAAGCAACAAGCTCATCACCAGACCTGCACCATTCACAAGGCCAGCGACTGTTGCTGCCACGGCGGCCGTTGAAGCACTTAAACGATTCCCCACAATAAACGACCCGACCACACCTGCAATCAGGATAAATAAAGCCATGGTGAGGGTATTGTCTTTGGCTTGTTGCACATGTAATGCCTGCTCATGACGGTCTTTCAACTCTTGAGCGGCTTGTTGGGCAATCTCAGGGTCTAAATTCACAATACGGGTGATTTCTTCTAAACCCGCTGAAATGCCCTGAGCATATTGCCCTTGTTTAAAATAAGGTGTGATCTGATTTCGAATAATGCGACTAAGCACTAAATCTGGCAGTACGCCTTCCAGACCATAACCGGTCAAGATCTGGATATTACGGTCATTCACCGCAATCGCCATCAGTAAACCGTTATCACGTTTGGCTGAACCCAGTTGCCATTTTTCTCCAGCACGGAGCGCAAAATCAAAGATGGCTTCTTGTCCTGTGGTCGGCACGATAATCACACCGACTTGGGCCTTACCTTGTTGGTACAGACTCAGGATTTTCTGATTGAGCTGCTGCATTTCAGCATCACTCAATATCTTGGCCTGATCAATAACGGGCTGATTTAAGCTCGGCAATCCACGTATGGATTCACCTTCAACCATATCATCAGCAACTTTGGGCAATACAGGTGTTTCAGTATTCGAAGGTGCGGGCTTATTCTTTTGCTGTTCCTGAATAATTTTGCCTGCAACCACCAGATCACTTTGATCCGTTGCAGTTGCAATCTCGGCCCAAACCGTATGTTGAAAACAAAGTGTCGCAAAAACGAGTAACAAGGCAGGCAAAAGCTGCTGTTTTAATCTTTGCTGTAACGCTTCTAACATACGGTCACTCCCCAACATTTAAAAACAATTTCAGAACTTAGTTAAATGAAACTGTTGGTGCTTGTTGAGCAGACTGTTCCGCCTTGAAGTTTTCTTTGGTTTTCATGCCAATCACTTTAGCCGTCAAGGCTTGAGGGAATTGACGTACATAGCCGTTATAGTCCTGAACGGTTGTAATATAACGGTTACGGGCAACCGCAATACGGTTTTCAGTGCCTTCTAGTTGAGCTTGAAGATCACGGAACTGCTCATTGGCTTTCAGATCAGGATAGTTTTCTGAAACGGCGATCAAACGCGACAATGCACCCGTCAATTGACTTTGTGCCTGTTGATATTTCTCAAATAATGCAGGATCTTCCAGCACTTCTTTATCGACTTTCAAACCCGCAACATTCGAACGCGCCTGAGTCACCTCAGTCAGCACTTGTTCTTCATGTTTGGCATAACCTTTTACGACATTGACCAGATTCGGTACAAGGTCAGCACGGCGCTGATACTGGTTCTGTACCTCAGACCAAGATGCGCTTACCGCCTCATCTTTCACTTGCAAAGTGTTATAACCACAACCTGTGAACAGGAGTGTGCTTGCCAATACGGTTGCGAGTGCTGTTTGCTTAATTGCTTTCATAAAAATTTATCCTCAGGTTTTTCTTTATATTTTTGCGATAGTTCATTGTAATGTGATTTTTTGCTGGCTGTGTAACATTTATTAAAGTTGATTTATCACTGTTTAAATAAAAAAGGCATTACTCAACTATATTGATGTAATGCCATGCTAAGCAAACTTTATTTCAAATGCGGCGATTAACTATACAGTTGAGAGGCTGTTCCCTCCTGAAAACTAGCCATGCCATATTCATCCGCCATACGCGCTTTCCAGTAATTGACCAATTGCGTGTAATCATGTTTTGCAGGATGAAAATCGGCTTGATAGTAGGACAAATACTCTGGAATCAATTGAATAAACATTTTCGCCAATAAGTAAGTGCCAAACAGATTGCCACCCAGCTTTGGCAAGCTTTTCCATTTGTCCTGCCAGATGAGTCGTGAAGTCGCATAGAAAGTGAGGCTGGCAAAGCCTGTGGTTACGCTACGCATCAATAGACGGCGGATACGGTCATCACCATAGACTTCCTGATAGACATCAAAAGCTACGGAACGATGCTCAATTTCTTCAATGGCATGCCATACCCATAATTTCATCGCATCATCATCCAGCGTACTTAAAATTTCTGGATGTTTCAGAATATAGCCGCCTAACATTGCTGTGAAATGTTCAAAAGCACAAGTCAAAGCCAACTGTAACTTAGGATGAATATTTCGAAGCAGATCATCCCGTTTCGCCAGCCATGCCTGAAAACGGTCTAAATTATAATCATCCCGTCGCCATGCATCATTAAACTCGGTATGCGCTTTGGAATGCATTGCTTCCTGCCCAATAAAGGCCGCGATTTGTGCCTGTAATTGTGGGTCTTTTACTTTGTCACGAACATTACGGACACTATTCACAAAATATTGTTCACCAATCGGAAAAGTCGAAGAAAGTGCGGTCAGTAGATGTGACATGACAGGTGAATTGGCAAAATAATGGCTTTGATTTTTTCTGGATTAAATTGCAAACGACGCACGGTAATCCCCAACGCTTTGGGGCGATTTAAATAGCTTTTTTCTACATTCGCATTTGCAAGGGCCATCGTGATTACCTTGTTCATTTTATAGTCCGTCTTCGAGTATTGCGCTGTAAAAACATTGAGGACAGGGCAAAAAAGCTTAGAAGATTTGCCAAAACTACCAAAATGACAAGATGAAAAAAATAAAGCCTGCATTGAGCAGGCTTTATTTCAATAGATTCTATCTTGTATTGATTAAACGCCAAGATAATCCAGAATACCTTCCGCAGCTTGACGGCCTTCCCAGATTGCAGTCACAACCAGATCAGAACCACGTACCATGTCACCACCCGCAAAGATTTTTGGGTTCGAGGTCTGGAACTTGAATTCTTGTTGTTCCGCCGCAACCACTCGACCTGAACCATCGAGGCTCACATTTGCACCACCAAACCAGTCTGCTGGGCTCGGACGGAAACCGAAGGCTAGCAATACCGCATCTGCTGGCAAGATTTCCTCTGAACCAGGAACAGGCTCAGGGCTACGGCGACCACGGCTATCAGGCTCACCCATTTGTGTGGTTACAACCTTAACGCCAGTGACTTTGCCATTCTCACCTACAATCTCGATTGGCTGACGGTTGAACAGGAATTTCACACCCTCTTCATAGGCATTTTTTACTTCGCGCGCAGAACCCGGCATGTTGCTTTCGTCACGACGGTAAGCACACGTCACATCATGCGCACCTTGACGTAACGAAGTACGGTTACAGTCCATCGCGGTATCACCACCACCCAATACGATGACTTTCTTGCCATCGACGCTGATGTATTCGCTTGGATCTTTTTCCCAACCTTGGCAACGGTTGACATTGGCAATCAGGAAGTCTAATGCATCGTAAACACCATTCAGGTCTTCACCCGGGAAACCACCTTTCATATAAGTATAGGTTCCCATGCCCATGAACACGGCATCGTATTCAGCGAGCAATTGTTCAATGGTGACGTCCACACCAATCTCGGTATTTAAGCGGAACTCAATGCCCATACCGGTAAAGATTTCGCGACGACGTTTCATCACATCTTTTTCCATTTTAAATTCTGGAATACCGAATGTGAGCAAACCACCAATTTCAGGGCGTTTATCAAATACGACTGGTTTTACACCACCACGCGCCAAAATATCAGCACAACCTAAGCCCGCTGGGCCTGCACCAATAATCGCAACTTTTTTATTGGTCCACTTTACCCCAGACATGTCTGGACGCCAGCCCAAAGCGAAAGCAGTATCATTGATATATTTTTCAGCATTACCAATGGTGACTGCACCAAAACCATCATTTAAGGTACAAGCACCTTCACACAAACGGTCTTGCGGGCACACACGACCACAAACTTCTGGCAAGGTGTTGGTTTGGTGGCAAAGTTCAGCCGCTTGGAAAATCTGGCCTTCTGCAATCAGTTTTAACCAGTTTGGAATGTAGTTATGTACCGGACATTTCCATTCACAATACGGGTTACCACACCCTAAACAACGGTGGGTCTGATTCGCAGCCACTTCCGCAGTAAAAGGTTTATAAATTTCCACAAACTCTGCCTTGCGGACAGTAATATCTTTTTTCTCTGGATCTTGGCGTGCTACATCCAGAAATTGAAAGTCATTATTAAGGCGCTCTGCCATGTCTCTCTCCGTGGGTAGGCGCATCGATGTCCCTCATCTCTGCACCTGCCTATGTCTATGCAGTCGTGGAATTATTGTGGATCAGCTTGGGTTGTTTTCAAAAGCGTCTGTAAATTAGCAGCTTTTGGTTTCACCAGCCAGAACTTACGACTATAGAAGTCGAACTCATTACGGATCTTGTAAGCCCATGCACTACCCGTCTCCTGAATATGTTCATCCAAAATACGGAGTAGGTTTTCTTTATGGTCTTCCATCGCTTCTGTAGAGATACGATTCAGATCAATAAGTTCGTGGTTATAGTAGTCGACAAAGTCATTATCAAGGTCGAGTACATAAGCAAAACCACCAGTCATACCTGCACCGAAGTTATGACCCACTTTACCTAATACTGTTACCACACCACCCGTCATATATTCACAACAGTGGTCGCCCGCACCTTCAATAACCGCAAATGCGCCTGAGTTACGAACCGCGAAACGCTCACCCGCAGTTCCCGCAGCAAAGACTTTACCGCCAGTCGCACCATATAAACAGGTGTTACCAATAATTGCGGTATTTTGGGTCTGGAACGGTGAACCTTTTGGTGGGAAGATCGATACACGACCACCAGCCATACCTTTACCGACATAGTCGTTGGCATCACCTTCAAGTTTGATATGCAAACCACCCGCATTCCATACCCCGAGTGACTGACCCGCAGTACCAATCAGGTTCATGACCACTGGATTATTTTCCATACCCAGATTGCCATAACGACGTGCAATCTCACCTGAGATACGTGCACCAATCGAACGGTCACAGTTACCTACAGTGAAGTTGAATGAACCACCTGTACCTGCTTCAATTGCTGGCAACATTTCTGTGACCATTTGCTCAGCCAAGACACCTTTATCAAATGGTGCATTGCCCTGAACTTGGCAATATTGCGCCTTACCATCAGCAGCAGGATGTGAGGTCAATAATGCACTGAGATCAAGATGTGCATGTTTGTCTGTTTCACCCGGTAATACTTCGAGTAAATCAACACGGCCAATCAAGTCTTTCAGTGAGGCAACACCCAATGCAGCCAACCATTCACGCGTTTCTTCTGCAATAAACTTGAAGAAGTTGATCAGCATTTCAGGTTCACCAATATAGTGTTCCTGACGTAAATGATCTTGCTGTGTTGCAACACCCGTTGCACAGTTGTTCAAGTGACAGATACGCAAGTATTTACAGCCTAATGCGATCATTGGCGTAGAACCGAAACCGAAGCTTTCCGCACCTAAAATAGCGGCCTTGATGACATCCAGACCCGTTTTCAAACCACCATCGGTTTGTACACGAACCTTGCCACGCAAGTCATTTACACGGAGTGCTTGATGCGCTTCACTTAGACCCAATTCCCACGGTGAACCCGCATGGTGAATCGATGAAAGTGGTGATGCCGCTGTACCACCGTCATAACCTGAAATGGTAATGAAGTCAGCATACGCTTTTGCAACACCCGCAGCAATTGTTCCAACACCCGGTTCAGATACCAGTTTGACTGATACCATCGCTTGAGGATTGACCTGTTTCAAGTCAAAGATCAATTGTGATAAATCTTCAATCGAATAAATATCATGATGCGGTGGTGGTGAAATCAAGGTAACACCAGGTACTGAGTAACGTAAACGTGCAATTAAGCCATTCACTTTACCGCCTGGTAACTGACCACCCTCACCTGGTTTTGCACCTTGTGCTACTTTGATCTGCAATACTTCAGCAGACGTTAGGTAAGCTGGCGTTACACCAAAACGACCAGAAGCAATCTGTTTGATTTTCGAGTTACGAATGGTGCCATAACGAGCAGGATCTTCACCGCCCTCACCCGAGTTCGAACGACCACCAATCGTGTTCATGGCAATCGCAATCGCTTCATGTGCTTCTGGTGATAATGCACCTAAAGACATACCCGCAGAGTCAAAACGTGGCAGAATTTCTTCAATCGTTTCAACCTGATCAATCGCAATTCCGTCCGTGGTTTTTAACTTGAATAAGTCACGAATCGTTGCCACTGGACGGTTATTAACCAGTTCTGCATATTCTTTAAAGTCAACATATTGACCTGAACGTACAGCTTTATGCAAGGCATTGATCACGTCTGGGTTAAACGCATGGTACTCTTTACCAAATACGAATTTAAGCAAACCACCTTGATCAATCGGCTTACGGTTCTGCCAAGCAGTCGTCGCCAATTTCTTCTGGTCATTTTCAAGGTCAGCAAAAGTCGCACCTTGAATACGGCTTGGTACACCAAGGAAACATTTATCAACCACTTCAGAAGATAAACCGACTGCTTCAAATAACTGACCGCCACGGTAAGAGGCAACCGTCGAGATACCCATTTTAGAAAGAACTTTGAGTAAACCTTTCTCAATCCCTTTACGGAAGTTTGCTTGTGAATGGATTGGGTCACCCAATAATTCGCCTTTCGCAACCAGATCATTGATGACATCATAAGCCAAATATGGATATACGGCAGTCGCACCAAAGCCAAGTAATACCGCAAACTGATGTGGATCACGTGCAAAACCTGTTTCAACTAAAATGTTCGCATCAGTACGCAAACCTGTTTTAATCAAATGATGGTGTACTGCACCTGTTGCCAATGCAGAGTTTGCAGGCAAGAAGCCTTCACGGAAGTTTTTATCTGTTAATACAATCAGCGTTTTGCCATCACGTACCGCCTGTGCTGATTCTTCACAGATACGTGCAATCGCTGCTTGTAAACCTTCAGTTTCAGCATAGTTCAGATCAATATCAACCACGCCATAGCCTTCGCGCTCTTTTTCAACATCGCGAAGCTGCTGCATTTTTGAATTAGACAATACAGGACTTGAAATGATGATACGGTCGGCATGCTCTGGGCCTTGCTCGAACACGTTCTGTTCACGGCCTAAACAGGTTTCCAGTGACATTACGATCGATTCACGTAATGGATCGATTGGCGGGTTAGTGACCTGAGCAAACTGCTGACGGAAATAGTCAGAAACATGGCGTACTTGACGAGACAATACCGCCATTGGGGTATCATCGCCCATTGAACCGACAGCTTCCTGACCGCTTTCTGCGATTGGACGTAACAGTTGATCGCGCTCTTCAAATGTTACCATGAACATTTTTTGCGCTGCTTTTAACTTATCCCCTGTTAGGCCTTGATCCACCAGTTGCTCTTCAAGCTGTGGATTTGCCTGTAAGCGAATCGCATGATCACGCAACCATTCACGGTATGGACGCATGTTTTTCAGGTGATTGCTGACATCTTTAGTATCAAGCACTTTGCCAGTTAAAGTATCGACTACAAGGATTTGACCAGGGCCAACACGGCCTTTAGATACGACATCTTCTGGCTCATAACCCCACACGCCAATTTCAGAAGCAAGTGTGATGTAATCATTTTTTGTGATTACCCAACGTGCTGGACGTAAACCATTACGGTCAAGCATACAGATCGCATGACGACCATCCTGAATCACTAGACCTGCTGGGCCATCCCATGCTTCCATATGTTTCGAGTTGAATTCATAGAAGGCACGTAAGTCAGCATCCAGAGTTTCAACGTTTTGCCATGCTGGTGGAACGAGCATACGGAGTGCACGGAACAGATCCATGCCACCACCAACAAGAATTTCAAGCATGTTATCCAGGCTTGATGAATCCGAACCTGTACGGTTTACGATCGGATTTAACTCAGTCAGACCTGGAAGTAATGCATTTTCAAATTTTGGTGTACGTGCCAATGCCCAGTTACGGTTCGCTGTAATGGTATTAATCTCACCATTATGTGCAAGGTAACGGAACGGTTGTGCCAATGGCCAACGTGGCAAGGTATTGGTCGAGAAACGTTGGTGGAACACCACGATATGTGATTTTAAGCGCTCGTCAGCCAAGTCAGTATAGAAGTCAGCAATCGCTGCTGGCATCATGAGACCTTTATAGCTGATCACTGTAGTCGCTAATGTAGTCACATAGAATAATGGATCATTTTGTAATTTTTGTTCTGCACGACGACGAGCCAAGAAGAGCTTACGGTTAAACTCAACTTCGGTTAAGCCCATTGGGCAGTTCACGAGAATCTGTTCAAATGCAGGTAAAGATTGAAGTGCAATCTCACCTAAGGCATCGTTATTGGTTGGAATGACACGCCATGCTGCAACGGTCAGGCCCGCAGCTTCGATTTCCTTATTTAAAATGTTTTTCGCATTTTGCGCTAAAGCAGGATCAATATTTAAAAATACCGTACCAGCAGCAAAAATCTCAGTCAGGTTGGTTCCCAGTTTCTGAGCTTCGTCACGGAAAAATTGTTTCGGCATCGCCAATAACAATCCGCACCCATCTCCTGTTTTACCATCCGCGGCAATACCACCACGGTGCGTCATGCAACTTAAACTGTGAATCGCAGTTTCGACCAGATGATGGCTTGATTCACCCTTCATGTGGGCAATCAGACCAAAACCACAGTTATCCTTAAACTCGTCAGGCTGATATAAACCTTGAGCGGGAGCTACAGTATTAGGCGATGGCATGTGCATAGCGTACCCTTCTTTCAACATGGCTCTTTCGAGCAACAAACATTCAATTCATTTTCTGCGATATTGCCGATCAACTCATTTAAAGTTCAATGCTTCGCGAAAACATTTTTACTGGCGGATTTGCAATATACGCCTTTCTTTTTAAAGACGCAGTGCATTTCGCCATCTAAAGTGTTTTCAGTTATTACACCCTCAAAAAAGTTTGTAAAGCACAAAAACTTTCCATTTCACGAAACTAATGAATCATTTAGTACCAAAAGGCGCAATGAGCAGACAAATTAGCACCACAAGAATGCAAAAAACATGCCATGTAAAATAGGATTTACTAAATCATTAAAAAAATTAAAATAACTTTAAATTATAAGGGGCAAAGAACTTGCCCCTAGTTATAAAACGCACCAAAAAAAATCATGTTGCTATAAAAAGAATCACTTCTGCACAATTTTAGTGCAACATCAATTAAATGGGTCGCTTACTTCTCGTTTAGAAGAATCTGAATTTTCTTTTATTTTTTCAGCATTTGTCGGTGCTGGAGGGGCCGATTGGCTTTGTTTAACGTTAACGACATTACCTTGTGCATCACGTTGAGTCACAGTCGTTTTAACGGTTGTTGATGTATCTGCCGCCCGATTGCTCGTTGCTGGTGCTCGATTCATTAACAAGGTTTCATCTACTCTAGGCAGTGCAGCAGGTCTTAACTGTACTGCATAAAGCTGATTGGTCGCCGATTTCATTTCATCAGAGCCCAAATCATTCACAAATTCAGCATATGTTGTCAGCTGTTGTGCTTTCGGCTTTATCGACTCAGGAAGTGCCAGATTGAGCTGGGCAAATTGACGGGTGGCTTCTTCTGCATTTGAAAAAGCACCATAAGTAAGCACATATTGCTCAACCTGATCTTCACCACTCAGACGGAAATAAACAAACTTCTTGCGATCAGCTCGATTTAACAGGAAATTTTTAATAATTGCTTCATCTGAACTACGGAAAATTTCCATCGTCCACTGACGTTGATTATCCTTAACATATTTGGTTCCACGAAACTCAGGTGCATGATCATTAGAGACAACAACACGTGTCGTGGTATCTAAGGGCTTCACCTCATCTGAGAGTGCACCCAGATGTGCAGTCGCTGCCACCTTTTCAGGTTGAATCTGAACCTGTGTTTCCGTTTCAGTCGGCTGTTGCTCTTTGACCAGTGCTTTAGTATCCGTAACGCCCCAGAATATCAATGCAGCAATTAAACAAGCCAACGCAAAAACGAGCCAGCTATATTGTTGAATATTTTGCCAAATTGATCGTGACACAGCCATGCTTTACCCAAATAATTAATTATACAGATTGATTTGCAAGAATAGATTGTTTCATTAACTCAACATCAAAGTCTTTGGTAATCACCGCCTGACCTAATGTTTTCAATAAAACCAGACGTAACTGCCCATTTAAGACTTTTTTATCATGCGACATATAAGCCAAGAATTCATCTAATGGAATTTTTGGACATGATATCGGTAAATTGGCGCGTTGAATGATATTTTTTGTACGTTGTACATCTTCGGCTGAAATCCAACCTAAACGATGAGACAAATCTGCTGCCATCACCATACCCGTAGCTACCGCTTCACCATGCAACCATGTGCCGTAACCCAGATAAGATTCAATCGCGTGTCCAAAAGTATGCCCAAGATTGAGTAAGGCGCGCTCGCCCTGCTCTTTTTCATCGTTTGCCACAATACGGGCTTTATGTGCACATGAGCGATACACCGCTTCTGCCAATAAGTTTGCATCACGTGCAACCAAAGCATCCATGTTCTGTTCTAACCAGACCAGAAAATCAACATCACCCAATAAGGCATATTTAATCACTTCTGACAGGCCCGCAGACAGTTCGCGATCTGGCAAAGTCTCTAGCTGAGCCATATCCGCCAGCACCACTTGTGGCTGCTGGAAAGCACCCAGCATATTCTTGCCCAACGGATGGTTAATACCCGTTTTGCCACCTACGCTTGAGTCAACCTGTGACAACAAGGTGGTCGGTACCTGAACAAAATAGACGCCACGCTGGAAACAGGCTGAGGCAAAACCTGCCATATCGCCAATGACACCACCACCCAAAGCCAGTACGGTACAATCACGATTAAAACCTGCTTCAAGCAAAGCATCGAAAATAAGATTCAAATGCTGAAGGTCTTTATATTTCTCACCATCTGGCAAAATGCATTGAGCGACTTGTTTATCAAGCTGGGTCAATGCATCCATATAATGTTGTAAATATAAAGGCGCAACCGTTGAGTTAGACACCAGCATGACTTGTCGACCATGTAAATAAGGCTCAAGCAATTCTTTTGGATCTAAATGACTACCAATAAATATTGGATAACGACGATCACCCAACTCAACATGTAACGTTTGCATAATGACAACCAACCAGCGATTACTTAACTTGTTTAGATAAAATGACGTGCAAGATACGTTGTGCTAAATCCCGTGCGGCACCTTGATTTGTTTCAATGACATAGTGTGCAACCTCGCGATATAAAGGATCGCGTAGTGCCAATAAGTCACGTAGTTTTTGCTCTGGATTTTCGACTTGTAATAAAGGGCGATTTTTATCGCGATAGGTTCGCTGTAGTTGTAGCTCTACAGGAGTATAAAGATAAACAACGATTCCACGCTGTTTCAGAAATTCTCGGTTTTTCACTTGGGTGACTGCGCCACCGCCTGTAGCCAATACCAACAATGGACGAGAGGTTAAGTCATTCAATACATTGGTTTCGCGTAACCGAAATCCGACTTCCCCTTCTTTTTCAAAAATCCATGGAATTGTGGCACCTGTTTTACGTTCGATTTCATGATCGCTATCAATAAAATCACGGCCTAGCAATTCTGCTAAATGCCGGCCAACTGTTGTTTTTCCTGCCCCCATTGGCCCTACCAAATAAATATTTGGTAGGGTTTCAAACGCTTTGCTTGGCAACGCGCCACCTATATGAATTGCGATTATTGAAAATATATTAATGATTTCTGGTTAAAGTGTCATTAACAATTCTCGGCGTAATAAAAATAAGTAGCTCACGTTTATTGTCTGTTTTCAGGTCACGGCGGAATAAGCGGCCGACATAAGGTAAGTCACCCAAGAATGGTACTTTCACTTGAGAACTGATATTTTCTTGCTCAAAAATACCACCAAGCACTACGGTTTCACCATTATCGACCAATACATTGGTATCAATCTGGTTTTTATTAATGGTGAGCTGTCCTGTTGGTGTCGGCGTACTTTGCGAGTCTTTGGTAATGTTCAGCTTCATCATGACCTTACCGTCAGGAGTAATGCTTGGTGTCACATCCAGACTTAAGGTCGCATCAATAAACTCTGTTTTAGGCACGGCGTTCGCACCACCACCGGTTGATGAGGTATAAGGAATTTTCTTACCTGATTCAATTTTTGCAGCTTGCTTGTCGGCAGTCATGACTTTCGGTGTCGAAATCACTTCGCCATAGCCATCGGCTTGTACCGCTGAAAGTTCTAAATCCAGCATAAAGTCTGACAGGCTAATTAAACCAAAAGCAATACGGCTTGCCCCAGGTGTAACTGCACCCAAGTCGACATTCAGGTTATCTGGACGTTCAATTTCATATTTCCAGCCGCCTGTATCGCTATCTTTCTCAGGCTTTCTTAAATCCCACAATGTCTGATCACTACCACCCACTAACAGGTCATTATTTTTGGTAATCCCCTGAGACAAGATTCCCCATTTCACACCCATCTCTTTGGTGAAATCGGTACTGGCACTGACAATACGCGCTTCAATCATGACCTGTTTAACCGATACATCCAGCAGGTCAACCATCTTACGGATTTGGTCAATTTTCTGAGAAGTATCATTCACGATTAAGGTATTGGTACGCGGGTCAATCGAAATAGTTCCGCGAGGACTTAACAAACCACCCGCTAAATTGTCATTGCTGATTGAGTTTGAAGAATTACCATTATTGGTGTTTGCATTCTTCCCTTGGGTAATCAGCTTTTCAATATCCGCTGCTTTTGCGTAACTTAAAGTAATATATTCAGTTTGCAGAGGCGCCAGTTTCACGCTTTGTGCCTGCGCTTTAGCTTCTTCTTCCTCGGCCTTAATCAGTTCTGAAACAGGTGCAATCCAGATCACATTACCATTACGACGCTTGTCCAGATTCTTGGTTTTCAAGACAATATCCAAAGCCTGATCCCACGGCACATCTTTAAGACGTAGGGTGATATTACCTTGCACCGTATCTGCGGCCACCATATTGATACCGGTAAAGTCTGCAAGTAACTGCAATACACGGCGTACTTCAATATCCTGGAAGTCTAAAGAAATTTTATTCCCAGTATAGGTTTGGGTCTTGGCCTTGGTCGGTGATTTATCTTCAGGACGCTTTAAGCTGATGGTCAGTTTATTTTCTGCCTGATAAGCCATATATTCATAGCTACCCGCAGACTGAATGGTAATGACACCATTTCCTTTGTCGTTATAGGCATCGATACTTGCAACAGGCGTTGCGAAGTCATTGGTATTTAAACGACGAGCCAAATGCGTCGGGATTTTATTTCCCATGGTACGCACAACAATCTTACTGCCTTGTTGTTGCACATCTACTGGTGTGTTATTCCCTAATAAATCAATAACCACCAGCCCTTCGCCTTGATTGCCACGCTGGAAACCAATATTGGAAATACCTTGTTGCGCCTGACGCACAGCAGCGACAGGAGCTGCCATTGCCGCGGGCTTGGCTGAATTAATTTTCAGTACAAAAGTATTGCCTTCCACACGTGTCGTAAATGCACCAGCATCTTTCAAATTCACAATCACACGAGAACGCTGGTCGTCTGCCGCAACTTCAACAGAACTTGCTTCATTGGTTGAAACTGGAATAGAAGTTTGTTTTAAGGTTTGTTGTGCTTTATCAAAATCCAGAATCAAGCGAGCAGGCTGTTCAAGCTGATAAGCTTGTGGTTGCGGTGGCAAACCATTAAACATGACGCGGATTTCTGTACCTTGTTCAGCCAAATTCATGGGTACAATATTGGTCATGCTGACTTGTGCTGATGCAACCTGCATCACCGCAAGCGTAATCGCAGCCATAGAAAATTGACGGAATGCATGATTCATGGTCTTCGCTTCCCCAAATAAAGAATCTTTAAACTGTTTTTTCATTGTTATTCCCTTAATCTTATGGTGCTGGTCCAATGAGAACGAGTGTTCGAGGTCTTTCTACGTAACCTTCTCGTCCATCAGGTACGATTTCCACCAAATCTATCTGAGTCGGGCTAATTTTAATGATGCGCCCCTGATTCATCCCCAAATAACTACCCACTTGTACGCGCTCGATTTGCCCATCAGGTGTTTGAATCAGAGCAATCGTATCGCTACTTCTGCCACGCATACTACCCTTCATATTTAATGATTCCAGCGCATAGCTCTCTAGCGGTTGTGGCTGACGATTAAAGTTCGGATAGACACGTTTGCCTGCCATAATCTTTAACTCGGCAGCTAAAGAACTTGGCATAAATGGGCTTTTCAGCTGATGCGCCGAATAGTTAAATAACGGTACAGGTGTAAATACAGGTGCAGGCTCAATCGGTAAAGGTGGCTGATTTCGGATTTCAGCCATCTTCTGGTTGACTGCATCAATACGCGAATCACATCCAACCAACCCCAATCCAAGCAACAAGCTAAGTAGTAATTTATAATTATTCATGGCTTACTTTCCTCCTGCAGCAGGTGGATTATTTGTCGCTGCCGCAGCGGCATTGGCCTGATCATCCGCGCCTACATAACGGTAGGTCTTGGCTTTCACAGTATAATTCACCACAGGAATATCAGATTTTTTCTGGGTATCTTCTTTTGCTTCAACCGTAAAGTCATGCAAAGTCACAATACGAGGCAAGGCCGCAATACCTGTCACGAAAGCACCAAACGCATGGTAGTCACCTGTCGCATCGATACTGATTGGCTGCTCAATAAAGAACTCTTGTTTGACTTCATTTTCCAGACGGATATTTTTAAATTTCAGGCCAGAATTGACACCCGTCAAGTTGATGTCTTCAACCAGACTCGGAATCTCTGTTTCTTTTGGTAGCTGTTCTAATTGTTGATTAAAATTCGCTTCCATTTCTTGCAACTGCGCTTGATATTGTTGCAAGTTACGCAGTTTGGAATCTTTTTCTCTAAATTCATTCAGTAAGCTTTGTTCCTGCGCCTGAGCGTTCTCAATCGCTTCGAGCTGAGATTTAATCACCACAAAATAACCCAGCGCAATCACAGCTAAAAATACGAAGATCCAGCACGTGATTTTGACGGATAAAGGCCAACTGCCGTAATTGTTCATGTCCAGCGTATTAAATTGCTGGAAGAACTGCTCGACCGTCATTTTCTTTTTCTTGACAGCAACGGTGTCTTGATTCAATTCATCTTGGTTCATTTCGCGGTCCCCACTGCTACTGTCCCTGATGCGGCCTGTTCTGTTGTTGGTGCAGCCTCAACAGTTGTACCAATCTCACCCAAATCTACAGTGACAATAAAACTTCCATAATTTTCCTCAACCCGAGGAACCAGCGAACTTGCTGTTTTATCTTTATTTTTGTTTTCGTCCACTGCAAGGAATGAATTCATAAAGGCATTGCGATACCACGGCGAAGCCTCAAGATTACGCAACAGTTCAGCCACGGTATTCGGACTTTCTGCTTTACCTTCGATGGTGAATTTATCACCTGTACGGGTAAACTTGGTCAAGTACATGGTTGGTGGTGTGACGCGAACCAGTTCATCCACCAGACGTACCACAACTGGACGTTGCCCTTGTAAACCCTGAATCAGCTTCATGCGCTCAATAATGGCATTACGGCGTTCTTGCAAACCATCCAGAGCTTTCAGTTGTGTATCCAAATTCTGATTGGTACTCACAATCAGCTGATTGGCCTGTTCCTGATCACTCAGTTTATGATCAAAATACATCCATCCTGAAAAGACCGATGCAACCCCTAATGCAGCAACCCCAACACAAAAAGCGACAAACTGTTTCTTTCTTTGTTCTCTTAGCTCATCACGCCAAGGGAGTAAGTTAATCTTTGCCATTAATCAAAACTCCTCATTGCCAAACCACATGCCACCATTAAAGAGGAAGCATCATTTTCAATTTTTTTAATATCAATTTGGGGAGAAAAACCCATTTGTAAAAATGGATTGGCAATGGTCACCCGGTAACCGAGCTTTTGTTGTAATAATTTCGCCAGACCAGGAATATTGGCATTCCCGCCAGCAAGTAAAATATGATCAATCTCATTGAACTGAGAAGATGAAAAGAAGAACTGGAGTGAACGTGCAGCTTGCTGAACGACTGCATCAAGGAAAGGCTCAAGCACCTCGGTATCATAATCGTCTGGCAGTGTTCTTTCTTTTTTGGCACGACCCGCTTCCTCAAAAGACAATCCATAGCGACTTTGTACATCTTGAGTCAGTTGACGACCGCCAAACACTTGCTCACGGGTATAGATAATTTTGCCTTTCTGCATCACAGAAAGCGTGGTCATAGTGTGACCAATATCCAGAATACCGACCGTATTGGCACCCATTGGCAAGGTATCGGCAAAGACACTAAAAGCACGCTCCATTGCGTAACTTTCAACTTCTGCGATTTTTGCGGTGAGGCCAGCCAGTTCAAGCACTTCGACACGCGTATCTACATTTTCTGTTCGCGTGGCCACGAGCAGTACGTTTACCCGGTTTGCATTGGCCAAACGGTCAGGTAAAACTTCAAAATCCAGACTCACTTCATCTAACGGGAACGGAATGTATTGCTCAGCGTCCATACGGATCTGAACTTCACGTTCTTCATCCGACATGTCAGCATCCATTTCTATAATCTTGTTAATGACCATAGAAGTAGGTACTGCAAATGCAACATTGGTGGTGTGAGGGTTCGCCAAGTTGACGACTCTCTCAAGTGCATCACCCACCGCCTCTGGGTTCAGAATGCTTTTTTCCACTACACTATTTTCAGGTAATGGCATCACCGCATAACTTTCAACCCAATATCTACCGTTCTTTACAGAGAGCTCCAATAATTTAACAGTTGTCGAACTAATATCGACACCCACTAACCCCTTATTTGGTTTACGATATAACCTGAGCACAGTACTTTCCTATTTATTTTTTTATCCCCAAAAATTCAACATACTAATTTTGTTTTGGTCTTTAATTGATACGGATACAATAACTCATCTAACAATCCGCATGTCTAAAGGATATACTGACCACAATTAGTTTGCCATTCGCTCTTATTAAAACTTACTTATTATGAAAAAGCTATCCAGTTCTGGTATTGTTCGCCCATTTTTTTTGATCGTTATTATTATCTTAGTCTCACTTCCAATGGGATTTTATGGCATGTATCTCTATCTCGCGCCATCATTGCCAGATATGAGCTCATTAAAAAAAGCGCCTTTATTAAAACCATTGCAAGTCTATACGGCAGATAATAAGTTGATTGCGGAATATGGCGGGAAATTATCAATTCCTGTTAAGTATGAACAGATTCCTCCGACCTTTATTCATGGTTTCCTTGCAGCAGAAGACTCCTCATTTTTTGAGCATAACGGCATCAGTTTTAAAGGCTTAGGGCGAGCTTTGACTGAATCTGTTACGGGTTCTGATGTCCAGACTGGGGGCTCAACCATTACCATGCAGGTTGCGAAGAACTATTATTTAAGTCCAGACCGAACACTAAGACGTAAACTGACTGAGGTTTTTCTTGCACGAAAAATCGAACAGAATTTAACAAAACAGGAAATTTTGACGGCGTATGTCAATAAAATTTTCTTGGGTAAAAATGCCTACGGTATCGCCGCAGCTGCTCGTATCTATTACAACAAAAACCTAAATGAGCTGACCACCGCACAAATGGCAATGATTGCGGGTTTACCAAAAGCACCATCCAAATATAACCCTGTGGTTAACCCAGAACGTGCACTTGAGCGTCGTAACTGGATTTTGGGACGTATGCTGCAGCTGGGTTATATCAATCAGAATCAATACCAGCAAGCGGTTGCTGAGCCGATCAATCTGAACATGGTTGATCGCTCGGTGAGTAACGTTTTTCCCTATGTCGGAGAAATGGTCCGTTCCGAATTAGTTGAGCATTTTGGCGAACAGGCGATTGACTCGGGTTATAAGGTTTACACCACCGTTGATAGCAACCGCCAGCGTTATGCAGAACAAGCGATTCAAAATGGACTGGAAGCATATGACCGTCGTCATGGCTGGCGCGGTCCAGAAGCACATGATAAACCTTTAAAACAGTTCATGGCTTATGCGAACACCTACCCTGCTCAAGTCACCAAAGTGAATAACAATTCTTTTGAAGCATTAATGCAAGATGGCTCAACCGTAACCGTGAACTGGTCAGGCATGTCTTGGGTACGTCCATATCGCAACGCCAATAGCGTGGGTGGCGCACCATCGAATGCTTCACAAATTGTCAAAGTCAAAGATATTGTGCGTTTGCGTCCAAATGAAGGCAAAACGGTATGGGCTTTGACTCAAGTACCAAAAGTACAGGGCCAGCTCATTGCCATTAATCCAAATGACGGTGCAATTGAAGCGGTTGTAGGTGGCTATAACTTCTATCAATCTAAATTTAACCGTGCTTTACAAGGTTGGAGACAACCTGGTTCGACCATTAAACCATTCGTGTATGCACTGGCTTTAGAACGTGGTATGACACCATATAGCATGGTTAACGATAGCCCGATTACCATTGGTAAATGGTCACCAAGAAACGCGGATGGACGCTATCTTGGTATGATTCCATTACGTCGCGCCCTTTACCTGTCACGAAACTCGGTTTCTGTCCGTTTATTACAAAATGTCGGGATCGAACGTACCCGCCAACTGTTTATGGATTTTGGTTTACAAGATGACCAGATTCCACGTAACTACACCATTGCCTTAGGTACGCCGCAGGTATTACCAATTCAAATGGCAACAGGTTATGCGACATTTGCCAATGGCGGTTACCGTATCCAGCCGCACTTTATTACACGTATTGAAGATGCGTATGGCAAAGTCATTTATGAAGCAAAGCCTGAGTATGCATGTATTCCTTGTATTGCCACTGCAAAGAACGATACGAAACAACAAACAGCTGACGCAAGTAAAAAAGATGAAGTCAAAGAAATCACCAATGCGACTTTGGATGATACAAATGCAGCCTCTGACGTACCAATGACTGCTGCCGATACTCAAAAAGCAAGCAAGCCAAATGGTGACTATCGTCAGGCACAACGCATCCTGAAATCAAGTTCAGCTTATGACATGGCCAACATCTTACGTGATGTAATTCAACACGGTACTGGACGTGCTGCAATGAGAATCGGTCGTGATGATTTGGGTGGTAAAACAGGAACAACCAACGATGCGAAAGATGCATGGTTCGCGGGCTTTAATGGCAAGTTGGTTGCTGTGGCTTGGGTTGGCTTTGACCAACCGCGTACTTTAGGTCGTCGTGAGTATGGTGGTGTTGCAGCGCTTCCAATCTGGACCAACTTTATGGGTCAGTCATTAAAAGACACACCATCAGCATGGGTACGTCTAGATAAAGAGGCAAAAGATCCAATTTCGCGTGATAAATTACAGATCCAGCAAAGTGAAGACAAAAAAGAATATCGTGCTTCGCCACCACTGGCTCGTCCACTTTATCGTCCAGCACCGCCTGTACCAACACGTTCAACTCAAAACGACTTTTCTGACCTGCCAGGAACAACGCCACCAACCTCAGTTGAGGAACGTCCGATTGTCCCTGCCAAAAAGCAGCCACCAGCAATGGGTAATAATCCAGCACCTCAAAAAGAGCGTGACGGAATTGAAAATCTGATTAACCAGATTCAGTAACCAAAAAAGAAGCCATCAATTTGATGGCTTCTTTTTTTTCTGGAACAGATAAATCTGGAAGGAGGCGGTCGCTGCGAATTGTGATGACTGCTCTAGCAATTTGCGTCGTTCAGGATTGGCTTTATAAGCATACGGCGTCATGGCGATCAGATTTTTTAAAGCCTGCTGATCCAGTGACATGATGCTCTCAACCACCCGTTCCTGTTTTAGCTCAAACTGTGCATCCAACTGCTCCACAAACTTCTGTGGCTCATGCAAGTTCACTTGCTCAAACAAGGCTTCGCGCAAATCGTATAAATGACGTGGCGCAGGCGTAACCACAATCAGATGGCCATCCTCTTGTAGCACTCGCATGATTTCATCTTGAGGAATTGGACTAAACAAACTGGTGCAAAGGTCAATTGAATGATCCTGAACAGGCAAAGTCGCTCCTGTTCCCACCACCCAAGTCACTTTTGAATTCAGCTTGGCTGCTCTTTGCACCGCAGTTTTAGCGATATCTACCCCGACACACTGTTGAGTATGCGCCTGCATTGCACTGGTATAATAGCCTTCACCACAACCAATATCCAGCACAGCTTCAGGCTTAAGCTGTTGCAGAATCTCGACCACAGCCTGCTGCAAAGGTTGATAAAAACCTGCTTGCAGAAACTCACGGCGTGCCAGTACCGACTCAGGCGTATCCCCGGGTGACTTGCTATGTTTATGCTGCACCACATGTAAATTGACATAGCCCTGTTTCGCTACATCATAGTGATGCCCTTTTTCACAACGCCAGAAGTTTTCAACCAAATTCAATGATTGGCGACAAACAGGACACATCAACAAACTCATCTATTTTCTCCAAACATAAAAAAAGCTGGTCAATACCAGCTTCTTTCTTGAATCTTGGTTTAACGTAATTTTAAGGTCATTAAGCCTAACACGACGAGGAAAATCGTGATAATCCAGAAACGAATCACAACCTGTGTTTCTTTCCAGCCTTGTTTTTCATAATGGTGATGCAGAGGCGCCATCAAGAACACACGCTTGTTACGCATACGCAATGAACCGATCTGCAAGAATACAGAAATGGCTTCCATCACAAAGACACCGCCCATAATCGCAAATACGATTTCCTGACGAACCATCACCGCAATGGTACCGAGCATCGCACCGAGTGCCAATGCACCGACATCGCCCATAAAGACTTGGGCTGGGTGCGCATTGTACCAGAGGAAGGCCAAACCAGCACCGACCATTGCCGAACAGATGACTACCAGCTCAGAGGTGTATTTTACATAAGGAATATGCAAATATTCAGCGAAACGAATATCACCCGATAAATAAGCAAATACACCTAAACCTGCTGCAACCATTACGATTGGCATGATCGCCAAACCATCCAGACCATCCGTCAGATTTACCGCATTCGATGCGCCGTTAATCACCAGATAAGTAAAGACAATAAACGCCAAGCCTAGTGGAACCGCTGATAATGGGATCGAGAGATTCTTAAAGAAAGGAATCAGCAAGTCCAGCATATTCGCTGTATGTACCGCGCTATCCTGCTGTTTTGCAATCACATATAAAGCAATACCTGCACCTAGAGACGCTACCGAAGTCCAGAAAAACTTCTTGCGTGCTGGCAAGCCAGCATTGTCTTTATAACGAACTTTAATCCAGTCATCGGCCCAACCTACCGCACCAAATACCACCATCACGCCAAGTACGATCCAGACATATGGATTGGATAAATCAGCCCACAATAACGTACTGATCCCGATAGAGAGTAAAATGAGGATCCCGCCCATGGTTGGGGTACCCATTTTTTTGGCATGGTTTTCTGGCGCAAAAGAGCTCACCGCCTGACCATATTTTAATGCCTGTAATTTACGAATCATGACTGGGCCTAATACCAGTCCGATCGTCAAGGCAGTCAGCAAGCTCAACAAAGAGCGCAACGTTAAATAACGAACAACCTGAAACGAACTGTTATAGTCCGCCAATTGTTCAAATAACCATAACAACATTTAAATTTTCTCCATCAAGTCAGCCATCAACGTTTCCATATGGGTATAACGAGACCCTTTAAACAGGAAACTCATTGACTGGGGTTGATGTGTTTGGACTAAATTAATTAAAAACGGTAATGCTTCTGCCTGTGTTGCAAAGGCATGTAACTTTTCTGAATGAGATGAACCTTGTTGCGCTGCTTCAGCGAATTCACCGACGACAACCAGATGATCTAATGGTAACAATGCCAAGTCTCGGCCAAGATCATGATGCTCTTGCCAGCTACTGTCACCCAGCTCACCAATATCGCCCATCACCATGACTTTTAAGCCCTGCTGCTGCAAGAGCACCTGTGCTGCTGCACGCATGGAAGTCGGGTTGGCATTATAGGTATCATCAATAAACAGATGATTCTGCTGCTGAATAAAGTTCAGACGACCTTTGGCACCTTGTGCTTGCTCTAAGCCTTGCACAATATCATCAAGCGCAATACCAAGCGCTAAAGCAAATGCGGTCGCTGCTGCGGCATTCTGTACATTATGTGCCCCTGCAAATGGCAAGTTCACTGCACGAACACCTTGTGGCGTATGCAAATTAAATTGTGCCGATTGAGGATGAAGTTGAATATCGGTCGCAAAGATATCGCCGCCTTCACCAAAACTCAGAATCGGGTGTGCCTGTGCATTTTCACGAATAGTAGCTGCATAATCATCTTGTGCAGGAACAATTGCGGTGCCTTGCGGCAAAATATGTGCATAGATTTCTGATTTAGCGCGGCAAATACCCTCGCGACCACCAAACTCACCCAAGTGTGCTGTACCAATATTCAAAATGCCTGCCACATGTGGCTGCACCAAATTCGAGGTGTAATCAATTTCACCTTGGTGACTGGCACCCAGCTCCATCACGGCATATTGATGTTCCTGACGCAGTTCCAGCAACATCATTGGCACACCCAAGTCATTATTCAGGTTGCCACGCGTGATCAGTGTTGGTGCTAAACGGGATAAAATACTGCCCAGCATTTCTTTGGTGGTGGTTTTACCACTACTGCCTGTTAAGGCAATGACTTTCAACTGGTGGTTTTGCTGACGGCGATAGGCTCCAAGATGCCCTAACGCCAAACGTGTATCTTTTACGACGAGCTGTGCAATATCAGCATCAACAGGATGCTCTACGATGGCAACCTGACAACCCTGTGCCGCCACTTGTGCTACAAAATTATGCGCATCAAAACGTTCACCTTTTAAAGCGAGAAATGCATCGCCCGCCTCAGCGTGACGTGAGTCAGTCAAAATACGCTTAATTTCACCCTGCGGAACATTTTGCTGATGCCACTCCCCTTGGGTGGCGAGTTGTAATTGTTCTGCTGTCCACAGTTCTAATGGAACAGTACTAGTCGTTGAGGTATGCATCGTTTTTATTTACCTTTTTTCACACTATTGCACAGGATAAGCAGAATGTACCGAATGTGGCTGGGCAGCAATTGCAGATTGCACTTCAACCACATCATCAAACCAATGACGCACGCCATCGATTTCCTGATAATTTTCATGCCCCTTACCCGCAATTACCACGATATCTCCCGCTTGGGCTTGCGCTACAGCAAACTTAATCGCTTCACGGCGGTCATGGATTTCATGCATCACATGGGCAGTAAAATCAATGCCCTGCTTCATGTCAGCAAAAATCTGTTCAGGATTTTCAGTTCTCGGATTATCCGAAGTCAGCATGACTGGATTGGCATGCTCAAGCGCGGCCTGAGTCATGAGTGGACGCTTGCCACGGTCACGATCTCCGCCACAACCGAATACCGCCCACAATTGTCCAGTGACATGACGTTTCAATGTGGTCAGTACCTGAATCAAGGCATCCGGTGTGTGTGCATAATCCACCACAAATAGACGCTCAGCATCCTGAATCACCTGCATACGACCCGGCGCACCTTTCAGTTGCGGCACAAACTGCACCAAATCTGCCAGCGCAAAACCTGCATATTCAGCTGCAATCAAACTCGCCAATAAGTTTTCGACATTAAAATGCCCAAGCAATGGGCTTTGTACCGTATAAGCACCCGTTGGGCTCATCAGCGTAAAACTCGCACCACTTAAACGATATTGCAAATCAGCAATATGATAATCAGCAGAGGTTTGAGTCAAAGAATAGGTGAGGATTTTAGGTTGCGATGGATTGGCTTTTGCTGCATCCAACATAAGCGGTGCATGTGCATCATCCAGATTAATGACAACAGCTTTTAAGGTCATAAATTTGAACAGCAACGCTTTTGCTTCAGCATAGGCTTCGAGCGTACCGTGATAATCCAGATGGTCTCGACTTAAATTGCTATACACCGCAATTTCAAGATCACAGCCATTGAGACGGCCTTGTTCCAAACCATGCGAACTGGCTTCCAGTGCAACAAAACTCGCGCCTTGTTTGGCATAGTCATGCAGCGCATGTTGCAACTGCAACGCATCTAAAGTGGTGTGCGTTGATGGCGTTAAGTTAGGTAAAATCCCGTTGCCTGTGGTTCCCATGACCGCACAGCCTTTGCCTTGCGAGCTAATCAACTCTGCGATCAGGCGAGAAATCGTGGTTTTGCCATTGGTTCCCGTCACCGCAATACCACGCAAGGGCTGCACAGGATCAACTGCCTGCAAATACTGCTTTTGCCATTCGCCCATGTGATAGCGAACATCAGGACAAACCCATTCATTGGCAAAGCCTAAAGCCGTTTCACTAATTACCGCCAATGCACCTGCATCTAAAGCATTCTGGGCAAACTGGCGTGTTTTTTCTGGTTGGCTATAACTGCTCAAGGCAATAAAAATTTGTCCCTTATCAACCTTACGGCTATCCAGAGAAAAGCCCTGAAAAGGTTGGCTATACCAAGCCGCATCTATGCTGATCGGATGTATCTGTTGAAAACTAATCGACATAATCTACCTACGGATTGGATTTTATAGAAGTATCAAGTGGCTTATCTAAAGGCACGTTGAGGAGACGCAAAGACTCCTGCATCATACGCGCAAATACTGGGGCAGCAACCAGACCACCGTAATAACGACCTTGCGGGTTTTCGACCACAACAATCATCGCCAGACGCGGATCACTGATTGGCGCAACACCCGCAAACAGAGCACGATATTCACTGTTCGAGTAACCTTTACGGTCTGCACGTAATTTATGTGCTGTCCCTGTTTTACCGCCCACGCGATAACCCGGAATCACCGCCTGTTTCGCAGTACCGCCCGGCATGGTCACTTGCTCAAGCATGGTAAGTACTTGGTCGGCAATTTTAGGTTCGAGAACTTGTGTGCCTTCTGGTGCTTTGTCCAGTTTGCGCAAGCTCAATGGCATTTGCACACCATGATTCGCCAACATGGCATAGCCTTGCGCCACCTGTAAAATGGTCGCATTCAGACCATAACCGTAGGCCATAGTTCCCAACTGCGATGGGTTGAGCTTGCTACCTGAATAAAGTAGACCCGCACTTTCCCCTGGGAATTTAACGGCTGAACGATGACCAAAACCTGCGCGTCTAAAGAAAGAAGGTACTGTATCTTTAGGCAGAGACAATGCGATCTTGGCTGAACCCACGTTTGACGATTTAATAATGACACCAGATACGGTCAACGCACCATAGTTATGCGTATCACGAATCGTATGCCAACCTAAACGCATTGAACCCGGTGAAGTATTGACGATGGTATTTGGTGTGTATTTGCCACTTTCCAGAGCCGCTGCCACCGTGAACGGTTTCATGGTCGAGCCCGGCTCAAACATATCAATCGCACCGCGGTTACGCATTGCATCTTTATTGTTGAGACCATTTTTGTCATTCGGGTTATAAGATGGCCAACTGGTCATCGCCAGAATTTCACCCGTTTTCACATCGACCGCAATCGCCGTTGCTGAACGTGCATTGTTGGCAACACCAGCTGCCGTAAGCTCGCGATACATGATGTATTGCAAACGCGAATCGATACTGAGCGTGATGTTCTCGCCAGACTCAACTTCTTTAATGACTTCAGAAACCTTAAGGCGATTACCTTTTTTATCACGAATGATTTTTTGCTCACCATCGACACCAGAAAGCTGTTTATTCAACTGCATTTCCAGACCTTCAATCCCCACCCCTTCACTATTGGTCAAACCAATAATCTGTGCATTGGGTTGCGGTTGAGGATAGTAACGCTTATAACTTTTTTCGGCATATACGCCCTGAAAGTTGCGTTTAATAATCAGGTCAGCCTGCTGTGGCGGAATTTCTTTTTGTAAAACCAAATAACGTGAACGTGGACGTGCCTGCATTTGTTTCTTTAAATCGGCACGATCTATACCGACAGCATCCGCCAGCTCATTCAGATTCAGGTTTTTATCTGGCAATTGACGTTTTAATTTACGGTTATTCGGGTCTTTTTTTAGCTCAGCAGTAATTTCATCAAACTGCTGTTTGGTTTCCCAATAATCTCGTGGGTCGATCACGATTTTCATGATCGGGGTACTAATCGCCAAAGGCACACCATGGCGGTCACTGATCACCCCACGCATCGCCTCAAGACGTTCGGTACGCAAAATATTGGCATTGGCTTTATTCTGTAAAAAGTCTTTATTGACCACTTGAACATAGAATGCCCGTGCAACCAACACGACAAAGCAAAGCAATACCGTGCCCCAAAGCAAATAAAATCGCCACATGTCCAAAGCAAGTGTTGGTCTTTCAGAAATCGACTGCTGTTTTTTTCGTATTGGTTTGCTTCTCTTATCTGCCATACAGCATGCCTTATTTATCTTGCTTTGAAGTCATAGGTAAAGAAATCACTACAGTTTGCGTAGCGGGTGGTGAGAACATACGGAGTTGTGTCACTGCCCGAGAACCAATCTGGGCAGTCGCACCAAAGGTTTGTTGCTCGATCAGCAAACGCCCCCACTCTGCATTCAGATCATCTCTTTCACGCATATAAGCGCTTAAGTCACGATAATCATGACGATATTCAAAGACTTGAAACACCACCATCATTGCACTGGTAAATACCAATGCAACGAGCACAGCATAAACAACAACTTTTTTCAGTCCCTTTTTGCTGCTTGGTAAAACGTCGTCATCATTCTTGTTGTTCATTCTCAGCCTTTTTGCTCTAAACGCTCAGCCACACGTAGCCACGCACTACGCGAACGAGGATTTGCTTTTACTTCTGCTTCACTCGCACGAATACGAGAAACTTTCTTTAAACGTCGAGTATCAACCTGTGCTTGAGGCATACCCCAGCCTGAATCTTCGGCCAAACTCGATTCTTTTTGAATAAATTGTTTGATTAAACGGTCTTCTAGTGAATGAAAGCTAATCACGGCCAATTGTGCGGTTGGTTTTAACAGAGCAACCGCTTGCGGCAAGAATGTCTCGATATCGTCGAGTTCTTTATTAATCGCAATACGAATGGCCTGAAAAGTCCGCGTTGCCGGATGCTTATGCTTTTCCCATTTTGGATGTGCTGTTTTAACCACTTCTGCCAGTTGAGCTGTTGTTGTCATTTCACCTGCCAGTTTAATGGCTTTGGCAATGCGGCGGCTATAACGTTCTTCACCATATTGGTAAATAATGTTTGCGAGTTTTTCTTCTTCTATATCCAGTAGCCATTCTGCAGCGGTTGGGCCTTGCGAATTATCCATACGCATATCCAGTGGGCCATTTTGCATAAAACTGAAACCACGTTCGGCTTGGTCAAGCTGCGGTGATGACACCCCTAAGTCAGCCATAATGCCGTCGACTTCGGTAATACCAATATGGGCAAGTTCAGCCTGCAAATCTGCAAAGCTGGCATGAATAATTTTAAAACGCGGATCTTCTTGTTCTAATTGTGCTGCAACTTCAAGCGCTTGAGGATCTTTATCAAAGGCATAAACACGTGCATTTTGGTCTAGTTTTGAAAGTAACAACTTGGTATGTCCACCACGACCAAAGGTCGCATCGACAAAAATACCAGTATCGCGACCTGCCAATACGCCATCAACGGTTTCATGAAGTAAGACAGAAATATGCGACATAAGAATTGAATCAACAGCTGAAAATGTAACTGCACATTATCACCTTGTTTTACGCCAGCACCAAACGACTTTTTGTAGAGAATTCTTAACTTTTCATAGATAAAACCGTTTTCTTGTCATTTTTCATGCAATAAAAAAGCAAACACCTTGGGTATTTGCTTTTCAATCTTTTGTGTTGATCTGAATGAAGACGAACTTTACGGTTTTTCCGCATAAATCTGGTCAAAAATCGCACCATTTACAAAATGCGTTTTTTGCGCTTTTGCCCAGCCGCCAAACACGTCATTTATATTGAATAATTTGATCTTTGGAAATTGTTTGGCATATTTGGCCGCCACCTGAGGATTACGTGGACGGAAATAATGTTTAGCTGCCAGCTCCTGCCCTAAAGGTGAGTAAAGGAAATTTAAATACCCTCGCGCCAATTGACGGTTGCCATTCTTATCTACCGTTTTATCCACGATAGCTACAGAAGGCTCTGCCAGAATGGAAATTGAAGGATAAACGATTTCAAATTTATCTTTGCCTAAACCTTGTGTTGCCAATAAGGCTTCATTTTCCCAAGACAACAACACGTCACCAATGCCACGCTCGGCAAATGTCGTGAGAGAACCGCGCGCACCTGAATCCAGAACTTTGACATTTTGATAAAGTTTTTTCACCAATTCCCGTGCTTTGGCATCATTACCGCCTGGCTGTTTCAAGGCATAGCCCCAAGCCGACAAATAGATCCAGCGAGGCGCACCACCTGTTTTCGGATTTGGCGTAATGATCTCTACCCCATCTTTAGTTAAATCATTCCAGTCACGAATATTTTTAGGATTGCCTTTACGTACCAGAAAAACCACGGTTGAAGTATAAGGCGCAGAATTATCTTTAAACTGTTTTTGCCAGTCTTTACGGATTAAACCAGCATTGGCAATTTCATCAATGTCATTTGCCAGTGCTAAAGTCACCACATCGGCCTGCAAGCCATCAATAACTGAGCGGGCTTGTTTACCTGAACCGCCATGAGACTGTTTAAAATCAACCTCCTGACCTGTTCTTTGTTTCCAGTATTGACCAAAGGCCTGATTATATTCTTGATAAAATTCACGTGTAGGATCATAAGACACGTTTAAAAAAGTCGCTGCGGCTTGTGCCATCCCATTTAAACCCAAGGCCAACAATGCCGCTGCAATCACTGTTTTCATTTATTGTTTATCCAGTCCACCCCATTTGTAACCACTATATTTATTTAAAAATAATTTACAATCAGTCGGTTATATCAATAAATTTATTACTTTGCAGTTTTTAAGCTAAGTTCAAAACCCACTGACTGATTTAAAAGTAGGCCGATGTGGACTTGTCCTTTAAAATGAGAAAAATTATCATTCTCCACTTTTTCTACACATTTGCTTGCTAAATTGCGCTTGTATACAAAGTAGCCATATTGCTATAAATGTAGATAAGGATGTGTCAAATTTTAATATTTTTGTAAAAAGTGTGACGTAGTTCTACTTTTTTATTAAGATTTATGTTTAAATCGTATTATTAAAGCAATACTATAGTAGTTTGGTTAGTCTTGTAGACTCAAATTCAAGAGGGGAATGTTAGCGATGCCAACATTAAAATTGAAGAAAACAGCATATATAAGCTTATTTTTGCTATGTTCTGTTCAAGCTGGACATGCAGCAGCAATTAAAGAAAGCAATAACATAAAAACGCTTGATAAATCATCTTCAAGCTTAATCGTCAAAGCACTGGATCAGCAAAAACGCAATACAACGATGCTGCCTTCAACCGATGACGAATTAAAAATGTTAAATACGATTCGTACTACACCAACGCAGACTTTTTTCGCGAGTCAACATGAGCGTTTTTCACGTTTCGTTCAAACCATATTCCAGCCGCATACCTCATAATTTTTAAATATGTGCCCCTCACATGTTTAAATGAAGCCTAGTCATGTTGTGACTAGGCTTTTTCGTTATAATAGTTTCAATTTTAATTTAATCTCCGATAATTTATGAAAGTCCGTACCCGTATTGCCCCTTCTCCTACAGGTTTTCCACATGTAGGCACCGCTTATATCGCATTATTTAATCTATGTTTTGCTAAGCAGCATGGCGGCGAATTCATTTTACGTATTGAAGATACGGACCAACTTCGCTCAACACCAGAATCTGAAAAAATGATTCTGGATTCTTTGCGCTGGTTAGGTCTGAACTGGTCTGAAGGCCCAGATGTGGGTGGCCCGCATGCACCTTACCGCCAGTCAGAACGTATGGGAATTTATAAGCAATATGCGCTTGAGCTGGTAGAAAAAGGCCATGCATTTTATTGTTTCGCAACAGCAGAAGAATTAGATCAAATGCGTGCAGAACAACAGGCACGTGGTGAAACACCAAAATATGACGGTCGCGGTTTAAAATTATCAGAAGAAGAAGTGCAACGCCGTCTTGCTGCGGGTGAACCTCATGTCATCCGTATGAAAGTACCTGAAGAAGGCATCTGTAAAATCAATGATTTACTCCGTGGTGAAGTCGAGATTCCATGGGCACAAGTCGACATGCAAGTGCTATTAAAAACAGATGGCTTACCAACGTATCACCTTGCGAACGTGGTAGATGACCATTTAATGGAAATCACTCATGTCTTACGTGGTGAAGAATGGTTACCGTCTGCGCCTAAGCATCAGTTGCTTTACCAATATTTTGGTTGGGACATGCCAACACTGTGCCATATGCCATTGTTGCGTAATCCAGATAAATCAAAACTCTCTAAACGTAAAAATCCAACATCAATCAACTACTATCGTGACATCGGCGTATTGCCAGAAGCCTTGTTGAACTATTTAGGTCGTATGGGCTGGTCAATGCCGGATGAACGCGAAATCTTTACCTTACAGGACATGATTGAGAATTTTGACGTGCAACGTGTTTCTCTTGGTGGCCCAATCTTTGATGTTGAAAAACTCAACTGGCTGAATGGTCAGTGGATTAAAGGCCTGACGCCAGGACAACTGCTAGACCGTTTATTGGCATGGAAGAGTGACCGTCAAACACTTGAAGATATTGCAGCTGCCATTCAGCCGCGTATCAACCTACTCTCTGAAGCAGTGAACTGGGCAGGTTTCTATTTCAACCATATGCCACAAATCAGTAAAGAACAGTTCGAAAGCAAAAAACTGACGGAAGAACAGGTTCGTCAAAGCCTACAGTTTGCGATCTGGCGTTTAGAAAGCCAATTCACTTGGAATAATGACACGGTCAGCCAGACACTGATGGATCTTGCCAATCAGATGGAAGTTAAACTACGTGACTTCATGCCTGCATTCTTTATCGCCATTGCCGGTTCAACCAGTTCGACGCCTGTGATGCAAGCTATGGTTACACTTGGCCCTGATTTGACCTTTGCCCGTTTACGTCACGCACTCGAAATTGTGGGCGCACCGAGCAAGAAAGAACTGAAAGCTTGGGAAAAGTTAAATGAATCACTAAAATTGCCGAAAAATGATGCAAATAGTGAGACTTAATTCAGTTTAATGATTGACGTGTGAGCGCATTCCCCCTAATATTGCGCTCACACATTCTGGGGTCATAGCTCAGTTGGTAGAGCGCTACAATGGCATTGTAGAGGTCAGCAGTTCGATCCTGCTTGGCTCCACCATCGTTTCGAAATACGAAACGAAAGCAAGAGTTATGCTCAAGTCATCCGTGTGTTGCCTCATCTGTCCCTATCGTCTAGAGGCCTAGGACATCGCCCTTTCACGGCGGTAACCGGGGTTCGAATCCCCGTAGGGACGCCATATTCTATACTCTAATAATTATATTTTTCTCACAATCTTGCCTCAAGCAGATTGCACATTTTCGAATTTTACATAAAATAGCCGCTTCTCTATGCTTGGACAAATTGTCGTATGCAATCTTCCAACTCAAATGCGAATTCAGAACCAAAAACGCTAAAGCGTGCCATGAGCACTCGCCATTTAGTCATGCTTTCTTTAGGTGGCGCGATTGGTACAGGCTTGTTTTTAGGTTCTGGTGAAGTTATCGCTCAAACTGGACCTGTGGGTGCAATTATTGCCTATATCCTAGGCGGTCTGATTGCCTATATGGTCATGCTCTGTTTAGGTGAACTTGCAGTACATATGCCTGTTGCTGGATCTTTTGGTGCATACGCTCAAAAATATATTGGTCCAGGCACAGGTTACATGATTTCGTGGGTGTACTGGCTCACCTGGACAGCAACTTTAGGTACTGAATTTACCGCTGCTGCCCTACTGATGCAGGAATGGTTTCCACATATTTCCATGTGGATCTGGACTATTATCTTTGCCGTCACGATCTTGGGGCTAAATTTAACCTCCACCCGCATGTTTGCCGAGTCTGAATTCTGGCTCGCCTTGGTCAAAGTGGTCACAGTTATTGCCTTTATTATTCTCGGCTTAATGGCAATTTTTGGTCTTATTCCATTCAACGGTTATGAGTCTGCACCACTCTTCCACAACCTGACTGCACATGGCTGGTTCCCGCAAGGTTTAATTCCAATTTTCACCACCATGTTGATCGTTAACTTTGCCTTCTCAGGTACAGAGTTAATTGGTGTTGCGGCGGGTGAAACCAAGGATCCTGCTGAAAATGTGCCAAAAGCAATCAATGCAGCCATCTGGCGTTTATTGATTTTCTTTGTGGGTACTATCATTGTAATCAGCGCACTCCTTCCTTTCCAAGTTGCTGGCTTAGGTGGTGAAGGTGTGAGTAGCAGTCCGTTCGTGACTGTGTTTAATTACATTGGTATTCCTTATGCCGATGACATTATCCGATTCGTGATTATCACAGCGCTTCTTTCTGCTGCCAACTCGGGTCTGTATGCTGCATCACGCATGATGTGGTCTTTATCAGATCAGCGCCAACTGCCAAGTGTTTTCTCTCGATTGTCAAAGAGTGGTACGCCAATCATTGCATTGGTCGTCACCATGTTTGGTGCAATTCCTGGTTTATTATCAGAACACTTTGCGCCTGAGACAATCTTCAAGAATTTACTCGGGGTTGCTGCATTCACTATGGTGATTGTGTGGATGAGTATCTGCTGGAGTCAATTTAACTTTAGACGCCAATGGTACAAGGCAGGACATACCGCAAAAGACTTAAAATTTGCTGCGCCGCTTTACCCGATTGTTCCGATCCTGGGTTTTATCTTCTGTTTCATTACAGGGCTAAGTATGGCAGCCGATCCTGAGATGCAAGCAGGCTTTATTGGTTGTTTGCTGTTTATTGCAGCATGTTATTTGAGCCATTACATTTTCTATCGTAATCGCAAATAATCAGATCACATAAAAAATGCAGCTCAGGCTGCATTTTTTATGTCTAAGGAAAACCCTATTTTTCATATTTTTTAGCTTAACTGCTTATTTTTGATTATTTATTCCACGATATGTTTTATTTTTAAACACTTGTTTGGTTTTTTTAATTTTTCTTGAGAAAAGTGTTTGACACCCCACCCAATTCAACCTAATATACGCCCACCTCTGAAACGTCCCTATCGTCTAGAGGCCTAGGACATCGCCCTTTCACGGCGGTAACCGGGGTTCGAATCCCCGTAGGGACGCCACTAAATTCGAGGAAAGGCAAAGATAAATCATCTTGCTGAGAATTTAGGCTTACAAGAGATATGTTTCATATTCTGTAAGTAAATCTCCTCCGATAAGTCCCTATCGTCTAGAGGCCTAGGACATCGCCCTTTCACGGCGGTAACCGGGGTTCGAATCCCCGTAGGGACGCCAAATTCTAAAAAGCCACTGCATTGACAGTGGCTTTTTTCTTTTCTACTTTTGCTTTCTTAATCTGTGCCAATGCCGACCTGTACTTCCAAACGACCCGATTGCACGCGTAAACCACGGATCTCAAACTGATCAACCAGTTGCTGTACCAGTTCACGACTTTCTTGCAAAATATTCAAACCCGGCAAAATACTAAAATCTGTCAGACTTAATAGTTTATCGACCATCCACGAACGGTTATTAATGAAATCGATAAAGCCTGCCTCCTCCAGATCGATATACCACAGGCGATGGCCTTCTTTTTGAATCCCTGGGACATCACGAATCAGATGATTAATCAGAAAAGGAATCGGTAAAGAATTAATCAGTTCAAAACTGGCATTGCCCACACGACGTGCCGCCCAGTTGGTGAGCGTCCCGCCATGACGGATCTGCAAATCAAGATGTTCATCGACCTGACGTAAGCGTAAATATTTTTCTTGTCCGATGCGGCATTCCAAGACATTAAATTCGAGTGAAAGCCGATATAAAAACCGATGGTAATGTCCATCAAGTTCAATATGAAAACGATCATTGCCGCATTCAATTTTAATATCATCAATCTCTGAGCGATCCATGCGCTTGCGAATCTGGTTATTCAGCAGCATTTCTGGCAAGTATAAGGTAAGACTACTTTTGCCCAATGATGCTCTTGCCATCGCCAAAGCTACTTGACGTGCAGCCTCACTGGTTTCTGAGACCATATCCCGAACTGTATTGCGCATCCCTTCCACACCACGCTTGGTATGATGCGTCACCTGATCCAGCGCATCTAAAGCAGCATCCGCCACACCTGCGATATTGCGTGAGGTGTCACTGGCAAATTCAACGGCATCTTGTGCGTGTTGCAAGGTCTTATTGATGAGTCGACGTGATAATGATGGTTTCACACCAGATACCTCTGTATCTGCTGGCATAATATCGAACATCGCCTTTTTATCATCTTGTCGATTCAAGATGTTCTCCCTCTTCCCTTTCTTACTGGCTCATTTCTTATGAGCAACGATCTGCTTTCTGAACTTATTCGACGTTTTTCTGTAGATTATCATGCCCTACAAGACAATTTGCGTATTTTTGTTGCACAGTTTCATTTATTTCGGCCACTGATTTATCTCCTGATCACATGAATTTAGTCATCATCTGGGTTCATTGGCGTTGCAGCTTGAACAGGTTGTAGTATCTGCGTTTGACTTAAACGAATACGCTTATACTGTTCCAATGCCAGCTCAATCTGTTGCACTTTTTGTTGGGCAGATGCCAGCTCAAAATTCGGTAATTCTCGCAATGCCACCCAAGCCACCTGCATGTACTCAAACGTATTGCCCTTTTCCAATTTGGGCTGCATCCAGCTCGCAAGAACCTGTACTCGCTGCTGCACCTCAAACTGTAATGCAAATAATCCACTACTTAATGCGGTTTCATCTAATTGCAGACATAAAGCATGGATCTGTTTAAACAGGTGGTTCTGTTGTTGAAGATAAGGGGATAAAATTTCCGTATAAAACCAATTTGCAAAAGCAGTCATCTCAGTCACCACATGATCACGATTGGCATATAGAGCATCGCGTTCTGGATGCTGTTTATCCAACCGTACTTCACCTAAATACGCCATCAAACCGTGTTGCAGAATGAGCTGAATATTTTGAGAACCTATTTCATGCTTGCGTTGCGGTGTGCTCTGCTGAAGCCTTTCCATCAATTGATCATATTGAGCAGGCTCTATCAATAATTCCAGAATTGTGGGCTGCTGTTGCATCAGTTGCCATAGGGACTGAAGTAATGAAGGGTCCTGCCTAAATGTAAGATGAGACGATTTTCCCAAAGAATGTTGTAAAGCATTCTGCATCGTCTTCGCCTGAGCCAAGCCCGCCAACACGCTGTGCTCGGTTAAAAGCTGTGGTGCGCTGGCGATCACCTCCTGACTAAAAGGTAGATGATGTTCCCGTCCACCCCATATGCCATTTAATGTTTTTCCCAAAGCATTTAAGCTGCGCCCAACATCAGCCACCATAGTGGTTGCTGTCGCCCGCGTCTGTAGAATGGATTCAGGTAAGAATAGGCTGACTGCCTGCTGTAAGATGTTGCAATATGCTTTTTGATCAATCGGTTTCTGATATCGCACCAACAGATCAATCGCATACTCGATATCGCTGACCTGAGATTGATATTCGGGCTGATTACGCTTGAGTAAACATTGAAGATACGCATAAAAAGCCACTTCATTAAATTGAGATGATTGTGCTGCGGCCCATTCAAAATACTCAATCGCCTGCGTATATTGCCCTGCACCTGCATAAGCCTTCGCAAGCGCATTGGCATGCGGTGCGCACGGATAATGTTGCTGAAAATAGTTTAATAGCCCAATTTTCGGTTGCTGATCCAGACATTGATCCAGCTGACGTAAATAAGTATTGATTTGCTGTTGGGTTGGTTGTCGGATTATAAAATTAAGCTGATACATCAAGCATTGCTCATACCAGCCATATTTGCGTGCGTGAGCGCTATAAGCCTCAATAAACTCGTCTTCAATGAGCTGAATCAACTGTGAGGCATAGAGGATGTCTTCATCATTTTCATGATGAAATTTCCATTGCTTGGGCAAAGATATTTTAAAAAGCCGCAATAAAAAATTGGCGCTCAGATCTGGGCTTTCCGATGTCACCAGCATCAACTTATCTTGTGTAGAAAGATGCTGTGCTCCCTTCTGGATTCGGGACAAGCGTAACTTTAAAATTTTGGTGGGTAACATGCGTATCCTTTCGCATTATTCAGCCAACTCATCCAGCAAATTAACATGACTGTCGAAGCTTTTGCGACTAGCTTTAGACGAGCTGTAGCCCAATATTCCCAATCCTCATCACGAAGGCTCAACGCCACAAATAAGTAAAGTTATGTATTTGAATCGCTCAGCATTTTTGCTTTTACATAAATTTCGCTAAAATGGACAAAACAGAATAGGAACCCTCTATGCAATACCGTTGCCCTAAATGCCAAAGCGTGAAAATTATGCCTGCGAGTCAGGGTGCCAACAGCCCGCGCCCGAATGTGCCCAAAAGTCTGGTGCTTTTAGTGCCTGCGATTTTTATCTTATTGTTTTTGGTGCTGATCAGCATTGGGATGTGGATTTTCGGTAATGGTGCTGGACAAACCCTCCAAATCGCAACGGTTGTGGTTTTTGCAGTTTGTGTGATTGCAGGGGTTTTATTCTGGCGTGATCTTCCAGATTTCAAAATTTCGATGCAAGCCTTTATGCAAGCACAAAAGCATTGGAAATGCCGTGACTGCAACCATGAATGGCAGAATTAATCATTAGCCAATCCGTCGTTTTTTATTTTTAACAAATTAAAAAATAAATAGTTACAACGGAGCCATGTTGAGTTCTCATCCTATTTTAGGATTAACCTTCGGTTCGACCTGAGAAGCGTTTAAAGCTTCGCAAGTATTTCGGGATGAAGAGCGCGCCTCCACAAGGGCAACCACCTTGCGCAGCTGCGCTACTCATGCAAAACCTGTTCACTTCTTGCATTTAAATATTGCAAAAACCGTCCATTTCAAATTCTATTCAGGTTGTAGATGACTCTTCCAAGTTTCATATTTTATGCTAGGTTTAGGTCAATTATCCCTAAATGAAGATTCACATCAGCCTAATGCTGGTGTGAATGACCATTGTCCTCAGCATGTTGATGCGTATGTTCGCAATTCATTTCTGCATCATCTTCAATTTGTAGTGTCACCTCGGCAATACCATGTTCATGCGATAGCATCTCGGTTGCAGTACGATGCAACTGGTTACGATCTACATTCGGTGCAAACAAATGTACGGTCAGATGAATATTCTTTGAGGTAATCGCCCAGACTTTTAACTGGTGAATACTTTCCACCCCTTCCAGTGCCAGCAAATCATTACGTAGTTTCTCGACATCGACTTCCTCTGGTACACCTTCTAACAGAATATTGATACTCTGTTTGAGTAAGATCCACGTTCTTGGCAAGACCCAGAAACCAATCGCAACAGCAATAATGGTATCGACCCAATACCAGTTGGTGAAATAAATAATCACCGCACCAATAATGACGCCGACTGAACCCAAAGCATCGCTCAATACTTCTAAATAGGCACCTTTCATATTCAGACTTTCAGAAGCACTCGACATTAAAATCTTCATCGAAATCAGGTTAATCACCAGACCGATTGAAGCCACGATCAACATGCCCAAACTCTGGATTTCAGGAGGTTGGGTAAAACGCTGATAGGCTTCATAAAGAATATACATCGCCACAAAAAACAGCATGGAAGCATTAAATAATGCCGCCAGAATTTCAAAGCGTTGATAACCAAAGGTTCGCTTATTGTCTGCTGGGCGTTTGGCAATCTGGATCGCTGCCAATGCAATGGCCAGTGCCGCTGCATCGGTAAACATATGCGCTGCGTCAGACAGCAGAGCCAAACTTTGAGTGATTAAACCTGCAACAAATTCGACAATCAAAAATGTTGTGGTCAGCACCAATGCAATCGTAAGTTTTTTGGCATTACCTTCAGTAACAACTGCATGACTATGGTCATGCCCTTGATGTCCACTCATGTTGGACTCCTTATAATTTTTAAGTTCAACTTTCTTTCTACACTATCTCAAATCATCGATGAATATGAAGAATGAAGTGCAACGAATTGTCCTAAAATCTTTCTCTATCCGATCTCTAACCTACATTTACGATCGTGGCAGCGGCATGAATGCCGCCCGTTGGTCTGCGACATCACTGAAGTGCCGTCAGACCAACAAGGGTTTTTTGTTACTTTTGATTCTTCAAAAGTTAATCCAATACCTCTCACTTATAAATGTCTGATGAATGCTCAGAGGACTTCTCATTCATCCAGCGATACACCACAGGCAAAATCAACAAAGTCAGTAAGGTGGATGAAATAATCCCGCCAATCACCACTGTCGCCAATGGACGCTGTACTTCCGCGCCCGTACCTGTGGCAATCGCCATAGGAATAAAGCCCAGCGACGCCACACAGGCCGTCATTAATACCGGACGCAAGCGTAATACGGCGCCATGCCAGGTGGCATAATGAATATCAAATTGTTCTCTCAACTCCTTGATAAAACTCAGCATCACCAAGCCGTTCAGTACCGCGACACCTGATAAGGCAATAAAGCCTACGCCTGCGGACATCGACAATGGAATATCGCGTAGCCACAGCGCAACCAAGCCGCCAGACAAGGCAAATGGCACACCACTAAATACCAATAAGCTCTCTTTAAAATTATTAAAGACCGCCATTAGCAAGATGAAGATCATCAGCAATGCGAGTGGCACAACGATTTGCATTCTGGCTTTGGCAGAAGCCAGATTTTCAAACTGACCGCCATAGCCGAGCCAATAACCGCTTGGTAATTTTTGCTGTGCCAGTTTCTGCTGCATTTCACCCACGAATGAACCCAAATCACGGTCTCGAACGTTGGTGGTCACCACAACACGGCGTTTACCATTTTCACGGCTCAACTGTGCCAGCCCCAAGATATTTTCAACCTTCGCTACATCTTGTAGTTTGATCAGACCGCCATTCGGGAGCTGAATCGGCAACATGGCTAACTGCTGTGGCGTACGCATTACATCATCTAAACGCACCACAAAATCGAAACGACGGTCACCCTGTAAAATCTGCCCAACACTTTGTCCACCAATACTTGCGGCAACCAGATCCTGAATGGATTTGACCGATAAGCCATATTGTGCAGCAAGTGCATGATCAATATCGACATTGAGCAGCGGTAAGCCATCAGTTTGTTCGACTTTGACTTCACTCGCCCCTGTAATCGTTCTGAGCGTTTGAGCCACCTTCTCTGCTTCTTGGTTTAATACCTGCATATCATCGCCAAAAACCTTCACCCCGATATCACTACGCACACCTGAGATCAGCTCATTGAAACGGAGTTCAATCGGTTGAGAAAATTCACTGTTATTCCCCGGAATTTTTTCCACATAAGCCAACATTCGGGTGCGCAGTTCATCAATGCTTTCCGACTTATCAGGCCATTGATCACGGGGCTTTAACAGCACCACTGCATCAGAAATATTCGGCGGCATGACATCTGTTGCCACTTCCGCAGTACCTGTACGCGCAAAGATCGCTTTAATTTCAGGGAACTCTGCAAGGAGTTGCTTCTCAACACTTTCCTGAATCTTGAGCGATTCCTCAATGCCTGTACTCGGCGCACGCATTAACTGTAAAGCAAAGTCACCTTCACTGAGTTGTGGTGCAAATTCACTTCCTACACGAGAACCTATCGCAGCCGTGAGGATCAAAATGCTCACTGCACCAGCGACCACGACATAACGGAAAGCATAGGCTTTATCCAGTAAGGCCTCATAATTACGTTTCAGTGCAGCCATCCAGCGACTTTCTTTCTCTTTCACTTCGCCAGTGACAAATAAAGCCACTGCCGCAGGGACAAAGGTCACCGATAAAATAATGGCTCCAATCAATGCCAATACGACTGTCATCGCCATTGGATGGAACATTTTCGCCTCTACACCAGCGAGGGCAAAAATTGGCAAATACACCACCATAATGATGATTTGTCCAAAGATCAGCGGGCGTCTCGCCTGCTTCGCTGCCAAGAACACCTCGGTAAAACGCTCAGAACGTGTGAGCAATCGGCCTTTATGGTGCTGTGCTTCAGCCAAGCGTCGAATACAGTTTTCGACAATCACCACCGCACCATCGACAATAATCCCAAAATCCAGTGCCCCCAAACTCATCAGGTTGGCACTGATTTTCTGCTCTGCCATACCTGTTAGGGTAAACAGCATCGACAACGGAATAATACAGGCAGTAATCAATGCAGCTCGGAAATTGCCAAGGAACACAAACAGAATCACAATGACCAGAATTGCGCCTTCAATCAGGTTCTTGGCAACCGTCTTAATTGCTTTATCCACCAGATGACTACGGTTATATACCGTTTCGATCACTACCCCTTCAGGCAATGAACGTTTGATTTCCTGCATCTTGAGATCTAATGCTTGAGCGATAGATTTACTGTTCTCGCCCATCATCATCATCGCGATCCCGAGTACCGTTTCTTCACCGTTATAGGTCGCACCACCTGTTCGAAGATCATGCCCAATCGAAACCGTTGCAACATCGGCTACACGAATCGGCAAACCATTTTTGGTACTGACCGTGACATTTTCAATATCCTGAACGGTCTTCAACATCCCCGGAATACGAACGGTAAGTTGCTGCCCATTTTCCTCAATAAAGCCTGCACCACGGTTTTCGTTATTTTCAGACAACACCGTTTGCAAATCAGTTAAGGGAATTTGCAGTTGTTGCAAACGTTTCAGATCAGGAGAAACTACATAGGTTTTGTTATAACCGCCAATACTATTGATTTCGGCAACACCCGCGACGCGTTGTAATTGAGGACGAATAATCCAGTCCTGAATTTCACGTAAATCTATCGCTTGATATGGCGTACCATCGGCCTTTTTGGCATTCGGTTCGGCCTTGACTACCCATTGATAAATCTCGCCCAAACCTGTGGAGATCGGCGACATTTGCGGATCAATATCGTCAGGCAAGGCACTTTTGGCCTCTTGCAAGCGTTGATTGATCAACTGACGCGCCCAGTAAATATCCGTACCGTCTTTAAAAATCACCGTAACTTGGGATAAACCATAACGGGAAATCGAACGGGTTTGCTCCAGATTTGGAATCCCAGACATGGCATTTTCAATCGGATAGGTAATCCGTTGCTCAACTTCGGGCGCAGTAAATCCACCTGCCTGACTGTTGATTTGTACCTGCACATTGGTAATGTCAGGAACGGCATCAATGGAAAGTTTCTGATAGCTATAAATCCCGACGCCAATCCATGCCACCACAAACAGCATCACCCAAATCGCATTGCGAATGGAAAATTGAATAATACGGTCAAATAGGCCTTCCGCAGGTGGAAGTCCTAAATTATCTTTAGTGTCCATGCTCGGCCTCTCCCTTCTCCATCTCAGATTTCAAAAGGAAACTGCCTTGACTGACATATTGCTGTTTTTCAGTCAGGCCTGATTGAATTTCGACCCATTGCCCATCACTTGAGTAATTGCCCAGTTGTACAGGGGTTGGGGTGAAATGCAATTTATCTTTTTCCTGCTTGGCTACAAAAACAGTCGTTTTACCTTCGATCTGCTGAATCGCGGCTTTGGCAACACGCAGGACGGGGTTCTTCTCTGTACCATCCAAAAGAACATTAACCATCAAGTTCGGTCGTAGTTCTTTGGCAGGCGTGAGGACTTTGGCGCGTACTTGTAAACGTCCTGTTTGAGTATCTGCCGCTGTGGTTAAGGTTTGAATTTGTGCTTTAAACGTATTGCTGGTTTGCAGTGACTTAAATTCGATCTGCTGGTTTGGCTGTATGTTGATGTTATTCACGCTTGGTAAAATAAATTCAATCCAAAGCTGATCAAGCTGGTCAATCACGAACAATTGCTTATCTGGCGTAATCTGCTCACCCACCACAATATCTTTCAAGCTGACAACACCACTTAGCGGCGCGGTCAACACATAACGTCCCTGACTTCCACTGGATGCGCCTAAAGCAGATAAACGACTACGGGCTGCTTGTACCTGAATCTGGGCTTGGCGATAAGCATTATAAGCACGCTGGTAATCCTGACGTGCAGATACACCTTGTTCCCAAAGTTGCTTTTCACGCTGATAATCTTGCTGGGCAAGCGTTAAGGCTTCCTGAGCAATACTTAAATTGGCTTGTTGATCCACCAGTTCCGGAATAAACAAGGTCGCGAGAACCTGTCCTTTCTTTACTTGTTCGCCGAGTGCAGCATTGACACTTTCTACTCGTCCCGCAAAAGTTGCAGAAACATGGGCTTGTTGATCGGTATTTGGCACCAGTTTCGCAGGATATGCATATTGCTGCCCTACTTCTCCGACACCCACCTGAGCCAGTTTTACGCCATATTCAGTCATCTGTTTTGGTGTCAGATTTAAGCTGCCTTCCTCACTTTCATCACCATGTCCTGCTTCCCCCTCAGTATGCCCCCCCTCTTCGCCTTCGGCATGCTCATGCTCCTTTGAAGCTGCTGCATCCTCTCCTGTTTTATTTTTTCCAGAGAAAAATAGCAGTGCACTGAGTACCAAACCGCCCACCATGACAAGGATGACCCAAAACCACTGTTTCTTAGATTGATTCGTCGACATTATTCTGCTCCTACAACAGCGGGAAGGTTACTGGTCTCTTTCCAAAGGTTTTGATTGATCTGATTTAAGGCATCGCTTGAACTCACCACACCAGGTTCTATACCCAGTGCCAGACTCTCTGCCTCAATCTGTTTCTGCCATGCACTTTTAAGTAACTGCACTTTATTCAGGCGTTGCTCTTGCAGTTGCATGGTGGCTTGCTGCACATCGGTAATGGCATATTTACCCACTTTGAAACCGAGCAGCATTTTTTCCTGCACCGTTTCAGACAATGGAATTTGTCGCTGATTCACCAGATCAAACTGTTGTTTCAGGCCAGCCAACTCTGCACTTAAGGTCTGAATGGCATTTAGGTTTTGTTTCTTATAAAACTGTTGCTGCTTGACCAGCAAATCCTGTTTTGCGTTGGCAATGCGCAATGAATATTGTTGGCGATTGAAAATATTCAATGGGATATCAATGCCGACTCTGAACTTGTTATCCGTTGAATTGGTTTCCGCACTTTTGCTTTGCACCATGCCTAAATTGACCGTCGGATTTGGTCGGTTAGAAACTTTTAAATAATCAATATTGGCTTTTTGTCGCACAATATCGAGCTGAATCGCTCGCTCAAATAAGTTGTTCTGCACATAAGCTTGCAAATCTTTTTGTTGCGGCCAGACATTGCTTGCCTGAGCAGAGAAACGATTGTCCGTACTACCCCATAGATTTGCCAGTTGACGCTTTGCTGTCGCCAGCGCCAGTTCGGTTTGCTGAAATAACCGTTGATTTTCAATATGTGCCATCAAGGTACGGTCTAAATCGACCTGTGCAATACTCCCCGCCTGAAGTCTTAAACGTGTCGCATCCAAAGTCGCCTGACTGGTTTTTAGCTGTGCCCGAACAACGTCATGCTCTAGCTCAAGAACCACGACTTGTGACCACAAATATTTCACAGCTAATTCGAGTTGCGCATCGTATAGCTCTTGATTCAGACCAACTTGGGAGGCTTGCACATCAGCGAGTTTCACCGCTGCGCGACGTTCGCCAAAAACATCAAGCTTTTGTGAAAGACCAAATTCCAGTTCCTTGTCTTTCCCTGAGCGAAAATCAGTTTGCTGAATTGAAATACTGGGATTTGTCCATAAACGTGCTTGTTTAACATTGGCCTCGGCAATGCTTTGCTGGGTTTGCCAGACACCAATACCTGCCTGATGCTGTTTCACATCTTGCAAGACTTGTTCAAAATTCACATTCCGCTGTGTCGCTGGGGTCGAAGCATGATTGACATCAAGCAAAGACGCTGCTGTTGCAGATTGGCTAAAAAGCGCAGCTATTAGTGCAAATGCTAACGCTGACCATTTAAATGAGGATGAATGCGCATGATTGTCTGATGCATTTTTTTGCAATGCATAGATACGCTGATTTAGATTTAAAGACATATAAAGCCCCGCAAATAATAAGGTTGCGGTGGGCTATTTTTCGGCTACCCCACCTATAGCGGGGTCAATACAGGGGGCGGATTTAATCCAGAGAGATGTGGGGACTGATACGAGTTAGACCAATAATATTTTTGTTCTGCCTGATGCATTCGTAAAATCGGTTCATCCAGTTGTTGCAGGGCTTCAGTTACCACCACATGAAAACAGGAAGGCAAGTGATCATGATGATCCTGCAAACTTAAAGGCATCGGTAAATCAGAAGCATCTTGGTCGATAACAACAGCATGCTGAGCAGAAACTTGAGACTTTTCTGGGACATGATGTCCAAAATGATTGAATGAACTGTACTCGCCCGACTTTTCATGCGCACAAAAAGCTGCCGCCACATTCCAGAAACCCTGAAACATGAACAAACTCAGCAAGACGGTGATGAAAATAGTAGAACGACGCAAAGTTTACTCTTTAGACAAAAATTGCTCGGATGAACTATAGCAAGTAAAGCAGATGTAATAAAATTACATGTTCTAATTTAACTACAAAATCCCAGCTTAAGGCGAAATCATAATGCGATCACAGCTTAAAAGCAGGAAACGACCAAACTTATTCAGCCGCTTCCATTCCCATTAAAATAAATTACTTACACGTCTGTTTACACTGCTTATGCTCAATATGATTTTCTAGCTTGGCTTTGGCTTGTTGCTGAGCCTGTAGATTCTTTTCCAGAAAAATCAAACCACCATCTGCATTGGCCCAGCTTGCTGAAACGAATAAAACCAAAAAACATAGCGCTGTATTTAATTTAATAGACATAACATTCACCTGATTTAAATCTGTTGATTCATGTTCCATTTCCGTTAATGAGAAATGGAGTGAGGGTGAATTCATCTTCAACAAACGCCTGATTCCAAACCGCTGCAAGAAATGCGGCATGTCTCTAGAAGCTACGATTTATCGAGACAAGTTAAGATCTGCCAAGCATTTGATTAAGGACAAATAACCCCGTGAAATAGATATATTTCCAGTGAGTTATTTTTAGGCTACCTCACTTATAGCGAGGTCAATATCGGAGGCGGATTTAATCCGGATAAGTGCGGCGACTGGTAAGCGTTAGACCAGTCATAATTGTGTTCGATCTCATGCGACCGCAAAACAGGGTCATTCCAAGATTGCTGGGTTTGCATCACCACCATATAAGAACAAGATGGTAAATGATCATGATGATCTTGCAAATTTAAAGATGAGGCGACATTCGCATCATCCTGAACAATAGAAGATGAATGCGTCGCAGAACCATGATTCTTTTCAGGAGCATGATGCCCAAAATGGTTGAGTTCACTATACTGGCCCGAATTTTCATGCGCGCAAAATGCTGCCGCCACATTCCAGAAACCTTGGAACATGAACAAGCTTAGCAAGAGGGTCATAAAAACGATCGAACGTTGCAACAGCGCACCATTACAGTAAATTGCACAAAGGCACTATAGCAAGCGATGCCAATGTAATAAAATTACAAAACAATGTTCGGTCAATTTAAGACTGATTTAAAAAAGTTTTTTCTTTAGAAAAATGAATTTCTGATTTGAGTTCCCATAATGCATAAATTATTTTCTGCCCTGATTGCTGTCGCCTGTTTAAACTTGAGTGCTTGTGCCACAACATTGCTTTCACAAGCACTTCCCAATGAAACCACACGAACCGAGACTATCACTTTAGCAAAAGATCAAATCCTTGCTTTAGGTCAGGCTGTTCAGAATCAGCAAGAACAAGGTATTGTTTTTATAGGTCAGGATTTCAATTATTTAATGACCGATGGTAGCGCTGAGCTGTCCAAATTACTACATGCGATTCCAGCAGATCAACGGAGTCTGACCAGTCCTTCCCCACTGGTACTGACGATGGATGATCCGAGTCATTTTCATGGCGTATTACAGATTCGTTATAACACGCGTATGGTAGATTTAAATGACGCGCAAAAGGATTTATTAAAGTCTCTAGGCTTTAGACAAAATTTTAATATTATTCACAATCAACAGACAGCGCCTTATCCGTATATCAATATTTTCTTCAAAGGCCAACTCTATCAGGCGCAAGAAGCTAAAAAAGTTGAAAAGGCACTGGCACAACCTTATCCAATTATTCTGCAACAGGAAAATAAAATTACCAAAAAGCATCCTGTGAAAAAGGCGACCCGCATGGTGCTGTATCCATTTGCAATGACTTTCGATGTGATTACCGTTGTTCCATCATTGATGTGGTCTGACTTACGTGGTGAATTTAATAATTAAACGTCGAGTATTGGCTTTTTTATATACCCTGCCGATCTACCCAACTTTTAATGAATATAAAAAAACCAGCCTGAAGGCTGGTTTTTTATTCACGGAAGATTAACCCGTAATTTTTTTGTATTTTGTACGTTTTTGAGATGCATCATCACCTAAACGTGACTGACGGTAAGCTTCGTATTCTGCATAGTTACCTGTGTAGAATTCTGGCTGTTCGTTCTCAAACGACAAGATGTGCGTTGCAATACGGTCAAGGAACCAACGGTCATGCGATACCACCATGACTGTACCTGGGAATACAAGAATTGCATCCTCAAGTGCACGTAAAGTTTCGATATCCAAATCGTTCGATGGCTCATCCAGTAAGATCACGTTTGCGCCCATCTGCAAGATCTTCGCAAGTTGTAAACGGTTACGCTCACCACCTGACAATTCACCTACACGTTTTTGCTGATCTTGACCTTTAAAGTTAAAGCGACCGATATAAGCACGTGATGCGATTTCATAATCACCAATTTTCAGGATATCTAAACCGCCAGAAACTTCTTCCCAAACCGTTTTGTTGTTATCCAAGGTGTCACGAATCTGACCTACGTAAGCCACTTTAACTGACTCACCTAAAGTCACAGTACCCGTATCCGGTTGCTGTTCGCCAGTCATCATACGGAATAAAGTAGTTTTACCCGCACCGTTTGGACCAACAATACCCACGATCGCTGTAGGAGGTACAGTGAAAGTCAGGTTTTCATAGAGTAAGCGACCATCGAATGATTTACTGATACCTTCCACTTCCACAACTTTGTTACCCAAACGTGGGCCAGGTGGAATGTAGATTTCAGATGTTTCATTACGTTGTTGGAATTCTTTAGAGTTAAGCTCTTCAAAACGTTCCATACGCGCTTTGTTTTTCTTTTGCTGGCCTTTGGCATTTGAACGAACCCATTCAAGTTCTTTTTTCAATGCTTTAGCAAAAGATTCTTCTTGTTTCTGTTCCTGCTCTAGACGGGCATTCTTTTGTTCCAACCAAGAAGAATAGTTACCTTGGTAAGGAATACCATGTCCACGGTCAAGTTCAAGAATCCACTCAGCCACGTTATCCAAGAAATAACGGTCATGCGTAATCGCAACGATTGTGCCAGGGAAATCTTTCAAGAAACGTTCTAACCAAGATACTGATTCAGCATCCAAATGGTTCGTCGGTTCGTCTAGAAGCAACATGTCTGGCTTAGAAAGCAATAAACGGCACAATGCAACACGACGACGCTCACCACCTGAAAGCAATGATACATCGGCATCCCATGCTGGAAGGTTCAATGCATCAGCAGCAATTTCAAGCTGGTTATTGAGGTTGTGTGCATCCCATGCATGGATGATTGATTCTAATTTTTCTTGCTCTTTCGCAAGCGCATCAAAATCAGCATCTGGTTCAGCGTATTCAGCAAAAACCTGATCAAGACGTTCTAAAGCGTCAAGTGCTTCACGTACACCATCTTCAACGTTACCACGAACGTCTTTAGTTGGATCAAGTGGTGGCTCTTGTTCTAAGTAACCGATTTTGATTCCTGGTTGTGCACGAGCTTCACCTGAGAAATCTTTATCTACGCCAGCCATAATACGGAGAAGGGTTGACTTACCTGCACCGTTCAAACCAAGCACACCAATTTTTGCGCCTGGGAAAAATGATAAAGAGATGTCTTTTAAGATTTCGCGCTTCGGCGGAACCATTTTAGACACTCGGTTCATCGTATAAATATATTGGGCCACGCAGGACTCCTCAATTGAAAAACCAGTACATCGCAAATAAGCGAAAAAATATCTGGCATATTATACGCTGAAACCCCATTGACTTGAAGTTAAGTTGGCATTTGTTTGGCTTCAACAAAGGATTTTCTTTTTCAAGACATTACAGGCCTGAATGATTTACAGTGGATAAAAAATTCATCTGCTTCGGATCAACCCTGCTATATCACTAAAAACACTATAGAGCGCAAAATTTATGCACCATTCTGGATAAAATATAGGCTAGACTCGATGATTATTTAACTCACGTAGATGATGTAATCATGACCTATAAAGATGAAACTTTAGCCATTCATGCGGGATATTCACCAGAAGCCACCACCAAAGCTGTGGCTGTGCCGATTTATCAAACGACCTCTTATGCCTTTGATAATACACAACATGGTGCAGATCTATTTGACTTAAAAGTTCAGGGCAATATCTATACCCGCATTATGAACCCAACCACTGCCGTGCTCGAACAACGCATTGCAGCACTGGAAGGTGGCATTGGCGCTTTGGCTTTAGCCTCAGGCATGGCTGCTATTACCTACGCGATTCAAACCATTGCCGAAGCAGGTGACAATATTGCATCGGTCTCAACCTTATATGGTGGAACCTACAATCTATTTGCACATACCTTACCAAAACAAGGCATTGAGGTGCGTTTCTTCGATTATCAAAATCCAGAGGCCTTACGCCAGATTATTGACGACAAAACCAAACTGGTCTTTGTTGAGTCGATTGGTAATCCACTCGGCAATATTATCGACCTTGAAGCCATTGCCAAGATTGCACATGAATACGGCGTGCCTGTGATTGTTGATAATACGGTAGCCACCCCTGCGTTATTAAAGCCCTTCGAGTTCGGTGCAGATATCGTGATTCATTCCCTAACCAAATATATTGGCGGACATGGCAACAGCATCGGAGGCGTAATTGTCGATAGTGGCAAATTCCCTTGGGGCAAATATCCTGAGCGCTTTAAGGCTTTGAATACGCCTGATCCAAGCTATCACGGCGTCAATTATGTCGAAGCCTTAGGCGAAGCAGCCTTTATCGCTCGTGCCCGTGTGGTGCCGTTACGCAATACAGGGGCTGCAATCAGTCCGCTCAGCGTGTTCCTGATCTTGCAAGGACTTGAAACGCTGAATCTGCGTATGGAACGTCATACTGAAAATGCCATAAAAGTTGCTGAATATCTAAAACAACATCCAAAAGTAAAATGGGTGAATTATGCGGGTCTCAAAGATCATCCACAGCATCATTTGGCGCAAAAGTATGTGAAAGGTAAACCTTCTGCCATCCTCTCTTTTGGGGTACAAGATGGCTTACAAGGCGGTACTCGCTTTATTGATGCATTGCAGTTATTTACCCGTTTGGTCAATATCGGTGATGCCAAAAGTCTGGCTTGTCATCCTGCAACCACAACCCACCGCCAGCTCAATGCAGAGGAGCTAAAATCAGCGGGTGTCAGTGAGGATTTAGTCCGTTTATCGATCGGGATAGAGCATGTTGATGACCTGATTGCAGATCTTGAACAGGCCCTTGCCCAAGTTTAATTTTAATGAAATCAATAAGCCCCAGAACAGGGGCTTATTTTTTGTGCAAAACTTTAAAAATATGATTGCTTTTTCAACTAATACAAGACCTTGTTTTAGAGTTTTTACTCTAAAAAATCTATTATTTTTCAGATATTTACACTAGACAAACCAAAAAGATCGGTTAATATTAGACCAAAATAAATTGCAGTGTTAAGCGATATAGGACAGCATTGCACACAACAGCATTATTCGTGATGAATGTAGGATACTTACATGAATGCAAAACTCAAAAAACTTTTTCAGCAAAAAGTCGACGGTAAAACAATCATTGTCACTGGTGCATCAAGTGGTATTGGTTTAACGGTTTCAAAATATCTTGCGCAAGCAGGTGCCCACGTCTTATTGCTCGCTCGCACCAAGGAGAAGTTAGATGAGGTAAAAGCAGAAATCGAAGCTGAAGGTGGAAAAGCCTCTGTTTTTCCATGTGATCTCAACGAGATGGAATCAATTGATGCGGTTTCTAAAGAAATTTTGGCTGCGGTCGATCATATTGATATTCTTGTAAATAATGCAGGTCGTTCAATCCGTCGTGCCGTACATGAATCGGTTGATCGTTTCCATGACTTCGAACGTACCATGCAGTTAAATTACTTCGGTGCAGTTCGTCTGGTTCTCAACATCTTGCCGCACATGATGCAACGCAAAGATGGTCAGATCATTAATATCAGCTCGATTGGTGTGCTTGCCAATGCCACTCGCTTCTCGGCCTATGTTGCATCAAAAGCGGCTTTAGATGCATTTAGCCGTTGTTTATCTGCTGAAGTGCATTCACATAAAATTGCAATTACCTCTATTTATATGCCTTTGGTACGCACACCAATGATTGCGCCAACCAAGATTTATAAATATGTGCCAACGCTTTCACCAGAAGAAGCTGCTGACCTGATTGCTTATGCCATCGTAAAACGTCCGAAGAAAATCGCAACCAACTTAGGTCGCCTTGCTTCGATTACTTATGCGATTGCACCAGATGTCAACAATATCCTCATGTCTATTGGCTATAACCTGTTCCCGAGCTCTACCGCTTCTGTCGGCAAACAAGAGAAACTCAATCTGGTTCAACGTGCTTATGCCCGCTTGTTCCCAGGTGAACACTGGTAATCTCGTCAAATAAAAGACCTCCCTGATAGGGAGGTTTTTTTATGTGTTATTGGCAGAAACCTGACTGATAATCATAGACAAATTGTGTTTTTGTCGCAGTTGAGCTCGATGCATTAAATTGTGTCAGTGTCTTTAAAGCAGCAAAACTTAAAGCTGCACGCGACACTACTTTTTTGGTGTAATTGCCATTGGCATCTGCATACTTAAATGAAACTTCTGCCACAGCAGGCTTTAATCCACTATAAGGCATCTGCGTATACCATAAGCTGAGTTCAATATCCGCATCGAACTCTCCCAAATCAATACTCGGACCCGCATACTTACGTTCATAAATGGTTAGACCACTCACCACCTGTAAGGCCTGAGTATTACTAAAACTATAATTATTTTTAAAACCTGTAAATAAGGTATTAATATCTTCAAAGTCATTCAACGTCCGTGTGGTTGAAACAGTTGTCGACTTACTTGCAGCCACTAAAAAGCCAAGATTATCCTTACGGGTAATATCATCTTCAAACTTGGTTTTTGCACCTGCCACACTACTGCTCAGATCTTCAAAGTCAGTAATATAATGATCATAGCCGCGGTATTTCAATGTGACTTCTTTGGCACCATTTTCAATCCGCTCTCTCAGGCTATAACCCATACTATTCAGCGGGCAGCTTCCCTGTGTGTCATAAAACCGGATTTCACGCTGTGCATCCAGTCCCATAGTGCCTGTCACTGTACGGCTAATCTTGTTTTCGATCACCGTTTTTGCTTGGGTAAAATAGCGATTTACATCACTTGCTTCCGTTCCATAATTAAAGTTATTCGGATCTAATAATAATTTGTATTCACGGCTTGTGACTTTAGGCACTGCATGGGTAATACAAGGCAAAATCATCGCGACAACCAAAATACCAAGCATTTTTTGTTTATGTTTCATGTTGTTATGACCTGCAAAAATACGATAAAAAAGCCCCAAAGCGTTGCATCTTGGGGCTGCAAGTTATGGGTTAAAAAGATTCAGTTTATCGATGACATATAAAGTGGATGCATCAATTCGTGTTCGTGCCTGATCGAGGTATTTTGCTTCCAGACCTTTACTGTTCTTCCATAATCCCATGTCATCATCATTCACGACACCTAAATGGTGCTGGTCAATCAGCCATAAATCTTCCATTTTGTCATGTGCATAGCTCACCCGTTTTGCCATATCCAGCACCAGTGTTTTGCTTACAGGCTGAATATTTAAAGCCTGAAGTTTGTCCCACCCTTGCGCCAGAACATACTGTTCCAGTGTTTTGCCTGCAATGGTTAAACCAAGTTTCGGGTCTTGCTGAATATCGCCTTGGACGGTGATGCTTTCCAGATTAGTTGCATTACGTAAATCAATACGATAAACGTGCTTCATGATATTTGGCTCATCCTTTAAGAATGCTCCATCTCGCTCAAGCACTAAAAATTCATGTTCATTGATTGCCACAATCGCAGAGTTCGAGTTGGCCTCGATCTCTTGACGATACAGATATTGTCCAACTTTTCCTGTTTCCAGATTAATGGTCACGATACGTGTCAGTGTCGATTTATTTACAGCTTTAGTTGGCAAGTCCATTGTGGACTGCATGATACCCACCAAAGTTTTCTGATCTGGGGTAATGGTTAAACCTTCCATGCCTCGGTTGGCACGGCGATAGCTAAATTCTTGCGGTAAAGTAAACACATTGCGCGTATCGTTCGGAAATGGATTAATCCGTCCGATTTCCTTGCCATTGGCATCATAGTGCACGATGTGTGGACCATATTCATCACTGACCCAGAATGTGCCATCTTTTAAAGCGGCAAGCCCTTCACTATCCAGACCATAATCATCTAACTTGATCGGATTGCTGACAGGATCATAAGGTTTGTCTGGGTTTACCGTAATCACACGGCCATTGATGTCATACGGTGTTTCACCTGTTCCGCCAAGTGCCGCAGTATTCGGTAAGCCACTAATATTTTTACCATTACGGTCTTTCAATAAAATGGTTTTCACCAACTTCACTGAAGCATCGTCCTGTACCTCGAACAGGCCGATTTTAGGCACATAATCTGGAAGTGGAAAAATCTTGCCTGCCCCATGTACACCATCATCGTAATCTGCATTTGGTCCACGATCTGTCAGGGCATAGAACTGCTTTTTGTTACTTGGATGTGCGGCTACATCTGAGCCAAAGCCACCTTGACGAATGGAAAATGGACTATCAATGGTCGTACCATTAGCCTGATATTGACCTAATACCTGATAAGGCAAAACACTGCCTTGTGCAAATAAATTGGGGCCACACTGTACCGAACTTTGCTGCACTTCATCAGCATCTAACTGGCCATTTCGATTTTTATCTAACCCACTTTCAAAACGGGTTCCCCCACTCCAGCAATCATCATTGCCTAAGGCCAATGGACTTTGTTTGACCAAGCTATTCAAGCCATCTTGTCCATTATCTCCATCGGAACAAGCTGTTATTAGTGTTAGCGATGTCAAAAGCATCAAACTCAGCGATGTTTTTTTCATTGTTTTTCAATATCATTATCAAAGGTGGCTTTATGCTAAAAAGCAAAAATGACAGACTGATGAAAAAACACCCAATAAAAAGAACGATTAAGCGTGTGTATAAACCAAAACTTATCCACAGCTTCGCTGATTTAATCACCAGCCCTAACGATTCGGCCTGTTTATAACCTAATTAGAGGATATCCATTTTTAATGTATTGACCAAGATTTAATCTCCACAAAGCCATTCAATTAATTTCAAAGAAATAGTGCAAATGCTATGCACCAAAATAGTTCTTTTACATTCCATTTACACAAATTAAATGAGAGAGCTAAAAGTATTATCCCTGTGTAGTACTCAATTATTTGCTTTTTAAAAGATTAAAACCTATACATTGACCATTCTGACATCCTATATCTGTCAATGATTTAGCTCAAAATCACGCATATTCTCCGCATATAAAAATGTATTCATAAAAAGCATACAAAATAGTGTCATTTTCATGCTTCTTTAGCGGTATATAACATTCTGTAAAGATTCAGTTACAGAATCTTGCTTGGTTGAAAAGGAACGTATATGAGTCAGGTATATAGCAAGGAAGAAAAAAGAAGTCGCATCAAAGGTATTGTCGGTGCGGCATCAGGGAACTTGGTTGAATGGTTTGATTTCTATATTTATGCCGTCTTTGCTGCTTATTTTACGCATGCATTAACTGCGCCAGATATGGAGCCAACCACGAAAGCGATTTATGTCTGGGGTGTATTTGCTGCTAGCTTCTTTATGCGTCCAATTGGTAGCTGGTTATTTGGACGTATCGCTGACCGTAGCGGTCGTAAACAGTCCATGGTGATTTCTATCTGTCTGATGGCGTTGAGTTCATTCCTCTTTGCGGCATTACCAACGTATGATCAAGTCGGTATGTGGGCACCCTTCTTGCTCCTGATGGTTCGCTTATTGCAGGGTCTTTCTGTCGGTGGAGAATATGGTGCGGTAGCCACCTACATGAGTGAGCTGGGGTTAAAAGGACAACGTGGTTTCTTTGCTTCGTTTCAATACGTCACACTCTCAGGCGGTCAGTTACTCGCAAGCTTACTCGGGGTTATCTTGCTTGGCTTTATGACTGAACAGCAATTGAATGATGGCGGCTGGCGTATCCCATTCGTGATTGGTGGTATTGCTGCAATCTTGTCTTTACTGGCGCGTAGTCGTTTAGAAGAAACCTTATCGCATGAAGATGCGGAACGTGAGGAATCAGGTAGTTTAGTTGCCTTACTTAAACAGCACTGGAAAACCTTCCTGCTGGTAGTGGGTTATACCTCTGCGGGTTCACTAACTTTCTATGTTGTTACTGTTTATTCTAAAACTTACCTGACCAACATTGGTATGGATGGCAAAACCGTTGGTTTCATCATGACAACAGCATTGTTTGTCTTCATGTTGGCGCAACCTTTGTTTGGTATGCTTTCAGACCGAATTGGCCGTCGTGCTTCCATGCTGGCTTTCAGTTTACTCAGCGCAATCTTTATCTATCCAGTGATGGTGACAGGTATGCGAAGCTTTGTTGATTCGCCTGTCATTATTACCTTATTACTGATTTTCTTGATGATGCTGCTCAGTTTCTACACCTCGATCAGTGGTTTGGTGAAAGCAGAAATGTTCCCTCCACATGTTCGTGCCTTAGGTGTTGGCTTCTCTTATGCAGTGGGTAATGCCTTGTTTGGTGGTTCAGCACCTTCGGTTGCATTACTCTTTAAAGATGCAGGCATTGAAAATATCTTCTTTATTTATGTGATTATCATGCTGACAATCTGCTTCTTCTGTAGTTGGGCATTACCGAAGAAACCAGAATATCTGGAACATGACCACTAAATAAATTCGAGTCGAAATACTGAAAAACCACTTTTGTTTAGGCAAGAGTGGTTTTTTTATTTTGGCTTATTCCAAGTAAGGATTTAAATTCACTAACTGTTTAAAACCGCTCTGTACGATCATGGCAGTACGGGATTGGGGCCGTTTATGTGCTTCTTGTTGCGTAAATTCAATCATGATCCGATTAAAATCGAGACGAGGATATTTTTGCTGCAGTTGCTGTCTAAACTGTTTTGAAAACTCAAAGCCACGGCTTCCAATCACATCACAACTAGCAGCTTGTTGTAATAAATGAGCCTCAACGCCTTCCTCAAGTCCAACATATGGATTCATATGCATACTGATCACATCAAAAAGCTGATCAGCGCGTCCTTCTTCCCAACCTTGTTGAATTGACCAGTCTTTTGCAGCATAAGCACCTTGTCCAGCAAAACAACGACAATCTGCATGATGCTGATCATATTGTGCCGTCATCCCCAAGTCATGTAACAGACAGGAGACAGCTAACAGTTCATGATCACATGGGTGTTGGTGTATTTTGGCAAAGGCACTGGCATAGCACCATGTTCGAAGACAATGATTCTGTAAAGCCGCAGTACTACAAGATTGCATTTGATCTAAGGCATGTAGCACATCTGCGCTATCAGGTAATGTGAGATCCTCAATACTCAGCTCATGCTGTTTATCCACCTTGTCACGATGTGCTAAGGCATAGCTTTTAATTGTTTGTTGAATGACAGGAAATAAGCTATGGCTGAGTAACGCCAAACGGTCTCTTAAAGCTAAATCACCTGAAGTCCGTGTCATCCATATTTGTCGGCCAATTTGCATTGCATTTCTCAAATTAGAGTAATTACTCTAATTTTTAAAGCAAAGAATTCATAATGTCAAAATCTTTAACTTGCTTTGATTCAGATGTTCTAAAAAATAGGTCGTTATTAAAAAAATAATCCTTAACTTCATCACAAAGAACTCGACTATATCTCCTGATTATACGAATAAGGAAATGCTGATAACTTATCCACTTTTCAGATAGTTTTGCCCATCATTTAAAGTCTATTTTTGCAATAAATTAAACAAATTGTTCATTTATTCATCTTTTCGTGCAGTTTTTCTTCTTAAATTTAAGCTTATTTTAAGATTTTATGCATAATGGACGGCGCTTTATTTTTTTATTTTTGGTGTACTTTTAACACTTTTTTTATGGCAAGAAGTTACGGCTTAAGGGAGTAAATAATGCTTACGCTGATAGGTATTCTAATTATTGTAACGATTGTCGCGTTACTCATGTCTGGCAAAACCAGCCCGATCGTCGCAATGTCGATTGTTCCACTTATTGGGGCTTTAATTGCTGGTTTTTCTATTAGCGAGATTTCTGGTTTCTTTGAAGCAGGGCTATTAAAAGTCAGCAAAGTGGCCACCATGTTTTTATTTGCCATTTTGTTTTTCAGTATTTTAAAAGAGTTACATGTCTTTGATCCAATGATCCGGAACATGGTGCGCATGACCCGCGGCAATGTGGTGATTGTTGCGGTGATGACCACCCTGATTGCTGCCGTTGTCCATCTGGATGGTTCTGGCGCAGCAACTTTTCTCATTATTATTCCCGCTTTACTTCCGCTCTACCGCAAACTGGGTATGAGTCCTTACCTGATGCTTTTATTGATGGCTGGCAGTATGGGCATCATGAATATGGTGCCATGGGGTGGCCCGCTAGGCCGTGCTTCTGCGGTAACGGGTATTGAAGCTGCTGAACTCTGGCGTAGCCTGATTCCTGTTCAGATCATCGGGGTTGTAGGTATGATGGGCTTTGCAGTGTTGATGGGTTTACGTGAAAAGAAACGTATTCTGGCTGCGCAAGCGTTAGGAACCACTCCTTTTGAGCAAGACTGCATGGCAGCTGACATGGCTGAAGATGTACAAGAAGAAGTGAAACCTAAAAAATTCTGGTTTAACATCGGCTTGGTGGTTGTTGCAGTAATCTGTCTGGCTTTTGGTCTGTTCTCAGCGCCCTATGTCTTTATGATTGCATTATCACTGGTCTTACTGGTGAACTTCCCGAAACCAAGAGAACAAATGGCGGTGATTAGTCGTCATGCACCTCAGGCATTAAGCATGGTTGCAATCATTTTTGCGGCGGGTGCTTTCTTGGGAATTCTCTCAGAATCAGGCATGTTAAAGTCCATCGCACTGGATTTGATTCATATTTTACCAACGACTTGGGTCGGTAGCCTGCATATTTTGGTCGGCATATTGGGTGTTCCAATGGATCTATTTACCAGCACCGATGCTTACTACTTTGCCCTCTTGCCAATTGTTCAGGAAGTGACTGCAACAGCTGGTGTAAGCGCTGATTCAGTGGTTTATGCCATGGCGATTGGTAATAACGCAGGAACATTTGTCAGCCCATTCTCACCCGCAACATGGCTTGCGATGGGTCTTGCAGGTACAGATATGGGACGTCACTTACGCTACTCGTTTGGCTGGATCTGGCTATTTAGCTTCTTCACCTTAGGTGTTGGTTTCTTGTTGGGCCTTTATTAATTCTTGCCAAAATAAAAAGCATACTTCGGTATGCTTTTTTATTGTCTGAACATTTTAACTTTATTCAGATAAAAGTTGAGATGATTGCCTAAAGCTGACTTTTTAATAATTCATCCAGCCATTCAATAAAATCCTGAAAATATTTAGGGCGATACTGACGGTCCGTCAACAAAATATTCACTGGCAATTGCAAACTTGGGACTTCGATAAATAAGCGCTGTAATCGTCCTTGTTGTACATATGGTGCAGCATCAAATTCAGGAATCTGGATAATACCAATCCCTGCTAAGCCTGCCTGAATATAGGCTTCGGTATTTTCAATCAATAAACGATACGGCATTTTTATTCGCTGATCCCGAAATACCAATTCACTCCATTCCCGATAATGTTTCGCCACATGATAGTCCACAGCGTAATGCTGCTGGAGTTCCTCAAAGTCCTTCGGTTCACCAAATTCGGATAGATAATTCGGTGCTGCTAATGTCCAGATGTGGGTCTGTGTGATGGGCCGAATCAGTAGATATTCATCCTGCACCTGCCCAACCCGCACCACACAATCGAGTTGCTGCTCAATCAAATTGGAAAAATCATCACTGCCATTGACCAACACTTTGACTTTGGGATAGAGCTGATAAAAATGTAGTAAGTGAGGAATCAATACCTGTGTCGCCAACCGTTTGGGTAAGCCAATACTGATCTTGCCTTCTGCACTACGCACATGAGTTTTAAACCGATTTAGCTCTTTTAATTGCGTCACCAGACGCATCGCTTCCTCATAAAACAGACTCCCCTCATGCGTTAAAGATACTTTGCGCGTAGTGCGATAGAACAATAGCACTTCATATTCTTTTTCAAGCGCTTGTATTGCGTAGGTCACATTAGAACGTGGCAACCCCAGTTGCAATGCAGCTTGTGCAAAAGATTGCTTCTCTGCCACTAAACAAAAGATTTTTAAGCGGTCAATCTTATCCATTTTATTATTCAACTTTGTTGCACAATCAGTTCAATCCTAACAACTATTTCAAACAAAAAAATTCAATTAGCATGATTTTCATACAAAACAAAACGAGGATAAATCAATGTCAAAGCATGCTCTAAAAGGAAAAACCGTATTGATTACGGGCGGTGCCAAAAACTTAGGTGGCTTAATTTCACGTAAATTTGCTGAACAAGGTGCAAACTTACTCATTCATTATAATAGCGCAGCAACGCAAGCGGATGCAGAAGAAACTTTAAAGGCCGTGCAAGCGTTCGGAGCAAAAGCAATTTTGGTGCAAGCAGATTTATCCGATATCCAGAATATTGAAGCACTCTTTGTCAAAGCCAAAGCAGAATTTGGTGGCGTTGATATTGCCATCAATACCGTTGGGCGTGTCCTGAAAAAAGCATATCTGGACACCACGGAACAAGAGTTTGACAGGATGAACGATATTAACAATAAAATTGCTTATTTCTTTATTCAATCCGCAGGTCGTCATCTCAATCCGCACGGAAAAATCTGTACCATTGTGACCAGTTTACTTGCTGCCTATACGGGCCTTTATTCAACTTATGAAGGCTTAAAAGCACCAGTAGAACACTACACCCGAGCTGCATCGAAAGAGTTTGGCGAGCGTGGCATTTCGGTGACTGCGGTTGCACCTGGCCCAATGGATACGCCATTTTTCTATGGTCAGGAAGCACCAGAAGCCGTGGCTTATCATAAGTCTGCATCAGCCTTAGGAGGCCTGACCCAAATTGAAGATATTGAACCTCTGGTTCGCTTTCTGGTGACAGATGGCTGGTGGATTACAGGCCAAACCATTTTCGCAAATGGCGGTTATACCACCCGCTAATTCCAGAAATGAAACGCTTGGGCATTTTATTTAACAGCCCAAGCGTTTAATGCAACCAAAATACCAATCCGTAAAAACAGGCCAGACTCAAGATAATTGTCAGTAAGGTATGCTTCACCTTGTAGGCAATTACAATCGTGAGCAGCGTCGCCAGAAAATAGGGATTGAGTAAAGTGCTACGAAAAGCACCATGCTCATCCATAAACACAATCGGTGTTGCAATCGCGGTCAATAAACACGGCGCAGAATACTGTAAAGACTGTTGGAACCATTTCGGCAAACGTAATGGAATATTCGGTTCCAGCAGAATATAACGATTCATGAATACGACGATTGCCAGAATAATCAGAAGAAACCAACTCATGCCGCACGCTCCCGCAGATTCTGTAAACAGGTTGCCGTCAACATGCCAATCACACCAGCCAAGATCGCTGCACTTTTAATGCCCAGACTCAAGAAAACGACGGTCAGAATCACGGATACCAACACACCGACCAGCGTATTTAGGTTCTTAATAAATGGAATCACGATGGCAATAAAGGTAGCAACAATAGAAAAGTCTAAATGGTATTGATCCAGATTGGGCACCGAAGCTGCCAACAATACACCGCACAGGCTGAACAAGACCCAGCATAGATAAAAACAACTGCCTGCACCCAGCAAGTAATAAATATAGTGCTGCTGTTTTTTAATGCTGACTGCAAAGAGTTCATCGGTCAGTAAAAAGCCCAACATGAGACGATGCTTTAAAGGCTGTCTGGAAATATCTTCACGGAGATAGAGTGCATATAGATAATGCTGGGTCGTGATTAAAAAGACAGAAATGATGATCGTTAAAGCAGGTGTTCCTGCCATCACCAAACCTAAAGTCATTAATTGCGCTGCACCTGCAAAGACCAACGCCGACATCCCCACCGCCTGTAAGGTGGTTAGCCCAGCCTGAATTGCCATAGAACCTGCAAGTAAACCCCACGGTAACACGGCAAAACACAACGGTAATATTTTGACAACACCATTTAAAAATGCCCGCGTTACGGTCATGGATGTGTCATCAGTTACGCTGTCAGTTAACATCAAAATCACAATCGTTGATCAAAGACGGTATGACTATGCCAAATTTTGATTCAGGAGAATTGTATAAAATTGCTGTTTTATTTGAGATAGGCAATATAACCGCCGGGGGTAATACCAAAGGTCTGACGGAAATGACGACTAAAATGACTTTGATCCGAGAAACCACATTGCTGTGACACTTCAGATAAATTCAGTCCTTGTCTTAACAATCTTTGGGATTTCTGCAAACGCGCCTGTACCAACCATGCATGCGGTGACAATCCGACATGCTTTTTAAATTGTCTCAAGAAATGCCACTGGCTCAGATTGGCCATTTCTGCCAGCTCAGCCAAGGAAAACTCTTGCTCAGGCATACTTGCCATCAGTTCTTTAATATTGAGGATTCGTTGCTTAGCATTGCTCAAGTCGGTCACATGCGGTTTGACCTGACTGTATTTGGACACCAGCCATGCAATCGTAGACAAGAATAAGGTCTGTTTTAATAAGGTATTATTCGGTTGTTCAAGTAAATCAAATAATATGCGGAATTGTTGAGCCAAACCTTCATCATGCAGGACCGCTTCACGAAACCACGGCGCAGTGCCATGGACAGTAGTCAGATCTCGAGTAAGTTCATTAAATACTTCAGGCGTCGGATAAATCGCGCGATAACGCCAACCCGTGTCTACAGCCGAAGATCCCGTATGCACTTCATCGGCATTGACCAGAATAATATCGCCCTGTGGTGCCACATGATTGCCACCTGTACGATAAAAGCGTTGTGCGCCCTCTTCAATCACACCAATACAAAATCCTTCATGAACATGTCGTGAAAACTCCTGCTGATAGTAACTTGCTTTCAGCATTTCCAGACCACCCAGTTCTTCTAGGTGTAAGTAATCAACTTGTTCCCGAGGTCTACGCGACATCACGACCTCCTTTGAATTTTTTGCATCATGTCAGGTTAGCGCGATTGAATGAAATTTATAGAATAAAATTGCTGTTTATTCGGGCTATTCTACGCCTAAGACAGAACTACGTAAGACTTTATTCTCCTTTTCACTCGATAAAATTCCAATTCAAGAGACAAAAAAATAAATCTATCACAGCGCAAATAAAAAAAGCGCCTCAGAACAGGCGCTTTTTTTGGCTTTAAAGATCAACTATCCAGAAACTCGACATGTCCTGTTTTAACATCATAAATTGCCCCGACAATTGCAATTTCACCTCGCTCCAGCATCTCTCTCAATACTGGACTATGGGTAATGATGTATTGAATATTGTAGTGGACATTCATCGCCGTCACCTGATTGATAAAGGCCTTACTCAAATCACGTGGCTGCATGATGTCATAGACACTGTCGACCGAATGCATCAGTGGCCCCAGTACATACTGGATATGCGGCATCTCTGGGACATCGGCAACCTGTTTATGCTGCAAACGTAATTGGCAAGCACTGGTGACAGCACCACAATCGGTATGGCCCAAAACCAGAATCACCTTTGAACCTTTGGCCTGACAGGCAAACTCAAGCGAACCCAGTACTTTTTGTCCAGCAATATTCCCAGCAATTCTTAAACTGAATAAATCGCCAATCCCGACGTCGAAAATCATCTCGGTCGGGGCACGCGAATCCATACAGCCCAGTACCGCTGCAATCGGATGCTGTCCTTCATCCGCAGTGACTCGGATCTGACGATAAATATCCCGTTGCAGGCGTTCATTTTTCACAAAACGTTCATTTCCCTCTTTGAGCAGTGTGATCACTTCTTGTGGACTTAATTTACGTTGCAGTTCTCGGGTACTGATATAAATATCCAGTGCTGCTTCATCGACATCCTGATAATGTTGCTTAAATCCAATGAGCTTGAGATCGATCTGACGTTTACTGGCAGTTTCATTCTGATAGTCCTGAATCACTTGATAAATATCTGGATCAATCGAATCACACTGGGTTGCATCAATAATTAACTGTTGATGTTTATGCACATGTTCCAAGGCTGAGATCAATGCAGAACGGTTTAGAAAGGTCACTTGTGAAGGCAGTTCAATACGCGTCACGATGCCATGCAAATGCTTTTCTTTATAGACCCGTACCCCTTTATTAAAATTACCATAGAGAATGAAGCCGCTACTGGTCAGCAAACCGATTACGATGCCAGTCAATAAATCGGTCAGTAAAATTGCAACTAGCGTAATAATAAAAGGTAAGAACTGCTTCCAGCCTTTTTGATATAACTGTTTGAATAATTTGGGATGAGTGAGTTTAAAACCCGTCAAAATCAAAATAGCGGCCAGCGCAGATAGTGGAATCATGTTCATCAATGGCACAAAGAACAAGACCGCCAATAACAAAAGTACCCCATGAATGATGGTAGAGCATTTACTACGCGCCCCTGTATTGGCATTGACCGAGCTGCGTACAATCACCGATGTCACTGGCATTCCACCAATCAAACCCGACACAATATTACCCGCCCCTTGTGCCCACAACTCACGATTGGGTGGAGACGATCTTTTTTGTGAATCCAGTTTATCTGCGGCTTCCAGATTCAATAATGTTTCTAATGAAGCCACGATGGCCAAAGTAACCGCACCAGTGTAAATCAATGGCTCGGCCAGATAAGCAAAGTCAGGGAAAACCAGCACCTCTTGAGGCGCCTCTAAGATATTAGGCAATTGGATCAGGTTATCGGTTTGTACCGCCCACGGCGAACCAATATGAATTAAAATAAAATTTAAACCCGCAGCCAGTACAACGGCAATCAAGGCCGAAGGTAGAGCCAGTTTTTTCAATGGACTGCTATCCCAAGCCAGAATCAGAAATAAGCTCAGCAGGCCAATTAAGGCAGCGCCCAGATCAAAATGCTGAACCAAGGCACTCGGTGTACTGGTCCACAACATATCCCAAGAAAAGTTGGATAAACCCAATAAATAAGGCAATTGAGTCACTATCAGAATTGCACCAATCGCAGCCAGTAATCCCAAAATCACATTATTGGGAATAAAATTCGCAAAGAATCCCAATTTAAAGAGCCCAAATAAAATCTGTAAAATCCCGGCAAAGACGATACACAATAAAAAAGCGGCATAATTGCCGCCTAATTGATCCAGTTGTACCAGAATGACTGCAGTCAGTCCTGCTGCCGGACCCGAAACGCTAATGTGAGAGCCACTCAGCAGTCCGACAATAATGCCACCAACGATTCCAGCAATGATGCCTGAAATGATGGGCGCTCCAGAAGCTAAAGCAATACCTAGACATAAAGGCAAGGCCACGAGAAAAACGACAACGCCGGAGAGGAGGTCATTTAAATGGAATCTATTTTTCAGTGTTAAACTTGTCATGAGGCAACCATTTATAATAAAAAATAATTAATTTTTACTGCCTGAAAGTGTTTTCCCTACTTTAAGGCTTGCATGATATTGTCCGACAAAGTGCGAGGTTTAAAGTTTGGTTACATTATAACGTTGTATATTTATTTATCGATTTAAACCTATTTTTGTTGATCTTAAGATTCGCCTCATCTTAGATTTCAACAGGCTCTCAATCTACAGTGAATAAGCTGAACAATGCATAACCGCAATAAAAAAACCTCCCGAAGGAGGTTTTTTTTAGGCGTTATAAATTTACTTAGAACCTTTAATCCCAGCTTGTAATAACAACGCACCTAAACCACCAATTTTTTGCTCTTGAGGTTTATCAGATTTCGGCTTGTTATGTTGTGGGCGTTTAAAGTCACCTTCTTTGCGTGGTGGACGTTGACCCTGTGGCTTACGCTCAGTACGCTCTTGCGGAGCACGTTGCGGGCGCGCTGCTTTCGCTGGCGCAGAACCTTCTGCACGCATACTTAAGTTGACACGATTACGTTCCACGTCAACCTGCATCACACGTACTTGTACGATTTGACCTGGTTTCACTACTTTATGTGGATCAGATACAAATTCATTAGCAAGTTCAGAGATATGGACTAAACCATCTTGGTGTACACCCACATCAACGAAAGCACCGAAGTTGGTCACATTGGTTACCACACCTTCAAGCTGCATGCCTTCAGTCAGTTGAGCAACCTCAGTAATGTCTTCACGGAACTTCGCAGTACGGAACTCTGGACGTGGGTCACGGCCTGGTTTTTCCAATTCAGCTAAAACGTCCTGAATAGTCGGTAAACCAAATTTGTCATCAACAAACTCATCTGCCTTCACTTGGCGAATGATTTCAGTGTTGCCAATAATGTCTTTTACCGTAGTTGCTTTTGCCGCAACAATTTTTTCCACCAAGCCATAACTTTCAGGGTGAACAGCAGATGCATCCAATGGCTCTGAACCATTTTGAACACGTAAGAAACCTGCTGATTGTTCAAAAGTACGTTCGCCTAAACGTGGTACTTTTTTCAATGCCTGACGGTTATCAAAACGACCGTTTTCTTTACGGTATTCCACGATTTGCTGAGCAATCGATTTATTCAGGCCTGCAATATAAGCAAGAATTGCAGGAGAAGCCGTATTCACATCTACACCAACAGCGTTCACACAGTCTTCAACCACTGCATCCAGTGTTTTTGCCAAACCAGTCTGATTCACATCATGTTGATATTGACCTACACCAATTGATTTTGGATCAATTTTAACGAGTTCAGCCAATGGATCTTGCAAACGGCGTGCAATTGAAACTGCACCACGAATCGACACATCAAGTTCTGGAAGCTCTTGTGAAGCCAGCTCACTTGCAGAATAAACTGATGCACCCGCTTCACTTACGGTAATACGCGTCAATTTCAAATCTGCATTGGCCGCCATCATTTCTGCAACCAAAGCTTCGGTTTCACGACTTGCAGTTCCGTTGCCAATTGCAATAAGTTCCACGTGGAACTCTCGGCATAGACGAGCAAGTTCTGCAAGCGAACCTTCTTTATCTTCTTTTGGTGCAAATGGATAAATAGTGCTATGCGCCAGTACATCCCCTGCATCACTCACGACAGCAAGTTTCACGCCCGTACGGATACCAGGATCTACACCTAAAGTCGTGCGGCTACCTGCAGGTGCAGAAAGTAATAAATGACGTAAGTTTTCAGCAAAGACATCCATCGCTTCAGCTTCAGCAGCTAAACGCTTATCTGTTAATAATGAATGTTCAATTTGCGGACGGATTTTACCCAACCAGAATAATTTAGCGGTTTGCTTTAAATAATCCTGACGGCTTTGTGGTTGAAGCTGCTCAAGATTATATTCTGTCTCAATACGTGCCAATGGTGCATCATCTTCACCATCCACTTTTAAGCCCAGTACATTTTCCTGACGGCCACGTAACATCGCCAATAAACGATGTGAAGGTACTTTATTGAGATTTTCAGAAAATTCAAAATAATCACGGAATTTCTTGCCCACTTCTTTTTTCTCATCAGAAGCGACTGCACTTTTCAATACTGCAGTTTTAGCAAAAGTTTGTTTTAATTCAGTGATTAAGGCAATATTTTGTGCCCAGTCGTCAATCAGGATATGCTGGATTGCATCGAGCTGACTTTCAGTATCTGGATAATCTTCATGACTAAAACCAGCCAAAGCTTCAGCAGGATCAATTTGATCTGCAAGAATTTTTTCAGCAATTGGCCCTAAACCAGCTTCTTTTGCTTTAAATGATTTGCTGGTGCGTTTTGGACGATAAGGTGCATAAATTTCTTCTAATGCATTTTTCGTTTCAGCCGCATTTACACGTGCTAATAAATCATCGCTTAATTTATCTTGTTCTTGTAAAGATTGAATTACCTTCTCACGACGCTCGTATAAATCACGTAAATAAGTTAAACGTGTATCGAGTTGACGTAATTGCGTATCGTCTAAGCCTTGCGTGACTTCTTTACGGTAACGTGCAATAAAAGGAACGCTAGCACCTTCATCAATTAAACGAATAGCAGCTTCTACTTGGTTTGGACGTACGGCAAGTTCATTTGCCAACTGCTGAACTAAGTCAGTCATCGTGATTGATTCCACAAGGGTTAAGTCTAAAAGCAATGATTATAAAGTTCATGGCTATAAAATCCACCATTGTTTTTTTGAATATTGTGTTTTCGCTGTGTATAAATTTTAAACATAGCGCTTTATTTGGTCATTATGCACAGGGTTTTTAACAAAATCAGCCCCCTTATCTTTTATGCAAATCGCCGAATGTTTCCAAAACAAGCTGTTTTTTCTGCCTAAATATTGAAAAATAGGTTGATTGTCATGATTTTGCCTGTATATATTTGGTATCTATCTCTTGATTTTATTGGCAATATTTGTTGCTTTATAACATAGCCAAAACTGTGCAATGAATCGTATACTCGAAGGTCTATAGATATTTCACACTCGCATTGCATAAAGACGATGACAATAAACGATAAAGGAGCACAATCATGAGTTTAGTTGTACCTGCTGAATCGACGGAAACCGTACACCATGAGACAGACCGGGTCGAACGCATTTTAGTGGTCGATGACGATGTGCGCTTGCGTACGCTTTTACAACGTTTCCTCGAAGATAAAGGTTTCGTCGTAAAAACTGCTCATGATGCGACACAAATGGATCGTTTACTACAACGTGAACTATTCTCTTTAATCGTGCTTGATTTTATGCTCCCGGTAGAAGATGGTTTAAGTATTTGTCGTCGCTTACGTCAGTCTAATATTGACACGCCAATTATCATGCTCACTGCACGCGGTAGTGATTCTGACCGTATTGCAGGTCTTGAAGCGGGTGCAGACGATTACCTGCCAAAACCGTTTAACCCAAATGAGTTACTTGCCCGTATCCGTGCGGTACTACGTCGCCAAGTGCGTGAAGTGCCTGGTGCACCAAGTCAGCAAGTTGAAGTAGTCAGCTTTGGCCCTTGGTCACTCGACCTGTCTACACGTACCTTGACCCGTGAAGGTCAGGTAGTGACGTTAACTACAGGTGAGTTTGCGGTATTGAAAGCCCTCGTTCAACACCCTCGTGAGCCGTTAACACGCGACAAATTGATGAATCTAGCGCGTGGCCGTGAATGGGGTGCAATGGAGCGTTCAATCGATGTCCAAGTTTCGCGTTTACGTCGTTTAATTGAAGATAACCCTGCCCGCGCACGTTACATCCAGACCGTCTGGGGTGTGGGTTACGTTTTTGTTCCAGATGGCGCAGAGTAAGTTCAGGAAATTAAACGTTGAAACTTGAACCAATTGATCCACAAGAATTTACCGAGTTCGCGGCTTATTCCGAAAGGCCCCGAACGAAATGGGAACGTTTTTTAGATAAAATTAAACCGCGTTCCGCTGCCATGCGCACCACCATTCTGGTCTTGTTCATGGTGTTTTTTAGCCTGTTTATGTCCTTGTGGTTCTTTTGGCGAACGCTTTATCTTCCTGAATTGCAGCAACATGCCCGCTATCTTGCGATTGAACTGGAACTGGTCAACAATCCAGATATCCGTATTTTGCATCGTGATAGCGAAGTGGATGTCGATACATGGTTAAAAAATCGTATCGGCATTGAATATGTAACTGATCCCAAAGAATTTCCCAAAGTTGAAGATAAATTCCTAGCAGAACTGTTTACCAACCAGATTGAAGAAAAACTGGCGAAAGAGCTGGGCGTTAAAGACGTTACCGTTTATTTTAAATTTAAACCCATTCCACGGATCTGGATTCAAACGCCTGAAATGGATGGTAACTGGGTCAGAGAACCTTTAAAAACCTATACCAACTATAGTGTTGAGCTGATTGCTGGCTGGCTATTTGGTGTCCCGATTGTCTCCTCTATCATTATTTTAATTCTGGTTCGCCAAATGAATCGACCTTTACGTCGATTGCAAAATACCGCGAATAATTATAGTAAAACAGGCAAAGCCCCCTACCTCGATACCAATCATGGTCCGCTCGAAATCCGTCAGGTCAATCAGGCCTTTAACCATATGGTGTATACGCTGGAGCAAACCGAGCGTGATCGTCAAATCATGCTGGCGGGTATTTCGCACGATTTACGCACACCATTAACACGTATTCGCTTAACCGCTGAAATGCTACCTGATGAGTTTTTCCGTGAAGGTCTGATCTACGACGTGGATGATATGGACGCGATTCTGAATCAGTTCATTTCCTATATGCGTGATGGTTCCGATGAAGAGCTCACAGAGACCAATCTGAATAGCCTGTTGCAAGAACTGGTGGTGCAATTTAAACCACTAGATATTCGTTTTGAAGCACAAGAACTCCCGATCATTGCTGCCCGTAGTTTGTCGCTGAAACGCCTCATTGCCAATCTGATCAATAATGCCAAACGCTATGGTGCAGAACCGATTGAACTGTCTGCCAGTCATGTCGATGATCATATCCTGATTACCGTCGCCGATCATGGTGAAGGTATTCCACCTGATCAGGTCGAAGAACTGATGCAGCCTTTTGTACGCGGTAATTCTGCGCGCACCATTCAAGGTAGCGGACTTGGACTGGCAATTGTGAAACGTATTGTCGACATCCATCAAGGCCAGATCAATATTCGCAATCGTGAACAAGGTGGTTTGGAAGTGGTAATTTCTCTCCCTATTCCAACGGCTGCACCAGCAACCGAATCACCGAATAATGCCATTGATAAGATCAAGCAAACTCTTACAGGGCATTTCTAAACCAGAATCCTGAATCAATCGCATAAAATCTGTTGATTTAGACTAAAGTCGCCTATTTAATCACCACAAAATCGGCGACTTTCTATCCATTCGACACACTTGTTACAACTTGATTTATTCACCCCACATTTATCTTTTTTCTTCTAAATTCAATCAGCTATCTCGTATCTAAAAATCAGGCTGAAACATAAGTGCATAAAGCGTATGCAGCTGTATTAGACCTTAGCCTTATTTCAATTCACTTTTCATGTTTTAGCGCTAAAATCCATACCCAATGAAAAGCAAAATTGAGAATGGATGATGTCTTTAAGTCGTATTCGCCTAGCAGCTCTACACGACAAAGTGATGAGTGCAGAACAGGCTGCCAGCTTTATTAAAAATGATATGACGGTAGGTATGAGCGGTTTTACCCGTGCAGGTGAGGCAAAAGCTGTTCCTCAGGCATTGGTTGAACAAGCCAAGAAAAATCCGTTAAAAATCACGTTAATTACTGGTGCCAGCCTCGGCAATGACTTAGACAAGCAATTGACAGAAGCAGGTGTACTTGCTCGTCGTATGCCATTCCAGGTCGACAATACTTTACGTCGTGCCATCAACAACGGCGAAGTGATGTTTATTGACCAGCATTTATCTGAAACCGTTGAGCAAATGCGTAACCAGCAATTGAAACGCCCAGATGTTGCGGTGATTGAAGCGGTTGCGATTACCGAAGAAGGTCATATTGTTCCAACCACTTCTGTAGGGAACTCTGCGAGCTTTGCGATTTTTGCAGAAAAAGTGATTGTTGAAATCAATACATCTCTCAGTGAAAACTTCGAAGGTCTGCACGATATTTATATCCCGACTTACCGTCCAACACGCACCCCACTGCCATTAACGAAAGTACATGACCGTATTGGCTCAACTGCAATTCCAATCGATCCAGCGAAAATCGTCGGTATCGTATTGAATGATACGGCGGATTCTCCATCAACTGTGACCCCACCTGATGCTGAAACTCAAGGTATTGCGAATCACTTAATTAAATTCTTTGAAAAAGAAGTGGCTGAAGGCCGTTTAGCGAAGAACTTAGGTCCATTACAGGCAGGGATTGGTTCAATTGCCAATGCCGTTTTAACCGGTCTTAAAGATTCAAACTTTGAAGATCTGGTAATGTATTCAGAAGTACTACAAGACTGTACCTTTGAATTGATTGATGCAGGCAAAATGAAGTTCGCTTCAGGCAGCTCAATTACTTTATCAGCACAATGTGGCGAACGCGTTTTTGGCAATCTTGAAAAATACAAAGACAAGCTGGTGTTACGTCCACAAGAAATTTCCAACCATCCTGAAATCGTACGTCGCTTAGGGATTATCGGGATTAATACTGCGCTTGAGTTTGATATTTACGGTAACGTGAACTCAACGCATGTCTGTGGTACCAAAATGATGAATGGTATCGGCGGTTCAGGTGACTTTGCCCGTAATGCTCACCTTGCGATCTTCGTAACCAAATCAATTGCCAAAGGCGGCGATATTTCATCGATCGTGCCGATGGTCAGCCATGTCGACCATAATGAACATGATGTCGATATTCTGGTCACTGAAGTGGGTCTAGCTGATTTACGCGGCTTGGCACCACGTGAACGTGCGCGTGTGATTATCGACAACTGTGTACATCCACTTTATCAAGGTGCACTCAACGATTACTTTGACCGTGCTTGCGAACGTGGCGGCCATACGCCACATATTCTACGTGAGGCATTGTCTTGGCATGCCAACTTTGAAGAAACAGGTCATATGTTAGCACCTGTAGATATTGCTAAATCAGCTTAATATCTCCTTGGTTCTTCATCAAAAAGCATGCTTCGGCATGCTTTTTTATTATCAGTCTTTTAAATGCTTTGCCGCCCCACTCTCAGCAGAATAGGAAAAGTGACCTGCATCGGCTGCTGGATCAGCAGGATATCCTGTAAATCCGCTAAAGCACTGACTCGCATTTGATCTTGGTAATGTTTTATCGCAGACCAAGTATTCAGATAATCCCACAGCTGCTGTCCTGTCCAACGTAGTACAATCTGAAACTGCGGCATTGGAATTTCCTCAAAAGGAAATGGAATCGTTTGATAATGCTCATCAATATAGCGCCGCTCTGCATCCCAGAAGCCGTGTAAGGTCTGATGATAAAGTTGTCGTAACCGATCATTCAAAAGCGCGTCATCAAGCGCTAACAAGCCATAACCAATCACTGCAATCACGCCTTCTGGTTTGAGCGTTCGTTTCACTTGTGCGTAGAATTTTTCAAAGTCAAACCAGTGAATCGCCTGTGCAACGGTAATCAAGTCAAAATGATGATCTGGAAAAGTGCCCTGCTCCGCAGCTTGCTGTAAGTAGCTGACATTACTCAAAGCCGGCGCCTGATCGAGCTGGTTCTGGCTCAGATCAGTTGCGATCACCTGTTGAAAATACGGCGCAATCAGCCGCGTTAATTGTCCTGAACCTGCACCACAGTCCCATGCGCCATCAAAACCTTTAAGCTGCTTAATTAAGCTGTCTATGAGCGATTGTGGATAAGTTGGTCGCGCCTGTTGATAAAGTTCACTTTGCGCCGAAAATAGATCTTTCATACGATGTTATTCTTCAATTCTTCTATTTCGTCTCAATATAGCAAAATATTGAAGCAATAAAAAAAGCCTCAAACTTTCGTTTGAGGCTTTTTGAATATGGTGGCGAGACCCAGGATCGAACTGGGGACACACGGATTTTCAATCCGTTGCTCTACCTACTGAGCTATCACGCCAATGGGGTGTATTAAGCCGTATCTCGGCCCAATAGTCAATAATTATCATGAGCTTTTGATTTGATTGCCCATTTTTCACGCAATCATTTTTTTTAAGATAAAAAAAATCCCTGATGGGATCAGGGATTGAAAATACAAATTTATGGTGGCGAGACCCAGGATCGAACTGGGGACACACGGATTTTCAATCCGTTGCTCTACCTACTGAGCTATCACGCCAAAGTGGGCGTATTAAACAATGTTTGTCTAAGCCCGTCAAGCAAATTTGTGGATTTTTCGTTTAAGCGTTTAATTTTGCTACAAAGCATAATTTTAAGGCAGCTTTTTAGATTTTACCGAGATGCGACAGGCAACGATGGATCGCCCCGCAACCTGGTTCAAACTGTTGCACGCCCTGCGCTTCTTCCATGCGGCAAACCTCTTCAACCAGACGTTCTGCAACACCACGACCACGATTGGCTGGATGAACCACAATATATTCCAGAACACGGCTTTCACCTTGTCCTGTCGCCCAAATTGCACCTATAATTTTGGTGTTAAATTCGGCAGTGTAAACTGTGGTATATTGCTGTAGATTTTGTTCAAGTTGTTCCATTGCATCTTGCCCGTCACCAAACTCTGGGCTGGTATCGTAAAGTCGCTCTAGCTGAGTACGAATTCCTGAATCTTCCAGAGAACTGTAAGCATGTACGGTAATAGGCATTGATTAACCCTCCTGAGCAAACTATGATGCTGTCACTTTTTCGTCACAGCGAAACTATTGGTTTTTAATTCAATCATTTTTGACGTTTTTTTGAGGAACGTGTCCATGACGCAACGTATCAGTGAAGTGGTAAGAAATACCAACGAAACAAAAATTCGAGTTCGTCTCAATCTCGATGGTACTGGTCAAGGCACACTCAACACTGGAGTTCCATTTTTAGACCATATGATTGATCAAATCAAGCGTCATGGTCTATTTGATATCGACATTCATTGCGATGGTGATCTGGAAATCGATGACCATCATACCGTTGAAGACTGCGGAATCACACTGGGACAAGCCTTTGCCCAAGCTTTAGGTGATAAAAAAGGCTTACGTCGTTATGGGCATTTTTATGCACCTTTAGACGAAGCACTATCTCGTGTGGTGGTTGATCTGTCTGGTCGCCCTGGCTTATTTATGGATATTCCATTTACCCGTGCGCGCATTGGTAGCTTTGATGTCGATTTATTCTCGGAATTTTTCCAGGGCTTTGTCAATCATGCACTAATGACACTGCATATTGATAACCTGAAAGGCAAAAATAGCCACCACCAGATTGAAAGTGTATTTAAAGCGTTGGCGCGTGCATTACGTATGGCCTGTGAGGTTGATCCACGTGCTGAAAATACTATTGCTTCAACCAAAGGTAGCTTGTAATGACACGTATTGCTTTACTTGATTATGGCATGGGCAACCTACACTCTGCGGCAAAAGCGCTAGAGCATGTCGGTGCAACAGTGGACGTGACCAACGATCCTAAACTGATTGCCAAAGCTGATAAGATTGTGTTTCCGGGTGTAGGCGCAATGCGTGACTGCATGCAAGGTATGCGTGAAGCAGGGATTGATGAGGTGGTGCGTCAGGCAGCCTTCAACAAACCTGTTCTGGCAATTTGTGTAGGTATGCAAGCGCTGCTACAAAGCTCGGAAGAAAATGGTGGTGTTGATGCGCTTGGCATTTTCGATGGTGTGGTTAAACATTTCCCTGAAATTCCGAATTTAAAAGTGCCACACATGGGCTGGAATCAAGTACATCAGCTTGATCCAGAGCATCCAATGTGGAACAACATTGAACAAGATGCGCGTTTCTACTTTGTGCATAGTTATTATGTTGAGCCAAAAGATGCAGCAGTCACGGCAGCAACCTGTGATTATGGCGTGAACTTCTGTACGGCGATTCATAAAGACAATTTGTTCGCAACACAATTCCACCCAGAGAAAAGTCATACCGCTGGTTTACAGTTGTTAAAAAACTTTGTGGAATGGAAAATTTAAGCTTCACTCATACAGATCAAGTCCTTTGTTATGACTTGATCTGTTATATATAAAATAATTTAAGCATTAATTTAAAAAATTTCTTTAATATTCTAATGCATAATACATTTTTTCAGTTTTACAACTCCATAAAAACACTTAAATAGGAATAACAATGAATTCATCAACTCAAAACGTGGATCATCCACTAAGTGCTAAAGGCCGTTTTGGTCGGCTTTCCTATGCAGCTTGGACATTGTTAAGTTCAATCGCCGCAGTGATTATCATTTTTGTCTTGGCATTTGGCGCTGTGCTCGTGACTGGTGACAATCTCGAACAAGGGCAAGATTATCCAATCCTCGCAATTGTCCTGTTTATCATTCTTTATATCGTGTTCGTCTATTTCTCTTTTGTATTTACCATTCGTCGTCTACATGACCGGAATCAAACGGGTTGGTTGTCGTTATTAGCCCTTGTCCCCTTTGTAAATTTCATTTTCATTATTTATCTGCTCTGCGCTAAAGGAACAGAAGGGCCAAATAAATTTGGTTCTGTACGTGCAACTGCTGGCTGGGAAAAAGTTTTGGGCTGGATTTATATTGTGATTATTCCACTTGCCGTCATCTTTGCCTTAGTGGGCAGTGCAGTTCCTGCATATCAGGAATATGTGCAAAGAAGCCAGCAAACTCAGATTGAGCAATAGATAAATCAAGCTAAATAAATACGTCATGTTTGCTAAGCCAAGTTTCGACTTGGCTTTTTTATTTCAATAAAACCCTTTAAGCTCAGAGAAATGACTTGAGTTTTGAATGCAGATGGACACACCTCAACACGCAGTAGCGCCTCTAAGCAAAGAACAAATACGTGCCTTACCTGCTTTTGAAAACCTTGCTTCAGACAAGATTATTGTCATTCAAACGCTTGAACAATGCTTGGCCCTGCAAGATCAACTCAGCTCCATCCAAGTTTTCGGTTTTGACAGTGAATCGAAACCGACCTTTAAAGTGGGGGAAAAATCGACAGGGCCACACGTCATCCAGCTTGCAACCCGCAATAACGTTTATCTTTTCCAAGTCAGTACCGAAATTTTGGCCTTTTTAAAGCCCATTTTGGAAAATGAACAGCAACTCAAAGTCGGTTTTGGACTTAAAAATGATGCACATATTTTTCGTGGCAAAGATATCCAGCCCATGTCATTGATTGAACTTTCTAAAAGCTTTGCAAGTTTTGGTTATCGGAGCCAAGTCGGTGTACAAACCGCGATTGCCCTACTATTCCAGCGTTATTTTGCCAAGAGTAAAAAGATCAGTACCTCAAATTGGGCAGTGAAACGTCTTAGTCCTCAACAAATCAGTTATGCCGCAGCTGACGCTTATGCAGCACTGCTGGTATTTGAACAGCTTTACCAGCAACACCGATTCACACCACAATTACAACAACAAATCATGAAAATACTTGAAGGATCAACAGACAAGGCTTAGAGATTGATCAATACTTTGCTAATATAGGGCTCGCTGAACATTCAGAAATGCATTGCGTTGTAGGCTAAATTGCCTTCTTTGTCGCAATCATAGAGGGACGTTCAACAAGCCCCTAATAATTTAAACTCTATGATGACGCAAGGAGCGGTGTATGCTAATCATCCCAGCAATTGACCTGAAAGATGGTAAATGTGTCCGTTTAAAACAAGGACGTATGGAAGACGATACTGTTTTCTCTGATGACCCTGTGGCAACAGCACAACATTGGGTGGATGAAGGCGCACGTCGTTTACATTTAGTCGATTTAAATGGTGCTTTTGCCGGCACGCCGGTTCATAAACCTGTGGTTGAAGCGATTGTACGTGCACAGCCAGAACTGCCAATCCAGATTGGTGGTGGTATCCGTTCACTTGAAACCATCGAGCATTATTTAGAAGCTGGTGTTTCTTTTGTCATTATCGGAACTAAGGCAGTTAAAGAGCCTGAGTTTGTAGAAGAAGCATGTAAGCGTTTTGCAGGTCGTATTATTGTCGGTATTGATGCCATGAATGGCATGGTGGCAACTGATGGTTGGGCCAATATTACTGACGTCAAGGCGACTGATCTTGCGAAACGTTTTGCAGATGCAGGCGTATCAAGCATTGTGTATACCGATATTGCCCGTGATGGCATGATGCAAGGTGTTAACGTTGAGCAGACTGTCAATCTGGCAGACTATTCTGGCTTACCCGTGATTGCATCGGGCGGTGTGACCAACCTTGATGATGTACGCAACTTAAAAGGCCAAAAAGGTATTTTAGGTGCGATCACAGGCCGTGCAATTTATGAAGGTACCCTAAACCTTCGTGAAGCACAATTATTGCTCGATGAAGACAACCGTCTTTAATTTTGCATAAAAAAGAAGTTATCTGCCCAGATAACTTCTTTTGATTTAATACAGCACATTACGAATGAATTTTAATGGCTGTGTACCCCGATTGGCATAACAATAACGAATCGAACTTTCAAATAGAATAGAGTCGCCTGCCTGAATAACTCGTGTTTCCTGTTCAAATTCCAGACTTAACTCGCCTTCGAGCACATAAATGAGTTCTCGCCAGCCCTTTTGATCCGCTTCCGCATGATAAATCTCACCAACAGCCAATGACCACGTCCACAACTCAACTTGTGTATACGCTGGAACTGAGGCTAACAGTGTGGCATGACTGGTCGGATGCTCTCCTTGCCAAGCCAAGGTATTTACGATTTCCGATTCACCCAGTTCAGGTGCACTGACGATCCGCTTGAAATCAATTCCCAGCACTGCCGCAATTGCATCCAGTTTCGCCAGACTTATATTGACCTGACCTGTTTCCAAGGCAGCAATGGTACGGCGACTGACCCCTGCCCGATCTGCCAGTTCCTGTTGGCTTAAATGGCCCTGATCCCGAAAATGGCGGATATTTTTTCCTACATGGGTCAGGACAGTATCGGATGGATTCATAAACCACAATAATAAAAAATAAAACTTGCGCAATATATTGCACACATCGACCAACTAATGCAATATGTGCATTATATTGCACTTTTCTTAGGATCGTTGTTTTGGCCTCCTTATCCCAGTCTCCTAAAGCCGCACAATTTGCCCTGATTTTTATTACCATGGTTTGGGGTGGTACTTTTTTAGCCGTGCAGTACGCACTGAACTTTAGTACTCCGATGTTTTTTGTGGGTTGCCGTTTTGCAGTCGCCGCTTTGGCTATTTTCCTGATCTCAATAAAGTCAATGCGAGGTTTAACCTTTAAGGAAATACTGGCGGGTGCAGCCATCGGTCTGATGATTGCAATTGGTTATGGTACGCAAACCATTGGTCTACAAACCATCTTAAGTAGTGAATCGGCATTTTTAACGGCGTTATATGTGCCTTTGGTTCCTATCCTGATGTGGGCCATTTTTCAGAAACGACCTTCACTCATGACGTGGGTCGGTACAGCTTTGGCATTTACGGGTTTGGTCTTTTTAACAGGCAATGGTTTTTCCAGCATTGATTTAAATTACGGACAAATGCTGACGCTGTCCTGTGCCTTCGTGATTGCACTCGAGATTATCCTGATTGGTTATTTTGCAGGAAAGGTCAACCTGAGACGAGTTACCGTTGTGCAACTGATGGTCGCGTCTGTCTTGTCCTTTGCCAGTATGCCACTGGTCGGTGAATATGGCATTCCACCTTTTTCTTGGGGGCTGGTCATCATTGCCGTTGCATTGGGACTCGCCAGCGCTTTAATCCAGTTTGTCATGAACTGGGCACAACGCATGGTTGATCCTGCACGCGCTGCCATTATTTATGCAGGCGAACCCGTCTGGGCAGGTGTGATCGGACGCATTGCAGGAGAACGCTTACCTTTGCTCGCGTTATTCGGTGGTTTACTGGTGGTATTGGGGGTTCTGGTCAGCGAATTAAAATTTAAGTTCTTTGAAAAGAAAAAAGAGAGCTAATTCGCTCTCTTTCAATTAATTCTGCGGTTCTTTCTTTTTCAGCAGCATGCATGGCTGGTAATACTCAACCGTAGGCATCGGATCATAAAAGGGATGCAATAGTGCTTTCCACTCCTGATAGGCTGCCGACTTCCTGAATCCTTCAGTATGATGCTCAATACTGTCCCAAAAGATCATTAAAATATAACGACCATCGCCTGCGGCATGCTTCATCAGCTGTACTGCATTTAGCCCATCCATCGGATAAATAATCGATTTGGCCTGATGAAAAGCCGCTTCAAACGCGTCGCTCTGTTCAGCTTTAATATTCAAATAAACATGTTCAATAATCATAGGCCAACCTCAGTCATACATCGGTTTATTGTCATATAAACAAAATAAACCATGAAGGCTCCGATACACCGCCCACGCCCATGCTGCAAATAAAAATGCCAACCCAATAAAAAATACCGAAGATGCATGATCATCAGAAAATGGAATACCGAGTTCCTGATGAAACAGTGCCAGTGCAAATATAGCTAGGGTCAATAGATTCCACAGGCAGCACCACCAAAAGGTACGGATTTGCCAAGTAAAATGGCTATCGAGTAGCGTTTCTTTAACCTCTTTACGTTTGATATAGTTCAGCATTAAAGCAATGATGGCGAGTAAGCCGCCCGTGAAGCTTGAAATAAGATAAAAGATATATAAAACATACGTCAGACCGCGATATGCCTTTTGATCAATAACATGATCCATTAAAACCCTCTTTTAAATTTTTCTTCGTTTTTCAATTCAATCAAAGTGATAAAAATATAATTTACAACTTAATCATTTTTATAAAAAAGAAGGCTGATTAAAATCAACTCATCAACCTTCGGATGCTTATGACTTACTGATACATCGGCTTATTGTCATTTAAGGCAATCAAACCGCGAATCGCACGATAGACGATCCAGATCCATGCGCCAAAAATGACCGCAAAAGCAAATGTTGTTGCAGAAATAGCCACACCTGCAAAGGCCGTACCATTATCTCCCGTTAAAAATAGGAACGAGAACGGAATAAAGGCAATAATATTCCAGGCCAAATACCACCAGAAGGTACGGATTTGCCAAGTAAAGTGGCTTTCAAAAATCGAACCTTGTACATCACTACGTTTTACATAGTTAATAATCAAGGCAATAATCGCCAATAAACCACCAGAAAAAATCGCAATGATATAAAGCACATACAGCACTAAAGTCAAAGTACGATTTGGATCTTGATCAACGGAATAATTCATTTTTTATTTATCTCCAGCGTCAAACTCCCCTCAATTAGTAAAACACATTGAGCGGAGAAATTAACCAACATATCAACAATATATGGAAGACTATGGTACAGAAATAAATCTTACGAAACGGTTGTTTTTGTGTTTTATGTCTCAGTTTTTGCTGAGCAAGCCAACCTGCGCACCATCCACCCAAAGAATCCACAATATGCAAGGTCTGTTCGGGTATACGGCGGTTGCCCAATTGTGCCGCCTCTTTGTCTTGTGCATAAAGCCAATAACTCAAGACATTCATCAAACTGACAAATAACAAGGTATATGGCGGCAACAACTTGCTAAAGCTTGCGATCACCATAAAGACGATATAAATCACAATCGCAATTTGCATCGTTGACCAAGGTTTAGAGGCTGTTGGTTTTGCAGGTTTGGCTTTATGCTCAAACACTTGTGAGGCTTTTAAATACACCGCCTGCTGAGCGCGATAACGACCGCGCTCATCCAGAATCACCACATATTCCAGCGCACAACCAATAAGCGGACGCGGCCCCGTGCGAGCAAAGTCTTTAATATGAATAAAAACACGTTGTTTCTGTGGGTCATTGGGCTGAATAAAGCCATAGCCTTTATCATCAAACCATTCAACTAATCGACCTTGATCTCGCATGATACTTTCCTAAGCTGTGATTCGTTGTAGACGGTCTTGCAACATCATGCGCATTTCCAGCGGATTTTTTTGCAAAATATCATCGCCCGTACGTCCATGCTCGGCATTTTTCTGGGCAACCTGCAAACGCATACTCCAGAAACGACAAGCCGCCATCGCTAGAAAAATATTCAAACAAGCCAATTCATCCTCAGTCAGCGTCCGAACGGTCTGATAAGCATTCAAAAAGGCATCTGCCTTGGCTTGATCAAGATGGGCTTGCGGATAAGCGGTACAGAAGTCATTGATACTAATCGCAATATCAAACAACCATTCATCCTGATTCAATTCATAAAAATCAAGGATACCTTGCAACTGGTCGCCTTCAAATAAAGTATTGTCTCTGAATAAATCTGAATGAATAAAACCAGTAGGACAATCTGGATGCTGTTGCGTAATCTGGGCAAACTGCTGAAAAACCTGTGCCAATAAAGCCTGATCTTCCACATTCATTTGTGGTTTAAGCTGTGCTGCGACCTCTGACCAGTATTGATGATTACGATTAAAATCACGCTCCAGCGGAAAGCCCTGCAAGGCCAAATGCAATTTTGCCTGCGCCTGTGCAATCGCCTGAATTTGCACAATACTGGCATCTTCAGGATGCTCGCCCATCAAACGCGGTGCAATTTGTGCAGGCTTATCGGCAATGCTATGAATCGCCTGACCACTATGCTTTAACGGTACTGCCACTGGCACACCCGCTTGCCCCAAACAATCCAGCACAGGCACCAGTTCGCCTGCCCCTTCAGCATCTAACTCTTCAAAAACCGTCAAAACATATTGTTTCTGTGATTGATCCACCAAAAAGTAATTGGTGTTTTGAATACCGCCTTGGATTGGAATCAGGTCAATCACTGCTAAACCATAAGGTTCGGCAAAGGCTTGAACTTCTTCTAAACTCAACGGGGTATAAACCGACATGGAAAACCTGCAAAAAATAGCTGTGAAGTTTGATAGAATACCTGTTCCCTCCATGAAGGTGTAGCACCCCTTTCTTTATTGGCGATTTTTTGGAAAATTTTATGCTCGCAAAACGTATTATCCCTTGCTTAGATGTTGATAATGGTCGAGTCGTCAAAGGCGTTCAATTCCTTGATATTCGTGACGCAGGTGACCCTGTTGAAGTTGCCCGTCGTTACAACGAACAAGGCGCCGATGAAATTACCTTTTTAGATATTACTGCTACCCATCATGGACGCGACACCACATACCGTACAGTTGAACGAATGGCAGAAAGCGTTTTCGTTCCTTTAACTGTGGGTGGTGGTGTCCGTAAAGTTGAAGATATCCGTTTATTGCTCAATGCAGGTGCCGATAAAGTCAGTATTAACTCGGCAGCAGTATTTACCCCTGAGTTTGTACAAGAAGCATCGCAACGCTTTGGCGCACAATGTATTGTGGTGGCAATTGATGCGAAAAAAACTGGCGAAAATAAATGGGAAATTTTCACTCACGGCGGTCGTAAACCGACAGGCATCGATGCGATTGAATGGGCGGTAAAAATGGCAGACTTCGGTGCAGGCGAATTACTGATTACCAGTATGGATGCTGATGGAACCAAAGCAGGCTATGACATTGCGTTAATGCGCCAGATCAATGATCGTGTCAATATTCCAACCATCGCCTCAGGCGGCGTAGGGAATTTACAACATTTGGCTGACGGCATCTTAAAAGGCGGTGCGGACGCGGTACTTGCTGCCTCTATTTTCCACTTTGGTCAACATACCATTCCAGAAGCCAAACAGTTCCTTGCAGCACAAGGCATTGAGATGCGTCTCTGATTCATAATTGATAGAACAAATGAACCTCTCACTTGAGAGGTTTTTTATTGAGAACATTTTTACAGGCAAAAAAATACCTTGCTGAGCAAGGCAAGAAACTACGTTATACAACGCTAGAAGGTAACAGAAACATATCCATTTTGAGCAAAATACAGTCGAATATCATGCTTAAGCTAAATTAGCGATTAAATATGCAGAAATATTGACATTAAAAACCAGTTTTATTGACAATTCACGACAAAAGCCTTTTTCCTTCGTCATGCATTGCCGATAAAAAACATACTTTCTCTTTGATTCTCAACGCTAAGCGACCGCATCATTTTGTTCATCTGCTGCTTGCACTGCTGTGACCAGTTTTGGCTTGTGCTCCACCCACTTGGCAGGAAAGACTGATTCAATCGCTTGCGTGAGGGTTTTAGACAACGCTGCTGGTAATGGCAGACCTAATGGATTGGCTTCTTTTAAATCTGCTGAAGAAACTACACGGGTTCCCATCACATAATCAAACCACGGTCGAGTCACGCACCAGTTGGCATCCTGATTTGAGTTCATGTGATGATCATAGTGCCAAGGAATTGTTCGTTTGGCCCAATCAGGTTCCAAGTGGGCACGGCGATGGACATAGTAATAATTGCCTGCACTATAAAGCGCTGCCAGAGACATTCCCTTTGAAATGGGATAGAACGCAATACTCGCCACCCCAGCGACCACAGCCAATGACATGATTTCATTACGTGTCCGCCAGTGCTCCACGCCTTCTACATAACAATCATCTGAAAATTGTTGCTTACGCACTTCACGATGATGTGCCCAATGTGATTCCATGCTTTTTGGCACAGGGCTGTAACGTGGCTGACCAGGACGATGTACACCATGCAAAATGTATTTATGTGCAAACCATTCAAATGCATTGGCTACAGCCAAGCCTGCGATAAAACCCTTAATCATGGTTTTCTCCAAATGTTTCCTTATTTTTATTAAAGATATAAATTTTTGTAGGCGAAGTATTGACGATACGATATATTTATATTGACAAAACACGACAGAATAAGAGGCGCACAGGATGTCGCAACTCAAAAACTATACAGGCTCTGTTTTTGGTGGTTTGGGGCATTTATTAAAAGCCTATTGCGAAGCAGAAAATATTTTAATTCCTGAACAATTACAAAAAGTTCAAAATCTGGAACGTTTTGATTATGTGATCTGGCGCGACCTGCTGGAAGATCTAAACCGCCTACATCCCAAAGCGGGTCTAGGACTGGACATTGCGGCTTATGTGCAACCTAAACACTTGGGTATTATTGCCTATCTGGCCTTGTCCTGTGAAAATCTGGGCGAAGCTTTGGCGCGTTATCATGATTTCCATCGCCTGATTTATGATGGCAGCCCATTGCTGGTCGAGTTAGGACATCCCTATGGTTCGATTCGCTGGGAAGCACCTGAACCTCATCCAACCCAGTTGACCGATGAAATTGCCATTGCGCTGATGGTGCAATTTCTGAAACTGTTTATGTCTGGCGACAGCATTCATTTACATGAAGTACATTTCGTCAATCCAGCACCTAAAAATATCAGTATTTATGAACAGTATTTTCACTGCAAAGTCCGCTTTGAACAACCCAAAACCCAACTGTTATTACCAGTCAGCGAAGCATTTAAGCCACTGCGAACAGGTGATCACACCTTACAGCAATTGTTGTTGCAGCAAGCCCAGGCCTTGCTAGATAAACTGCCTAATTCGACTCAACTGGATCAACGGCTACAACATGCCATTTTGACAGGTCTACAAAAAAACCAATATCAAATCGATTTTATCGCCGAAAAACTTGGCCTTTCTGTGCGTCAATTACAGCGTCATTTACAACAACAACGCACCACTTTTCAGGAGCGGGTGCAGCAAGTACGTTTTATGCTGGCGACCGAATATTTAAAAGATCCTCATCTGAGTTTGCAAGAAATCGCACTGCTACTCTGTTATTCTGAACAAAGTGCTTTTCAGCGAGCTTTTAAGATTTGGACGGGGCAAACCCCGCAACAGTGGCGAAACAACAACATAACTTACAATTCGTAATAAAAATACTGACGAACTAACGGTTTCGCAACTGATCGATTTTTTTGCCCGTTTTATATAAGAGCCTATATACCTATGTGAATTAGTTCACAATTTTTTCACGCAGGTTAAACATATCCATAATAAATTTTGGATGCTTGCTTTTTTATTTTTTTATAACTGATGTGGTGATAACAATGAACAAATATTTAGCAGAATTTTTGGGAACCTTTTGGCTTGTTTTTGGTGGTTGTGGTAGTGCTGTGCTTGCAGCTGCATTTCCAGAACTTGGCATTGGCTTCTTAGGCGTTGCATTAGCGTTTGGTTTAACTGTTTTGACAGGTGCTTACGCTTTCGGTCATATTTCTGGTGGTCACTTTAACCCTGCTGTCAGTGTAGGTTTATGGGTCGGTGGACGTTTTGACTCTAAAGATTTAGTCCCTTATATCGTGTCTCAAGTGATTGGTGGTGCGCTTGCAGCATTCGTGCTGTACATCATCGTACAAGGTCAAGCAGGTTTTGCAGGTACAGGTGGCTTCGCAACCAACGGTTATGGCGAACTTTCTCCAAACCATTTCTCTGTCGCATCTGCATTCCTGATTGAAGTTGTTCTTACTGCGTTCTTCCTGATCGTGATTATGGGTGCAACAGATCGTCGTGCACCTGCTGGTTTTGCACCAATCGCGATTGGTTTGGCGCTTACTTTAATCCACTTGATCAGTATTCCTGTGACCAACACATCAGTTAACCCTGCTCGTAGTACAGCAGCTGCTTTATTTGCTGAAACTGCTGCACTTAGCCAACTCTGGTTGTTCTGGGTTGCGCCAATCATTGGTGCCATCATTGGTGCAGTGATCTATAAAGTGGTGGGCAGCGAGAAAAACTAAGCGCATCACACTGCATAAAAAAACAGCCCTTAGCGGCTGTTTTTTATTTATAAAAATGGATTCTCAATATCCTGTTCAGGCTGGCGCTCGATCTGTTCAGGCAGTTCCTGTTTCTCCAAGGCCGCCACCACCTCATTGATAAAGCCTTGTAATGCCTTTGCGGTTTTTAAACCAGCCTGATCTTTGGTGATTTGCAAATTGCCGTACAAGCTCACACAATCCACCTGATTTTCCAGCGTCAGGTCATAAATTGCTGAAGACTCATCTCCATTTTCAAAAGGCTTAAACATCTTTTCCCCTCATTATTGTTGTCTATAAAACAACATGGGCCAAGCACGATGACTTTGCAAGCGTTTCTTATCGCAACATTTGTAAGAAATACTGCACCAGTGCATTAATGAGCTGATTAATCATTACCTGTTTGGTTTCTTCATCAATTTGCGGGAATTTATTGCCCGTCGCCTCACTGGATTGTGAAGTAAATTGACGTTGTTGAGCCTGAATGGCATCGGTCTTGGCTTCTTCCGCACATTGACTTTGCCCGTCCCAATGCGAATAACTAATATCTTTATTTGGCTTCACTTGTTGTGCAGACAATGGAAGCTGATAGACATTACGCTTCTGCTGTTCGGTCAATTGCGGGAATAAATTAATCCCCAGTTTTTCTTCCAGATAGCAGACACTCACCACTTTGACCTGTAGCGAATTATTGTTCGGGGCATAATAAGCACCAATAATCCCCTGCTTTGGTAAATACACCGCTTTATACACGGCCGTCGGGACAATCACCCCTTTACCAATGGTTTTCAGACGCTTGCCTTCAAATACAGGGCCTGTCAGTACATAGGCATCTTTATGCTGTTTGGTCACCATCGAACGCACAGCTTCTTCTAATTTACGCCATACTTCCTGATTATTCTTGGGTGCTTGTGGTACCATATTGGCTAAGGAAAAACTGTCATATTGTGCTGCGGTATTATTCATATCCCCGTTCGGCGCCATATGCCCACGGTCATAACCTGAACCACGATAATCCGACAGCAAAGCACGATGAGCCAGCTGTACACGGGTTTCTTCGTGGAAATTGTCTTCACGTTTGATTTTGATGCTTAAACGTTCAGGCGTGAGGTATTCGGCTGACCATAACGGCGTTTTAGAAATTCCCGAATACATCACATTGAAATCATTAAAACACAAAGCATAACTGTCTTTTTTTAGACTGTCTTTGCTCAATAAAGGCGGGACATCTCGATAGAACTGTTTTAAACAGGCACCATTACTCGACTGAAACGGGATCAATTTAGAAATTTTTTCATTGCCAAACGCAATCGCAAAACTTCCCGTCGCGACCGCAGCCAGCATAATCTTTCCAACATTCTGGCTCAAAAAAGCAAATGGTGTTTTACCCTTTCTGGTTGGTTTCTTCGCCATAACTACATCAAAATCAATATGAACGCGAAGCTTAACAACTCAAAGCCGTGCTGTATATTGAGTTTCAGCCGAGAACGACATTTTATGTCGCAAATCTGTACACTTGCTCAACAGACAATAAAAAAGGCACTTTAGCGTGCCTTTTTTATCAATTTAAACTTAAATTTCGATCTGACTGCCCAGCTCCACCACACGGTTGGTCGGGATCTGATAGAAGTCACTCACTGGACTGGTATTACGCTGCATCGAGATAAACAGCTTTTCACGCCAAGGTGACATGCCGTCTCCCACGGTATGCACAATACGATCTCGTGAAATGAAGAAACTCATTTGCATCATATCGAATTCAAAATCTAGCTGTTTATAGGCCTGTTCCAGAGCAACTGGAATATTCGGCTGATCTTTAAAGCCATAATACACATAGATACGATAAAAATGCTCATCCAGCTTTTCTACTTTTAAGCGGTCGGCTTCAGCCACATACGGAATATCCTGCGTATACACCGTCACCATCACATTACGCTCATGCAGCACCTTGTTGTGCTTAATGTTATGTAACATCGCATGCGGCACAATATTTGGAGTACCCGTCAGAAAAATCGCTTCACCTGGCACATATTGTGTTTCCTTGCTCATGCCAATACTTTTAATAAATAATTCAATCGGTAAAGCATTGGTTTCCATGCGGTTGTAAACAATTTCACGACCCCGTTTCCAGGTCATTAGAATGGTATACACCACTACACCAATCAGGATTGGCACCCAGCCACCTGATAGAATTTTTAATGAGGTTGAACCCACAAAAATCAGGTCAATAATCAGGAAAGGACCTGCAAATAAAGCCACTTTCCACAGAGGCCAACGCCATACACCATAGGCCAGTGTCGAGATCAAAATGGTACCGCAGAGCATAGTCATAGTCACGGCGACACCATAGGCACTCGCCAACTCCGCACTGCTTTCAAACAGTAGAATCAGGATCACCACCGAAATAAATAGCACCCAGTTAATGAATGGCAAATAAATTTGCCCTTGCTCTACATCAGAGGTGTGGTGCACGGTGAGACGAGGTAAATAACGTAACTGCATCGCCTGATTGGCCATTGAGAATACGCCTGTAATCACCGCTTGAGAGGCTATCACCGCTGCGGCTGTTGCCAGTCCAATCATCGGGAATAACGCCCAGTCAGGTACCAGTAAATAAAACGGGTTTTCAATCGCTTTAGCATCACGTAACAGCAAAGCACCTTGTCCTGCATAATTCAGCAGTAAGCAAGGCAATACTACGATGAACCAAGCCAATTTAATCGGCATACGTCCAAAATGCCCCATATCCGCATAGAGCGCTTCACCACCGGTCATGGTCAGAATCACAGCCCCCATGGTAATAAAGGCAACTGTCGGCTGATCATATACAAAATGTAGGGCCCAATAAGGATTGACCATCATCAATACATATGGGGTCTGAATGATGCTCCACAGTCCAATGAGACCAATTGAAGCAAACCACAATAAGGTAATCGGCCCAAAGAATTTCCCCATGGTGGCGGTACCATGCCGTTGCACCAAAAACAAAGCGGTTAAAATACCGAGCGCAATCGGTACCAGCCAGCGATCTAAAGCAGGCGTGACCAGACTCAGGCCTTCAATCGCCGATAGTACCGAAATGGCTGGCGTGATGATCCCGTCACCAAAGAATAGTGATGCACCAATGAAGCCAAGTGCGATCAGAAAGATTTTATTCTTGTTACTGAATACGTTGGAACGCAGGTTCAACGCCAGCAAAGACATAATCCCGCCTTCGCCATTGTTGTCTGCACGCATGATCATCGACACATATTTAAAGCTGATGGTCAGGTTCATACACCAGAAGATCAGCGAAAGAATACCAAGAATCGATCCTTCACTGATATCAACATGTCCTGTGACAAAGCATTGCCGTATTGCATAGAGCGGACTGGTCCCAATGTCTCCAAATACCACCCCTAATGCTGCCAACGTCATCGCGGGCAATGCGGCTTTTTTTGCAGTACTTTGCATATTATGTCGTCTTCAAACTAGAACGTTATATGGCGCAATCTTATCACTAGCTAAAAAGTTTTTCTGCAAATCTGTTCGACTACAACTTGGCAGCCCGCATTTTTTTGGTTACTATCGCACACCTTGGTGAGGTGTCCGAGTGGCTGAAGGAGCACGCCTGGAAAGTGTGTATACGTTTGCGCGTATCGAGGGTTCGAATCCCTCTCTCACCGCCAGAATTTTTTTAATACTTTTAATCTGCTTGAACTACAAAAATAACTCTGTTAATAAAAATAAAACTTACTTAGATTTTTTAAATACAATTCATAATATTAAATTTTCTATCTGCAACTTATACAATGAATTTTAAGGATCATGAAAGTGGGAAGAAAGCTAATAATCTATATGCTTGATGGTACCCCTACTGGTGCTAAAACCATTGAAATAGGCAATTGGTCAGGCAAAGCCATTTACTCACCTAGAGCATCTTTAAAGGCTTTACTTTCTCGATCTGAATTTGATGTTCCTGGTGTTTATCTATTACGTAGCCAAAGTAAATCACACGATTTTGATGAAAGTATTTATATTGGTGAAGCTGAAGAATTAAGAGCTAGGCTAAAACAACATATCGCAGATCGAGATTTTGATTCTGTAATTTGCTTTTTAAGTAAAGATGAAATGTTAACTAAAGCGCATATTAAGTATCTTGAAGCCCGATTAATTACATTAGCCCATACAGCAAATAGTTCTTTTATTGATAACTCTAATCTACCGAAAGGTGCTCGGCTATCAGAAGCAGATATTTCCGATATGGAATATTTTATTGATCAGATCCATCTTATTCTTCCTACAGTTGGATTAAATACACTTGTGGAGGCCACTCCTCACATAAATATTCCAATACAGCCTATAGATAACCAAGTGACTTACTATATTAAGTCTAAATTAATAAAAGCTACAATGATAGAAACTGATGAAGGCTTTATCGTGAAAGCAGGCTCTCAAGCCAGCATAAAAACTTCTCATTCAATTGCTGAAGGTTGGCTCAGAATACGGAAAAAACTTCTTGAAGCAGAAATCTTAAAACAACATGGACAACACCTCATATTCATTGAGGATGCAAGTTTTACTTCACCAAGTGCAGCAGCATCCATTCCAGGGCCAATATCATGGATTAATGCATCTGGTGAAAGTTATAAACAAGTACAAGCAAACTTGCCTGTAATTGAATAATTTGAAAATTACATGAGTAACTTCAACATATACATGCGTATCAAAAGACAGCAACTCACTTAGAAAAAGCAGAATTCTTTTAGTCTCGCAGATATCCGTTCTCCCCCCATTTTTGCTAATCTATTTCTTTTACTTTTCTACCTTTCACTATGCTCAGTTTATTCGTTTACGGCACTTTAGGCCCAAACCGTCCCAATGCTCACATTATGGAAAATATTGGTGGCACATGGGCAGACGCACATGTATTTGGTACGCTCAAACAACAAGGCTGGGGTGCAGAACTAGGCTTTCCAGGCATTGTGCTCGATCAAAGTGACAACAAGGTATCTGGTTTTGTATTTTTCTCAGACAATCTAGAACAACACTGGCAAGCATTAGATGAGTTCGAAGGCGCTGGCTATCAACGTGTGCCTGTCAAAGCTTATTTAAGCACAGGCGAAATCGTTGATTCCTTTGTTTATGCGCTGAATAATTAACAGGAAACTGGCGAAAATTCGACGCGCTGATGAATTTTATCCGTTTGCTCATTTTTTCGCTTGTTTTTTTAAGCAGATTCTGTAGAATTCTCGCCACGTTGCCGGCATAGCTCAGTTGGTAGAGCAACTGACTTGTAATCAGTAGGTCCACAGTTCGAATCCGTGTGCCGGCACCATTTCTCTCTTTATTCTCTTTTCTTCCCCATCATTTTCTCAAAATGCGAAATATTCGGATTTAACAGATCCCATTCATTTGCATGACTCACAAAACATTCTGCTTGCGGTTGATATAGATTTGGATCATCCAGTGTTCCTGCACGTATTGAAATCATCTCAGGTACCAGATCTGGCAAACCAAACATTTGCGAACCACAGTTTGGACAAAATGCACGGCGGATCGGCTTACCGGACAATCCCAAAGACTCAAAATATTTGAGTTCACCTTCGATCTTCAATTCAGATTGATGAAAGAACGCAATCGGGGCATAGGCACTACCTGTGGCTTTCTGACAGTCACGACAATGACAATTAAAACGATAACGCGGCGCAACTTCCGCTTGATAGCTCACTGCGCCACAGAGGCATGAACCTTTATATTGATTTGGCATATTCTTATTCTTCTCACTTTTTTACTGCACTGACTTGAATATAACGCACCCATCCATCTTGGTAGAGTTTTCGGCACAACTTGGCAGTCATCTCGATTTTGAACTGGGCAAAATTAAAACTGTGCTTTTCAGCTTTTCGCGACGCAATATATTCAGCAAAACCATTCAATACAGGTTCAGAAAAATCCTGAATTTCAATCGTATCAAAACCATATTGTTTTAAAGTCTGTTCAAGCTGCTGCTGGCCCATTAACTGCTGCCAATTCACATCTGCACTTTTTAATAAGTAATGATATTTCTGTTTTTGTAGATAAGTGCAATTCTGCCAATTCTCTGACCACATCAGTGTGTGAAAAGCGATTCGGCCTTTTGAATTTAAAACTGGGGAAACTGAATTAAGAAATGAATTCAAATCGCTGTGGTAAGCCGCATCTATACACAGCACTGCATCAAATGAATTTAAAAATTGCAGGGCTTTTAAATTCAAAAAATTTTCACAATGAATTTGAATTTCAGGTAAGTATTCTTGAATGTGTTTGACACACCGAGGCTGAAGTTCAACCGCACTGAGCTGCTGAATTTGATAATGCTGGCGCCAGTGCAATAGACTGGCACCTTGTCCACAGCCAAGATCTAAAACACGATCTGTTGATTTGAGTTGTAGGGAAGCAGCGATCTGATCGGCCAGACTTTGGCAAGCCAGCGGATAGTCATGATGCTGTCCTTGCCAATATCCTAAATTGCTCCAAGCAAGCGCTGAGTCATCTCCGAGATGCTGTGCATTAATGGCATATTTATGCCCGATGACTTTTTCAATCAGTGCCTGCTTGAGGGAGGTCATATTAATAACCGAGTTCTGGCGCGACCTTCACTTTTGGTTTTAGCCCAACAAATGGTAATGGCGCACCCAAAATTTCAGAAATGTGCATCGCTGAGGTCACCGCCGATTCTAAAATTGGCAAACCATCACATGACCACGAACCACAATAAAAGACTTTACGATTCTGATCTAAATGACGTTGCTGAATTTGCTTGTTCAATGCAACCGTTTCTGAATCCACCACAGCACGGGTCAATTTCACCTTGGAAATAATTTTCTTCGGATCAATATCAATCACTGGGCACCAAGTCTGGAACACCGCATTTTTACCCACCAAGCTTGGCTCAATCGAGTTAATCCACACGGTAAACTGTTGACGGGTAAATTTACGATCCATCATATAGCTGAGTACAGCCCAGTCCTTGCGACGTTGCGGCATCACAATCGGATCGGTATGAATTACCAGATCACCTTCTTCAAAACGGAATTTTTTCAGTAAGGCAATATCTTCAGCAAACTGCGGCTGTTTCAGGAATCCTTCAATCGCTGGCGTTGGAGTAGCAATGACCACACGATCAAATAACTGATGCTCACCCTGATCATTTTCAACCAGTACTTTATCGCCCTGTTCTTCCACTTTCTTCACAGGAGAACCGCTATGGATTTCAATACAATCAATCAGGCGACTCACCAGCGCTGGAGTACCGCCTTTCATACGCAATAGGGCTTCGCCTTCGGTCAATTGACGAATAAATTCCAATAACGGTTTCGCAGGCCATTCACCAATGGTCTTTGGATGGCAGGTACAAATCGTATATAGCACAGGCATGACCGTACCATGCCAGAACACTTCCTCAATATGATATTGATTCATGAATTCGGCTAAAGTGATGTCCTGATTGTCTGATTTAAAGAATTGATGCACGGCAGTTTTAAGTTGCAACATGCCCTTAACCAGACGCCAGCCATATTGCTGAATGCCTTTGCGGTTATTAATAATCGGGAAATTACCAATCCGGCTACGTGAAGTCGTCAGCCAGGTATCTGTTCTATCTTCAAACAGCCAACTGCAAGCCATAAATGTGCGTACAGGGAAAGTTTCAATCCCTAAATAACTTGCTAGACTCAGCGTGTTTTGCCACAGCTTTGGATTCATGACACGCAAAGGCGCATCAATAATGCCACCATCAAAGTCAATACTATGACTATCCATGCCTCGACCTGCGAGGGCTTCGAATATCGTTACTTTATGTCCTGCATCATGTAGGATTCTGGCTGAGGCAAGTCCTGCCATTCCACTGCCGATAATTGCAATATCCAAAATTATGTCCCATCAGTTGATGATTTTTCTTGATTATGACTGATAGTTCGCCTAAACACGGTATTAAAAAATACCAGATTCAGCATTTCAGCCCGTGTTTTGTTGAATTTCATTGTTCATTTATTGTTACATTTTATCACAATTCTACTTTTTAACTTAACCCAATGAAAAGATTCAAAATATTACCTTTTAGGCCACAAAAATATACAGAACATTCTTTATTTTTTCATTTTCAGTGCTTTAGGGGCTTTGCAACGCTCAAATTTAGCGCTATTCTTTTTGTATAAGAACGAGAACAAAGTCACATAATAAGCTGAATAACTATAAGTGACAATAAATTAAAAAAATCAATAGAGGACCCTTACAACGAAGGCCGATCACGCTTCAAAGCGTGATCGGCCTTCTTATATAAGACATTGATTTAATTCAGCAATCAAGCTTTCATTTGACCAAATTTACCACTATTGAAATCACGAACGGCTTCTACGATCTCCGCTTGGCTATTCATGACAAAAGGTCCATACCCTTCAATCGGTTCATTCAGTGGCTGGCCAGTCAGAATCAGGAATTTACTGTCTTGTTCAGCCTTGAGACTGAAGTCAATTTCCTCTCGACTGAGTACCACCAAACTTGGCGCTTCAATGCTTTGACTACCATTTAAAGTCACCTGACCAGAGAGCAAAACCAGTAAGGTAGTATGCCCTTCAGTCACATAAAAGGTATGTTCCTGATCTTTCACCAGCGTACCATCCCAAACATTGACTGGGCTAAAGGTCGTCGCAGCCCCTTCAATATCCTGATATTGACCAGCGATCACACGCATTTCACTGCCTGCATCATCCAATGCAATGTGCTGAATTTGATCAGCTTCAATGGCCTGATACTTTGCGGGTGTCATTTTTGAATGTGCTGGCAAATTGACCCAAAGCTGTACCATTTCAAATAGGCCACCTTGATGTGCAAATTCAGGTGAATGAAATTCCTGATGCAGAATCCCGCCACCTGCGGTCATCCATTGCACATCTCCAGCTTTGATGGTTCCACCACCGCCGCTTGAGTCTTTATGAGTCACTTCACCTTGATAAGCGATAGTGACCGTTTCAAAACCACGATGTGGATGTGAATCTACACCATGCTTGGCCGTGGTTGGGTCAAAGCGATAAGGCGCAGCATAATCCAATAACAAAAATGGACTGAGGCTTTGGCCTAAACGGTCATATGAGAACAGGTTATACACTGGGAAACCATCACCGACCCAGTGCATGTGTTTGTTCTGATACACACCAAGAATTTTCTTCATTTGGTTTCTCCTATAGAGTAGAAGTTCTGCTGTTGGATACTATTTTACTCCTGCAACAGGGGGGCTTATAGCCTCAGAATGGCAACACATTATTCTATCTATAGGACAATTTAAAATTAAAAAGCTTCTTGAAAGCTAAATATAATCAATCATCCTATTTTTGATATTGTTTGTCTCATTTTTTGTGCTTCATCTGACTTAAAAATTTAACTAGCATAATTTCAAGCAGTACGGACATTCATATTCTTATCCGTCTTCTTCTTTACAACAACATGAGGATACAACCATGACTAAAGACTATATTCGCTTAGACAAAGACAATGCTGCGGTACTGTTAGTGGATCACCAAACAGGCCTACTTTCATTGGTTCGGGACATCGATCCAGATAAATTTAAAAATAATGTACTGGCGCTGGCAGATGCTGCAAAGTATTTTAATTTACCTACCATTTTAACCACCAGTTTTGAAAATGGTCCTAATGGCCCATTGGTGCCTGAACTCAAAGAGATGTTCCCAGATGCACCTTATATTGCTCGCCCAGGACAAATCAATGCATGGGACAATGAAGACTTTGTCAAAGCGATCAAAGCCACAGGTAAAAAACAGTTGATTATTGCAGGCGTCGTCACTGAGGTTTGTGTCGCCTTCCCTGCTCTTTCGGCCTTGGCTGAAGGCTTTGAGGTCTTTGTGATTACTGATGCTTCGGGAACATTCAACGCCCTCACCCGTGATGCGGCCTGGGACCGTATGTCGCAGGCAGGTGCGCAACTGATGACATGGTTTGGTATGGCCTGCGAACTACATCGCGACTGGCGTAATGATATTGAAGGTTTAGGTGCTTTGTTCTCTAATCATATTCCAGACTATCGTAATTTAATGAACAGCTACGCTCAGAATACAGCTCAAAAATAAAGCTTCACTACATCAGATTAGAATAGTTGATGCTATTCTAATCTTTTCATATTGATTGGAACGTACTGGCCTTGATCAACTCATTTGACGACTTTCATTATTTTTATCTGGTGGTCAAACATGGCGGCTTTAGTGCGGCCAGCGAAGCTGAAAATATCAGTAAGTCCAAGCTGAGCCGTCGTATCATTGAACTGGAAAATAAATTTAATGTCAGCCTGATCCAGCGAACGACGCGCCACTTTAAAGTGACCGAGCTGGGACAGGAATTTTATGAAGAATGTTGCAAAGTGATTGCACAAGTTGAATGTGCTGAAAATATCTTGCTCAAACAAAAAAATGAACCACAGGGACTGGTCAAGATCAGTTGCCCTCCATTGATGATGCATTTTCAAATCCGGAAATTACTGAATCAGTTTCTCAAAACCTACCCCAAAGTCGAGATTTCTTTAGAGCTGACCAGCCGTCGTGTTGATATTCTTCATGATGATATTGATATTGCGATTCGCACCAGTTTTGAACCCAATCAGGATTCTAGCCTCATCGTTCGTGATGTAATTCGCACTGAGCATTGTTTAGTGGCAGCGCCCGAGCTACTCCAAGGTCATACAATTGAGCATTACTCAGACTTACAATATTATCCGAGTGTAGCCTTAGGCATCCAGAAGCATCAATATTACTGGCACTTATGTCATGTTGACAGTGATGAAACGGTGGATGTGCCATATCAACCGCGGGTTAAAAGTAACGATCTGGCAGGTGTCTATTATGCGGTCAGTGATGGGCTTGGAATCGCGGATCTCCCCTATCTGACCGTACAAGCCGACATTGAAAAAGGCAAACTGATTCATTTACTGCCAGAATGGAAATCCAATCGTGGTACGGTTCAATTGGTCTACGCCTCGCGTAAGGGGCAACGTCTCGTGGTGGAAAAACTGATTGAAAGCTTAATGTCGGGTCTACGTGAATTGGCAAAAACTGACAGTGGGTATTCTTTATAGTGCAGTTTTTAATACAACACTGAATTTTCCTGTTTCAGCTCAGCAAATTTTTTCACCAGAAAATCGATCAATAATTTCATCGATGGGAGCAAGCCGCGTCTTGATGTGTACACCAAATGGATCAACTCTGCCTTGGGTTGCCATTCAGGTAACACATGAATCAAGCGCCCCTGTTTAATATCTTCAGCGATCATTAACTCAGGTAATTTAGCGATACCCAAACCTTGTAAAGTGGCTTCTCTTAATGCTGTTAAATCGGTGGTAGTCAATCGGGGATGACACTGTACTTTAATTTCTTGCTGATCATGCGAAAATAAATGCCAATAATACTCTGGTGCAAAAGATTCCATCATCAGCACTGGAAATTGTGTCAACTGCTGCGGCTCAGTAATCGAATAAAACTGATGCAGCAGATTTGGACTCGCCACAATAAATTGCCGCGCCAAAGCCAGCTCTCGTACAATTAAATCACTGTCCGCCAACGGCAAAGGACGAATGCGCACCGCCAAGTCAAAACGTTCGTTGATCAAATCCACACGGCGATTGGTGGCTTCCACATGCAGACTAATCTTCGGATAAAGCTGTAAAAACTCATTTAACATTTGACTGATATTGATATGCAATAAATTGGTCGGGCAAGATAATTTAATCAGCCCACGTGGCTCTGCTGTTAAAAATTCAATCGCTTCCTCTGCGGCCTCAGCTTCAATTAACATCGCTTTGCAATGCTGATAATAGATTTTACCCACTTCAGTAATAGAAACCTGTCGGGTCGTTCGATTAATCAGCTTGACTCCAAGGCGCTCTTCCAACTCGGCAATACGGCGACTCAATAAAGACTTGGTGACCATCAGTTCTTGGCTCGCCGCCGAGAAACCGCCACAGTCGATCACTTTGACAAAAAAATATAAGTCATTTAAATCTTTCATATCTATCTACTCAGCCCCTATATTGAAACCTTATTGTTCTCTATACATGACAATATATCCTATATAAGATATTTTTCAGCCATCATCCTATCTATATTATCAATTATACCAACCATAACATGATGAGGATAGAACAATGACAACACCAGCAAATTTCAATGGTCAAGCACCAGTCATTGATGCCAATGATGCCGTAATGCTATTGATTGATCATCAAAGCGGCTTATTCCAGACCGTCGGTGATATGCCAATGCCTGAGTTACGTCAACGTGCCGCTGCACTTGCCAAAATTGCAAGTTTAGCCAATATTCCTGTGATTACTACGGCATCAGTACCGCAAGGTCCAAATGGTCCACTGATTCCTGAAATTCATGCCAATGCACCCCATGCACAATATGTAGCACGTAAAGGTGAAATCAACGCATGGCATAATCAAGACTTTGTTGAGGCAGTGAAAGCAACCAGACGCAACACCTTAATTATTGCAGGAACAATTACCAGCGTATGTATGGCTTTCCCAGCGATCAGTGCCGTTGCAGATGGCTATAAAGTATTTGCGGTTGTGGATGCTTCAGGGACTTATAGCAAAATGGCAGAAGAAATTACCTTGGCGCGAGTGGTTCAGGCAGGTGTCGTGCCTATGGATACAGCGGCTGTTGCTTCTGAAATCCAGCGTACATGGAACCGTGACGATGCGCAGGAATGGGCGCAGGTTTATACACAAATTTTCCCAGCCTATCAGTTGCTGATCGAAAGCTATAGCAAAGCGCAAGCTGTTGTTCAGAATCATGAAGTTTTGGACTCGGCACGCTAGTTCCAGACCTTATTGAAAAAAGCCAGTCATGAATGGGCATGACTGGCTTTTTATCAAACTTGTGCTGTGTAGAGCATAAAACGTTTTATGTCTTATTCAGATAAATCTACACAGAGATACTTCATTTCAACATATTCTTCTATGCCGAATTTTGAACCTTCACGGCCTAAGCCAGACTGTTTAACACCACCAAATGGGGCAACTTCATTTGAAATAGCTCCAGTGTTGATGCCAACCATGCCATATTCCAGTTCTTCACCCACTCGCCATTGACGAGCTGTACTTTGGGTAAATAGATAAGCCGCTAAACCAAACTCGGTATCGTTCGCCATTGCCACCGCTTCATCTTCGGTTTTAAAACGGAATAAAGGAGCAAGTGGACCAAAGGTTTCTTCTTTCGACACCTTCATGTCTTGGGTGACGCCCGTTAACACGGTCGGTTCAAAGAATGTTCCACCCAAAGCTGAACGCTGTCCACCAATCCGTACCGTCGCCCCTTTCGAGGTCGCATCGGCAATATGCGACTGTACTTTGGCAATGGCATCTTCATCAATCAATGGCCCTTGGGTTGAACCATCCTGACGCCCATCTCCAACTTTCAGTTTGGACACGGCTTCAACTAAACGTTCTGCCAAAGCATCATAAATGCCATCTTGTACATAAATACGGTTAGCACACACGCAAGTTTGTCCGCTATTGCGGTATTTGCTGGCCATAATGCCCTGCACCGCCTGTTCCAGATTGGCATCATCAAACACCAGCACAGGTGCATTACCACCTAATTCAAGCGAGAGCTTTTTAATGCTTGGCGCACATTGCTGCATCAAGATACGACCCACTTGGGTTGAGCCTGTAAAACTGAGCTTACGGACAATATCGCTTTCGCATAAAGTCTTGCCGACTTCAATCGCATCACCACTGATATTGATTAAAATATCGGCGGGCAAGCCGGCCTGTAAGGCCAATACTTCGAGGGCATAGGCGGTTAATGGGGTCTGCTCTGCGGGCTTGACCAGCATGCTACACCCCGCTGCAATTGCAGGCGCTGCCTTACGGGTAATCATTGCCGCAGGGAAATTCCACGGCGTGATTGCAGCCGTTACCCCAATCGCCTGTTTAATCACAAGTAAGCGCTGATGGGGCTGGGTTGAGGTTAACACTTCACCATCAATACGGCGTGCCTGCTCGGCAAACCAGCGAATAAAGGAGGCCGCATAGGCAATTTCACCACGCGCTTCTGCCAGCGGTTTACCTTGTTCAGCCGTTAAAATCTGCGCCAGATTTTCTTTGTGCTCGAGCATCAGGTTGTACCACGCCAACAACACATCCGCACGGAACAGCGCAGTTTGCTTTTTCCATGCCGCCTGTGCTTGGGCAGAACGCTGAATCGCAGCGTCCACAGCCGCACGGTCATAGGTTTTGACCCAAGCCAAGGTATCGCCAGTTGCTGCATCATTAACTTTAATATAATCACTTGATGCAGGCTGATTAAATGCAATATCTGGGTGTTTTAAAAGATACTGCAAATTGTTTTGAATCATGCAGGTTGCTCCATTGCTGTTACGCGATTTGTATTCAATGCGACAAAACCTTGTTTCAAGATTTCTAGACCTTGACGGAATTGTTCAGCAGGAATCGTTAATGGATATAGGAAACGAATAACGTTACCGTATTTACCGCAAGTGAGGAGTAACAAACCGTTTTCCATTGCATAGTTTTGTACAGCTTTTGCTTGCTCAGCTGTTTCCAGCTCAACCGCCACCATCGATCCGAGTGCACGAATATCGGTGACCACATCACCCGATTCCTGCTGGATATTTTTAAGTACAGCAACCAGCTCAGCACCCAGTTCATTGGCACGTTCGCACAGCTTTTCTTGTTCAATCGCATCAATCACGGCGTGAGCTGCTGCAACCGCAATCGGGTTGCCTGCATAGGTTCCACCGAGACCGCCAGGATTTGGGGCATCCATGACTTCGGCACGTCCAACCACACCTGAAATCGGGAAACCACCACCTAGACTTTTCGCCATCGTGATCAGATCGGCTTTGGTTTCAAAATGATTCATGGCAAAGAGTTTACCTGTACGGGCAAAACCAGTTTGTACTTCATCGGCCACCATTAAAATACCATGCTTGTCACATAAGGCACGTAAACGCTTTAAAAACTCGGCAGGCACCACATTAAAACCGCCTTCACCTTGTACTGGCTCTAGAACAATCGCCGCCACGTCATGCGGTGCAATGTCTTCACTGAAAATATCTTCAACACTAGCAATCGCTGCATCGACGCTAATGCCTTTGGCTGGCACAGGGTAACGGGCATGGAACACACCTGCTGGCATCACCCCAAAATCGCGTTTGTATGGTGCTGTTTTCCCTGTCATTGCCATGGTCATAAATGAACGACCGTGGAAACCATTACCAAAGGTGATAATGCCATGACGGCCTGTATATGAACGTGCAATTTTCACGGCATTCTCAACCGCTTCCGCACCCGTGGTAAAGAAAGCAGACTTGGCTGCACCCGCAATCGGCGCGCGTTCATTAATCCGTTCAGCCAAAGCCACATAACTTTCGTAAGGGGTCACCTGATAAGCAGTATGGGTAAACTTGCTGAGTTGCTCAGTCACTGCGGCAATCACTTTGGGATGACGATGGCCTGTATTTAGAACCGCAATACCACCTGCAAAATCGATAAACGCGTTGCCATCCTTGTCCCAAATTGTTGCATTTTCTGCTTTTGCTGCATACCACTGGCACATTACGCCCACACCACGCGGTGTTGCTTGCTGTTTACGTGTGTTAAGTGCAAAATGTTGATCGTTCATTTAATTCCCTCATATTTTCATCATCAATTACAGTATTGCCCGACATCCAGCTCGGTTTTTTTCAGGATGTTTTACAAGGACTGTCTATACCTGTAATTTCGCGCGTATGAAGGCCAGTGACGAGAGCCACTTTTAAATTGAAGGAGAGAGCCAATTGCGTAGTTTACTTGGAGATCACTTATTACAACGTCTCCAACAGGACATGGAAGGAAAACTACATCAGCGCTTATTTCGCTGTTTACGCGGGGCCATTATCGAAGGTGTAATCCAGCCCAAAACGCGTTTACCCGCTTCACGTGATTTAGCCAGTGAAATTCATGTCTCCCGTAATACGGTACTTTCAGCCTACGAACAACTTCAGGCAGAAGGCTATCTTGAGGCACGTACAGGTCATGGCACCTGGGTGGCAGAACATCTTCCCGAAGCTTTTTTAAATACCAAGACAAATAAAAAACAAGCGCCTATTGCTCAGCAACAAACCTCGTTTGTGTTGTCACAACGAGGTTCAAGTTTATTGGGCTATGCCGCGGCCTCTCCGCATCAATGGGGTGCTTTTGTCCCCGGTGCACCCGATGTCACCGAGTTTCCACATCATATTTTCAGCCGTATTCAAGCTCGACTCAGCCGTGAACCCGATATTAACCGACTGATTTATAGCAGTGCGGGTGGCTGTATTGAGCTGCGCAGTGCCTTGGCAGACTATTTACGTGTTGCCCGTTCAGTCCACTGCGATGCTGACCAGATTATTATTACCGAAGGCATCCATCAGGCGATTGATCTGGTCTCACGAGCGCTGAGTGATATCGGGGATCGTGTCTGGATTGAAGACCCAGCGTATTGGGGCATGCGGAATACCTTAAGGATCAATGGACTGGATATTCAACCCATGCCTGTCGATGCCGAAGGAATTATTCCAGAGGAACAGCCTGCACAGCCACCTAAACTGATTTTTGTGACACCCTCACATCAATATCCACTCGGTTCTCATTTAAGTCTGGACAGAAGAAAACAGTTGATCCAGATCGCACGTCAGCATCACAGCTGGATTGTTGAAGATGATTATGACAGTGAATTCCGCTTCTCAGGACAGCCTTATCCTTCCCTGCAAGGTCTGGAAAATGATGCACCTGTGATTTACATGGGCACTTTTAGTAAAACCATTTATCCCTCATTACGCATCGGTTATGTGGTGGTGCCTAAACCACTATTTTCCCCTTTACGGATTGTGGCGGCAGAATTATATCGGGGTGGACATCTGCTTGAGCAAAAAGCCTTAGCTGAATTTATTCGTGAAGGCCATTATGAAGCACATATCCGTCGCATGCGTTTGCTCTATGGCAAACGACGTGATTACTTGGTAAGCCTGATTAATCGATATTTGGGGACAGAATTTGTGCATGAATATGATGAAGCAGCAGGCTTGCATCTGGTGCTCAAACTTCCTGCCCAATGTGATGATGTTGCCGTTGCAGCCACCGCCCTAGAACGTGGTGTCAAGGTGCGTGCACTGTCACAATATTATATGCACTCTCATGCCCATGCGCAGCGTGGACTGCTGATGGGCTTTGCCTGTGTCAATGAAAAAGACATGGTGATGGCCTTTGGCGTGTTATTGCAATGTCTACGCGAAGCAGGTGTAGCGACGCTGTCTTAAATAAAAAAATAGAGAATCTCAGTCATGAGATTCTCTATGGATTTAAACTATCATTCATGCATGTTTAGATCGATTGTTTTTCCTGTATCAGGGCATTTTTCCCGACTTTCCCCTTATCCAATTTCTGTACCAGCCCCCCCACCAATACAATCGCCAAGGCCAGCATTGAAGTATAGGTCACTTCCTTAAAATAAGTCCCTTCAATCAGCATCACCACCAGTGATCCAATAATAATGAATATCACGGCATAGGTAATCCATGGGAAAAACCACATTTTAAAGTCGATATGCTTGCCTTCACGTTCGTATTTTTTACGCATTCGCAACTGGGAACAAGCAATCGCCAAATACACATATAAAGCAACCGTGCCTGTCGCCATCATCAGCACATCATAAACATTCATACTTTCTGTTGCGGTTAAATAGACGGCAACGACTGCAAACAAACTGGAAAATAACACTCCAATCCACGGACTGCCCTGACGATTGGTCACCGCCAGACATTTTGGCGCATCGCCACGTTTGGATAATGAAAATAACATACGTGAACAGGTGTACAGTGCCGAGTTAAAGCAGCTACAAACAGAAGTTAACACCACAAAGTTCACAATATGACGTGCTTCAGGAATGCCAAGTGCTGTCAGGGTAACGCTATAGGTTCCCCATGTCGGATCTTTTAATAAAGGGTTGTCATGTGGAATCAAACAGACCGTAATCAACATTGATCCGACATAGAATAATAAAATACGCCAGACCACCGAATTCGACGCTTTGCGAATTTCTTTTTCAGGACTTTTGGCTTCCGCAGCAGCCACCGTGACGATTTCAGCGCCGACATAGGCAAACATCACACCCAATAAAGCGGTAATGACTGGCGCGATACCATTGGGCATAAACTCTTGTTGAAATAAGCCTCCTGAACTCGCCGTCTGCGCAATCTCGCCCCAAGGCCATAGATGTAAAATGGCTAAACTGCCAATCACCAAAAAGATAATAATCGCAACAACCTTGATCAGGGCAAACCAGAATTCAAATTCCCCATAGCTTTTGACGTCTTTTAGATTGACCCAGATCAAGGACACAATCACCAGTAACATGTAGCCCCAGATCGGAATAAAAGGAAACCAGCTATGCAGAATTTTCCCTGCCACATAGGCTTCCCATCCCATCAACAATGTCCAGAAACACCAGTACAGCCAGCCAATTGAGAAACCTGCCCAACGTCCGATGGCACGATCCGCATAAGTCGAGAATGAACCACTATCAGGATTCAGCACTGCCATTTCACCAAGCATGCGCATAATGAACAGAACCAGCAACCCGCCTAAGGCATAAGCCAGAATAACAGCTGGGCCTGCAGAGTAAATAACGTTACCCGAACCAACGAATAAGGCACCACCAATCACACCTGCAATGGAGATCATGGTCAGATGGCGCGACTTCAATCCACTTTGTAAGCCTTGAGACCGATTGGCCTCAGAACAGTCTGGATGTGCTGCCATATTATTTTCCTTAATCTAAGGAGAATATCCCCACCTCAGAACAGTGCATTCTGAAATAAAAAATACCCTCAAAAAATTTAGTCGTTTTGTTCATCATCCATTCATGGATATTTATATGACTAAACCGACGCTTCCGTATGCATACGTCCAATACACTTAATTTGTCGGTTCGACAGCAAAGAAACGAGAGCCATTTTTATAATAAAAGAGAGGGCCAATTGCAGGATTTACAATCAACATTGCACATTTTCAAATCGGATGTTTAAGCGTGCTATTTAATTTGGTTTTTAGAATCAAATGATTGAAATCATCTCAAGAGGAATGCTGCGAAGATCGTTATAAGAATGTCTGGTGCAGGTAATTATCCAATAAAAAAGCGAGGTATAACCGAAGTTATCCTCGCTTTTGAGCGTCTGATTTGGGCTTAGAACGGTAAGTCGTCATCTAAGTCCGCAGGTGCTGCAGCCGGTTGAGGTGCTGCTTTTGGTGTATTAAAACCATTACCTGCTTGAGGGCTACCCGCATAATTACCTTGGTTGCCGCCGTTAAAGCCGCCATTCTGGTTGTTATTATTGTTATAACCCGTGTTTTGGTAGCCGCCGCCTTGATTATTATTGTTGTTAAAGCGTGGTTGGTTGAAATCGCCACCGCTTTGCTCGCCTTGCTGACGCGTATCAAGCATTTGCATCTGGTCGCCACGGATTTCAGTGCTATAACGTTCCTGACCATTCTGGTCTGTCCATTGACGTGTACGCAATGAACCTTCGATATAAACTTTTGAGCCTTTACGTAGATATTGTTGAGCAATTTCCCCTAAACGGTTATGCAACACGATACGATGCCATTCCGTTTGCTCTTTACGTTCACCCGTACTTTTATCCATCCACGACTCACTCGTTGCAATCGAGAATTGAGTGAGAGAACCTCCGTTCGGGAAGGTTTTTGTTTCTGGATCTCGTCCTAAAGTACCTACTAAAATAACTTTATTCACACCACGCATTAGCTGTCTTCATCCTATATATTTATATGTTTCACTTTATAAGAGTTATGATCAAATGGCTACCTCTTTGCCAATCAAGTGCGTTAAATCTTGTCGCCCAGCATCATCTATGCATTGTTTATCGACTTTAATATAAGCAACTTGTTGTTCAGGCATCACCACGACTTCTTCAATACCACGAATTGCCAAAAGTTTTGAAGTCCATTCGTCTGTTTGTACTGTCTGAGGTAAAGGCAATACAATTGAGGATAGATATCTTGGCTGTGCCAATCCAAAACTAATCAGCAGCCATATTATAGCAATCCCCGTCAACACACTCCACCCGAGCGCAGTATTCTGCATCATCAAAAGTTGCCCGCCCAAGGTACCACCAAAGAAAGCACCGAGGAACTGGCTACTGGCATTCACCCCCATCGCAGTCGCTTTTGACTGGATCGGCGCGGCCTTAGACAACCATGATGGCAATAACGCTTCCATCACGTTAAATGCAATAAAGAATAGACCCAATCCAGCCAGTAACACGTATTTTGATTCGTAGCCAAAAATCAGGATCAACAAACCGCCGATAATCCCCGCAATGGCAGTGAGAAAAATGCCCCGCATCTTGCGATATTTTTCCGCAATGATAATGCTTGGAAAAGCAAAGAACAGACTGATCACCAAGAGCGGTAAATAGACTAAACCATGCTTTGCCAATGGAATTTGTGCATATTCAATGAGCTGTGAAGGCACATAAATAAACATCGCCGTCAGCAATAAATGCAGTGCAAAGACAGAGACATGCAGACGATTCAGCTCGCCCATTTGGATGACTTGTTTCAGCTGATTCAGATAGCCCTGCTGGTAGTTTCGATGATGTCGCGTGACTTTAGGTACAAACAATAGCATTGCAATCGCTGCCAAGCCCATAATCGTGGTCACAAAGAATAGACCAGAAATACCAACCAGACTGGTGAGCCACGGCCCCAAACTGAAAGCCACCACAAAAGACATTCCAATACTCATGCCCATAGCAGCCATGGCTTTGGTCCGTTGTTCTTCTCGTGTGACATCTGCCAGTAATGCCATCACCACCGCTGAAACTGCACCTGCGCCTGCAATGGCACGACCAATAATCACGCCATAAATGGTGTCCGATAAACCTGCAATTGCCCCACCGATTGCAAACAGCAACAGTCCAAGCACCACCAGTGGCTTACGACTAAAACGGTCTGCCAGTAAGCTAAATGGAATCTGTAAAATTGCCTGTGTTAAGCCATATACCCCGACCGCAAGACCAATTAAGGCTGGCGTCGCGTATTGATAGGATTGTCCTGCTACTGAAAAGACAGGAATAATCATGAACAAGCCCAACATGCGTAAGGCAAAAATGCTACTTAAGGCAAAGGTTGAACGGCGTTCTAAAGCATTCATTGTTGATAAGACACTATAACTGGCTCAGCGAATTATAAGCCATTCGCCTGCAAAGGTTGTAAGTTAGATCATGAAAATCACAATCTTTCTTCAGGGAAAAAATAAAGGAGCGACATTCGCTCCTTTACTTAACATAGCTGTTCAAGCTGAAAACAAGCTTAAGAGGCCTGATGTTCCCGCTTGCTGTACTGGATCGAGGCAATCACCGCCCAGACAATAAAGGCCACACCGATCAAGCCAGTCACGATTTCAGGTACATGCAAGCCAGTACCGCTAGCGATCATGATAAATGCCAAAGCACCAATCGCATAATGTGCGCCATGCTCAAGGAAGATATAAGCATCCAAAGTGCCTTTCTCTACCAGATAAATCGTCATCGAACGGACAAAGATCGCACCAATCGCAAGGCCTAGCATGATGATCACTACATCGCTGGTAATCGCGAAGGCACCAATCACACCATCAAAACTGAATGATGCATCAAGTACTTCAAGGTAAAGGAAACCACCAAAACCCGCTTTCACTACACCTGTCGCTGCGCCATTTGAGTCATGAGTCACGGCATTGCCATTTTCATCAATTTCAGGTTCGCCACCGAGTAAATGACTCAAAACTTGTACACCGATATACACCACGATGCCCCAGATACCCGCCATAGTCACGGCCAAACGAGATGATTCTTCTACGTTTGCAGCCATAATAATCATCGCGATCAAGGCAAGAAAAACCGACATTGCAGGCACGCTAGCCAAATGCGCCAGTTTTGCTTCTAACCATTTAAACCAATGGGTTTCTTTGCCATCATCAAAGAAGAAGTTCAGGAATACCAGCAATAAGAACGTTCCACCAAAGGCTGCAATTTCAGCATGATGCTCCATTAAACGTTCTGAATAGGTTTTTGGATCATTTAAGGCCAATTTTGCAACTTCGATCATGCCCATATCTGCCGTCACGGCAACGATCACTACAGGGAAAATCAAACGCATACCAAATACGGCAATCAGGATACCAACGGTTAAGAAAATCATCTTCCAGAAATGATCCCAGCCACGTAGAACCGAGGCATTTACAACCGCATTATCAAACGATAAAGAGACTTCCATTACCGCCAGAATCGCAGTAATCGTCAAGGCTTTGAGCATGGTGGCTACGCCTGCTTCAGGCCCGTGCGTATAGCCCCAGTAGGCCGATAGTGCAAGACACACGACCGTAAAGAAAATTGAGAAACGAAAATGCTTCATGAGCAGCCTTTTATTCAAATAGTCGGGTTATAAAAATGTGTCTATTGTAGGCGAGTTTGAGTTGAAATAGACAAAAGATTGTTGCACTTATTTTGAAGAAAATTTTATCTCCAGCAGACTCTGCTATAGTGCTGGCAGGTTTATTTATCGTGTTTTTTAATAGGTTCAATCCATGACGTTTTCTCAAGATGTTTGGCAACGTAATCAAGACTTATATCAAAAAATATTAGCATTGCCTTTTAATCAAGAACTTGCAGCAGGGACATTAGATCGTAAAGTCTTTTGTCACTATGTCATTCAAGATGCGCATTACCTACTGGCCTATGGTCGTGCACTGGCTGTGGCTGCGGCAAAAGCCTATGAAGCCGATGATGTGATCCAATTTTCCGAAGCAGCAAAAATCGCCATTATTGTAGAACGCAGTTTGCATAATGATTTTATGCAGGAATTTGATGTGAGCAAAACCGAGTTTGAAAGCACGCCGCTTACTCTTGCTTGCCATCATTACACTTCTTTCCTCACTGCAACAGCATGGTCAGAAAGCTATCCTGTTATTTTGGCTGCCTTGCTGCCATGTTTCTGGATTTATGCCGAAGTGGGCAAAGACATTATCAACCAATCTGTTGAAAATAATCCGTATCAGGCATGGATTGATACCTATGCAGGTGAGGAATTTAATACCGCAGTACGTAACGTGATTGCAACTGTAGATAAAGTGGCTGCACGTTGTGATGAGGATACCTTAGCAAAAATGCATGCCGCCTATACGATGGGTGCAAAACTGGAATGGTTATTCTGGGATAGCGCTTATCAGCAACGTCAATGGCTAGGTCTGGATCAGGCTTAAACCCCTTCCCCTGCACTTTTCTCTAGACATAAAAAAGCCCCAATTAAGGGGCTTAGTCGTATATCGTATCGTCCGATATACTGTATGAGGCTCATCTCAAACTGGGCGCATTAAAACATAAATCCGTCCAGTTGCCTACTTATATCTCTCGACTAAAAAACATTCACCACAATTAAAGCAATCAATGCTGGTACAGCCTGAATGTAAATAATCTTCTTGCTGGCAGTCAAACCACCATAGATCCCAGCGATCAGCACACAACCCAAAAAGAAATTGGCAATCGCAATGGCATAGCTTGCAGGCGCCAGTAATGACCAGAATAAACCTGCTGCAAGAAAACCATTATACAGCCCCTGATTTTGTGCCAACACTTTGGTGAGCTGTGCTTTTTCCAGACTATTGCCAAAGGCTTTTAAACCATAAGGTTTGTCCCACAAAAACATTTCCAGCACAAGAATATAGACGTGTAATAAGGCAATGAGCCCAATCAATAACGATCCAATCATCTGATTATCCTTTTTATAATGACGACATAGCGAATGAAACCAGCCTCACGGCTGGCAGTGATGATTTAACTTATGGCTTCAACAAGACTTTACCTTGACGAGCACCTTGGGTTGCTTTGAGTGCAGCAGTTTTGATTTCGTCAAAGCTAAAGACACCTTCAACAGGTAGAACCAGTTTCTTTTGCGCTGCCAGTGTCAGAAGTTCTACAAATAATGCCTTTTTACGCTCTGCTGGCATTTCTTTACTCACCACGCTTGCCCAGAAACCTTTTACCGTCGCCTGTTTAAAAATCAGGTCACCCGATGAAATCTGCATGGTTTCACCTGTCATGCTACCAAATGAAACCAATAGGCTATTTTCACTGAGTAGATTCAACATTTCACCACTGGCACTGCCGCCAATTGAATCCACCCCTGCAATTAGCGCTTGATCTGCATGGATGTTTTTAACTTGCTGTTTCCAATCGTCCTGATCCGTTGCCACCACGTGCTGGATGCCGAGTGCCTGCATTTCTGCAATCGCATCAGTACGGCGAACCAGATTAATAACTTGCAACCCTCGTGCTTGAGCAATCATTGCAACTGTTTTACCGACCGCACCATTTGCCGTGTTCTGAATCAGCCATTGCCCCGGCTGTACATTCACAAAATCTAGTAGCATCAAGGCGCTGATTGGCATGCCGATCAATTGAGCTGCTGTTTCATTATCAATCGCATCATTTAAGGGAATAATGCCATGTGCAGGTGCAATAAAATATTCTGCCCAACTGCCATGTACACCAGCAACCGCAACACGTTGGCCTAATTTACTTTCATCAACACCTTCGCCTACCGCATCAACAATCCCCACCGCTTCGCTACCACCAATGGCAGGGAGTGTTGGTTTATAGCCATAGCTACCACGCACAGTCCAGACATCATGGTTATGCATAGGAGACATGATGGTTTTAATACGAACCTCACCTGCTTTCGGTTCAGGCTGTGGCATTACTGCCTGCTGTAATACATCTACAGGTTCACCAAAACTTTGATGGATAATACTTTGCATGGTTTATTCCTTGGTCGGTTGTAACAGCTGTTGTGTTGTTTCTAAAGCTAAATGTAGCGGCGCTTTGTCTTGAGCCAACTTGGTCATCAGGGCCGCACCCAGCCATAATTGATACATCACCTGCGCTGTTTTAAATGGGTCAATATGTAGTGGAATGGAGCCTTGTTGTTGCCCTTCTTGCAGTAACAGTGCCACTCGCTGTGTCAGTCGATGTACGCCAAGATTGAGAATCTCACGCATGTCCTCAGATAAATCTGCAACCTCTGCACCTAATTTCACAATCAGACAATTCTCCGCCCAACTGCCATACACAGGATCATCAATCCATGCCTGCCATAAAGCCATCAGGCGCGCATGGGCATTTGGTTCAGTCTGTTGCCATAGCTGCTCTACCCGAACTTTATAGTCCGCCATGTACTGTTCTAGTAAGGCACAGCCAAAGGCTTCCTTAGAAGCAAAATAATGGTAGAACGACCCTTTCGGGACATCACAGGTCTTGAGAATTTCTTGCAAGCCAACCCCAACAAAACCTTTACGTAATACCAGTTCAAAGCTGGTATCAAGAATGTGTTGTCGAGTCGCTTCACTTTTCGTTGATCGTTTCATAAGCACACTATAAATTAATATTAGACCAGTCGTCTAGTAATTTGTGTATTTTTATTCTCCCTATGTTTATCGGTAGTAATCTGCGGCATTGAATGATAAAAATACAAGGCATATTGCATAAGACAAATGTGAACCAGTTCATTAACCGTCACAATTTGTCGTTTTAAATATTTTTATACCACTTGAACAATTTTAAATCGTTATCATATACATGTTTTCATGTTCAGCTTATTGAGATGTATTTATGAGTCAAAGTCATATCCGTATTCGAGGCGCACGTACTCATAATTTAAAAAATGTGTCACTCGATATCCCACGTGACAAGTTTGTGGTGATTACGGGACTTTCTGGCTCAGGAAAATCATCCTTGGCCTTTGATACCTTGTATGCCGAAGGCCAGCGCCGTTATGTCGAATCACTGTCGGCTTATGCGCGCCAATTCCTGTCACAAATGGAAAAACCTGAAGTTGATTCGATTGAAGGTTTATCGCCTGCGATTGCGATTGAACAAAAATCAACGAGTCATAACCCACGTTCGACCGTCGGTACCATTACTGAAATTTACGACTATTTGCGTTTGCTTTACGCACGCGTCGGAACGCCGTATTGCCCTGAACATGATTTGCCAATGGTGGCACAAACCATTTCAGAAATGGTCGATGCCGTTAAAAGTCTGGAAGAAGGCACTGCTTTGATGTTGCTTGCGCCTGTGGTGCGTGAGCGTAAAGGTGAATACACCCAATTATTTGAACAGTTACAAGGCCAAGGTTTTGTTCGTGCTCGTGTCGATGGTGAAATCATTGATATTGATACCCCACCTGAACTGGACAAAAAGAAAAAACATACCATTGAAGTGGTGGTTGATCGCTTTAAAGTCCGTGATGATCTCGGTAACCGTATTGCAGAATCGTTTGAAACTGCATTACGACTAGGTGGTGATATTGCGGTTTTATCATGGATGAATGGTGAACATCCCGAGCGCGTGTTTTCGGCAAAACATTCTTGTCCAGAATGTGACCGCGCCGTAGCTGAACTTGAACCACGTTTATTTTCATTCAATAACCCATTCGGTGCCTGCCCTGTCTGTGATGGTTTGGGCACGCGTAGCCATTTCAGTTCAGATAAGCTGATTCCAAATCCTGAAATTTCAATTAGCCAAGGTGCAATTCGTGGTTGGGACAGACAGCGCCCGTATTACTACACCATGCTGCAAAAAGTCGCGGATCATTTCGGTATTGATCTAGATGAGCCGTGGAATAAACTTGATAAAGATACGCAAAAGAAATTCCTGCAAGGCACAGGCAAAGAGAAAATCGACCTCAGTTATATCGATGAACGTGGTCGTAAGCACAGTCGTGTTCAAGCCTTTGAAGGGATTTTGCCGCATCTGGAACGTCGCTACCGCGAAACTGAATCGAATTATGTCCGTGATGATCTGGCACAATATCTGTCGAATGCAGCATGTGATGCTTGTGGCGGTTCACGTCTAAATGAAATTTCTCGTCATGTTCGTGTTAAAGACAAGACCATTGCTCAAATCACCAAGATGTCGATTGGTGATGCGGAAAACTATTATCAAGACCTGAATCTTGAAGGTGCTAAAGGTGAAATCGCGGATAAAATCTTTAAAGAGATTCGTGAGCGTTTACACTTTCTGGTCAGTGTTGGCCTGAATTATCTCAGTTTGGCACGTTCAGCCGAAACCCTTTCAGGTGGTGAAGCGCAACGTATTCGTCTGGCTTCTCAGATCGGCGCAGGTTTAATGGGCGTGATGTATGTGCTGGATGAACCTTCGATTGGTCTACATCAACGTGATAATGATCGCTTGTTGCAAACCCTGATTCGCTTGCGTGATCTCGGCAATACCGTGCTTGTAGTAGAGCATGATGAAGATGCCATCCGTGCTGCTGACCATATTATTGATATCGGACCAGGTGCGGGTATTCATGGTGGTGCCGTGATTGCGGAAGGCACTTATGATGAATTGGCGAATCATGCCGACTCACTCACAGGTCAATATCTGTCAGGTAAATTGAAGATTGAAGTACCGAAACAACGTACGATCTCACCTCGCCCAGATGAAGTGATCAAACTCTCTGGCGCCAGCGGACACAACTTACAAAATGTCGATCTAACCATTCCATTAGGTATTATGACCTGTGTAACTGGGGTATCTGGTTCTGGTAAATCAACGCTGATTAATCGTACTTTATTGCCTTTGGCTGCAACTCAGCTGAATGGGGCAACCACGCTGACTGCGGAAAAGTTTGACTCGATTGATGGCTTACAGCATTTGGATAAAGTGGTTGATATTGACCAAAGTCCTATTGGTCGTACCCCACGTTCAAACCCTGCAACTTATACGGGTTTATTCACGCCGATTCGTGAATTATTTGCTCAGACACCTGAAGCCAAAGCGCGTGGTTATAGCGCAGGTCGTTTCTCATTCAACGTGAAAGGTGGTCGCTGTGAAGCGTGTGAAGGCGACGGCATGATCAAAGTCGCAATGCACTTCCTGCCAGATATGTATGTGCCTTGTGATGCTTGTCATGGCAAGCGTTATAACCGTGAAACTTTAGAAGTCGGTTATAAAGGCAAGAATATTTCTGATGTCTTGGAAATGACGGTGGAAGACGCTGCTGAGTTCTTTAGTGCCATTCCTGTGATTCATCGTCGTTTAGATACTTTAACTCAAGTCGGGCTTGGCTATATCCGTTTAGGGCAAGCGGCAACAACACTTTCTGGCGGTGAAGCGCAACGTGTGAAGCTGGCACGTGAGTTGGCAAAACGCGATACGGGTCGAACCTTATATATCTTGGATGAACCGACTACAGGTCTGCATTTCCATGATATTGCCAAGTTACTCGACATTTTGTATGAGCTACGCAATAAGGGTAATACCATCGTTGTGATTGAGCATAATCTGGATGTGATCAAGACTGCTGACTGGGTAATTGATTTAGGCCCTGAAGGTGGTTCTGGTGGCGGTCAAATCATTGCCGAAGGTACACCTGAGCAAGTGGCTCAAGTTGAGATTTCACATACAGGTCGTTTCTTAAAGCCGATGTTGAAATAAACTTAATTGGTTCTCTAATATTGGTGTAAATTTAGGCTGGCTTTGCCGTTCAAGTTTAAATTTACGCCAACTTCCTAAATACTGAACTGGTGCATATTCAAGATGATCAAACAAAGAATGTTGGGTTTTCTGAAGTTTTTCAGCACGCTTTAAACACTCTCGTAACCATGAGTAAGACATTTTCATATAATCAGCGATGCTTAAATACGTATATTTGATTAGTTTAGGTTTAAGACTTTCAAATAAATGAACATAAGCTAAAGCCATAGAAAAACTATTTTCTTTAATTTGGTGTGTTTCTTTATTTTGTTGAATGTGCTGATCTTCAGCATCTAAAATTCGTTGCAATGGCTCAGTAGATATAGGAGAAGATAGGGACAAAAGGAGGGGATTAATTGCCTCATCTAAATCATTTCTCATACTGTGATCAAAATCAAACGCATTTTTAAGCAGACGATCAGCACCATGAACGAATTTATTCCACATTTTATGTTTTAATTCATCCCAATGTTCATTATTGGCTAAATCAAATTCTCCAGTCCAATGCTCGATAATAAATAAAAATGCATCTTGAGCGATATCATCGCTTTCACATTGTTTAGAAGCTCGCGCTATTTTTGCCAATCTTTGTAATGTTGAGATGAATAAATAACTTGAGATAATTTATTTTGGTCTTTTGCTGCCACGAACAGAATCTTATATTTCGGATTCGTTTAAGCTAGCAATTCTAAATTTAAATATGATGACTAAAAATTAGCATTAAAATCAATGCTGAATAATTATCCTTCCACTACATTCTTCCCTTTTGCCTTCGCTTTTAACAGCGACTGATCTGCTTTTTCTAACAACGCTAACCAACTATTTGCCCCAATCGCAATCCCAATACTCACCGAAACCTGAATCTCTTTAGCCAAACTCGGAATCATAATATTTTCCTGAATGACGCCTAAACGAATACTCTCTGCAATGGCTTTGGCAGCGTCTATTTGAATGTTTTCAAGAACAATCAGAAACTCATCACCACCATAACGCACAATCAGGTCAGAAGCCCGCACATTGCGTTTAAGCTGATCCGCAATCATGGTAATGACCTGATCTCCAACAATATGCCCGTACTGATCATTTACAAACTTGAAATTATCAATATCAATTGCGATCACACACGTTTGTGATAAGCCCTCAGGTTTAGCTTCCAGCGCAGCAATATATTCTTCTAGTGCCAATCGGTTTGCCACGCCTGTCAGTACATCAGAATTCGCGATTTGCTTTAATTGCAACTCCATCGTATCGCGCTGTTTCAACATACCTTTGAGTTTATCGATGGCTTCAAATAAGGAAAAAAACTCTTCCTTGTTTTTGGTCATATGAGAAAGCTCATCAGAAGTCCCCGAAAGACGCAAAATCATATTTCGTGCATTGATTAATGGCCCAAATACCCTTCTCTTGGCATAAATCATGGTAAAGATGGCAATCAGCAACGATAAACTGGAAATACACAGGGTAAAGATAAACTGTAGTTTTGCGCGTCGGTTTTGATCTTCTGCAACTTCAATACTGTCATTCAGAATATAACTCTGCAAATCCATCACAGTGGTAAATTTTCCGACCATTTGATCGGTCAATTCCGTCCCTGAAATAAAATAAGCTTCATTATTTTTACTCTCATCCAGTAACTGCGAAATGATGGGCAGTCCCTTATCCAGAAATTCTGTTTTTACCCGTAAATAGAGTCGAACATATTCAGGTGATTTTGATTGTTCAGGCTGGATAGTATCAATCAGCCCCCAAAGATAAATGGCTTGGTGCTGAGTCTGTAATGAACGCGCTCGATTCTCATCAGAAATTTTTTCATCAAAGGTCACAGGTGCCATAATATTTGAAGCCACTCGACCTGCCTGATCCCGCATATCGGTTAAAATCAGGATCGAGGTGAAATAGTTCGACATTTTGCTATTTTTACTATTCGACTGAACCATCAGCCATTTTAAAAGCTCACGACTTTCATCCCAAACATCAAACATAGATAGAATAGCGCGATCAAACTGGATCGATGTTCGCTGATGCTTCGGAGTATCCGCATACGCATCCACGACAGTGCGTGCCTGAGCTAATTTCGTCTTAAGATCTGTATCTAGGTCCTCGGCAATCATTTCAAAACCATTGTATTTTAAAACTTCAATGGTCCGATCAATTTGCATATCGACGAGCTTTCGATATTCCAGCAATTCCTTACGATTTTCAGCCAAATCTTGAGGCTGACTCGACATCACCTTGTTTGACGGCGCACGCTCTTTGGAAATTTTATTTGCGGTCTTGACTAGGCTACGCAAACTAATAATTTCGGTCAATGTTTGATTTGTTCTTATATATTCTTGATAACTATTGATAATTAAAGGAATAGAAAGATAGGAGATAGAAAAAATAATAACGAGCATGCAAAGAAATAGGCGCCGACTAATTTGCTCAGAACGTAATTTCGAGCTTTTTAAGTGTTGCCCCATTAACACACCTGACTATTTTTCAAAAAAAGGTCTCGATTGCATTTTAAACAGATAATAATTTTACCTGAATTTTAAATCACACGACTACGATTATGCAGAGTTTTTTGTGCGTATTAAGCGATAACAGCAAGATTCTCCAGATTTCCGAGTAAACAATGAAAAGAAATATTATTTATTGAGAATAAGTTTTATTTATATTTACTGGATTAAATCATATTGATCGTTTTTAAAATTAAGAATATAAATGATAAAAGTCAAAAAGATAGCTAGTATTTTTAAATTAATTTAAGTCAACTGATCAGCCCAGATTCACCTTTTACTTTTTAATATCATTTTATTTTTGATCGAAAAACCCTATCTTTAAAATAAAAATTATCAATTTCACAAATTACTTTCCAAAGAACATAATTTCATCAAGCCCTGAGATTCTTTGTTTTACACAGAAACCCTCAAGGATGTTTTCTCCCCAATGTGAAACATCCTTTTCGAACCCAGCTTTATCTTAAAAGCTGGGTCTTTTTTTATCAGAATTTTATTGGGGTAATAAACCTAACTGTTGTAAAGCTTGATAAATAATCGCTTTACGCGCATCCGCATGTTCTGCTTTTTTCATTTCCATATTCAGCGAAAATGCTGTGACTTGACCATTTGGTTGTTCAATCCAACCCGTCCACCATCCAACTTGAGGATTTACATCCATTCCCCAACCACTCTTGGCATAGATTCTGGTTCCCTGAACATTTTCGATCAACAACATATCTCTGACTTGCTGCTGTGTTGAGGGATCAAATGGAAGTTGCTGTTTGGCTAAGGCATAGGCAAATTTTACTTCCTCAACTGGCGTAATTTCTAAAGGCCCCACTAACCAAAAATTATCAACTTGCGTCCCTATATTTTGATTCCCGTAGGCAACCCGCTTTACTTCACTTGCCATTAATTCTAGACCAATACGGCGCGCCAGCTCCTGATAGACAGGTACAGCCGAAGCTTGCATTGCCTCAGCAAGCGTTAAGTCCTTCTCCCAGCTACGAAAAGCCCGTTTCTGTCCATCCCATTTAAACACTTCATTAGGTGAGGTTTTATGGTGCTGTATACCAATCAAGGCATTGAGCATTTTAAAAGTTGAGGCCGGAATGTAACGCTGATCTGCACGGCTGAGATCATTGCCATATTTTTGAAAATTTTTGCCATCATAGATGACCAATACACCGGTTGTCTGGATATTTTCGAATGCAGTTGCGATCTGATCCTGCGTCTGTTTCTTTAAGACTAGAGGTTGAGCTTGGGACTGAATATTTTGACAACCAACCAGTGTTGCAGCTGAGATCACAGCTGCACATAGCGCGAGTAATTTTAATTTTTTAGACATAATGAAAGAATTGAATAATGCGTAGAGAGTTAATGACTATAAATTGTTTCTTCTCTCGGTGCTGTAGCATTATTTATGTGTACAAATAGAAATTGCAGACAAAAAAAAGCTCAGCCTTGGGGAAAGCCGAGCTAGTAAAACATTGATGTTTAAAACATCGAAATACTCAAGAAAATGTTATGAGATACTAAAATGCAAATTAGATACCTCTTGCTTAGTATTATGTGAATTACTTCTCGGAAAGTAAAGTCGATTAAATAGATCGGAATTAAATTTCCAATCGTTTTTGTTAATTGGTTATTAAAAATCAGACTTATTGGGTATTTTCGGTTATATTAATTTGGCCAGAAGGAGCCATTTTTTGCATACTTCATCGCACAAAATACAAATAAGGTCATTTCAGCTCACGCTTTTAGTTGTCTTTTTATGACAAAATAAAGACCTTTATCAACGAAAAAAACGATTAAAATAATCGAACAAACCAATCAAACTTTTCAACTGTGACATAGTGATTACATTCTATAAAAAGACAAAATGTAAGCTTATCTATTTGTTAGTTATATAATTTATAAAAGGTTGACAACAATTTAATTAAACGTTCACTTTTTGTACGATGACAAATCACATTTTGATCGCTTATCGGAAGGGTGAATTTATTACATTGACTTCATAAATTGTTACAATACAATGACTCCAAATTTACTCTTTCTTGTTTTAAAGCTGGAAATCATTATGAAAAAACTCGGTTTAGCCACTGCTCTAGTTTTAGCCATGACCGGCGCTCATGCATACCAATTCGAAGTTCAAGGTCAATCTGAATTCATCGAAGCTAAAGACTTAAATGACAAAGACTTTACTGGTGCTGCTAAAGGTACTTACTACTTCAAAAATGTAGACGCATCTAAAGGTCCTTTAGCTGAAGCGGCTTTCTTAAACCAAGCTTCTAATGTTTCTGCTGCATACAACTATGCAAAATTAAGTGGTGATAAGGCAGTAACTGTTAAGAACAACACTTTCGGTGCAAAAGGTGAAGTTTATCTTCCTACTCCTTATGTACCTGCTTACGCAAGTGCTGCATATAGCCACTCTCAAACTAAAGCTGAAGGCGAAAAAGACAATGGCGACCGCTACTCTGTAGAACTTGGTGCTATGGTTTTACCTAACTTCTTAGTTGCTGTAGGTTATACTCGCGTTGCTGACCAAATTGCTTTAGATGCAAACAAAGCTGTTGAAAATGGCGTATTCAGTGCTGTTGCTGATTCAGCAACAATTGGTGATAAACAAGACGTTGTAACTGCACGTACTAAATACGTTGGTAACATCGACGGTACAAACATGGCTATTGGTTTTGAAACTGGTCTTGCATACGGCGAAAACCAAGCTTACGGTTTAAAAACTGATCTTTATTTAACACCTGCGTTAAGCGTTGGCGCTTCTTATGCTGAAGCAAACTTTAGCAAAAACCCAGCTAACGACAACTTCTCTCCGATCAAATCTGCTTGGGGCGCGAACGTTAACTACTTCATCACTCCAGCAATTGCTGTAGGTGCTAGCTACGTAAATGCAAATGCAGTTCATGCAAATGTTGATACGCAAACTGTTGGCGTAAACGCGAAGTTCCGTTTCTAATATTGGATTTTAGTTCTAGCGATAGAACAACGAATTCATAATAAAAAAACCAGTTCGAAAGAACTGGTTTTTTTATTCTCTGTCATTTCATAAAATGAGAGCCTAAACTCTCATTTCAACAGATTACATCTTTTTGTCTTCAATATTTAAAGCACTGATTGCCAATACAGCCTGAGTACGGTTCTGCACGCCCAATTTACGGAAAATTGCGGTGACATGCGCTTTAATCGTCGCTTCAGAGACTTCCAATTCATAAGCGATCTGCTTATTTAATAAACCTTCTGCCACCATCATTAACACGCGGAATTGCTGTGGTGTCAGTGATTGTAGGCGTTCTGCCAAAGCAGTCTCATCCGCGGCTCTTGGATCAAAACCTGCATGGCTTGGTAAATTCGGTGGTAACCAGATTTCACCTTCCAGAACATGTTTAATTGCTTCACCAATATGACTTGGATGTGAAGATTTCGGGATATAGCCCATCGCACCATGTGCAATGGCACGTTGAATAATCGAAACTTCTTCATGTGCTGAAACAACAATAATTGGAATCGCAGGATATTGTGCACGGACATACACCAGAGCGGAGAAACCGGAAGCACCAGGGAGATTTAAATCCAGTAAAACCAGATCAGGTTCTGCACCATGCTCTAAGCGTGCATAGAATTCATCAACATCAGCCGTCTCCTGAATCTGTGCCTGAGGCAAACTATAACGAACCGCTTGAATCAAGGCATGTCTAAAGAGGGGGTGGTCGTCTACAATTAAAATATTCATAAGCGCTTAAGCTATCTGCAAGTACGTCACTGTACGATGTTTATTTAAATTCAATCCGTCTAAGCCTATTTTCAATTAGCGCCGAGGTCAAGCACAAGCATTGATTTATTTCCTTTTCCCGCAAAATAAATCAAATATTAATATAACTCGTTTAAATCATATTCAATTTAAAAAGTGGATGAAAAAACCTGAATAGAAACAGCCGATTAAATCAAGATTATTTTTCATTGATGCTGATTAATTGATATATCTATAAAAAAGATAAGCTTGCAGCATTTCCTTATTTTACAGCCCCCATGCCGATGTAGATAAATAAATAGCAATTCGAAATAATCTTTTTTAGGCAGTTATTATGTCCAATCGCAATACGGTATCTACTCCCCTCAATATTGTTGCTGTTTCTGGTGGTTTAAATAGTCCTTCAAAAACTGAAAGTTTGGTGCAAGCCATTCTAGATGAACTCTCAGAAGCCATTGATATCAAGGTGCATTTTGTCAAACTCAGCGAAATCGGCCCTTTACTCGGCGGAGCCATTTACCGTAATCAACTTCCGCAACGGGTTCAGGATGATTTGGCAGCCGTAGAAGCAGCAGATGCGCTGATTGTGGGTACTCCTGTTTATCGCGCTTCCTTTACTGGTCTATTCAAACATTTTTTTGATTTTGTAGAACAAACTGCACTAGTTGATGTCCCTGTTTTGCTAGCTGCATCAGGAGGTAGTGATCGTCATGCTCTGGTTCTTGAACATCAGTTACGTCCATTGTTTAGTTTCTTTCAAGCCCAGACCTTACCGATTGGTGTCTATGCGACAGATCGGGATTTCACCCCTGAATATACGGTCAAAAGTGAGCAATTGGCTGATCGCGTCACACTTGCGGTGGCACGTGCCTTGCCGATTTTGGAATGGGCGCCAGCCAAAGGTCAGCGTGCTGCTGTAATTAAAACCAAAACTGAACAAGCCAATCAAAACCTTGGCATCAATAAACAGATCGAACAGGCAGAAGTCTTGCCTTCAGCTGCTGTACCGAATCTGGATGCAGCCGAATCGCGTCTTCATCCCAAATCTACAAAAAATTTAACCCACGTCGCATAAACCCTATCTCTGTGGAGGCTACAACGATGACAATAACAACATCAGCAATTAAATTTGCCTATTGGGTTCCCAATGTCAGTGGCGGTCTCGTTGTAAGTAACATTGAACAACGTACCGACTGGAGCTACGACTACAATGTTCGCCTCGCACAGGCAGCAGAAAAAAGTGGCTTTGAATATGCATTGACCCAAATCCGTTTTACGGCGGGCTACGGTGCTGAAAACCAGCATGAATCGGTGAGTTTTAGCCATGCCTTATTGGCAAAAACTGAAAAACTCAAAGTGATTGCTGCGATTTTACCAGGCCCTTGGAAGCCCGCACTTGCGGCTAAACAGCTAGCCACCATTGACTATCTGACCCAAGGGCGTGTTGCGATTAATGTGGTCAGTGGCTGGTTCCGTGGCGAATTTGATGCGATAGGCGAACCATGGCCTGAACATGATGAACGTTATGTGCGTTCAGAAGAATTTATCCGTACCCTCAAAGGCATCTGGACCACTGACAACTATAGTTTTGATGGCAAATATTACCAGTTTCAGAATTACACGCTAAAACCGAAACCACTGCAACAACCTCATATCGAAGTATTTCAGGGTGGTAGTTCCCGCGCCGCACGTGATATGGCTGCACGTGTATCCGACTGGTACTTTACCAATGGCAACAGTGTGGACGAAATCAAAAAACAGATTGATGATGTACGGGCAAAGGCCAAGCTAGAAAATCGTCAGGTCAAGATTGGCGTCAATGCATTTATTATCGCCCGCGATACCGAAGAAGAAGCCAAAGCTGTCTTGAATGAAATTATTGCTCAGGCCAATGTAGAAGCCGTCAATGCCTTTGGTGATGCCACACGCGAAGCAGGAGCAGCAGCGCCTGAACGTGAAGGCAACTGGGCGAAATCGACCTTTGATGATCTGGTGCAATATAACGATGGTTTTAAGACTAATCTGATTGGTACACCCCAGCAAATTGCCGAACGAATCGTAGCGTTGAAGAATGTCGGCGTTGATCTGGTACTTTCAGGCTTTCTACATTTCATTGAAGAAGTCGAATATTTTGGAGAAAAAGTCTTGCCACTGGTTCGTCAACTTGAACAACAACAGGAGCATCTATTGATCGAAAAATCAGCTTAAGCTTTGGAACCAAAAAAGAAGAAAAATAAAAGACATGGCACATACTCTCACCCCAAGACTCGGCTTGGGGTCTTTTATTTTAAGCCGTTGCAATTTCTCGCATCACCGTTTCGACCGAATAACGGCACCATTTAGATAACTGTTCGATAAACTCGTTTAACTGCGCAGGATTAAAATGGCTAACAATCATGTAACAGGCATTGCCGAGAATTTTAAAACACTCATCCACCTGCTCATATTGTTTTACCAGCAGCTCCACTTCAATAAAAGCTTGCTGGTCATTCATAAACAGTTGAATAAACTGCTTATGTTCATAATGAACAGCAATCGTATAATTTTTAATGATGCCTGCATCCATGAGTTGGGCGATACGCGCACCCACTGCTTGCCCTGTACGATGCACTCGCTGACCAATGTCTTTATGGCTTAAGCGCGAATCTTGTTTGAGAAGTTCAATAATTTTTAAGTCGATGGGATCAAGTTCAATATTCATTTTTCATTACGAAAGAAAACCAGCAACAATGCTTTCATCTGAATATAGCGGATTTTTCACGCTTCCCCTACTCTTGTTTTAACTTAACACTGGAAGTAAAAACGATGAAACAAGCTCTCCTGATTATTGATATTCAGAACGATTATTTTAAAAATGGTAAAATGGAACTGGTCAATCCAGACCACGCACTGGCGCAAACCAACCGATTAGAAGATTATTTTATCCAGAATAATTTGCCTATTATTTATATCCAGCATATTAGCCCAGCCACTGCTAGCTTTTTTCAGGAAAATACTGTCGGTGCTGAATTACATCCACAATTAAAAGTAAACAATCACTCGATTATTGTCGAAAAGCATTTCCCAAATAGCTTTGTCGATACCAATCTGAAAGCTATCCTTGAGCAGCATCAAGTTGAACAACTGGTGATTACTGGCATGATGACGCACGTATGTATTGATTCAGGAACACGTACTGCCAAAGAGCTCGGCTACCAACCCATCGTGATTGCGGATGCGACTGCAACCCGTGATCTCGAATATGACGGTAAAACCGTGAAAGCTGCGGATGTTCAAACCGCATTTTTATCGGCATTAGGTTTCTTTGCCATGGTACAAAGCACGGCTGATTTTTTAGCAAATCATTAGGGTCTGTTGACACCTCAACCATGCATTGCGTTATCGGCTAAAACGACGTAAACAAGGCATGAAATGCAGGCAATGGCGCCCCCCTTGTCAAGTTTCATAACGCAGTTTAGGGAAGTTTTAGCCATAACCCTGCGGGACAGAGATATTTTTTGCCGCTACGGCGTTAGGTCTTGTTTACTTAGAATGGCTAAGTTTCACAAAACCTGCCTTGTACCGTCTAAAAAATGTCTGCTGTCGCAAGCATCTGTGAAATGTCAACAGCCCCTAAATAATGCATATAAAAAAAGAGCGTTCGATTAAACGCTCTTTTTAAATTTAAATGGTTTCTATCGGTTTGGATAAACCGTTGCAATCAAATGGTCAACCACCGCTGGTTCTGCCAGTGTTGAAGTATCGCCAAGCGTATCCAGTTCATTGGCAGCAATCTTTCTCAAGATACGGCGCATGATTTTACCTGAACGTGTTTTTGGCAAAGCTGGCGCCCAATGTAAGGCATCAGGCGTTGCCACAGGCCCAAGTACTTTACGCACCCAGTTCACCAACTCCTTACGGAGCTCTTCCGATTCTGCGACATCGGCCTGTAAGGTGACGAAGGTACAAATGCCCTGCCCTTTGATCTCATGCGGCATCCCGACCACAGCAGCTTCAGCAACCGCTTCATGTGCCACCAACGCGCTCTCAATTTCAGCCGTACCCAAACGGTGTCCAGAGACGTTCAATACATCATCGACACGTCCTGTAATCCAGTAATAGCCATCTTCATCTCGACGCGCGCCATCACCTGTGAAATAACTGCCTTTAAAGGTAGAGAAATAAGCCTCAATAAAGCGTTCTGGATCGCCCCAAATGGTTCGCATCTGGCCTGGCCATGAATCTTTAATTACCAGATTGCCTTCAGTCGCACCTTCAAGTTCATTGCCTTCACCATCCACCAACGCAGGTTGTACCCCAAAGAATGGACGTGTCGCCGAACCAGGTTTGAGCGCAGTAGCACCTGGTAATGGCGAAATCAGAATTCCGCCTGTTTCAGTTTGCCACCATGTATCGACAATTGGACAACGCCCCTCACCAACAACTTCGTGGTACCAGTTCCATGCCTCTGGATTGATCGGCTCACCGACTGAACCAAGTAAGCGTAAGCTACTGCGATCACTTTCACGCACATAAGCATCGCCTTCACGCATCATGGCGCGAATCGCAGTTGGTGCAGTATAGAGAATGGTAATGTTATGCTTATCAATAACATGACCAATACGCGCCCATGTCGGATATTGTGGAATGCCTTCAAACATCACTGTTGTGGTGGCATTGCTAAGCGGGCCATAAAGCAAATAACTATGACCTGTAATCCAGCCCACATCCGCGGTACACCAGTACACATCATCTTCTTTCAGATCAAAGATTTCTCTAAAGGTACTGTTGACGTAGACCAGATAACCACCTGTAGTATGCAACACACCTTTAGGTTTACCAGTTGAACCTGAGGTATAGAGAATGAATAACGGGTCTTCCGCTTTCATTGGCTCAGGTGGACAATGCTCATCAACTTCCATGATCGCCAAGTGATACCAGATATCACGTGGTGCATTGAACTGAATCGGGTTGCCGGTACGATGTACCACAATCACATTCTGGACGCTTTCTGTTCCTACAATCTCTAATGCGGCATCGACATTTTCTTTCAATGGAAGCAACTTACCGCCACGCATTCCCGCATCAGCAGTAATCACCAGTTTCGCTTGGCTATCTTCAATACGGCTGGCCAATGAGTCTGGAGAGAAGCCGCCGAATACAACACAATGCACTGCACCGATCCGTGCGCAGGCCAACATGGCAATCGCAGCTTCTGGTACCATCGGCATATATAACACCACACGATCACCTTTGCTGATCCCTTGTTTTTTCAGGACATTGGCAAAGCGGCACACTTCATCGTGCAGTTCGACAAAAGAGATGATCTTGTGACGTGACGGGTGATCACCTTCCCAGATAATCGCAGGCTTTAATGGATTATCTTTAAGATGACGATCTAAACAGTTTGCAGAGACATTCAGTTCACCATCTGCAAACCATTCAATTTTAAAATTATCTTGTTGAAAACTGGTATTTTTCACCTGCGTAAACGGCTTGATCCAGTCAATATTTTTTGCTTCTTCTGCCCAAAATGCTTCAGGCTGCTCAATCGATTCCTGATAACGTTTGAAATAGTCTGCTTCCGAGATTCTTGCCGTTTCTTTGAATTTATCAGGCACTGGGTAGATGTCTTTCATAGCTCACTTCCTTGGTCTTTTATCTCATATCCTAGATGCTCTCATCTATTCTTCTGGATATGTTTTGTTCTCTCTAGCAGTATGGGCACCATTTACAAGCGCAAACAATGCGGCTTTGGTCGTAGGAATGTTATTCTATTACGACTAGGGGCTGTTAACATTTCACAATGGCTGAAATGTCAACAGCCCCTAATTTATTTTCAAAAATTTACTCAAAATAATTTAAATCTGAACTGCTTGTCTATGCTTTTTCTTTTTAAAATAAGTGATTATTTTGATCATTGCATCGAGCTTAAAAGATTTAATAAACAAAAGAACAGGAATCACCTATGTTTAACCCTGAAACACCCACATCTCCTCTACCGATCAATGATCATCCATTATCGCCAAATGGACGTTTTAATCGTCTGAGTTATATCGGCTGGTACGGATTATTGAGTCTGGTGTGTGTGGCTGCTTTTATCGGCATTTTTGCATTCACTGGATTTTTTAGCATGAATCAGGCAAATGTTGATGCAGCTATCATGTCAGTATTTTCAGGCCTCTCGTTTTTTGCCCTGATTGCACTGTGGTTAGTGGCGCTGTATTGTCAAATTGTGTTCTTGATCCGTCGCTTACATGACCTGAATAAAACGGGCTGGCTATGCCTGATCTTACTGGTACCGATCCTGCAATTCTTCTTTACCTTATATGTGCTACTTGCGCCAGGTACACCACATCGTAATGACTATGGTGATGTGCGTCCTTCACGTGGCTGGGAAAAAATACTGGCTTGGATCATGATTCTCATCACAGTTCTGATGATGTTTGGCCTATTCACATTTGCTTATTATTTTGCCAGCCCAGACCTTTTGGATATGCCAACACAAATGATTCAAAACACAACTGAATATTTCTAAAGAAGCTTTATATGTGATTAAGAATATGAACAGTATCACTAAAGCTTTTCTTAAACTGCATATCTAGGCGGAGATCTATCCAATTCATGAGATAAATCAGCTATGATAGAACGAATGATTTATTCTCTTTATTTGCATGCAATCATCAACTCCTTTACGACTCGATATACAGGGATTACGTGCTGTTGCCGTCCTTGCAGTAATTATTTTTCATGTTAACAAAGAATGGTTACCATCAGGTTTTATTGGAGTTGATATTTTTTTTGTTATTTCTGGATTTATCATCTCCTCTATTATTTTAAATAATAATAAAAATTTTAGCTTCTTAAATTTCTATAAAAAAAGAATAATTCGGATTATTCCAGCATATTTACTTTTACTCAGCATCTGTGCAATTGTTTCAATAATACTACTTACCCTTTCTGATTTAAGATACTTCCTTGAAAGTTTAAAATATACTCTATATTTTTATAGTAATCATTATTTTTCTACATTTGGCGATTACTTTTCACCAATGTCGGAGGAGCTCCCTCTATTACATACTTGGTCACTTGCTATAGAAATGCAATTCTACTTCATTTTACCAATTCTGCTTACATTTTTTTCTAGAAAAAAAATTAAAGAAATAACAATTATATTAATTATCTTTCTAACATTATGGGTCGAAATAAAGCTCAACACAACCAATGAAGACCAATATTTTTCTTTACTATCAAGAATACCAGAATTTCTTATTGGAACTCTAGCCGCTCTACTCGCTAGAAACCCTATCATACAAGAAAAAAAGTTTCTAAGTTTAATTGGAATATTTATTTTACTTCCTTGCTTCTTTTTAATCCCAAATCAACACTTCCCAGGAGTATTAGGTCTAATTCCATCTATTTGCATTGCTTTAATTATTATTCAGAAAGATAGTTTTATTAATAAAATATTAGAAAGAAAGTCTCTTGTATTTATTGGAACTATTTCATATTCTCTATATTTATGGCATTGGCCAATTTTAGCCTTTTTTAGATATTATAAAAATACACAACAATTGACACTACCAACCATTATTATTGCTATTTCACTCACTTTTTTTTGTGCTTACATTTCCTACATTTTCATAGAAAATAAACTATCAAAATGCAAAGCAATTTACATTTATATATTTATAATAGCAAATTTAATTATTCTTTCTTTTGTTCTATTTTGGGGAGAAAAAATAAACAAAAAAATCACTCCTGAACAACCAACATACCTTACCAGATATGCTGATGACAAAAAAATATGCCATGGAAAAATAGTAGAAAGGTGCTTAACCCCCCTCATAAAAGACCATTCAATATTAGTTATTGGTGACTCGCATGCAGCTCAATTAAATATTTATTTTGATACTCTTCAGCTTAAATCATCATATTCATTTAACATTATATCTTCAAGCTCTTGCCTCCCTATTCAAAATTTCAATATTAATAACCTTCCAACGTGGGCTCGGGCCTCTTGTACATCTCAGACCAAAGTCATTGAGTCTAAATTAAATAATCACAACACAATAATCATTGCTGGCTTATGGTCAAAACATTTTAAAGACCAACAGTCTATGACAGCTTTAGATAACTTTATTGAAAAAAACAAAGTTAATCATCATATCATTATATTAGGGCAAATACCTACATTTACAAAAAACATTAATCGAATACAGCATTTTCAAAATTTACATTTAAATCCAAAAATATCAATCGACCTATTACAAATGGAAGCCAATGTTAAATTAAAAGAAATAAGTCAACGCCATGATATAGAATTTATTAATTTTTCTAATAATCATTTTTTTAACAATGCTCCTAAATTTAATGATAAATTTATTTACTATGATTCAAACCATTTAAATGAACTTGGATCAAAGTATTATGCGGAAGCTACTGGCAATGAGTTATTAAATGTATTAAATAAATTACAAATAAATACTCTTATTAACAGCCATTCCATAGATGATAGAAGGCGATAATATTCTTTGATTTGATTATGATGGGAAACAGAGGCTGAATTTTTCATGCGTATTCGCAAGAAATTCATTATGATTGCTTCCCTCATTGACTCCTTCCTTTGCGAAATAGAGATTTTCCTGTGGCGAATGAACAAACAACATTGACTGAAGTCGCGAGAGATACGGGTGAGCTGATTCATCAAGCAGGGACAAAAACGACCCAGACCGTACTCGCCCATACTGAAAAATATCACGATGCCTATACCACGATTGATAAAATCATGGATAGCTTCTGGGAGCGCCTGCCCTATATCGGGATCGCGATTACGGTTTTCGTTATTTTCTGGCTACTTACCAAATTATTTAAACTGTTTATTCGCAAGACTTTAGAAAATCGCAGCTATACCCGACAGAATCTGGTACTGGTGCTTAATCGCGTCGGCAGTACCTTTATTATCTTCTTCGGTTTCCTAATTGCATTGGTGATCGCTATTCCTGGCTTCACGCCAAGCCAGCTGATTGGTGCTTTGGGGATTGGTTCCGTTGCGATTGGTTTCGCTTTCAAGGATATTTTCCAGAACCTGCTGTCAGGTATCCTGATTCTGATCAGTGAACCATTTCGTATTGGCGATGATATTGTCGTTAATGGTATGGAAGGCAATGTCGAAGACATTCAGATCCGCGCAACTTTTTTACGCTCTCCAGATGGTCGTCGTATCGTGATTCCAAATGCGACCGTCTATACCAGCGCAGTCACGGTCAATAATGCCTATCAACGTCGTCGTTGCGAATTTGTGGTCGGCATTGGCTATGAAGATGATATGCAAAAAGCCAAGCAGATCATTATGGATATTTTGGATCACAATCTAAACGTATTGAGTCAACCAGGATTCTCCGTCAATGTCACGGCGCTTGCAGATTTCTCAATTAACCTGACGGTACGTTGGTGGGTCAATACCACAGAAACATCAACCTCGACCTCAATCAGTGAAATTCAGGAACTCGTGGTGACGGCATTTGATGAGAAAGGCATCTCTATTCCATATCCAGTACAGGAAGTGAAAGTCTATCGTGGCGATCAATCTGAACAGGCTGATTCCTCAGACAAACAAACGACCTAAAATATTTGATACGGCTGTTTCAGTCCGCAAAATTCGGTTGCCTATGCTCATTGCTTGGCAGCCGTTTTTTTTCAGCAGATCAATTTCATACGGAATAAAGCCACCCTCTGGCCCAATAATCAGGCTACAGCCATGCTGAATCGCATAAGGCATGTGTTGTTCCGCATAAGGATGCGCCACATAAGCAGGTCGCTCGGCATTGATCCATGTCGGCAAGACATCTTCAACAAAGGGCTTAAAGCGTTTATAAAGCTGGATCTCGGGTGCAATGGTATCGCCTGCCTGTTCCAGACCAAGCGTCACATAATCATCGAGTTGTTGTAAAAATGGCGTTTGCCAGTAACTTTTATCAACCCGATAACTATGAATCAGGCTGATTCGTTCAACGCCAACCGTCACTGCATCCATGATGATACGACGCAACACTTTGGGCCGTGGCAAGGCGAGAATCAAATGCACAGGCAGTTTTTCAGGCACTGTATCTGCCTGAATCGGTTTCACTATAATGCGCTGTTCTGAAATCTCCAACACTTCGGTGAGATAACGCAATTCTTGGCGTATCCCCACTTTCAAGCTATCACCTACGTTTAATTCGAGATGCTGCCGTAAATGTTGAAGTTGTCGTGGATTGTCAATTTGCCATGCATCATTGTTAACAATCTGGTCGGGTTCAAGCAAAACAATATTCATGGCAAAGTGGTTTGTGCGAGGTAATGATCAAGTAACTGGATATGTTTTTGTAATGAACCCTGATTACGTTGCAAGACTCGTTGCGCACGTTCAACCAGTTGCGTGGCTTGTGCAGAATCATCTAGGCAGCTCAATAAATGCTGTACCACCTGCGCGGCATCATCACCGATCAAGATACCTTGTTCAGCAACGAATTCATCCACAATACTCTGGAAATTGAAGTAACGCGGGCCAATTACGGTGGCAACATCCAGTGCCATAGGCTCCAGAATATTATGTCCCCCTCCTGGCTCATTCAGTGAACCACCAACAAAACAAGCCTGACTCAAGGCATACCACAGCCACATTTCGCCCATACTGTCAGCAAGGAAAACTTGAGTATCCGCCTCAATCGGCTGTTGCAGACTACGACGTTGAGTTTTTAAATTTAAACTTTGGCAGACTTGATACACTTCATCAAAGCGTTCAGGATGCCGTGGCACCACGATACAAAGTAAATTCGGATTTGAATTTAAATGTGGCTGCAACTCTTGTAGCAGACTGTGTTCTTCAGGTGCATGGGTACTGGCCAGCGTGATGATCTGCCGACCCGCCAAATGCCATTCCTGTTTGAGTTGCTGTGCTTGCGCTACAAAATGTTCTGGCGCAGTAATATCAAATTTAATATTGCCCACCACCTGACTTTTTGCTTGATCAAGCCCCAAGCTGACATAACGTTGCTGCGTAGCCACATCTTGTGCCAATAGCCACGTTAACTGTTGCAACATTGGCTGGGTTAAACGGCGAACTTTAGCGTAACCATTGGCAGATTTTTCAGAAAGGCGAGCATTTAATAGAATGCAGGGAATTTGCTGTTGTTTTGCTTCTGCAATCAGGTTCGGCCAGATTTCAGTTTCGACCAAAGCCAATATTTTCGGTTGATAACGCTGAAAAAACTGTTTGAGTAACGACTTCTGATCGACAGGCAGATAGACCGCCTGAAATAAATCTAAATAAGGTGCTTTTTGAAAAAGTGACTTAGCCCGTGCCTGTCCAGTCTTGGTTGTATTGGTCACCAGAACGGGATGGCCTAATTTTAAGTAATGTTCAATTAGGGGCTGGGCTGCATTGGTTTCTCCCACGGATACCGCATGAAACCAGATAGCTCCACTATTTTTGACGGGCTGAAATGGACCAAAACGCTCAAGACATTCTTGCTGAAACAGTGCATCACTTTCCGCCCGCTGCTTGATTTTCCAACGATATAACGGCTTGATACATGTCAGTAAAAAGTTATACCAGAACGGGGTTTGCTGTACTGCGTTTTGCTGCGCCATCCGAGACCATGATTCACAATTTGATTCCCGCTCATTATGCGGAATTTAAATAAAAAACTCATGCAATTTTGGTAAATCACATGAGTCATTTTTTAAAGTTTTAAAGCAGATTAAGCTTCTAACTTTTCAAATACAGGATAATCAGTATAGCCTTCCGCACTTGCACCATATAATGTTTGTGGCTGAAGCGGATTTAATGGTAAGTCATGCTGCAAACGATCCAGTAAATCTGGGTTTGCAATATATTGTTTACCAAATGAAACGGCATCCGCCTGTCCAGTTGCCAAAATACGTTTTGCTGATTCGGCAGTAAGGCTTTCATTGGCAATCCATACGCCTTTAAATTTAGGGCGTAATTTTGGCATTAAGCTGTCTTCTGCTTCATATTCACGTGTGAAAATAAAGCCAATATTGCGTTGATCCAATTGCTCAACCACATAACCAAACGTTGCCAATGGATTTTCATCACCCATATCATGCGAATCACCACGTGGTGCAAGATGCACACCAACACGACCCGCGCCCCATACTTCAATGAATGCATCGACCACTTGCAATAATAAACGCGCACGGTTTTCAATTGGGCCACCGTATTCATCATCACGTTGATTGGTTGTGCTTTGCAGGAACTGATCGATCAAATAACCATTGGCAGCATGCAATTCAACACCATCAAAACCAGCTGCTTTTGCCAATTCTGCAGAATGTTTATATTGCGCAACAATTTCCTGGATTTCTTCATGCGATAAAGCACGAGGAGTTACAAAAGGACGTTTTGGTCGAAGCAGGCTCACTTCACCTGCAGGCTGAATCGCGCTTGGTGCGACAGGCGTATCGCCATCCAGTAAGTCTGGATGTGAAATACGTCCAACGTGCCATAACTGAACCACAATTTTCGAGCCTTGTGCATGCACAGCATCTACAATTTTGTGCCATGCCTGAGCCTGTTCTTGTGACCATAAGCCCGGGGTATTGGCATAACCTGCTGCTTTTGGACTGATGACAGTCGCTTCAGTAAGAATTAAGCCCGCATTGGCACGCTGTTGATAATATTCCACCATTAAATCGTTCGGAATACGTTGTGCACCACTACGTGCTCTGGTTAGAGGTGCTAAAACCAGACGGTTTTTAATTGTAAAATCACCTACTTGTAACGCAGAATTTAGTTCAGCCATGATCGCCTCAACTTACACTTCTTGATTTAAAGTGTTTGTTTTAAATGTTCGATGTATTGCTGAATCAAAGCTTCATTGCGGGTAAAATAGGACCATTGCCCATATTTTTCGACATTAATCAAACCTGCCTGCTGTAACACAGACAAATGATTCGACATGGTCGACTGTGCAACCTTTCCTAAACGTTCGATGTGCCCTGCACATACGCCCCGTTCGAAACTGCCACCACATTCTTGTACCGGTAAAAATTGCTCAGGCTCTTTCAACCATTGCAAAATCTGTCGACGTAATGGATTGGCTAAGGCCTTGCTTATTACATCAATATCCATAGACTCACCACGCTTCTCAACAGGCAAAGCTTTGTTCAGCATCTAAACCCAGTATATCGAAATTTTTAAATATTAATATCTATTTTTTCCGATATTAATATCATATTTTTTCGATTAACTAGACGATGCTGAACGAGATTGCCGTTTTAATTGGATTAAAACTTATAAACCTTGCTTCAAACTTGCTTCGATAAATTTATCAAGATCACCATCTAAAACTGCTTTGGTATTAGAAGTTTCTACACTGGTACGCAAGTCTTTGATACGTGAATCGTCTAAAACATAAGAACGAATCTGGCTGCCCCAACCAATATCAGACTTGGAATCTTCCAACGCTTGCGCAGCTTCATTACGTTTGCTCATCTCTAATTCATAGAGTTTGGCACGTAACTGTTTCCATGCGTGATCACGGTTAGCATGTTGAGAACGCTGGTTCTGACACGCCACCACAATACCTGTTGGTGCGTGAGTTAAACGTACCGCAGAGTCAGTTTTGTTAATGTGCTGACCACCCGCACCCGAAGCACGGTAAGTATCGGTACGGACATCCGAAGGATTGATATCAATTTCGATATTGTCATCAATCTCAGGTGAAATAAACACGGCCGAGAATGAAGTATGACGGTTATTGTTACTGTCAAATGGTGATTTACGTACTAAACGGTGAACACCACTTTCGGTACGTAACCAGCCATAAGCGAACTCGCCATCTACACGAATGGTCGCAGATTTAATCCCTGCAACATCGCCATCAGAAACTTCCATCAATTCCGCTTTAAAGCCGTGACGTTCAATCCAGCGCAAATACATACGCAATAACATCGACGCCCAATCTTGTGCCTCTGTACCACCAGAACCAGACTGGATTTCAAGGAAGCAAGGATTTGGGTCCATCGGATTGCTAAACATACGGCGGAATTCAAGATTACCTAAAGCCTGCTCAGCACTGTCTAATTCAGCCTGTACATCGACAAGCAAGCTTTCATCATCCGCTTCAACAGCAAGATCAAGCATCGCTTTAGCATCATCGAGCTGTTCTGCAAGACGATCAAATACACCAATGGTATTTTCTAAACTGCCCTTTTCTTTTGCGATGGCTTGAGCACGGTTTTGATCATTCCAAATCGCAGGGTCTTCTAATTCTCTTAAAACTTCTTCTAAACGTTCAACTTTTAGATCGTAGTCAAAGATACCCCCGTAGTGTTTGGCTACGATCAGATAAATCTTTCAATTGGACTAAATACGGATTAATTTCCACGCGTGTTTTCTCACAACTTTTTCACTTAATCCGCTATTTTAACATAACTGTTTTGGTCGACACAGCACCCTTATTTTGGCTTTATTTGTTTAAAAAAATAATATTTCAAGTTAGCTATTCAGCATAAACAATTGGCTGAATTCGCCTTATTTGAGTTTAAATTGCTTAACAATTCATCTAAATTTGTCTTAAAAATAGCCACAAACACAATCTCTCCTAAGTTTTAATAATTCAAAACAATTCAAATTTATAATTAAATATCAATAATATGCTTTGTCAATTTTACAAGTCACTTACATTCGTACAGTCCACTTACGTTCCTACGATTGACGCTCTTGTTATTTCAATTAGACTGGGAGTTGTAACAAAACATGTAATCAACATTCATTTGGTTCATTATCTCAAAAGGGGCATAACCATGAAAAAATTAGCAATTGCATCAGCACTACTCTCTGCTTTAGCAGTAACAGGCACTGCTCATGCTTATCAAGCTGAAGTCGGTGGTTCATACACTTATACTGATTGGGATGATTTCGATGGAACCCATAGTTTTGGTGTAGATGGTACGTATTATTTCAATCCTGTACAAACACGTAACGCACCACTTGCTGAAGCTGCGTTTTTAAACCGTGCAAGTAATGTAAAAGCGAATGTGAATTATGCCGACAATAACGGCATCAAAGATTCACAATATGGCGTAGGTGTAGAATATTTCGTACCAAACAGTGATTTCTATTTAAGCGGTAATATCGGCCGTGATGAACTCGAAGTTGATAACACACCTGTAGATAAAAAAGTAACAACTTATGGCGCTGAAATTGGTTATTTACCAGCACCTGGTTTATTACTTGCTTTAGGTGTTAAAGGTTACGATGAGAAGAATGGTAAAGATGGTGCAGATCCTACAGTTCGTGCGAAATACGTAACTCAAGTAGGCGGCAACGATATTAACCTTGAAGCTTATGGTGCCTTTGGTGATCTTGACGAATATCGAGTTAAAGGCGATTACTACCTTGATAAAACTTTAAGTGTAGGCGCTGATTACTACAATAACGACCTGACTGACCGTGACGAATGGGGTATTTCTGCGAAGAAATTCCTAAATCAACAAGTTAGTGTTGAAGGCCGTGTAGGTTTTGGTGATGACTACAATACTTACGGTATCCGTGGTGCATACCGCTTCTAATACATGAAGCTCAGTAGCAACACATAAGAAACGCCCTGAATATTCAGGGCGTTTTTTATTGGGCCAGTTTTTTAACAGCATCCGCTTTTCTTTTGCTTATACTTTTATTCCCTCTTTAAGAATTGACGCTTTCAGATTTTTGAATACACTACAGCCCGTAACAAAATTTGTATTCTTTTTAATCGAGGGGAAGTAGCAATGAAAAAATTAAGTCTTCTTACAGCACTAATCGGTGCGTGTTTTGCAATCAATGCCCATGCCTATCAGACCGAAACGAAGGGATCATATGAACGGATCAACATGGACGATGGCAAAGGAAATAGCGCTGTCATTACAGGAAAATATTATTTTAATCCCGTACAAACCCGTAATGCACCTTTAGCAGAAGCAGCTTTTCTGGATAGAGCATCCAATATTGGCGGCGGCTATGCCTATAGCAAACTGAAAGATGACGAAGGTTTTGGTGACCTACAATTTAATATCTTAGGTCTGCAAGGTGAGTTCTATATCCCGGATTCTCAATTCTATCTGTCTGGTGCTTTACACCGTACCAATGTTAAAACAACTATTAATGGAGTGGGTTCTCACTCTAAAAATGGTCATGGCTATCATCTAGAAGCGGGTTTTCTGCCAGTTCATGGTTTATTACTTGCGGCAGGTGTTGCAGATCTGTCAGATAGTATTGATCCAATACAAATTGCTCAATATGGCTTTATGACGAATATTGCCAACTCTGCCATTGTTTCTGAAGAAAAGGATGATACCGCTATTTCTTTACGTGCCAAATATGTCACGCAAGTGGGCGGCTACTACACCAATTTTGAAGCACTTAGCTATATTGGCGATGAAACAACATATCGTTTAGGTGCAGATTTATATCTTGATCCAACTTTGAGCATCGGTATCTCATTTGCTGATTCGACGCTGAAAGATTCAGACAGTATTTTCAATATTCGTGCGCAAAAATTCCTTAATCCGCAATTTGCTGTAGGTGTCGGTTATACCACGACAGATGGTGCAGACTCATATGGTCTCAATGGAACAGCTCGTTTCTAATCACAACCTATGAATTTAAAAATCCGCTCTAATGAGCGGATTTTTTTATTGTTTTAAATGGGCGATTTGCAATTGCAGACTGGTATTACCATTAAATACATTACGTTCCAGCGTATAAACCAGATCGACATAACCCAGCATTGGATCAAATTCAAAACGATCTTTTGCATTAAAGGCAATGGCATCCACAGAATGCGGCCCGACAGCCAGTTTCAATTTCAGGTGCTGCTCTTTCAACCAGCGATAATCAATGACTTTGAAACGTCCTTCAAATTGCGGTAATGGAAATTTTTGTCCCCACGGCCCCAGTTGCTCGATCCAGTCCAGCGTGCCTAAATGTAGATCGGCATCGGTCAACTCACCGTCCGTCCACAAAGTCGCCTGAAATAAATCTTCATCCATCTCTGCAATTGACTGGGTAAATACGGTTTTGAAGGTATCAAAATGTTCTTTTTTTAGGGTCAAACCCGCTGCCGCGGCATGACCACCAAAATGACTGACCAGATGAGGATATTGTTCAGCCACCTGCTCAATGGTATCGCGGATATGAATACCTTCAATCGAACGTGCTGAACCCTTGATATGTACACCATCTTCATCAGGTGCAAACACCAGACTCGGACGATGAAACTGTTCCTTTAAGCGCCCTGCAACAATTCCGATCACACCCTGATGCCATTGTTCATCAAACATAACCAGCGCAGCAGGCAAATGTGTAGTTTCCAGTTGAATATGTTGCAAGGCTTGCATCGCCTGTTGCTTCATCTCACCTTCAACCTGACGGCGCTCGATATTCAATTGATTTAATTGCTGGGCAAGTGGATAAGCCGTTTCCATGTCTGCGGCAAGCAGACATTCGATCCCGATACGCATGCTTTCCATGCGACCTGCGGCATTAATACGAGGCCCGACAACAAAACCTAAATCTTGTGCTCGCAGACTGACAGGATCACGTCCAGCAATATCCAGTAAAGCTAAAATGCCCGCACGGCATTGATGTTGCTGAATCCGCTTCAATCCAGCATCAATCAGGATACGATTATTATAGTCCAGTGTCGCAACATCGGCGTAGGTTCCCAATGCCACCAGATCCAGATACTGCGTGACCTTGCTGGTCGTTTTACCTTGCTGAGTTCGTAAACTTGCCAGTCGAGCCAGCACATAGAAGGCGACACCTACCCCAGCTAGTGCTTTACTGGAAAAGTCGCAACCCAGCTGATTTGGATTTACAACCGCTTCAGCAGCTGGTGTCGGTTTAGTGGTTAAGTGGTGATCGGTGATGATCACCTGCATTCCCAATGCCTGTGCCGTTTCCACGCCTGCATGGCTGGAAATACCATTATCCACGGTAATCAAAAGATCGGGCTGATAAATTTGCTGAGCCAGTTCTGCAATCGCAGGGGTGAGTCCATAACCGTATTTAAAGCGGTCAGGCACCAGATAGTCCACTTTGGCGCCCATTTCTTTTAAAACCAGCACCATCAATGCAGTACTGGTTGCCCCATCCGCATCATAATCCCCGACAATCACAATCTGTTTTTGTTGATCGATCGCCTGATCCATCAACTCAACTGCCGTCTCCAAGCCTTTTAGTGCTGGAGGTAACAAGTGTTTCAGTTTTAGCTCAAGCTCTTGTTCTGATTGCACGCCCCGTCTTGCCAGAATTTCAGCAATAAAAGCAGGCACGCCCTGAAACTGTTCAGGGCGTGTAATTAAAGGTCTTTTTTGAATTTGAATCTGCGTCATTTATGGCATCAAACGTTGTAGGGCCCAGTGATCGTTTTGTTTTTCATAACTCAAACGATCATGTAAGCGATTTGGTCGCCCCTGCCAGAACTCATAATAATCAGCTTCTAAGCGGTAACCGCCCCAAAACTCAGGTTTATCCAGTTCAGCTTGGGCTTGGCTCTGTAATTCTTGAAAGCGTTGTTGCAGTACTTCACGACTCTCAATCACGCCACTCTGTGGTGCGCTGATATGCGCTGCGATCTGACTATCACGCGGACGTTTATGGTAATAATCCGTCGATTCCTGTTCAGAAATCTTTACGACTTTGCCGCCAATCCGTACCTGACGTTCCAGACTAGGCCAGTAAAATAACAATTCAGCATAAGGATTTTCAGCAAGATCCAAGCCTTTCTGACTGTCATAATTGGTATAAAAGTCATAACCCGCTTCTGTCGCGCCACGCAACAAAACCGTACGCACATGCGGGCGGCCTTGTGCATTTGCTGTTGCTAAAGACATGGCATAAGGTTCATGCAAATTCGCTGCAAGGGCATGATTAAACCAGTTTAAAAACTGCAAGTGAGGCTGCTCACTCACTTGGGTTTCACGTAATTCACCTTGCTCGTAACTTAAACGTAATTCACTCAGGTCTTTAATCACATCATTCATGCTGGGACTCTCTTAAGCAGCTTGGGCGTGAGCACGTACCGCATCAGCCAGATGATTGGCTAGTGCTTCAACTTCTTGCTGCTGATTGCCTTCCACCATGACACGAATAACAGGCTCTGTACCTGACTTACGAATCAACAGTCGACCACGTCCTTTCAGTTGCTGCTCTGCTTTTTCAAATTCTGCAACCAGTGCAGGAATCGAGTATGGGTCAATCATATCCTGTAAACGGACATTGACCAAAACTTGCGGGAACAGTTCAAAGCCTGCAACCAGTTCATGTAAAGCCTTACCTTGTTCGACCATTACTGTTAAGACCTGAAGCGCAGCAATGATCGCATCACCCGTGGTACTCTTATCCAGCGTTAAAATATGGCCTGAAGGCTCACCACCTGTCACCCAGTTATTTTCTTCTAACGCCTGTAACACATAACGGTCACCCACTTTGGCACGGACAAAGCCAACTTCAGCCTTTTGTAAGGCAAGTTCCAGTGCCATATTGCTCATCACAGTGCCGACAACGCCTGCTGGCTTGTGGTTTGCCTGTGTCGCTAGGATATACAGGATATGGTCACCATCAACCAATTGACCATTCTTATCAACCATCACCACACGGTCTGCATCACCATCAAAAGCAATACCAAGATCCGCCTGATGTTCGATCACAGCTTTTTGCAATTGTTCAGGATGGGTTGAACCACAGTTTTCATTGATATTTAAACCGTCTGGCTCATTAAACAGTGGGATAACTTTCGCACCTAATTCACGGAATACTGATGGGCCTACGCTATAAGCAGCCCCATTGGCACAATCCACCACGATTTTTAAGTTACGTAGGTCAAAATGGTATGGGAATGTCGATTTACAAAATTCGATATAACGCCCATTGGCATCTTTGACACGTACGCTTTTACCTAGATTTGCTGTGTCATCAATAATCAGGTCTTTCTCTAATTCCTGATTGATCTGATCCTGAATGGCATCAGGTAATTTCTTCCCTTCGCTTGAGAAGAATTTAATCCCGTTATCGAAATATGGGTTATGTGAAGCTGAGATCACGATACCTGCATGTGCATGTAGCGCACGCGTTAAATGTGCGATCGCTGGTGTCGGCAAAGGCCCCAACAGATGAACATAAACACCTGCCGCATTTAAACCCGCCTGTAATGCAGCTTCCAAGATATAACCAGATAAACGTGTATCTTTCCCTAATACAACTATCGGCTTACTCTTAGGACTATTTCTTTTTAATACTGTTCCCGCAGCAAAACCTAGTTTTAATGCAAACTCTGGGGTAATTGGCATTTGTCCAAACTTGCCTCGAATTCCATCAGTACCAAAATAGCTCATGTTTTACTCACTTTCTTATCTTTTATATGGCCTGTAACCATATCTTTCTTCATCTTGTTCACTTTACACCAAAACAAAAAAAACCGTCAGTACACTGACGGTTTTTCGATCGGCAAAATTACCAAAAATCAACCAACTCGATAGTTTGGCGCTTCCTTGGTAATGGTCACATCATGCACATGCGATTCAGACATACCTGCTGAAGTAATTTTCACAAATTTTGCATTTTGACGCAGATCTTCAATCACAGATGAACCCGTATAACCCATTGATGAACGTAAACCGCCCATCATTTGATGTACGATGTTACCCATTGGACCTTTATATGGAACTCGGCCTTCGATCCCTTCTGGTACTAATTTCTCAGCACCCGCTTTAGAGTCTTGGAAATAACGGTCAGCAGAACCAGTTACCCCTGCCATCGCGCCTAATGAACCCATACCACGGTATGCTTTGTAGTAACGGCCTTGGAAGAATTCAACTTCGCCAGGTGCTTCCTCGGTTCCAGCCAAGAGTGAACCGACCATAATCGTGCTCGCACCTGCGCCAATTGCTTTCGCCATATCACCCGAGAAACGGATACCACCATCTGCAATCAAAGGAATCTGATCTTTCAGTGCATTGGCAACGCTATCAATGGCAGAAATCTGTGGCATGCCAATACCAGCAACAATACGTGTCGTACAGATCGAACCAGGACCGATACCCACTTTAACTGCATCTGCACCTGCATCAAGCAACGCCAATGCTGCATCACCTGTTGCAATGTTTCCGCCAATCACTTGAACTTGCGGGTAGTTTGCTTTTACCCAACGTACACGTTCAATTACACCTGCTGAGTGACCATGTGCAGTATCAACCACAATTGCATCGACACCCGCATCAACCAATGCTTCTACACGGCTTGGTGTTTCAGCACCTGTACCGACAGCAGCACCAACACGTAAACGGCCAAGATCATCTTTACAGCTGTTTGGATAGCTTTCAGCTTTACGGAAGTCAGTGACCGTAATTAAGCCTTTCAGCTCATGGTTTTCACCAATCACTAACACTTTTTCAATACGATGCTTTTGTAGCAAAGCTTGAATATTTTCTTTTGATTCGCCTTCACGAACAGTCACCAAGCGGTCTTGACCGGTCATGATGTTGCTTACAGGCTGTTCAAGATTGGTTTCAAAGCGTGTATCACGACCTGTGACAATACCCACTACTTTGCCATCTTTTACAACAGGCACACCGCTAATATTATTCGCTTGAGTGATCGCGATAAGTTCACGAACTGTTGTCTCAGGTGTCACGGTGATTGGATCTTTCACCATACCTGCTTCAAATTTTTTCACACGACGGACTTCAGCGGCTTGTGCTGCAATATCCATGTTTTTGTGCAAAATACCCATACCACCGTTTTGCGCCATTGCAATCGCCATACGTGATTCAGTCACTGTATCCATTGCAGCAGAAACGAGAGGGATATTAAGTTGAATTCCGCGAGTTAAACGTGTCTTTAAGGAGACATCTTTTGGGAGAACAGTTGAGTAGGCAGGAAGTAATAAGACATCATCGAAGGTTAACGCTTCTTGAACGATGGTCAGCATAACAATCTCACTGGTAATTTCCGTGAGCTATTATAAACAAATTTCGATGTGATTTTCATTTTCTATGATGAAAATAATTTCAATCATTGCTTAAAAAGCTATCTGATGGATGCTTATTGCTTCCGAACCCAATAAATCCTGCTAGCAAACCTGATCGAAATTGTCATTATTTTCAGAGGACTGCTGCTCAATCGTCACGAGTGGAATCAGATTATGGGCCAGCCGTGCTTTGTTACAATGTGAGTCGGCAATCTGTACTTCCTTGCAACTCGAACTCCGAAATGGATAGATGGAACAGCTTACTTGCTGCCCCACTTCGCCTTGCAAGGCCACACATCTGACTTGTGCCTGATTGGTTCCCTTCATACAGGAATAGACTGCTGTAAGTGGTTCAACCATGTGCTCGGGGATTTGTTCCGCCTCGGCCCAATAGAAAGAAACACGGTAATTTGCACAGCACGCACCGCAACTGACACACGCATCTGGTGTCGCAATTTGAGACAACATTTTCTTAAGATTCTCGTTATCAAATTCAATCCTTTATCCGATGATATCCTAAGAAAATTTATTGGTGGCGACAAGAGTGCTGAATCAGCAATTTATGTATTTTTCAGTCATTCTCCTGACTTAGAATTTAGCTCATTTCAGTCGGCAAACTAAAAACATATTCATTCATCAGATCTACGCCACATTCCAGCGTTTCGATCCAGTCTAGAAATTGATTGATCATCTCTTTACCAATAAAAGCTGTCCCATGCTGTGGCACAATCATCTCCAGATCCATCTGCCGAACCATATTGACCCACAAACGAATCACTTTATTGGAACACATATAGCGCTGATGAAAGCCTTTCATTTTTTTGATATGCGCATCAAAGTCAGCAATTGGTAAGCTAGCATCGTCAACAATCGAAGCACCCATATCCCCTGAAAATAAAATTTTTGCAGTAGGATCATAGAACTGAAAGTTGCCAACTGAATGCAGGAAATGTGCAGGCACGGCAACAATGGCAGATTCGCCCAAAGGAATGATTTGTCCCGTATCCGATAACTCAATCAGGCGTTCTTCCCAATTGCCTTTCATACGATCACTCATAAAGGCAGAGTTCAGATGCGGTAAAAAACGTGCCCACAGTTTAGAGGCCACGACTTTGGCATCGGTATACACCAACCAACGGGGCATCGAAGTAATAATGTCGGGATCTTGGTGTGAGGCCATCACATAGTCCAGATTTTTCAGTTTGGTATAGCGATTCAGCTCCATGGTTAATGGCACATAGGTCAAGTCACCACCTGGATCTAAAACTGCGGCCCGATCATGGTCAATAATTAAAAACTGATTGGCCTGAATGCCTTCCCCTTTGACCAGACTGGTAAAACTGATGCATTTATGTGTGCCATTATCAAATAATATTTGTGATGTTGTTCGTTCGAAACTCATAGCGACCCCAGAAAAATTCTTTAAATATGAAATATTTTTAATTCCATAATAAAATAATGGGATTTGATTCGGGTTTCAATCTGATATTGGATTTTTATCATGATTTATAAAACAAGACCCATCACATCTGGATGGGTCTTTAAACAATAAATGCAGGGAAAATTAAAAGAAATAATGCTGAACCAAAGTTGAAATACCCACCACCAAGAAGATTGCGGCACCAATTTTATGAATCAGGGAAATCGGTAATTTATCTGCCAGCTTATCGCCAATAAAGACCGCAGGTGCATTGGCAATCATCATACCAAACGTTGTTCCACACATGACCCAGAACACACTGTCAAAACGTGCCGCCAGCGCCACTGTTGCAATTTGAGTTTTATCACCAATTTCAGCCAAAAAGAATAAGATGAAGGTTGCACCAAAGACGCCGAATTTCTGCCATTTATTAATGCTTTCACTTTCATCGCCCAACTCATCCGGGATCAGCATCCAGATTGCCATACCGATAAAGCCGAGTGCGAGAATCCATAACAGGATTTCAGGGCTCAGGACGGTCGTAATCCATTGACCTAAGACAGCCGAAATACCGTGGTTAATGGTGGTAGCAAGCAAGATCGCAATTAAAATCGGAACGGGTTTACGGAAACGCGCAGCAAGTAATAATGCAAGCAATTGCGTTTTATCGCCCATTTCAGCAAGGGCAACAATTGATGTGGAGATGAGGAATTCATACATAGTTGAATGCTCTGGCTAGCAAAATATACCGATGACCTACCCCTCCTGCTAGCCAAAATCAAATAGATTGATGCAGAGTGGTAAATCAAAGGTCTTGCCAACAAAAGCACAGCTGAAAAGCTGTTCTTGGTTCTTTGCTATGATGACCATGTTCTGTTGAACAATTATGTTGATCATCACCTCTTTACTTTGCGTAAAGAGCGGCTACTCCCCAATGAAGTAACGCCATTCTATCAAACAATAAAATGCTTTTGAATCGTTAAGCCCAAAATTTTTGGTAACCCCAGACCAAGATACGGACAAGCCCCAGAAAAAATGCCAGATAGGCACTGAGACCAAGAAAACCAAAACTGCCCCAGCCACTTGCACCACCAACATGCTGTGCCTGATATTCCATTGCCATCACCACGGTCGCGACCAGCACTTCCAGCCCCATGACGGCGTACATGACCCAGTCCCAAGGGAAATGCAAGAAACTCACCCATAAGCCCATCAATACAAAAACAACCAGCAATAATGGCAACATTACCCGATAAATCATCAACATCCTTGCTCCTGATCTCAAAGAAATTTCTTATAGATAGAACCGTATTCTAGAGAAAAGTATTTACAAATAAAGCCACAATTTTGTCACTCTAAAAACAGAAAACCCCGCTGATGCGAGGTTTTCTAGGTTCAAAAACGATTAGAGCAATAAGCTACGAATGTCTTTGAGTAACTTGGTCAGCTTATTGGTAAAGCGTGCTGCATCCGCACCATTAATGACACGATGGTCATAAGACAATGACAACGGCAACATTAAGCGCGGATCAAAGTCTTTACCGTTCCATACAGGTTGCATGGTTGCAGGTGAAATACCTAAAATCGCAACTTGTGGCCAGTTCACCAACGGCGTAAATGCGGTTCCACCAATACTACCTAAGCTGGTAATCGTGAAGTTGGCACCTTGCAAATCTTTCGGTGACAATTTGCGGTCACGCGCTTTCTGGCTCAGTTCAGCCAGTTCTGTCGCGATTTGCTTAATTGACTTCTGGTCAGGATTACGCAGCACTGGAACAGTTAAACCATCTGGGGTCGCTACAGCAATACCCATATGAATTTCGTTACGTAACAATACTGACTTCTGATCATCAGCCAAATGGCCTGCGAAATAAGGTTCTTCTTTCAGCAAGTGCGCAACTGCTTTTGCAATAAAGGCCAAAATGGTTAAGCTCAGACCCTGCTTTTTAAAGCCGTCTTTAAGCTCTCCACGCCACGCTTCAAGCTCTGTGATATCAGCCAAATCGAACTGGGTGACTTGAGGAATAAAGTTATTCAATGACAACTGCGGTACAGATACTTGCTGTAAACGCGTCATTGCTTTCACTTCACCGCCACCAAATGCACCAAAGTCTGGCAACTTCGGTAAGCCCGAAGCCACTGGTGCTGCTTGAGCAGAAGGTGCTGGCTGCGCTGTCGTGAGACGTGCTTTTACATAAGCAAAAACATCGTCCTTCATTACGCGACCATGTTCACCTGAAGCCTTCACCTGACCGAGAATAACGCCTAATTCACGTGCCAGTTTACGCACGGCAGGGCCTGCATAAACCTTCGCATTTTCTGCTTCTTGCTCTTTGGTCAGCTTCTCAGCTTGCGCTGGCGCACTTGGAGCTGCTGTCTCTGCTGCCTGTGGTTTTGCTGGTGCTGCTTGAGCAGAAGGTGTAGCGGCTGGTTGAGCTTTTGGTGCTGCTGGAGCAGCAGCCTGACCACTCACCTCAATCGTTGCCAAAGCCACGCCTTGACGAACCTCTTGATTAGCAGAGACATGGATTGCTTTCACAATCCCTGCTACTGAGCTTGGCACTTCAACAGACGCCTTATCTGACTCTACCACACATAGGCTTTGTTGAGCTTCAACGCGATCACCGACATTGACCAAAATTTCTGAAACAAGTGCTTTTTCTACACCTAGATCTGGTACTTCAATTTCAACATTACCTGTTGAGGTATTACTTGCAGCTGGTGCTTCAGTCGTTGCGACTGGCGCTTCTGTTTGAGCAGGGGCTGCTTGCGGTTCAGATGACGTTGCAGCGCTCGTAGTCTTGACCTGAATCAATACCACGCCTTCTTTGATGCTATCGCCTTCTTTAATCTGGATCGCTTCCACAATCCCCGCAACCGAGCTTGGTACTTCTACAGTCGCCTTGTCCGATTCAACCACCACAATACTTTGTTCAGGTTCAATTTGATCACCGACTTTGACCAGTACTTCTGCAACCAACGCTTTTTCTACACCAATATCTGGAACTTTCACATCCACAACCTGGCTTGCTGTCGCTGTTGGAGCGGCAGCTGGTTGTGCTTTTGTTTCAGCTTCGACAGGTTTCGCTTCTGCTTTTGGTGCTTCCGCTTTCGGTACTTCGTTCGCAGGGGCTTCAGCAGCAGACTCAGACTCTAGTTCGATCAATGCGACGCCTTCAGTAACTTCATCACCCTGTTTAACCAGAATACTTTTCACGATACCTGCCGCAGTGCTTGGTACTTCTACCGTTGCCTTATCTGACTCTAAAACCAGAAGGCTATCGTCAACTGCAACATGGTCGCCTACTTTGACCAAGATTTCTGCAACGAGCGCTTTATCTACGCCAATATCAGGTGCTTGGATTTGCATGATTATTTCCCCTCACCTGTTTGTGTTTCATGGTATTCAGCAACGGCCTGAACTTCTGGATGTGCTTGTGGCGCCCATGCAACTGGACGGTCCGTATCTAACTCAAAGTTAGAAATCGCATCTTTGACTAAACGTGCGTCTACTTCGCCTTCGTCAGCGAGTTTTTTCAAAGTCGCAACAACGATATGTGCAGCATCAACACCAAAGAAACTACGTAAGTTTGCACGTGTATCTGAACGACCGTAACCATCTGTACCTAATGCAACAAATGGACGACCATCTGGAAGATATGCACGGATTTGTTCGCTATACGCACGCATATGATCTGTTGCTGAAACAACGATACCTTCTGTACCACGTAACTGTTTAGATACCCAAGACTCTTTCACTTCTTCAGTCAGCGGATGTAAGCGGTTGTACTCTTCACATGCCATACCGTCACGTGACAACTCATTGAAGCTTGTTACGCTCCAAACGTTTGAATGGATCTGATATTCGTCACGTAAGATTTTCGCAGCTTTAATCACTTCACGCAGAATAACGCCTGAACCCAATAATTGAACCGTTGCTTTTTCATCTTTTTCGAACAAGTACATACCACGTTTAATGCCTTCCTCAGCGCCTTCTGGCATTGCAGGATGCTCGTAGTTTTCGTTCATTACGGTTAAGTAATAGAACACTCGCTCTTGGTTCACATACATACGTTGTAAACCGTCATGTACGATCACAGCCAATTCATAACCAAAACATGGATCATAAGATACGCAGTTTGGAATCGTGTTCGCCAAGATATGTGAATGACCATCTTGGTGCTGTAAACCTTCACCGTTCAATGTGGTACGGCCAGCTGTTGCACCCAACAAGAAACCTTGTGCCTGTGCATCGCCCGCAGCCCATGCAATATCGCCAATACGTTGGAAACCGAACATTGAGTAGTACATGTACATCGGAATCATTGGCAAGTTATTGGTTGAATAACTGGTTGCCAACGCAGCCCAAGCGCTCATCGCACCCGCTTCGTTAATCCCTTCTTGCAACATGTGACCGTCACTTGCTTCACGGTAATGCATTAACTGTTCTTGGTCTTCTGGGGTATATTTTTGACCGTGAGCAGCATAAATACCCAGCTGACGGAACATCCCCTCCAGACCAAATGTACGTGCTTCATCTGGAACGATTGGAACTACGCGGTCTTTAATTGCTTTTTCTTTCAGTAAAGCAGCAATTAAACGCACCATCAGCATCGTCGTCGATTGCTCTTTACCACCAGAACCATTTAATACAGCATCAAATACAGATAATTCAGGAATCGCTAAAGTTTCACTCTCTTTACGACGTGCAGGTAGGTAACCACCTAATGCCTCACGACGCGCCTTCATGTACTTCATTTCTGGAGAATTTTCACTTGGGCGGTAGAATGGAAGTTCTTCTAACTTATCGTCTGTAAATGGCAAGTTGAAACGGTCACGTACATATTTCAAAGAGTCGATCTGCATTTTTTTGATTTGGTGAGTTTTGTTCACCGCTTCAATTTCTTCAGATAAACCATAACCTTTAACCGTTTTCGCAAGAATAACGGTTGGTTGACCTTTGGCTTTCATTGCTTCTGCATAGGCAGCAAAAACTTTGTACGGGTCATGACCACCACGGTTAAGATTGTCGATATCTTCATCGCTTAAATCTTTTACAAGTTCCGCAGCTTCTGGGTACTTGCCAAAGAATTTCTCACGTGTATATGCACCGCCTTTCACTTGATAGCGTTGATACTCACCATCAACAGTTTCATCCATAACCGCTTTTAAAGCGCCTGAGCTGTCTTTTGCAAGAAGTGGATCCCAATGACGGCCCCATACCACTTTAATGACACGCCAGCCCGCACCACGGAATAAAGATTCTAATTCTTGAATAATTTTACCGTTACCACGTACAGGACCATCTAGGCGCTGCAAGTTACAGTTCACGACCCAAATCAGGTTATCAAGCTTTTCACGACCAGCAAGTGAAATTGCACCCGTACTTTCTGGCTCATCCATCTCACCATCGCCCAGATAAGCCCAGACTTTACGATCTTCTTCTTTGATCAAGCCACGATTCATCAAATATTTTTGAATGTGCGCCTGATAAATCGACATGATTGGACCCAAGCCCATCGATACAGTAGGGAATTGCCAATAGTCTGGCATTAAATAAGGATGTGGATAGCTTGGTAAACCGTTACCGCCAACTTCACGACGGAAATTACTTAACTGTTCTTCGTTTAAACGACCTTCAAGGAAAGAGCGTGCATAAATACCAGGCGCACAGTGACCTTGGTAATAAATCATGTCGCCGCCAAAGTTATCGCTGTTTGCGCGGAAGAAATGGTTAAAACCAACGTCATACAATGTTGCAGATGATGCGAAACTTGCAAGGTGACCACCGAGGTCATCGCCCGTTTTATTCGCACGTAATACCATTGCCAAAGCATTCCAGCGAATCAATGCGCGGATACGGCGTTCCATATCCTGATCGCCAGGCATCGCTGGTTGCTCTTCAACTGAAATGGTGTTGAGGTAAGGTGTATTTAAGCGCTGGATTGGCACATGTTTCGCAATTGCCCGTTGATAGAGTTTTTCTAGTAAGAAAGCAGCTCGTTCCGTGCCCATGTGTTGTAATACAGAATCAAATGCTTCTTGCCATTCTTGGGTTTCTTGCGCGTCAGAGTCGCCATAAAACGCCATACAATTCACCTTTTCCCTTAAGTTATTTGTCGACCCTATTTTTATCATGTTTTGCTTTATAAGGGGTATGGCCTTTGCTGAATGGAAAACGCCTTATTATTTTCTGACAAAATAGTCATTGACCGAATTGAAACAAAACACATAAAAAATCGCCAATAAAGGCGATTTTTCTGAATATTTATATACAACTGTTAACAAATTACATTAAGGCAACATTGCGAGGTAAGTTGATGGGTTTTTACGTTGACCATCTTTCACAACTTCAAAATGCAAATGTGGGCCAGTACAACGACCTGTACAACCAACATTGGCAATATGCTCGCCTGCGCTTACACGATCACCAGCACTCACGATTAAGCGTGATGCATGTGCATAGCGAGTGATGTAACCATTACCATGATCAATTTCAACATATTGACCATAACCTGTACCCCAACCTGATTTAGTCACGACGCCAGGGCCAGTAGAATAAATCGGTGTACCTGATGGTGCAGCAAGATCAAGACCAGAGTGATGGCGTGTTGAACCGAGCAGAGTACGGTTGCCCCAAGAAGAACTCACACGTCCTTCTTGCAAAGGATGACTTACCAACCAAGAATAACCCGTGTTGGCAGAAAATGAAGGCGCATTATCCTGAGATGAAATCGCTGAACGACCGTATTTTTTCTCGATCGTCGCATTATTCAATTCAATGGTTTTTTCACGTAATTTAACCGATACATTCGAAACGGCTGGCAAATCCATATCAGCAGAATGAGTATAAGAACCTTGAGCCAAGGTTTTTGATAATTGCTCTAAACGGTCATCACCTGTTGACTGACCAATGTTCTGGTAGTCTGCAAAAGCAACCGAAGCAGCTGAAGCAGCCAATGAAAATGCGAGTAAAATACGACGCGTATGATGCATAAAAAACCTCTTGAAACCGTCCTTCAAACGTTCCTTTATCATCTCTTCCTTGATAACAGCTGAACCAAACGCTTAAGATGGACACATTACCTCCGAGGAAGTTCTATGTCTGAGCCTAACAACGTTTTCCAACAGAAAGGACAACACATAAAAACTGGAAACTTAACGTTTCTGACAACGCAAGTTACGCAATGGAAACAACTTACGAAAATTATTCAACCGTTATTGCCCCAACCAGAGCAATGGCAAGTTGTTTGTTATCAACATGGTGTTTTGATCATAACTGGTGAAAATCAGGCCATGATTAGTCAACTCAGCTATTTACAAAGCAACTATGTTGCGCAGTTAGCTCAGCTCGAAGGACTCAAGGAATTACGAAAAATCCAAGTTCGCTTAAGAAACAAAAAGGCTGTCTCTCGTGAACCCTCTCCCCCAACAAAAGCACTTACATCAGAGACCCAAGAGCAATTGCGTAGCGCCGCTGAATATGTGAGCGACCCTAAGCTTAGCCAAGCTCTACTACGTTTGGCAAGCAATAAAAAGTAAACTTCATACATTAAGTATCGAAATACATAATTATATTTTGTGACAAAATTCTCATTTTCATTTGTTATAATATAACATAGCCAATAAAAGACAAGGACTTATGTCACACTAACATAAGGAATCGGACAATCATTCTCGTTATTAAATGTTACAATTTCATAGCTGCTTGGATCATTTTGAACATTGCGTAATAACTGATTATTCAAAGCATGACCCGACTTATAGCCATCAAACTTGGCAATAATCTGATGTCCAAGTAAATATAAATCACCCACTGCATCTAAAATCTTGTGACGGACAAACTCATCGGCGAAGCGTAGTCCTTCCTCATTGACCACACCCGTATCATCTACACCAATGGCATTATCCAGACTCGCACCCAAGGCCAGATTATTGGCTTTGAGATAATCCAGATCTTTCATAAAGCCAAACGTTCGCGCTTCACTTACCTCATACACAAAGATTTCTGTCGAAAAATCAATGGTTGCTGACTGGTATTCTTTGGCAAAGGCGGGATGATCAAAATCGATGGTGAAGTTGAGCTGAAAACCTGAATGTGGCGTGAAAATCGCTTTTTTATCATCAATTAAAGCTTCAACTGGCTTTAAAATGCGGATGAACTTCTTTGGCGCATCCTGCTCTGCCAGCTCACCTTGCATGAGAAGATAGATAAATGGCCCTGCACTACCATCCATAATCGGAACTTCTGAAGCAGAGACTTCGACAATCAGGTTGTCGATTCCCAATCCGGCAATCGCACTCATGACATGTTCAATGGTACCCACTTTAATGTCGTCACGTACCAGATTTGAACACATAAATGCTTCTTGGATCAGCAAGGCATTAGCTGGGATATCCACAGGGGGATTTAAGTCGATACGGCGAAAGACAATACCTCCATCAATATGGTGTGGAACAAAATTGATCAGCACCTTTTGACCACTGTGCAAACCAATCCCGCTCGCTTTCACCACACGCTTGAGAGTACGTTGTTTCAACATGCCATACCAACTTCATTTGCAAAAACCGATATAACTTAGCATATTTTGCCATTTTAAAAAAATAAAAAAGGAGGCAATTAATTGCCTCCTTTCTCTAAATAACTGATTTTATTATTTACGTTGCTGATTTTTCAGATAGTCTTGAATGCTCATTGGCGAAGAACGTGGCGTAGAACTTGCCGTCGCACTCGCTGGAGCGTCTACATTTGCACGTTTACTAATCGCTGGAACGTCATCTTCATCAACAGGTTGTTGTGCCACTTGAGAAGCGCTGACATGCGAAGCTGCAGTACGTCTTTTCTGATCAACTTCACTTGCATTACGCGTTAAACCAGTCGCTATAACCGTAACACGAAGTTCATCACGCGCATCTGGATCGAATACCGTACCGTAGAAGATTTCACCTTCATCGAGGTCGACAATCTGGTTCACGACATCTGTAATGATCTCGGTTTCACGTAAGGTAATATCATCACCACCAGTGATGTTAATCAACACACCTTTCGCGTTGATAATATTCACATTATCAAGCAATGGGCTACGGATCGCCTGTTCAGCTGCCTGACGGGCACGATCTTCACCACGGCCTAAACCAGCACCCATCATTGCATAACCACGTGTACTCATCGCTGTTTTCAAGTCAGCGAAGTCGAGGTTAATGTGACCACGATTGACCACAAGGTCAAAAATACTGCGAACTGCGTTCAACAATACATCATCTGCCTTTTTATAGGCATCTTTCATTGAGATATCGCCATATACGCTGAGTAATCGCTGGTTCGGAATAATAATCAATGAATCAACATGTGCTTCTAGGGCATCAATACCTTTTTCAGCAGACTTTTGACGGCGACGACCTTCAAAGTTGAATGGGGTTGTCACCACACCAACTGTCAGGATACCCATTTCTTTTGCAACTTCAGCAACAACTGGCGCAGCACCTGTACCCGTACCACCACCCATACCAGCGGTTACGAAGACCATATCAGTCCCTTCAAGGTGCTGACGGATCACATCACGGCTTTCTTCGGCTGCGATTTGACCCACTTCTGGATTCGCACCAGCGCCTAAACCACGCGTACTTTGTTCACCCAATTGAATTTTGAATGGCGCGTTCATGCTGTCCAGTGCTTGTTTATCTGTATTTGCACAAACGAACTTTACACCTTGAATATCTGACTGTGCCATGTGTTGAACGGCATTACCGCCACCACCACCCACACCAAATACTGTGAAACGGGCTTGACCGTTGCCATTGTCTAGTTCATCTTCTATAAATTCAAATGAGGCCATGACCTTTAGATTTCCTAATATTAATGGCAGTTACTTCAGCCCGTTACTGCCCTGATTTTTAAACAACTGATGTTTAGGATGCTGTTCAATAATCACCAGATTGTCAAGTACAGTGGGTGATTTAGAACAACTTCCTAACAAATTTTCCCAAAAATAACTACAACTTAAAAGATGGCCTTTAATTTGCTATTTAATGCATTCCAACCATTGGCAACCCGATCAACAAAACTACGATCGCTGGCCTCTTCTGGTTCTTCAACTGTATCTTGCAAATCACTTTGGCTAAACATCAACAGACCTGCCGCAGTAGCGTACATTGAACGACGCAATGCTGGTAAGTGTTGATCATCCGCATACACTTGCAATGGAGGATTGCCCAGATGCGCAGATACGCCTAACGTACGACGCGCCAAATTCACCATACCTTCAATTTGACACGCATCGCCAGTCAGTACCACACCATGATATAAACCATGAATCGCGCCACTATGCTCCAGTTCTTCACGAATTAAGCTAAAGATTTCTTCATAACGCGCAATGATGATTTCTGCAAGCTCAATACGACTGATGGTTTGTGTGCCATCAATGCCTTGCACCTGAATCATATGATCTGGTTTTACTACACTAAGATCGACGCAGCCATGTAAAATCTTGATGCGTTCAGCTTCTTCAGTCGTGGTTTGTAAAACAGCGGCAATATCACGGGTCACATTCTCACCACCACGTGGCAAGGTACGTGCTAAAGCCAATCGACCATCCAGATACACTGCAATATTGGTAATACCTGCACCGATATCAACCAGACATACACCATATTCTTTTTCGTCTTTTAGCAAACTTGCTTCAGCCGTTGCCAAGCAAGACACCACCATTTTCTCTACCCCGATATTCGCCCCTTTCATGGCACGATCAAGGTTTTGCATGGTGCTGATCGGCATCATCATCAACTGATAATGACCTGTCATGCTATGTGCAGACATATTCACAGGATTTTGCACCCACTCAGCCGAATCACCCAGCTCAAAGCCCAATGGAACAGCGCTGGCAAGATAATAATCAGGTGATAAATGGCTGGCTTTGGCCAACTCTAATGCGCGCACCACTTCATTTGTCGTAATAATATGATCGTGGTTGGCTACAGGGGTACGACCTGATGCATAAAAACTTTGTAATTCAGTACTTGGAATAGACACCCATGCGCTATGAATACGGCACTCTGCCATATCCTCTGCTTCGGATACTGCATTTTTAATCGCAGCAATGACCTTGTCCAAGCTGACAATCTTGCCTTTAACCATGCCTCGGTTGCGAGCAGTTGCCATGCCAATGACCTGTATCTTATCCGGTGCATGGACCTTACCAATCAAAACTGAGACTTTATGAGTCCCAATATCAATCGCAACAACTGAGGGAACAGCTTCACTCATTACTTCAATACCATATCTTTAGTGTTGTTTAGGACCACTGCCCTTTATTTTAAGCCACGTATTATGGCTTTGCCTGAATTGCCCCTGCAAGGCTTGTGTCATCAATCGTTACAACTAACTGACCGTTGACAATCTTTGGCGGAGCTGCATTTTTCCATTGAATGGCCAAACCATTCCGGTAACGCAGGTCAATTGCCGTGATTTTCGACCATACAGGTTTTAGATCTGTTTGTGCCAAATGGCTTAAGCGCTGGAGCTTGTTCATGGTTTGATCCTGATCCACGATAATCCGTAAACCTGAATCAAACTGCATAAACCAGGTCATACGCTCAGTTAAATACAGTTCTTTTAATCTTAAATTCGCTGGATGAAATAATTGGTTAATTTCATTATAGCGACGCATCATCATTTTGGATTGGCTGGCTGGCCCATGTAACAGTGGCAAATTTGGATGTGCTTGAGGAACTGCCTCACTAAACACTTCACCATTATCACTAAGCAAACGCCCTGTTCCCCAACGTGCAATCGCATGACGCGGCATCACCCGCACCCGAATTGCATTTGGCCAAGCTCGTGATACCACTACACGATCAACCCAAGATACTTTTAACGCCTGATCCCGAATCTGCTCTAAATCCGAAGTGAAATAATTATCTTTAATGACAGGATTTAGGTATTTAACTAATTGCTGATTTTCGATGTCAGAATTGGTTCCTACCACCTGCAACTCTGCAACTTTGGCATCCGTCATGACTTTATATAAGCCAAACAGGCCTAATGCCAGTACAGCGAATGCAATAACAAGTAATGCCCAGCCCCCCGCATTCACCATCTTTTGTTTAGGCGTAGGCGGTTTCTCGTGAATCGAGCTAATGGCTGGTCGCGTTTTGCGACGCATAGATGCAGGAAGTTGAGCCATAAATAATTAAGCCGACTTTGCTAAAGTTTGCTCTAAAATCGCAACACAGAGCTGATCAAAATTATAACCAACGGCTTGCGCTGCTTTTGGTACGAGAGAGTGGCTGGTCATGCCTGGAACGGTATTAACTTCCAACAACCAGAAATTACCCTGTTCGTCCTGCATCGCATCAATACGGCCCCAGCCTTCTGCACCCACGGCCTGAAAAGCACGTAAGCACAATGCTTGCAAGCTTTTCTCTTCGGCTTCGCTTAAACCGCAAGGAATGCCATATTCCACATCATTACGCTGGTACTTTGCTTCATAGTCATAAAAAGCAACGTCTGCTGGTGGTTGTAAACGAATCACTGGCAAAGGCTGACCATTTAGGAATGAAATCGTAAATTCACGACCTGTAATCCATTTTTCTGCCATAACCACAGCATCATGCTGGGTCGCTTTTTCAATGGCTGCTGCAAAGTCTTCTGCTTTCTCAACCTTACTCATGCCGACACTTGAGCCTTCGTGTACAGGTTTGATAATGACTGGCAGACCCAATTCAGCAATCACCGGATCAAGATCGGTGTCTTTGGTGATAATGCGGTACGGCGCAGTCGGCAAATCACTGCCTTGCCAGATTTGCTTGGTTTTGACTTTATCCATACCAATTGCAGAACCTTGCACGCCAGTACCAGTATATGGAATATTCAACCATTCCAGTACACCCTGAATCTGGCCATCTTCACCGCCACGGCCATGCAATACGATAAAAGCACGATCGTAACCCACCAGCTCAGTCACACTACGATCTTGCGGATCAAATGCTTCTGCCTGCACACCCGAACGCAACAATGCATCTAAAACGGCCTGACCGCTGTCCAATGACACCGCACGCTCAGCCGATTTCCCACCAAATAACACAGCAACTTTGCCGAATTTCGCAGCATTTGACACGTTTATATCCTTAAAACTGTAAAACTTTTAATATTCAAAAAACAAAATTATTGGGCATACAAACGATGCTGAGCCAATTCTACCGAAATTGCACCCACGTTACCCGCGCCTTGTGTTAATAACAGGTCATTAGCTTGTAACACTTTTTGTAAAACGCTTGGTAAATTCCCTTCCACTGGATCAACCAGAATCGGTTCCACCTCACCACGCAGACGAATACTACGCGCCAAGGCACGACTGTCAGCGCCCACAATTGGTTTTTCGCCTGCAGGATAAACCTCTAACAATAACAATTGATCGACTTGTGATAACACATCCACAAAGTCATCAAAACAGTCACGGGTACGGCTAAAACGGTGCGGCTGGAACAACATCACCAAACGACGATCTGGATGGCTGGCACGTGCTGCCTTAATGGTTGCTTCAACTTCTTTTGGATGATGACCATAGTCGTCTACCAATTTCACCATGCCCTCGCCAACTTCATATTCACCTTGAACTTGGAAGCGACGACCAACACCGCTAAAGCCTTCTAAGGCACGGCAAATCGCACCATCAGAAACGCCTTCATCAGTTGCGACACCAATCGCAGCAAGCGCATTTAGGACATTATGTAAGCCAGGCTGGTTAATGGTGACACGTAATGGCTCACGATCTTTACGCAATACCGTAAAGTGCGAACGCATGCCTTCCTGAGCTACATCAACTGCACGGATATCATTGTCTTCATCGAAACCGTAAGTTAATACTGGACGGCCTACACGCGGTAAAATCTCACGAATATTGGCGTCATCACCACAGACAACTGCCAAACCGTAGAATGGCAGGTTATGCAAGAACTGGATAAACGTATCTTTTAACTTATCGAAGCTACCTTCATAAGTATCCATGTGATCTGCATCAATATTGGTCACAATGGCGGCCATTGGCTGTAAATACAAGAATGAAGCATCCGACTCATCCGCTTCTGCCACGATAAAACGGCTTTCACCCAGCGCAGCATTGACCCCTGTGCTATTCAGCAAACCACCGATCACATAAGTTGGATCAAGGTTTTCTTCCGCCAACATGGTGGTCAGTAAACTTGTGGTTGTCGTTTTACCATGCGTTCCCGCAACCGCGATACCATGGCGGTAACGCATCAACTCACCTAACATTTCCGCGCGGCGCACGATCGGCGTACGTTGCTCAATGGCTGCTTTAATCTCTGGATTTTCAGGATCAATCGCAGTCGATACCACCAGTACATTGGCATTTTTAATATTGTCTGCCGAATGACCGATAAACACCTTGATACCATTCGCTTCGAGTTGAGCTGTCGTTTTCGACGCTTTAATATCTGAACCTGAAATCTTATAACCTTGGTTACTCAATACTTCAGCAATACCACACATCCCCGCACCGCCAATACCAACAAAGTGGATATTTTTAATACGGCGCATTTCTGGCACTTTAATCAGCTTTTTGGCTTGGTTTGGATTTGTAGGAGACATAGATAAACTCGAATTACAATTTTTTAATCAGATCAACCACATGCTGCGTCGCATTCGGTTGTGCTTGTTGACGTGCTTTAATTGCCATTTCAGAGAGTAGCTGGCGATTGAGCAAACTGGCAAATAACTCATCTAAAACAGCAGGTGTCATTTCTGCTTGTTGGCAAATTTTTGCAGCACCTGCATTTGCCAAAAACTTAGCATTTGCAGTCTGGTGGTCATCCACCGCAATAGGTAAAGGAACAAAAACCGCTGCCAGACCCGCTGTTGCAACTTCAGTCACAGTCAACGCGCCGGCACGGCAAATAATTAAATCAGCTTCACTATACGCTTTGGCCATATCATGAATAAATGGCTCAACCTGAATATTTAATTGCTCAGATGCACCTTGATAAAGTGCACGCGTCGCATCTTGCTTATTTTGACCACATTGATGAAATACATTCAGCGGTACACTGACCTTTTTTAATGCTTCTGGCAAACGCTCATTTAACGCTTGCGCCCCCAATGAACCGCCCACAATTAAAATATTTAGTGGCAATTGTTCCTGTTCACGGGTTTGGTAACGCCATGATGGATTCAAAATCGCAGTGATTTCAGCACGCACAGGATTTCCTGTGGTCATCACTTTATCACTACTTGGGAAAGTATCTGGAAAAGCCTGACATACGGTTTTCGCGATACGTGCCAGTTGGGTATTGGTAAAACCTGCAATCGCATTCTGCTCATGGATCAACACAGGAATACCCAGCAAACGTGCAGCCAAACCACCTGGTCCTGCGACATAACCACCGAAACCAGCGACAGCGTCAATTTTTAGCTGTTTCATATAGCGCATTGCGCTTAAGGTTGCTTTTAGAATTTTGAATGGTGCACTGAGCTTACGTAGCAGACCATTGCCACGTACACCTTGAATATCAATCTGATAAATTGGAATATTTTGATCTTTGAGTAACCGGTTTTCCATTCCCGTCGGCGTCGCTAACCAAGAGACCTGACAGCCTTCTTGTTGCAGTTGTTTGGCAACAGCAAGCGCAGGAAAAACATGTCCACCTGTACCAGCGGCCATCATCATGACATGTTTGGGTTTGTTCTGTGGTGAATTGGTCACGGTTTAATTCTTCAACTCAAAAAAAAGGTTATCGTCTATTGTTTTCGAGCGTTATTTTAATCCTAAAGCTTCATTCACGAAAAGCGAATTTCACTTGTTTACAACAGAAAGCTGAGCTTTTTTCGATTCTTTGTTAAAAACTAGAGACTGCCGATATCTAAAAGCCCATTTGCATCCAAAATTCGAGTAAATACAAACGGGCAATTTGGTCAAAAAATAAGAATTATTTAATTTTTAAGCCCAGCTTCCAGCACTGCAAATAAATCATCTGCAATCGAGGTACCGAATTGTGCATCAATCTCGCGGATACAGGTTGGGCTGGTCACATTAATTTCAGTCACATAATTACCGATCACATCCAGACCAACGAAAACCAAACCTTTTTCACGTAAGAATGGGCCAACTTTTGCTGCAATCAATTTATCATTTTCAGTCAGTGGACGAGCCTGTCCTAAACCACCTGCCGCCAGATTACCGCGCACTTCACCATTTTGTGGAATACGTGCCAGACAATATGGAATCGGTTCACCATTGACCATCAAGATACGCTTATCACCTTCTACAATTTCAGGAATATAACGTTGTGCCATGATCGGACGTGTACCCATTTCTGTGAGCATTTCCAGAGTCGAACCGATGTTTACCCCATCTTGATACAAACGGAAAATGCCCATGCCGCCCATCCCATCAAGTGGTTTCACAATCACATCGCCATGTTCTTTGATAAATTCACGAATCAGGCTTTGTTGTGAGGTCACTAAAGTTGGGACTTGTAGTTCTGGGAACTGGGTAGCAAATAGCTTTTCATTGCAGTCACGTAGCGATTGCGGCTTATTGATAATCCACGCCCCTTCACGCTCTGCCTGTTCCAGAATATAGGTGGTATAGACAAAGTTCATGTCAAACGGCGGATCTTTACGCATTAATACCACATCGTAATCCGCTAACGACTCTTTGCGCTTCTCACCTAACTCGTAATAATGATTGTAATCTTCGAATACTTTTAAAGGAGAGATCAGACCAAAAGCCTTACCTTGGTCGATATATAAATCGTGCTGTAATGCATAACCCAATTCATGTCCGCGACGGCTGGCCGCCCATAACATTGCCATGGTTGAATCCTTTTTAAGATTCACAGTTTCAATCGGGTCCATCACTACAAGTACACGCATAATCTGACGCTCGTATTTTTAATCTTGGCAAAAAGTATAACGAAGTTTACTGATGATGTTTAAACAAGTTATGTAATTATTAAATCTAAAAAATTCTAATTTATTCAAATCACTAGATTCAATTTATTTAAATAGACGATTTTCTTATGGATAAAAATTACTGGCAAATGAATCGATCGCCAGTAATTTGTAAAACATCAAATTTTAAATTCAACTTAAGCCAAAAGTTTTTGAATATCTTTGGCAATTTTTTCAGGTTTGGTGATCGGCGAATAGCGTTTTACCACTTCACCATTTTGATTAATCAGGAATTTGGTGAAATTCCATTTAATACTTTCACTCCCCAAAATCCCCTTGGCTTCAGAAGTTAAATATTGATACAAGGGATGTGCTGTTGGGCCATTCACATCAATCTTGGCAAACATTGGAAATGACACGCCATAATTACGCTGACAGAAGCTGCCGATTTCTTCGTTGCTGGATGGATCTTGGTTGGCAAACTGGTTACACGGGAAACCCAAAATCACCAGTCCTTGCTGTTGATAGTCCTGATATAACTTTTCCAAACCTTCAAATTGTGGCGTGAGACCACATTGGCTAGCGGTATTCACCACCAATAAAACTTTGCCTTGGTAATCCGCGAGGTTCTTTTGTTCACCTTCTAGCAGTTCAGCCTGAAAATCATAAATTTTGCTCATAAGTGTTCTCTCATCTATCCAATAGTGGAATTACTCGAAATATATTGCTTAATAATTCAGCTTGCTTATTTAATATTGCATACAACTATATTGCGTGCAAGTTAATTATACACAATGTACTTTTCAAACAATCCAATTTATACTGAATGTTCAACAACCAAGTCGAGGAAAAAAACATCATGGCTGAAGTTTCATTTTTGGATAACCAAGTGTGTTTTGCCATGTATTCCGCGACCAATGCCATGATTCGCCAGTATCGTCCGTTGCTGCAGGAATACGATCTGACCTATCCGCAATTTATTGTGTTGCTGGCTTTGTATGAACAGGACAATGTGATGTTGTCTGAGATTGGGCAAAAGACTTTTTTTGATTCCGGAACGCTGACACCCATTATTAAAAAACTAGAAGAAAAACAGTTTTTAAAACGTGTCGCAGTCAAAGAAGACGAGCGAATGAAAAAAGTGATCTTGCTGGAAAAAGCGCTGGCGTCAAAAGATGAGATTATCGCAATTCCGTTTAAACTCGCCTGCGCTTTAGGCATGGAGCAGAATGATCTGCTGGCAATTCATAATCTGTGCCATCGTTTTTTAAAGGGTTTGGAACAAGCGAAACTCGAGTCTATGGAAAATTAAATGCAGCAGGCCATTGTCGGTTTTCATCTCGATGAAGAAGGACATTATGTTGCTGATCTCGCCTGTGGGCATGGTCAGCATGTCCGTCATGATCCACCGTGGCAAAATCGTCCTTGGGTGTTAACCGAACAAGGGCGCCATGAGAAATTAGGTGTAATGTTGGAATGTAAGAAGTGTGAGGAGATAAATGGTGAGTGCTTTTAAACCAAGATAACTAAAAAAGCCCAATATATAATTGAGCTTTTTAATTATCTTTCTAGTTTAGATATCCATTTTTCTAAATAAGAAGAAAGGTAAATTACGGATAATCATCATAATGATTGCCCATTTACCTGGTGTATACACCGTCAATTTAGCTTTATCAATTCCTTGCACAATATCACTAGCAACTTGCTCAGGTGAGGCAAGCTTTCCTTTGCCAGACATTCCAGCCGTCATTGGTGTTGCGGTTGGACCCGGCTTAATTAAAGTTGCTGTAACAGAAGAACCGATTAAAGCTAAGCGGTGTTGTAATCCTTGCAGGTATTTATCAATCAATGCCTTGGATGCACCATATACATAATTTGATTTACGTCCACGGTCACCCGCTACTGAGCCAATCACAGCCAATTTACCATGATTATGCTCAATCATATGTTTCGCAATACTCTCTGTAAATAATACAGGTGAAAGCGCATTAACTTCGATTGCCTGTTGGCATTTGAGTAAATCATTTTGACATTGCTCTTGATCAGGTAAATTACCATGAGCAATCAGCGCAATATCGATTTTCCCTTGTTGATTAATGGCATTAATACAATCCTGAATCGCTGTAGCATTTACAAAATCAACAGTCTGGAATTGGATATTGGCCTGCGGCGTACGCACCTTAAGATCATTCACAACACGCTGTAATTTTTCTTGATCACGACCCAATAAAATAATTTCACAAGGCTGCTGTTTAAGCCAAAGTCTGGCGCAGTGTTCAGCAATAGCAGACGTCCCACCTACAATTAAGATTTTTGGTTGATTTGACATTTAGGCCCCTAATAGACGACGAGACATTTCCGAGCTGATGCCGGGATCCCGATATTTTAAAAATTCATTTAAGCGCGGATAGCCCGCTTCAAATAGTGATCTTGGCATACGAGCATCTTTGGCTAAATAAAGACGACCTTGTGCTTGCTCGACAATATGATCCAATTCATTTAACAGTTTTAACGTTTTCTCACCACGATTAGGGAAATCCAACGCCAAAGTAACACCAGATTTTGGAAAGCTCAGCAATCCGCCAGACTCACGATCACCAAATGTTTTTAATACGGCTAAAAACGAGCCCTCGCCCGACTTTTTAATCGCATTTAACATCTCTTGGGTAACTTCTTTACCGATCTCTTTCGGAACAACACTTTGATATTGATAAAAACCTTTTGGTCCATACATTTTGTTCCATTCGTGCATGGCATCTAATGGATAAAAGAATGGCTCGTAATGTACTTTTTGTGACTGGCTTTTTAACGAGTTGCCATGAAAATAGGCAAAGTTAAAGAGAGGTAAACTGAGTTTGTTCACCAATGAAATAGGAGGTGTAATTGGAAATGTTTTATCGTTAATTTCAGGTTCTGCTTGCGTAGACGCACTTGCTAGATTTCCCCGCGAAAAAAGCCCTTTGGCATTCGCACCATTCATACAATCAATCCAAGATACCGTGTATTCCCAGTCTGGTTCAGATGAATCAGAGAGTGAAAAAAATTCATCTAGATTGTGATAAGGAATAGTTTCTGCATCAATCCACGAACTTTGAACTGGACGTAATTGTATTTTCGCCTCTAGAATTATACCCGTTAAGCCAATTCCACCTAAAGTTGCATAGAACCAATCTGCTCTTTCAGTCTTTGAACACTCAATAATTTCACCATCAGTTCGTACAAGTTTTATTTGCAGAACATGGTCACCAAAAGAGCCAAAAACATGATGGTTTTTACCATGTACATCATTTGCAATCGCACCACCGACGGTAATCATTTGCGTGCCTGGCGTTACAGGCAACATCCAGCCTTGCGGGATCAATGTCCGGTGAATATCTTGTAAGGTCGCACCTGCTTCACAATGTAAAATCCCAGTATTTAAATCAAAAGACATCAGATGATTCATGGCTGTGGTCAACCATAGAGTACCATTGCCATTTAATGCGACATCGCCATAGCTACGCCCCATACCATGGGCAATGCCTGGAAAGCCGCCATGCTGTATTTGTCTAGAGGCTTGTGAAGGCATTATTAAAGGAATAGCGTGATGTTCAGTATTAGAAAGCCTACCCCAGGCCTGTACGTTTTTCATTTATGCCTCAACCTTACGAAACACAAAACGTTTATCTAAGTAATATTTGCAAATATAGCCAATCATTAGACCGATTATTCCACCTAGGTAACGCATTTCTTTGGTTTCAAAAACGATATGAAACCCAAACTCGAAACCCCAGAAAATAATTGTCGTAAAAAGGCCCATGATGGTATAAAGAATAAAGACCTTCCCATCATGTTTGGTATTCTGTGTTTTATATTTAAAAATATATTTCTTATCCAAAATGTATTTAACAACTAGGCCGACACCCGTGCCAATAACAATTGATATAAAAATATAAAAATTTCCAACATAAATATAACTAGAAATATCTTGTGCTATAATATTGCAAAACGTAGCAACTATAGCAAACGCTGTATAAAGCAGCGCGAGCTTAATCGAGTCCATCATTTATATTTAATATAGCGCTGAAAAAAAAATGTATGATATAGCAGAAAATCGGTCATTTCTAGCAGAAATCCCGGGGTTGATTAAACTAATTAGACCAAAACAATGGCTCAAAAACACCTTTGTTTTTGCACCTTTAATCTTTGCAGGCGAGTTCTTAAATTTAGGGTCTATTTATTCCGTATTATTTGCCGCTTTTTTATTTTGTCTGGCTGCTTCCGCAGTCTATATCGTGAATGATTTAAAGGACATAGAAAAAGATCGAGCACATCCTGAAAAGTCTCTAAAACGTCCATTAGCTTCAGGTCAAGTGAGTCCTCAGAGTGCAATTATACTATTAACTCTGATTTATATCGCCTTAGGATTTTCCTGGTTAATCGCACCTAAAGTCATCTACGTGATCGCAGTATATTTACTGCTGAACTGGGCCTATACCTTTAAACTGAAACATGAGCCTGTGATTGAAATTTTCATCGTGGCCTTTGGTTTTGTGTTACGTGTATATGCAGGTGCTGTAGCTCTTGCAGTGCCAGTCTCTCACTGGATGTTTATTACAACATTAAGTATTTCACTTTATCTCGCGTCAATTAAACGTCGTCAGGAACTGATACAAAGTGGCTCTCAAGGACGTGGGGTACTTGAGCACTATTCAGTTAGTCTGATTGACCGCTTTGCAGGTATGTCTGCCGTTACAGCAATTATTTTTTATAGCCTGTATACGATGGAAGTGCAGCCACAGCTCATTATTACCATCCCATTTGTAATGTTTGGATTGTTCCGTTACTGGTTTATTGTTGAAACACTAAAAGGTGGAGAGTCTCCAACTGATGTGATCGCTCAGGACTGGCAAATATTATTAACCGTTGTTTTATGGGTCGCATGTTGTATCTGGACATTATTGCCAGCTTAGTTTTATTTTGGATTATTACGTGAAGTCTTATATTTACCTTATTACACCATTTCTAGCTTGGCTAGTTGCCGGCTGTCTAAAGTTTCTTATTAATTCAATTAAAGCCAGGAAACTGGCTTTTGGCTTAATTGGCTATGGTGGATTACCAAGTAATCACAGTGCCATTGTAAGTAGTATGACCGCGCTTATCGCTATAAAAGAAGGTATTGATACCCCTGCTTTTGGTGTTGCACTTACCCTATCGTTTATTGTGTTATTAGATGCAAATAGTTTAAGACAAGCTATTGGTAAACATGCGGTAGTGATTAACCATCTGGCTAAAGATACACCTGAATACAAACAACTAAGAGAACGTATGGGACACACAAAGATTGAGATCTTAGCGGGTGTACTGGTAGGTTGTCTTGTTGCATATTTAATTGCTAATACACTATAGGATAATCAATGTTTACACTTATGAGCAGATTTAAAATCAGCCTATATTTACTTGTTTTATTAGCAATTATAATATTTTTTAGAGCTGCAGAATTTAGCTTTAAATTAAAAATAGATGATTATTTATACACCTCTTGGTTATTTAATTATGACTATGGCTTTATGAGAAGAGCTCTCCCTGGTGAATTGCTCTCTTTTTTTAATCTAGATTATGACTATAGATCGATAAGAGCTATAGCAGCTATTATTTTACTTATCTTATTTTACTTATTTTCTTATTTAGCAATTAAATCACTAGATCATTTACACATATATAGAAATAAAGCACTATATATTGCTTCTTTCATGTTTTTACCGTTTTTAACTACGCAATGGATACTTGAGTTAGGGCGTTTCGATCAGATTATACAAATTCTACAAATCCTCTGTGTAATTACTATTATAAAAACAAAAAAATATTATCTTCCTTTCCTTCTTGTTAGTCTAACGATAATATTATCAGCCCTTATCCACGAAGCCTCTTTAATTATTTTCATTCCAACTACAATATTAATATTTTATTTAAAGTTCGAAAATAAAATTACTACTTCACTCTTAGTTCTCTTCTTTTTTCTTGCATTAATTGGCATGATTTTTTTTGGAAAAATCGATGCACACCATGCAAATTTAATTATTGAAAAATATAAAGACTTAGAAAAATTTAACTACTATGCAGTTAGAACCACTCAATTGAGCAATTTTGAAAATATTATTGTCAGCTACTATTCAATGATGAATAACAAGACTTATATTTATATATTGCTTGCTATTTTATACCTTTACCCTGTCATTTGTTTTTTCAAGAAGGTATTTGGCAGTACAAAATATTTCTATATTTTTATTTTTTGTCTATCACCACTTGGCTTATCAATCATAGCATTTGATTACTTTAGATGGTTAACATTAGCTTTCTTTAACCTAAGTATTTTAAGCTTTTATTTAGTCATTTCTGAAAAAACTAACAACCTTGAAATTGGACACTACCTTATTGAAAGAAAAAATAAAATTCTAGCATACGGTCTAGTTTCCTTATTGATAGGTGCTCTAGGTGTAGTTAATTTTTTTCCTGGATTAAATAACACTGGGGGGTTCTCAACATCTCAGGTACCAACAAAAATTTTAAATAAGGTTAACTTCCCAACAGATACAAATAGCCAGTTATTTGAAGTAAATAGAAATATTAAAGGGTGGGAAATAGAAACAGATCTTAGTCAATATAAAAATATTGATTTAGCTTTACATTGGTACGAAATGGAAGTAAAAAAAGGGAATGCGTTAGCTAAAAACAATTTAGCAATGATTTATATTAGAGGCGGGGAAAAGGATATAAATTATGAAAAAAGCTTTTCTTTATTCAGAGAGGCTAGCAAATCTAGTCCTGAAGCATTAAACAATTTAGGGGTTTTGTATGCAAATGGTCTTGGTGTAGATAAAAATTACAATAAAGCCTTGTCTTCTTATATACAAGCCGCAAAAAATGGTTCTGTCACAGCAATGTATAATATCGGTATTAGCTATTCAAAAGGTCTAAATGGATTAGACAAGGATAAAGTTAAAGCTAAATATTGGCTTGAAAAAGCTAAAGTCCATAATTTCTCACCAGCATTGCATGAGTTGAAGCATGGGAAATGGTAAATTATAAAAGCTCTAGAGTATATTATTTACTGAATAACTAGAACAATTTTGCTAAAGCCAATGATTCTAAAAACTGAATCATTGGCTTAATTATATAAAAAAGCTAAAACTATTCTGATCGTCTCAGTATAGAATATCGAAAATAACTATAAAAATTTTACGTGAACACTTAATTGGTGTCAGTGTACTGAACTTAGGCTACCTTGCCAGTGAATACGAGATCGACAAATCGACTCAAGCCATTTTAGAAGAAACTAAATATTCTCTGATTCCATTATCAGATGTGATTCAGGCGATTCATTTTATTATTTCAACCAGCAAAGCAGCTTGCATCAAAGAAATACTCATGCCTGCCATGCTGGATAAAAATATCTAAATTCTTAGAACAATTTGGGCCTCGGAATAGAAACTACAACTGTTTCATCAAGGCGAATAAACGCGCCATATCGTATTTCCGACATCATCTGCAATCAACAAAGCACCAGTTTTATCTTCAGTGAGGCCGACTGGTGCACCATATAAAGATTTTTCATCTTTGGAATAGAAACCATTGACTACAGTGACAGGCATGCCATTTGGTTTGCCATCTTTAAATGGAATAAAGATGACGTTGTAGCCATTGAGAGGGTCTCTATTCCAACTGCCATGATTACTCACAAATGCGCCATTTTTAAACCGATCAGACAGCTGAGTGGTATTTGAAGCAAACCATAAACCTAAAGGTGCGACATGAGAGCTTAATGCATAATCAGGTTTAATCGCTTTGGCAACCAGATCTGGTCGTTGAGGCTGAACACGCTCATCGACATGCTGACCGAAATAGCTATACGGCCAGCCATAAAACCCTTTTTCCTGCACTAAAGTTAAATAATCAGGCACCAAGCTAGCGCCAATTTCATCACGCTCATTGACAATGGTCCATAACTTTCCAGTTTCTGGTTCCCATTGCAATCCTGTTGGATTTCGAATCCCGCTGGCAAAAATACGACTCGCCCCTGTGGCAACATCAACCTCTAAAACAGTTGCACGGCGATATTCGATCGCCAATCCATTTTCGGTAATATTACTGTTTGAACCCACACCCACATATAATTTTTGCCCATCTTTACTCGCCAATAAAGCTTTCGTCCAATGATGATTCACCGTATCTGGCAAATCAGACAATTCAACACCTTGGTCGGTAATCTTGGTCGCATTCTCCTCGTAATTGTATTTCATAATATTATTGGTATTTGCCACATATAGGTGATTACCAATTAATTGCACACCAAAAGGTGAATGTAAGTTTTCCAAAAATTTATACTTCTTCCAATGACCATCTGCTTCCAGTCTAAGTAAAGTGATGCGATTTCCCCCTTTACCGCCTTTTCCTGATGATTTTTTAACAATACCAGCAATCGCCTGTTTCGGTGAGGTCAGTGGCGCCTCTCCTGGACTATTAGATTCCACAACGAGAATATCCCCATTTGGCAAGGTGTATAGTTGACGGGGGTGCTCGAGCTGATCTGCAATTTTTTCAATTTTTAACCCCGCAGCAACCGTAGGTGTTTGCTGAGCTTTCCAACCTACTCCATTCGGTACTTTCATCGGGGGAACAAGGAAATTCTGAGCTTCAGGTAATTGTGGGTCTGGGCCATATTGTGTTTGAGGATCAAGTGGTTGCCCACCAGAACAGCCGAATAATCCAACGCTAACCAAAGCTGAAAAGAAAAATGTATTTGATATTTTCATATTTATTCTCCAATCAGCTTATTTTGTATATGAGTGGATTGATATAGATAATGCAGAGCAATAAGAAGGATTGTCAGCGTTGATAGAATAATATTTGCTGGAACGATGGCAAAAGCATCACGGCTATGTATAAAGGCATTAAATGTCGCTGCAATAATCGCAAAACCATAGAGCCAGAACCCAACGACATCTGACCTCCTTTGCTCTATCACTGGCCGAAACCAGACATAAAATAGATTGATAAAACGTGGAATAATACAAAATAGCAATCCAAACGTAATACACCATGCGGCTGCCTTTGCCCATAAGACTTCAGCAGTTTTATTATAAAAAATATCAAAAATCCAACCTGCAACAAAGAAGCCAAAAGGCAATGGATTCAATAACATATAAATGGAATATAGGACACCAGATCTTGGATTGTTTTTTTTCATTCAAACTTCTTCCTTTTAGATTATTTATAGGTATTCAATAATGATTTAAGTGAAATGCGCTTATGATTTACTGAAACACCAGTCTGTATAATTTTCATCCACTATAAGTATTCTATGAAATCGCTGTCAAAATTCATCAAATATTGATTCTCAAAAAACTTTTGGGAAATAAATAAAACTGCTTCCATCTCTATGGCGAAAACAGACATTTTCGAGCTTTTTTACTCAACAATAGGTTTCAAAATAAAAATAAATTCTGAGTTTTTTATGCTTTCGTAATTTTGTTTTTATTTAGCGTTACAGCTGAAGGTGATTTGTTCTTATACAATTACCGAGTAATAAATTGTAAACTCTCTCATTATGTTAAATAAAAGAGACTATTTTGTAAGATTAAATAGTCGCCTTCTTTCAAAACCTTCAATTTTTCTGATTGACCACACATATGTGAAATATTTCATAATAAAAAAGGAAGCCTCAGCTTCCTTTTTTACATCTAAAACTTAGATGCCATATTTTTCGCGATAAGCCTGCATATTGGCTAAAGCTTCTTTCTCGCCTTTGGCATCCAGATAATCCATCAAATCTTTCATGGTAATTAAAGCATGCACTGGGATTTCGAGTTCTTTTTGCACTTCCTGAATCGCAGAAAGTTCACCTTGACCACGTTCTTGGCGATCTAGAGCCACCAAGACACCTGCAATTTCAGCGCCTGCATTTTTCAAAATGGTCACCACTTCACGAATCGCAGTTCCTGCCGTGATCACATCATCAATGATCCAGACTTTCTGACCTGCAACTGATGCACCAACCAACACACCGCCTTCACCATGATCTTTGGCTTCTTTACGGTTAAAGCCCCACGGTACACTTTTTCCATGCACTTGAGACAAAGCCACTGCCGTAGCAGCCACAAAAGGAATTCCTTTGTATGCTGGACCAAAAATCACACCAACATTGTCACACTGTACCAGTTTATCTGCATAGCCTTGCGCCAACAAAGACAGTGCTTCACCATCGTTGAGTAAACCCGCGTTAAAGAAATAAGGACTGACACGGCCTGATTTTAAGGTAAACTCACCAAATTTAAGTACACCACGTGATAATGCGAGTTCGATAAAAGCTTGCGGATGAAATGACACAGGCGTTGTCATATAAGGTGCTCCAAATTCTTTAATTGAGGTTAAACAGACGTATGATACCAAAGGATAGCTATCCAAGTGATGTAAAAATTCTTCGAGTCGTTTCAATTAACGTAAATGGCCTGCGTGCTTCTGTCACCAAAGGCCTACTCGAATGGTTAGAACAGTCAGGTGCAGATGTGGTGTGTATGCAGGAAAGTCGCATTACACATGAGCAATGGACGGATAAATTTAAGCCTGAAGGATGGTACACCCACTTATTCCCAGCTGAGCGTGCAGGTTATGCGGGTACAGCAATTTATAGCCGCCTTCCTTTCGTCTCCATCACCAACGGCTTAGGCTTTGAACTGGCAGATACTCAAGGCCGTTTTATTTCGGCTGAATTTGATTTAGGCTTGTCACAAACCGTTCATATTGCCTCGTTATACTTACCATCAGGATCAAGCGGTGATGAAGCACAAGCACGCAAAGATGTGTTCTTACAAGAGTACGCACAAATACTAAAACAATGGCGTGACGAGAATAAATCAATCATCGTGTGTGGGGATTATAATATCGTGCACAAACGCATTGATATTAAAAACTGGTCAGGTAACCAGAAGTCATCTGGCGTATTGCCACATGAACGCGCTTGGCTCGATCATATGTATGATGAGTTGGGCTATGTAGACACCTTCCGTGAGGTGCGACCAGAAGCAGAGTTGTACTCATGGTGGTCAAATCGTGGTCAGGCCCGTGCGAAAAATGTCGGGTGGCGTATCGACTATCATTCATGCTCTCCAGACTGGAAAGCACGTACTGCGAATGCATGGGTCTATAAAGAACAATGGTTTAGCGACCATGCGCCCGTGATTATCGACTACAAAATACACGAATAAGTGAACAACTGTTCACTTAACCCGCTTCTTTAGCTTACAGAACTTGTCGCTTTTGTGTATTTTTATTTACCAGCTAGAACGGCATTATAGCTTCACGGCACAGGGAAGCGGTCAGGATGACCAAAAAGGGATAGGACGCCGTAGGAAGATAAAATAAACTTGATTCAAGTTTATTTGCATGGATGAGACATTGGACGTTGAAATGAGACCCGCATAATCAGGAAGATTAAATGCGGGTTTTCTCTTTTCTAGATATTAGATATTTTCTCTTCATCTTGTCGTTAGCACTTTTGCTCAAAAAGCTTGATCATTTCCTTACGGACTTAAAACCCTCTACCGATTAACTTAATAAAAAATTTCAACTGGCACATCACCTGCTTTTTACGTTAGGCTTTGATCCATATTTTTCATTCTTTCTATGGTTTTTTCACATGTTTAAAATTTATGGTATTAAAAATTGTAATTCGATGAAAAAAGCCTTTGATGCATTACAGGCAAAAGGAATTGATTACGAGTTCCATGATTACAAGAAACAAGGTATTGATGCTGCAACGCTAGCAATCTGGTTGAAAGAAATTGGTGCAGACAAAGTCTTGAATAAAAAAGGCACAACATGGCGTAAATTGACTGCTGATGAGCAAGCGCATGCAACTAGCAATGAGCAAAACCTGATTGAAACACTGATTGCTCAACCAAGTCTGATTAAACGTCCCGTATTGCAAACGCCAAAAGGTTTTGTGATTGGCTTTGATGAAGCAACTTATCAAGATTTATCTGCTTAAATCTAAATAAATAGCAAATACAAAAAAACCGAGTCATCAGGCTCGGTTCTTTTATGTTTATCTTGTGCTTAGTTGGTACGAATCCAGGTCTGGTTACGACCTAAAGCTGCAACGCCAATATAACCGCGTAATTTCAGCTTTTTACCACCTTCGATAATTTCAGCTTTTAACTTATAGGTTTTACCGTTCTTAGGATCGATAATTGAACCGCCATCGTAATTCACACCACCTACATTTTTAAGGCCATGTACAATGGTCACGCCTTTAAGTGGTTTGTTGTGATAAGTTCCTTCACATTTAGAGCATGCATTTTCCTGACCTGCTACTAAATATTTTTGAATAGACGCGGTGAGGGTTCCATCCTTTTGCTCAGTAAACTTCACAATCGCCTTCGGCTGTTTTGTTTCATCATCGATGGTTTGCCAAACACTGCCATTCAGCGCATCCGCTGCATTGGCAAAAGTTGTTAAACCGAGCAATCCAAATGCTAGAGCAATTTTCTTCATTTTTGTAATATCCTTAAGGGGTCTTTCAAACTGAAAGTATTGAGAAGTTCAATCAATATTGCAATTCTTGATTATGACTATTTGGTATAACCTGCGTAAGAGTGACATAGCGCACAATTTTTCAGTTTTTATCATGATGTCTAGGCGCCACTTATATTCAAGAATTTTCTTATCGGTATACCCATCTAACAATATGGAAAAATTATGAAATTTGCTACTGTTTGGAAATATTATTTTACTGAATCTTTACTTAAAGCGACGATTCGGACACCGAGCCAATTTAATTTGGCGCCCAATGCTTTACGGCCGTTACTGGATCAACTCTGTCGCATATTTCCACAAAATCCAACAGTACAAATTCGACCATTACGCTTAGCGGGTGTCCGTGGTGAGGAAATTAAAGCTCAAGCTTCGGCAACACAATTAATTTTACATATTCACGGCGGTGCTTTTTTCTTAGGTAGTCTCAATACCCATCGTGCATTGATGACCGATATTGCGGCACGTACGCAAATGCAGGTGATTCATGTTGATTACCCACTCGCACCCGAACATCCTTTTCCTGAAGCCATTGATGCGATTTTTGATGTCTATCAAGCATTGCTGGTTCAAGGTATTAAGCCCAAAGATATCATTATCTCAGGTGACTCTTGTGGTGCGAATCTTGCCTTGGCATTGTGCTTACGCCTGAAACAACAACCTGAACTAATGCCAAGCGGCCTGATTTTGATGTCTCCTTATCTGGATTTAACCTTAACCAGTGAATCGTTACGCTTCAACCAGAAACATGATGCATTGCTGTCCATTGAAGCGTTGCAGGCGGGTATCAACCATTATTTAACAGATGGTATTCAGACAGATGATCCTCGCGTTTCACCGTTATTTGATGATCTGACAGGCTTACCACCGACTTTGGTACAAGTCGGTTCTAAAGAGATTTTGCTGGATGATTCAAAGCGCTTTAGAGAAAAAGCTGAAAAAGCCGATGTAGAGGTGAACTTTAAACTCTATACAGGCATGTGGCATAACTTCCAGATGTTTAATGCCTGGTTCCCTGAGGCTAAACAAGCCTTGGCAGATATTGCTGAATTCGCACATGCCTTAGATCGCGACTAAGCATCATCAAAATATGTGTAAAAAATGGTCAGCTTAGGCTGGCCATTGTCACTCTTCATTCAGTTTGGTCATCATCAAATAAAAATCATTGAATATTCTGATAACAGCTTATTTTTCAAAATATTTTTCCCGTCCTGATTTGCACTAAATCCTCCAGATGCAGACTTTTTTCTCATTCTAAAGATGCTATTGTTATTTGAATAATCGTTCCTCCGTATTTTGATGACGGATATACAGTTCCTAGGAATCTCATTGCATAAAAGGATGCATGCCAATGGTGAAGATTCATTTTAATAGGTCAACTGACGCAAAAAGATGGGGCTTTCGGCTTTCTTGGGAACATCATATTGTCGTCAATTGGACCATGCTTAAAAAAAGCATTTTATTACTGATACTTGCTGCATTAATGAACCTGTTCTGGATCAGTTGGGACATTTTCGTACTCATGAATCCTGTTTATTCAGAATGGGTACATCTCAAGCTGGTCCGTTCACAATTATGGACCAGCCTGATTATGCTGGTGGTTTTGATCCTATTGATTATTCCCTGCCATCTGTTCAGGGAACAACACTGGGCACAGGAAGTCCTCCCGATCCTCAGTGTGCAGGTTTTTACCGCGATGCTATGCCATAACAGCTATCTGGTCGGCAGCTTTAGTCCCGCTACCATGGTGGGCTATGTCAGTGTCGTGGGTGTCGGTCTGGTGCTTTTCGACCGCCGTATGGTGTATTGCGCCCTCATTCCTGCCACGCTGGCTTTATTCTTTTGTAATTACCTAAGCATGGTCGGGATACTCACCTACGCGCCATTATTTAACATGCAACATCTGAATCAGGTCGCCATGCATCCATTTTGGGTAGGCAGCATGATGTTTTTTCTGGTGCCCATCTTGCTGGCCTGTTTATTTCTATTTGAAATCTTACTGACCCAATGGCGTACTCGTGAAATGACCATCCAGATTTTAAGTCGTCTCGATCCTCTGACCAATGTCCTGAACCGGCGCAGTATCGGGAGTTATTTAGAAAGATTGCATCAGCAGCCTGATCAGCAATATTCAATTGTGCTGCTCGACTTAGATCATTTTAAAAATATTAATGATCACTTCGGACATAGCATGGGAGATCAGGTCCTGATTCAAGTCGCCCAATGTCTGGCAACCCATCTCAGAGAGCAGGATATTATTGGGCGCTTTGGTGGGGAGGAGTTTATTTTATTGCTGCCCAATACCAATACAGCTCAAGCACAAAAGGTTGCCGAGCGCTGTCGGCAAGCCGTATCACAATTGCGTTTTATCACCGAACATAAGCAAGAATTCAGTATCAGTGCCAGCTTCGGAATTAGCAGCTCACTCAGTGCCGATGAGCCACATCTGATTATCAGTCAGGCAGATCAGGCTCTGTATGCTGTAAAAGCAGCGGGACGCAATCAGGTAAAAATCTTTACCGATCTGATCACCGATTAGCAAAGTGAAGGCAGTGATTTGCCTTCACTTGAGTCTTAATCAGCCTTTTAAAAATTCTTCCCGATGTTGGCGATAAGGCTCATCAAAAAGCACAAACGTCTGTTCTTGCTTGGCTTCAGCAATCCATTGTTGTACTGAAGGCAAAGCCAATATTTTCTGCATATAGTTTTGGCTAGAAGCCGAGATGGGTAATTTATAACAGTCGAAACGCATCACCACAGGTACGTAAAATGCATCTGCAATACTAAATTCACCACACAAAAAACTGTCATCATCTGGACGTTCTGACCAGATCTGATCAATTCGGGCAACATCAGCACGTAATTGGGCATGCTCTGCCCATAACTGCTTACCAATATGCGTTAGCTCAGCTTCAACATTCATAGGACAAAGATTGCGTAATCCCTGAAAGCTACTGTGCATCTCGGCACTGATACAACGCGCTCTGGCACGCAGGGTTTTATCTTGCGGCCATAAGGCATGTTCAGGATGTTGTTCTGCCAGATATTCACAAATAGCCAGCGTATCCCAAACCACCAGATCACCATCCATAAGTGCAGGCACTTTCCCGGTTGGATTAAGCTTTAGAATTTCTGTTTTAAACTGGCTATCTGCTTCAAAGCTATCAAACTGAATCAGCTGTTCCTGAAATGGAATACCAGCCTGTTTCAATAAGATCCATGGACGCATTGACCAGGTCGAATAATTTTTATTGCCAATCAAGAGCTGATACATATTTATTATTTTCCTTTAAATAAGGCGAGTTGTTGTAATAGCTCGGCTTTCTGGAACGCACCAGTTAAACGTAGCGAGCGGATTTCTTGTTGTTGCTGATCGAGGAATAAATAGGTCGGTGGTCCCAAGATATCCCACTGCGCTAAAAGTGCCTGATGCGATGCATCATAGTGGCTTAAATCCAGTTTAATCAGGTAATAACCCGATAACGCCTGCTGGACTTCGGCATCTTTTAAAATACGATGCTCAATCGGCTGGCAAGCGACACACCAATCTGCATAGACATCGATCACGATACCGCGATCCTTGGGTGCATTGGCGAGAATATGCTGAAATTCATCCGCAGTTTGTGCCACATGCCATTCAGCAAGTTTATCTGCCTGAACCGAGCTGAGACTTTGAATATGCTGGTATTGATTAAAAGCCAATGCGGGAATGACTAAAATCAGCAATATCGCATACAGCCATCGCAACTTGGATTTCTGCCCAAACAGACGATAAACCGCATAGATAATAAATGCCAGACCGAGAATTAAACTCAGGATTTGAATCGCTAATTCTGGCAATAAAGGACGAATAAAATAAAGACTCAAGGCCAGCATTAAGAAGGCAAAAATCACCTTGATCTGATTCATCCAGTCGCCAGCTTTCGGTAAGGCTTTAGCGCCCAATACACTTGCCAAAAGCAAAGGTATGCCCATCCCAAAACCAAGCGTAAAGAGTAATAATGCACCTTGCCATTGACTCTGTGTTTGCGAAATAAATAGCAAAACCCCAGCCAGAGGTGCAGTCATGCATGGCCCTACCAACAGCGCTGAAATCATGCCCATTACACTGGCGCCCACCAGCGTGCCGCCTTTTTGATTGGATTGCATCTGATCCAGTCGATTGACCCAACGCTGTGGCAATTTCAGTTCGAACAGGCCAAACAGATTGAGGGCAAACACCACAAACAATAAGCTAAATGCAATCAATGTGGCGGGTTGCTGTAACCAGCGCTGAAAATTCAAACCTGCTGCGGAAGCAATCAAACCCAGTACCGCATAGACCAGCGCCATACTGACCACAAAGGTCAGCGCAATTGACCATGCTTTAACACCTTTATTGTCACGTACGATCAACGAGGTCAGGATCGGTAACATCGGTAATGAACACGGCGTGAACGCCAACAAAATCCCTAAACCTAAGAATAACAGGATGCTATAAGCAAGCGAATGCTGCTCAAGTGCACTCGACCATTTCTGGTCTTGAGCCATTACACCTGAATTGTCTTGTGAGGGAGATGCTGCGGCTACTTCAGCCTGTACTTCATCACTTGCGGGTTGTTGAGCATTGAATGCGCTAGATGAACGTGCCACGTCCAGAAAGCTTTTTTGGGTATTAGAACTGACATTTTGAGCACTCACCAAACCATCGGCGTCAGTCTGAAATTCAATATTTTGGGGTGGATAGCAAATTCGGTCTTTGGCACAACCCTGCCATGTCACACGATAGTGTTGTGATGCTTGAGTAGGAATACTGAATTCAGCTTGTTGATAATAAACCTGGCTATGGCCATAGTTTTCATCATATTGCTCAACTGCTTTAGGCAAATTTAACGTAACAGGCTGATTGCCCTGCTGTACTTCAAATTTATGCTGATATAAATAGTAATTGGGCTGAATCGACCAATGCAAACGTGCTTGATTCGCTTGCGTCGATTCAACCGTAAATGCAAATGCCTGTTCAGGACTGAGTAAAGGTGCCGATGAATTCTCTTGGGCATAGGTCAATGACCCACATAACAACAATAACGTCCCAAGAAAATAACGCATCAATGCAACACCTTCTCCATCTCGAACAGACATTTTCATTCTCATCTCACTATTTTTCTCCCGAATCTCTCTCCCACTTATGTAGAAGTGAATTTAAGAGAATTCAGGAGCATTATTATTAGAATAAAACCGATACGCCGAAGCCACCGTTATAGCTTTTCTGATTGCCATTGAGATCCACTCCAATGCTAGCGTCCAACTGTGTGCGATTATTCAAGGCATAAACCAGACCTGTGCCGAGGCCATATTCATAATCCTGACTTTCTGCTTTACGGTAAATAAATTCAGAGAAGCCAGATAATTTACCCGCGATCTTATAATCAAGGGTTGGTACAGCTGTGACTGCCCAATCGCTGTTTTGCGCTTCATATCGCATGGTAATAGAAGTACCAATCAGGTCACTAAATTCATAAGCAACAGCTGAGGTTAAGCTATAGATATCATCATGGTTGGTGAACTCATCGTTACCTGTCGCAATGATTGCTTCTGCTAACAAAGCCATTGATAAACGGTCATCTTTTAAATCAATCGCTTTTTTCAAACCAATGCTGACATCACCTAAACCATTGGTTTCTTTTTTCATACCAGCACGCTTGTATTGCTGCCAGACTGGACCTTGCCAACCCAATTGCAATTCAAGGCCATCTGCCAGACCTGTACGCAATAACATATCGCCATTTAAGGTCAGGGTTTTATCTTTTACCCCATCGACATTACCTTCTTGGTAGCTGACGCTCGGTAAGCTTTGTTCCCATGCCAATTTTCCAACAGGTGTAATACCTGTGCCCATGCCCGCTCCAGGACGGTCAAAAGAAAAATCAGCCGCAAAAGCGCTGCTTGCCATCATCGATACGGCAATCACGCTTAAAGTTTGAAAAGTTTTCATCATGTTCCTCTTTCTCTTGTATCGGCTGGGCTTATGCGCCTAGCTCTTTTGACATCTTTGCGCCATGCTGACGTAACAATTCCAGTGTTGCACGTTCTTCTGGCAATGATTCTGACCAGTCAATTTCATCAAATTCACAATCAAAGAATAATTGGCTAATTGAAGATAAAACGGTTAAACCTTCTTCATCACGAGTATTTGGATCTACTTTTTCTTCGAGTAAACGTTGTACCACAGGTACACAAGCCGAACTTGCTGCATCCCAAAGCGGGCCATAAAATTCTTCAGCATCCCATAAGTGTAAATTGGCTTTGGCCTGAATCAGGGCATCTAAAATATCCAGATAAACTTGAAGCGATTGTTGCTTTTCTTCTTCGCTTAATGGCTGACCTGCTTCATACGCTTCACAAATTGTTTCCCACCATGTGAATAAACCATCACAAATCAATGACACAGGTGGCCCTTGTTCAGGATCAATAAAATTCGGGTCGAGTCCTTCAGCAAGTAATGATTGCACTTGGTCTAAATCGAGTTGTTGTATGGCTTGCACCAAGGCCTGCTGTTGCTTATTTAACATGACCAATTCTCACAATATTTTTTAATGAATGTATTATGCCGAATATCCTGACAGGATTTTATAAAACCATCTAAAAAATCATGTAGAAATTTGATACAGGCATAAAAAAAGCCCCAAATGAGGCTTTTTTTATGCGTTTATCTTTACGCTTCGTCATCTACTTTGACGTCTTCATCTGCATCGACATATTCTGGTAAACCACCACGGTGATGATCTTTTTTCTCATATAGATGCTCCAGACTGCGTTTTAATTTATCAATCGCACCATGAATCGAGTTATCAATATTTGTTGCTTTATGTGTCACTGCAACAGGTTTCATTCCTGCTGGACGAGCCTCAATCATACAACGTTTGTCGTGATCGCCCGTTTTATCCCCATTTTCATCACTAATATGAACCGAAAAGTGCGTAATACGCTCGCTATAACGTTGGAATTCCTGTGTAAGTTCTGCACGAACATAACTAATTAAACGTTCACTACCTTGAATGTTTTTATCTGTACGGATTTCAATATTCATAAATATCTTCCTCTCTTTTCTGTGAGACGGTGCTACAAAACTTTCTTATTCAGCACACTTTGAGCATGCGATCATTCAGTGCAGTTGTATATTTTGATTATGTAAATGCTTGTGGTCTCCTCGCTTAGCATCTGTTGATTTTCAGTATGTAAGAAGATCTTCTATAGTTCCAATATCTGTCTTTCGTTAGAAATATGCAAGCTGATTTTTGACATTTTTATTAAAACTTAAACAAAAACTACTTTAACTTTACATGACTTTATTTTTGGCCCGACCTCTACAATTATTTTGTACCTTTGGTCAAATTTGGCTTTATTTTTGCTTAATACCTTGTATGCTTTACACGCCTTTTTGGGGGGAGATTTTTAAATGCAATTGAAGCAACTTGCAGCAACATGTTTATTGGTATCTACAGCAGCTTTCGCTCAGGCGAAGCCAATTTGGCAAGATTTCAGCGTGACTGGTTTGTACGGTGAGAACTATGAAGTTGTTGATGAAAAACAAACAACTGTAACACTCGAATATGCGGCAAAAGTTAAATATGCCGATGTGTTTTTCTTTATGGATCGTATGCGTGGCAGCGATGATAATAAAAGTACATATTTCGAACTCTCTCCACGTTTAAGCTTGGGTGAGATCTCAGGACAAAAACTTGCATTTGGTCCAATCAAAGATGTGCTGATCTCAACAACATGGGAAAGTAACAGCGCTGATGGTAATAATTTTGACAACTTCTTGTATGGGGTGGGTTTTGATCTCGCAGTTCCATATTTCCAATATGCGAATGTGAATTTCTACCGTGCCAACAACGAAAATACGGCTGATGACTATCAAATGACGATTGCCTATGCATTGCCATTTAAAGTATCAAATGAAGATTTCCTTGTAGATGGTTTCCTTGACTGGTCGACAGGCAAAAAAGATCATGCAAGTGAACTGAACTGGACGACACAGTACAAATGGAATGTCGGTAAACACATTTCACCAGATACACGCCTTTATTTAGGTGTTGAGCATTCAGTTTGGAATAACAAGTTCGGTATGAAAAACCGTGACGAAAACAACGTCAGCGCTTTGATTAAATATCACTTCTAAGCTTTTAAAGATGTGAAAAAAAACAGCAAGGAATTCCTTGCTGTTTTTGTTGGTATCATCGAATATAAAGCTGAAATGATCTACCGTTTTATCAACGTCTCATCTTTTGTTTTTGCCTGATTTGATGACCTGTGCCCATGCCCGTAAACCTTCCACTTGCGCCTTATACGCTCGCCCCCCATTTCCAGATTCGCTTTGCGACAGTCGATGATCTAGGCGCGATTCTTGCGATTTACAATGCTGAAATTTTAAATGGAACAGCCAACTGGAATGATCAAGCCGTTTCTTTGGCGGAATATCAGCAACGTTTTCAAGGCATGCAACAGCAACAATTTCCGATGATCGTGGTGGAAGACCTGAATACCCATCAAGTTGCTGGTTATGCCTATTACGCAGCATTTCGTGCTATCAGTGGTTACCGTCAAAGTATCGAGCATTCTGTTTTTATTGATCCAAACTATGCACGTCAGGGACTGGGCAAAGCTCTCATGCAACAACTCATTCATCTCGCCAAACAGCAAAACATGCATATTATGGTCGCTGCCATTGATAGTGAAAATAAAGGTTCTATCGTATTGCATGAACAACTGGGCTTCATTCAAACAGGGTATATGCCACAGGTTGGACAAAAGTTTGGGCAATGGCGTCATCTTGTCTGGATGCAACTGCAACTCACAGAAGCCTAATAAAACATCACTTTTGTAATACGTTTCTTACAGCAATTTTTGATTTAAAATGAAAGATATACTTTATTTCAAAAATAGCCACAATGATTAAAACATCCCAACTCGGCCTATGCCTCACAATCGTACTTGTTTCAAGTGCCAGCTTTGCAGAACTTTCCTTCGAGCAAGAATTGCAACAGGGCTGCGCCAAAGTGAAACAATATGCGCAAGCAGGTAAAAAGTTTTACGATCAAAAACAATATCTCAAAGCAGCCAAACAATTTGAAGACCAAGCCGCATGGGCACATTTCTGTCAGGCCAATGCCGATGAAAGCGGGATTCAGATGAGTGATCGAGACATTGAAATCGCCAATAATAATGTGGGGTTAAGTTATGCCAAACTCGGTAAGCCGCAATGGGCCAGAGTCTGGTTTTTACGTGATAAAGACTCTAAAACCAGCCAATACAACTTAAAACAACTCCCGAAGCCCAAAGTAACTTCTGATTTACAAGGCACTTATGTTCGCGCCAATGGCTTTGGGCAATGGGACTACATCAAGGTCAGCAAAAAACAGAATAAATATGCGATTGCTTTTGATGGCTATTACTTTGGACTGCGCGGTCTGATCTATGGCCCCAATATGGGACAATTTGAAACCAGCATGCCAATCAAGTCAACGCAGGCTAACTATCGCAATGAAGACTGTGTGATTAAGCTTCAATTTGCCAATGATGCAAAACTTGGTCAAAAAATTGAAGTTGAACAAAAAAATGGTGAGTCCTCATGCGGCTTTGGACACAATGTCTATGCAGGCGGAACGTTTTATAAAGTGGAAAACAAATGAATGATCTTTACACCCAAACTCAACAAAAAATTTAAGAAAAAGTATGAGACTCGGAAACGTCATTCACAACCTGCGTGATTTTTGAAAGATATTGTTTCAGCGAAATAATAGAAAAAATCCAAGAATTGAACAGGTTTTGTGAATGACAATGCCTTTGGTTACTTTGGGCGAAACCAAAGTAACTCCAGCCGAAGGCTTATTTAGACATTAGAAGACTTCTTGGTATGACTCCATAAAAATATTCATTTTTAATATCTACTTTTCTAAATAGTAAAATGAGATATGTAGAGATGGATATTAAATCGCTACCAACTCCCGAATCCCCTTCTCAGGCATATCCTCACCCCGCCCTTGCGCAATCACCTGCCCACGTGCCATCACCGTATACGCATCGGCCAACTCTTCAGCAAAGTCATAAAACTGCTCCACCAAAATAATCGCCATCTCGCCCTGATCAGCCAGTTTACGAATCACCCGACCAATATCCTTAATGATTGAGGGCTGAATGCCTTCGGTAGGTTCATCCAAAATCAATACGCTCGGCTCTGAAGCCAAAGCTCGAGCAATGGCAAGCTGCTGTTGCTGACCACCAGATAAATCGCCGCCACGGCGATGCTTCATTTCATCTAATACAGGAAAAATTTCATATAAATGACTTGGCACTTTACGGGTCTTGGCACCCGAAAACTTAGCCATCCCAATTAAAATATTTTCTTCCACGGTCAAGGTCGAAAAGATATCGCGACCTTGCGGTACGTAGGCCAAACCAGCACGCACCCGTTGCTCAGGAGACATTTTGGCAATATCTTTGCCATCGAGCAGGATTTGCCCTGATTTAATCGGCAGAATGCCCATCAGACATTTGAGTAAAGTGGTTTTGCCCACCCCATTACGGCCCAATACCACACTACATTCACCGACAGGCGCGTTAAAAGACACATCACGCAGAATATGACTACCACCATAAAACTGATTAATTTGTTTCACTTCCAGCATGTGTCTCTCCTAACGCCCTAAATATTTTTCAATCACATCTTCATTGGCCTGAACTTCTGCCAATGTGCCTTCTGCCAAGATCGCACCTTGTGCCAACACCGTGACTTTTTCACTGATGGTGTCAATAAAACTCATGTCATGTTCGACCACCACAAGGGTGTGATTTTTTTTCAGTTCAAGGCACAGTTCAGCAGTACGCTCAGTTTCAGCATCGGTCATGCCTGCAACAGGCTCATCCAGCAAAATCAGCTTTGGTCGTTGCATCAACAACATGCCAATTTCCAACCACTGCTTTTGTCCATGCGACAGCAAACCTGCTGGCTTCTGTACAAATTCCTTTAAACGAATTTGTTCCAATGTTTCATCTAAAGCCAACTGTGCTTCTGGGTCTAAACGGGAAAATAAGCTTTTTTGCACTCGTTTATCTCTTGGTGCAGCCAGTAGCAGATTCTCCATCACGCTAAAATTTTCAAATACCGTTGGTTTTTGGAATTTGCGACCAATGCCTGCTTCGGCAATTTGCTCGGTACTCATTTTGGCTAAATCATAGTTTTGCCCAAAAAATGCCGTGCCAGTAGTTGGACGGGTTTTACCTGTAATCACATCCATCAAGGTGGTTTTCCCTGCGCCATTCGGCCCGATGATGCAACGTAACTCACCCTCAGCAATATAAAGCGACAGATCATTCAAAGCCCGAAATGAATCAAACCAAACGCTGACTTTTTCCAGATATAAGGCGATGCCATGACTAAAGTCAGCCCCTTTCGGTTTGGCACGCCCGTATCCTTCACCGAGTTGACCGCCATGTTGAGCAGCGTCAATTAATACATCACTCATTTAGTCACGCTCCTTTTTAAAACGGTCAAATATGCCAATCACACCTTTCGGCAGGAATAAAGTCACCACAATGAAAAGTGCTCCCAAGATCAATAACCATGCTTCTGGTGCAGCCACAGTGAAATAAGTTTTCACGGCATTAATTAGACCTGCTCCAAGAATTGGCCCGATCAAAGTGCCACGTCCACCCGCAGCGACCCACACTGCCATTTCAATCGAATTGACGGGATTCATTTCACTCGGATTAATGATGCCTGCCTGCGGCACATACAACGCGCCAGCAATACCCGCAATCACCGCAGACAAGACCCATGCCGACAGCTTGTACCACAGCGTGCGATAACCCAGATATTGCAAACGATTTTCACTGTCGCGAATGGCTCCCAAGACCCGACCATAAGGACGATTCATCAGTTGTCGTAAGCCAATAAAACACAGCATTAATACCAGGGCAGTGACAAAACACAGCGTGGCACGCATTGATGCAGAGGTGATATCAAAACCGAGAATGGTCTTGAAACCAGTAAAGCCATTATTGCCCCCAAAGCCAGTTTCATTGCGGAAGAATAATAACGCTGCGGCAAAAGTCATGGCTTGGGTAATGATGGAAAAATACACACCTTTGATTTTGGAGCGAAAGGCAAAAAATCCAAAAATAAATGCGATCAAACCTGGGATTAGTACCACCAAGACCAAAGCCCAAGCAAAATGCTCTGTCCCGACCCAATACCACGGCAACTCGGTCCAGCTCAAGAAGCGCATGAAATCAGGCAGCCCATCGCCTGCGGATTGGCGCATCAGATACATGCCAAAAGCATAACCACCCAAGGCAAAATACAAACCATGACCTAAACTCAGAATCCCTGCATAGCCCCACACCAGATCCAGCGCCAAGGCGACCAAAGCCAAACACATGATCTTGCCTATTAAGGTAATCCAATAAGCGGACAGGTAAAATGCAGAGTCAGGAGACAGCAAATGCAACCACGGCAACAGCAACAGTACGCCGAAACAGATTGCAATCGCCACGGCGCTATACGGCTTATCTGCGAACACAGAAGTGATTTTCATTGGCTTACTCCACAAAACGGCCTTTGATGGCAAACAAACCTTGTGGACGCTTTTGGATAAACAAAATCACAAGAACCAAGAGAATAATTTTTGCCAGAACCGCACCTAAACCAATTTCCAGCACCGTTCCACTGATACCCAGTCCAAGTGCTGCAAGTACGGCACCCCATACTTGACCGACACCACCGACAACGACGACAAGGAAAGCATCAATAATGTAATTCTGACCGAGATCAGGCCCGACATTACCCACTTGTGCCAAGGCACAGCCTGCTAGCCCTGCCAAGCCAGAACCGAGACCAAAAGCCATCATGTCAATCCGTGCAGATCGAATGCCAACAGCACGTGCCATTTGACGGTTTTGGGTGACCGCACGAACGAATAGGCCAAAGCGAGTTTTATTCAGTAAGAACACCAACAGCAATAACACAGCAACGGTAAACGCAATAATGGCAATACGGTTATATGGCAGCATCAGGCTTGGTGTAACCGCAATCCCACCACTCAACCAGCTCACATTTGAGACTTCGACATTTTGTGCACCAAAGACCATGCGTACCAATTGCATTAGAATCAGACTCACCCCAAAAGTGGCAAGTAAGGTTTCCAATTGACGGCCATACAGCGGACGAATGACGGTGCGCTCAATCAACATCCCAATCAAGGCACTGACCAGAAAAGCCGCAGGAATCGCAACGATGAGATACCAATCCACCAGTCCAGCAAAATGGGTTTTAAAAAAGCTCTGGATCACGTAAGTGGTATAGGCACCGATCATGATGAGCTCGCCATGCGCCATATTAATCACGCCAAGCAGACCATAAGTGATTGCGAGCCCTAGCGCAGCAAGCAATAAAATGCTGGCAGTACTTAAACCTGAAAATACATGACCCGACCATTCACTGATTTGCAAACGGGTTTTAATTTTATTTTGTGCATCCAGCAGAGCTGCCTTCAATGTAGGATTGGTTTGGGGCTGCTCTAAAGTCTGCGTGATGAGCGCGAATACATCAGGATGATTTGAATCTGCCAATATTTTCACGGCTTCAAGCTTGGTAAACTCATCAGAACTATTAAAATCCAACCGCGCTTTAAGTTGCGCTAAACGGTCTTTGACCTGATCATTTTTTTCATTGACGTAGAGTTGTTTAACGGTCGCCAGATCTAGCTCAGCCAGATTATTTTCTAAAATATCAACCGCGGCTAATCGCTGTGATGCATCATTGGAGTTGAGTTTGACTTTGGCTTGCCCAAAATTCAGTGCCTTACGTAAAGTATTGACCAAAGTCACTTGAGTTAAATCCGCAGGCCACTGTTCCAGTGCTTGCTGTGCAGGGTAGCTGAATAGTTTGTCATCATTTTTCAGCAAATAGGTATTGCCAGCACTATCGGTATACAACTCATTTTGATCGATATACGCCACCAGTTGATCCAGTTGTTCAATACTGGCAGGCCATTGATTGAGCATGGCACGACGTGTGGAAAAATCAGCCTTTACGAAAGTTTGAATGGCATCTTGAGAAGCTGTAGACGTCACAGGTGCTGTGGATGTGACCTCTGCCCATGCTGGAGTAAATATCAGCTGCGCCATGATGCAGAGCAGTGCCAAAACATAATGCTTCGCCATAGAACTCCCCTTATTTTGTGGTTTAAATAGATCAAACAAAAACAGAATGAAAAAGCCTGCTACCAAGACAACAGGCCTGAAGATAATTATTTAGGGATATACGGACTCCAAGGCTCCGCCTTGATGGTTTGCGGTGTTTTGTAGACTACATCGAACTGACCATCACCACGGATTTGTCCAATCATCACAGGCTTATGCAAATGGTGATTACTTTCATCCATTTTGAGGGTATAGCCTGATGGTGCAGCAAAGGTTTGACCTGCCATTGCATCACGGACTTTGTCGACCTCAGTCGTGCCTGCTTTTTCAACCGCCTGCTTCCACATATTGATGCCCACATAAGTCGCTTCCATTGGATCATTGGTCACCACTTTGTCAGCATTTGGCAGTTTGTATTCGACCGCATATTGTTTGAATTTATTCACAAACTCGGTATTTTTAGGATTCTTGACCGACATGAAATAGTTCCATGCGGCTAAATGACCCACCAATGGTTTGGTGTCGATGCCACGTAATTCTTCCTCTCCTACCGAGAAAGCCATCACTGGAATATCGGATGCCTTAATGCCTTGGTTACCCAATTCACGATAGAACGGCACGTTAGAATCACCATTGATAGTCGAGATCACCGCAGTCTTTTTACCAGCAGAGAATTTTTTAATATTGGATACAATGGTTTGATAATTGCTGTGACCAAATGGCGTGTACTCTTCCATGATGTCAGCATCAGCGACGCCTTTAGATTTTAAGAAAGCACGCAGAATTTTATTGGTGGTGCGTGGATAGACGTAATCGGTGCCAAGCAATACAAAGCGCTCAGCTTTACCACCTTCATCTCCCATTAAATATTCAACCGCAGGGATCGCTTGTTGGTTGGGTGCAGCCCCCGTATAGAAGATGTTTTTCGATTGTTCTTGGCCTTCATATTGCACCGGATAGAACAACAAGCCATTCAGTTCTTCGACCACAGGAAGCACAGATTTACGCGAAACCGATGTCCAGCAACCAAAAATAACCGCGACTTTATCTTGAGTAATCAGCTGACGCGCTTTTTCTGCAAACAGTGGCCAATCTGAGGCTGGATCGACAATCACAGGTTCTAATTTTTTACCGAGCACTCCACCATTGGCATTGATTTCATTGATGGTCATCAGAGCGGTATCTTTCAGCGAAGTTTCAGAAATCGCCATCGTGCCTGAAAGCGAATGCAGGATGCCGACTTTAATGGTGTCGCCACTTGTTGCAGGTGCTGTTTTAGCTTCCGTTTTTGTTTGTTCTGTTTTTTCGGCTGGTTTTGAACATCCAACCAGACCAATCCCCATCATGGCTGCCATCAGTACAGACATCGACATTAATTTATTCTGCATCTTTATTCTCCACACCTGAATATTGTGATTTCTACTGGGTGGGGTTATTCAATTTTTATGCCAACACGACAAGCATATGTTTTTATTATGTTTTAATAAATTTCACTGATGATTTTTTTGATCTTGTATACAACATTGCATACAAAAAATACCTCCTGACCTAAAATGATGCAAATTTGTTCAACCAAAATCTCTATACTTTAAACAAAGAAAAAGCCAAGCATTGGCTTGGCTTCAATCTATAGATTTTTTCGGGAATTTAGACGCTAATATCCGCTAAATTACCTTTTTGTTCTAACCAGTGTTTACGGTCAGCTGAACGCTTTTTCGCAAGTAATTTATCCAGCAATCCAGCAGTTAAATGCGCATCATCCAGATCCAGTTGCACCAAACGACGGGTATTCGGGTCCATGGTCGTTTCACGTAACTGACTGGCATTCATCTCACCCAAACCTTTGAATCGGGTAATTTGTGGGTTTTTATTGCCCTTCACTTTCTTCAAAATCGATTCGAGTTCGTCATCGTCCAAGGCGTAATACACATCTTTTCCAATATCAATACGATACAGCGGTGGCATCGCGACAAATAGATGACCTTCCTCAACCAGTGTCGGGAAATGTTTTACGAACAATGCGCACAATAAAGTCGCAATATGCAGACCATCCGAGTCCGCATCGGCAAGGATACAGATTTTGCCATAGCGCAATTCAGACAAATCATCACTGCCCGGATCAACACCAATCGCAATGGCAATGTCATGTACTTCTTGCGAAGCCAAGACTTCATCCGAAGACACTTCCCACGTATTCAGGATTTTTCCGCGAATCGGCATAATCGCTTGGAAATTCTTGTCACGTGCCTGCTTGGCGCTGCCACCCGCAGAGTCACCTTCCACAATAAATAGTTCACTGTCTTCACGGGTTAAACCGACACAATCGGCTAATTTTCCTGGTAAGGCTGGACCTGCAACAATCTTCTTGCGTTCTACTTTTTTCGCCGCTTTGAGACGACGTCCAGCTTTGGCAATCGCCATTTCAGCCAGTTGCGTCGCAATCTCGGCATGCTGGTTTAACCATAAAGCAAATGCATCTTTGGCAATGCTCAGCACAATATTTGATGCTTCGCGGCTGGATAGACGTTCTTTGGTCTGTCCTGAGAATTGCGGTTCCTGAAATTTCAACGATAAAATGAAATTCACGCCATCCCAGACATCTTCCGCAGACAATTTCATATTACGTGGCAATAAATTGCGTAATTCACAGAATTCACGCAGTGCTTCAGTTACACCTGAACGTAAACCATTCACATGCGTTCCGCCTTGTGCGGTTGGAATCAGGTTGACATAACTTTCCTGAATCTGTTCACCACCTTCCACGTTCCAGCAAATCGCAAATTCACACGCTGCACGATCCGCTTGCCCACTACTCACAAAAGCAGGATCAGGTAAAATTTCGCGATCTTGCAGTTCATCCATTAAATAGTCGACCAGACCATTTTCAAACTGCCATTCAATTTTTTCTTTATTGATTTTATCATCATAAATAATTTTCAAACCTGCCGCTAACACAGCTTTGGCTTTTAAATTATGTTTGAGGGCTTTCAGCGCAAATTTAGGACTATCAAAATATTTCGTTTCAGGCCAGAAACGAACGGTTGTCCCTGTCGCCCGCTTTGCCACCTTGCCTTCCAAGACGGCTAATGGCGCAACTGGCTCACCTTGTTCAAAGGCCATTTGATAGAGATTGCCTTGGCGTTGGACAGCAACTTCAACACGGGTCGATAAGGCATTGACCACCGAAATCCCGACCCCATGCAAACCACCTGAGAATTGATAATTATCAGTACTGAATTTGCCACCAGCATGTAACTTGGTCAGAATAATTTCGATACCGCTTTGCCCATATTCAGGATGGATATCGACTGGCATTCCGCGTCCATTATCTTCAACTGACAACGAACCATCTTCATATACGGTCACACAAATCTGGTTGGCATGGCCTGCAAGTGCTTCATCGACTGCATTATCAATCACCTCTTGCGCCAAATGGTTTGGACGCGAGGTATCGGTATACATGCCTGGTCGACGACGAACAGGATCTAAACCAGAAAGAACTTCAAGGGATTGTGCCGTGTATTGTGTCACTTGGTCTGACTTCCTTATTGGAGGGCTGCCGATAAAAATTCGAGTACTAAAGGTAATTTTTCTTCAAAATCATCCATTGCATGATTACCACCAGCGTCAGTTAAAATCAATGAGGATGGATGAACTGCACTATAATAGCGTTGAGCCTGACGATAATCCAAGACTTCATCGCCTTGTTGCAAAAGCACGAGAATTTTATCAGCATGCTTTAACTTCGTGTCAGCAATCGATTGTAATTGCTGCAATTGATCTGTATCAAGTGTCCATGATTCAGTGACTTTGAGCGGGATTTGTTCAATGCCGAATAAATCTTGAAATAATTGCCATGGTTGCATAGCAGGATTAATCAGTACAGCAGGACAGCCATACTTTGCGACAAGGTATGTCGTATAAAAGCCACCAAGACTGCTTCCCACCAAAACCACTTTATCACGTGGTAAACTTTCAATAAGCTGAGAAAGCTGTGCAAGTACCTGATCAGGTGTCCGATTTAAATCAGGTAAATGCACCTGAACATGATCGAGTCCTGCACAATATTGTTGCAATAATTGCCCTTTTATCGACATCGGGCTGCTTCGAAAACCATGTAAATAAATAATTTGCATATGCACCAAAAGAGACAGTGGCTTGACTTATAGTGAAATAAATCACATTATTTTGCTTAATCGTTATGCAAATAACAATATTAAATACAGATAAGCTCAATATTGTCGGACATAAAAAACGATACTGCACTCCGTTCATCAGTATTCTAAAAAAACTACTTATGAAAGATTTAAGATGTAAGCGTTTGTTGTAGTTTATCTAAATAGTATAACGTGAATCACTTCAAACCTTCGGTATATATCAAGGATGGGGAAATCAATATGCCAAGTTTAACACCTCTGCATGAAACCTACTGCAAGTGGGATCGTACGCCCCCGAGTCAGGCAGATGTTCTGGAGGGTTTGGCCCAGCTCGTCAGTACCAGCTTAAGCGGGGTGCACGAATTGGTGCAACTGGTACAAACTGAGGTATTACGGACAACGCTCGGTTTAAGTGCACAAAAAGCCAAGAATTTACAAAAACACCCGCAATTGCAAAAGTTCTACCAGTTTTCCTATGTGGCCTTACAAAAATACGGCAGTCATTTTCTTGCTCCTAATTTACGTCGCATTATCGCCAAATTCCCTATTCTGCATGACAAGCCACTAACGCCAACATTACATTTTGCAGTGGGTGCATTAAACGGCATTTTCGGTGATTTCTTTTTAAAGCAACATAATCCAATGGCATTGCCGATGGTGCTTTACGACCACTATGGGTCTTTGCAGCAAGGAGAACTAACGGGCCGTGTCGTGATCCTGACACATGGTTTATGTATGAACCATCTAACTTGGTCTAACCATCGCTATGGCGGGATTGGGGAACGTCTGCTGGCTCAACGTGACAACAACACCATGTTGTATCTGAATTACAACACAGGACGCCGAATTTCCGCCAATGGCCGTAGTTTTGCCAACACCTTAGAAGATCTGGTCCAGCGTAATCCACGTATTACCAGTATCGACCTGATTGGACACAGTATGGGTGGACTGGTTTCTCGCAGTGCCCTGTTTTATGGCAAGCAGAATCTATATCAATGGGTACATATGGTCGAGAACCTCGTCTGTATCGGCTCGCCACATCATGGTGCAGTACTGGAACGTTTTGGCTTTGTCTTGCAGGATAAACTTGGTGCATTTCCATTTATCAGCCTGATTGGTCAGTTGGTCAATGTACGCAGTAACGGGATTCTAGATCTGCGCCACGGCAGCGTTCGTGATGATGACTGGGAACATAATGATGCACGTATTGGTTTTGCAGATGACAATCGTAAGCCCGCACCATTACCGTCACATATCAATACTTTCCTGATTGCAGGAACTTTAGAATTTGAGAAGCTTCGTAATAAAGCGCTCTCTGTGATTGGTGATTATTTGGTCAGTGTCAAAAGTGCCTTGGGTGAACATCCAAATCCACGTTTTCAACTTAAGCTGCCAGACACACATAAAGCGGTTTTTTATGGGCTGAATCATTTTGAAATTCAGTATCACTCCAGTGTCGCCGAGCAGATTACGCGTTGGTTATATCCTGATGCGAGAGAAAAAGTGGAAGCTGGGGTACAGACACATATGATCAATGTACCAAACAATTATACCTTTGATGATTTAGAAGGCATCGTTGAAACTTAAATAGCAAAGCCTGACTTTATAGTTGGGCTTATCTATTAATGAAATATTTTACTCTTTGAATTGATCGTAAACTCTATATTTAAAAATATTCCGAATTGATGTTTCTTGAAATAAATACCCATTAAGCACGGATACAATATTGCGATCATTTCCTGACTTTGCACAAGATAAATTTACATCTACTGAGTCTTCTACTCTAAAGCCTTCTTTTTTAAGCTTTGCACGATCTATTTCTCTGGAATATGCGAATGAATTACTAGCATTATAAATCATAATAAGATCTGTCCGATTATGCTTCAGATAAGACCAGTAAATATAATAACTCTTATTTTTATATAAAATATGATTATATGTTCCTGTAGACAGCCAGTTTTTATCTTTTAAGTTAAAACCGAGTTCTTTTACTAATTTTTTATTATCTTTATTAAAACTATCTTCCCATATACTAGGACATTCCGTATCTTCTAAAACTTTTACTTGTACAGCAACTTCATTCCAATATTTCTTGCACTGTGCCAATATTTCTTGCACTGTGCCATTCTTTCTGCGTATACATAACCTGTGGTTAATAATAAACTTAAACCCATAATTATCTTTCTAATTTTCATGACTCATATTTCCTTAAAACTCATAAATCCTACTTCCAAATTATATAAAGATCGTCATACCTTATACTCATATCAAAAATTTCATCTAAGAGTTATTGCCAAAATGAAACTCATTTAGATAAATTCCCTAACTTCTATAGCTCTCTCTACAATAATACTAGTTTAATTAAATTTAAAAAAAACCCGAAATATAAATCCTATATTTCGGGTTTTAGGGAAACTAAATAGTTGTCTGTTATTTTTTAACCACACTATAATTTCTAAATAACTGCCATAAGCAGATCAATAAAATTAAGCTAAAATACAATAAAGACCACACTGGAAGTGATTGTCCCAAGAAGGTCCAGTCCACCACCGCACATTCGCCCGAACCCGAAAGTACTTCTTGCAGTACAGTTTTCATTGGTAAGGCATCAACCAGATAATCCAGACCCGGACCACAGCTTGGTACTTTATCTGGTGGTAAACTTTGCAACCAGACATGACGTGCCGCCACGCCAACCGACCAGCCAATCGATAAGGTCGCCAAGAACGCATAAAAACGTTTGAAAGCACTTGAAACAGGATTATGAATAAATGCAACCAGTGCAATTAATCCCATTCCAATCAAGCCAAGGCGCTGGAAAATGCAAAGCGGGCAAGGATCCAAACCTTGCACATGTTCTAAATACAACGCAAATGAGATACCAATGATGCTCGTCAGTACCAACAACGCACTCACTAAGCGGTAATTCCAACGCATGGGAAATCCTCTAAAATATTAGGGTCTGTTGACCTGTTGCTCGTTCAACAGGCCCTAGCGATATTGTGCAAGATATTGTTCAAAACTCATGTCGTTATCTTGTTCAAGTTGCGCCTGTTTTTGCAATGAAGTTTGCGCTAATTGCGCAAAGTATTGTTTGGTTTCTTTACTCAGTGGATGCTGGTCATAGTGATCGACGTGTTGCTGCGCCATCACACTCCCAAAGTTCCAGGTTCCGCCATGTTGTAAGGTATCTGCAATCACATGGGCTGAAAGCGTCTCTTCAACATGGTCCAAACGCTGCTGCATAATCTGGATCGCATCCTGATAAAGATGCGTATCTTCCATTTGATCTAATAAAATCGCGCAACCTTGAATTGCATTTAAATGACGTTGTGCCCAGTCTTTTAACGCAATCGAATTTGAGCCTTCTTCAATCTGTGCATCTCCTGCACGACCACGATTGACCACTTCAAGTTGATTACGATCAATCTGTTCCTGCTCTTCCGCAAACAAATCTGGACTGTCATTCAATAAACAATAGAGCGCTAGACTTTCCAGAAAACCAGCCGAAATCTCGTCAATACCAATCGCGCTATATGGGTTCACATCCACAGCACGCAATTCTACATATCCAACACCACGGTTTTTCAATGCCTGAGATGGTGTTTCACCTGCTTGAGGCACCTGTTTTGGACGAACCAGACTGTAGTATTCATTTTCGATCTGGAGCACATGATCATTGATCTGAATTGGCTCACCCTGCTCATCATTTAAACCTAAATCGGTAAATGCAGGATAAGGGGTATGCACGGCTTTCTGTAATCCATTCAGATAATCATGCAAGTCATTGTAGTGAATCCCCAGTTCTTTCTGTGCCGAGTTCTGATAACCCAAGCGTCCCATCCGCAAGGCGGTCGCTTCTGGTAAATATAAAGTTCCTTTTACCAAAGGCTGCAAATGATGTTCACGACCAGTCAGGAAACAGCGACATACCGATGGACTAGCGCCTAACATATACATGACCAGAGGAATTAAGCGGATAAAATTCCGGATCAAGCCAAAATAACGATGACTACGATAATCTTGCAGGCTGAGCTGTTTTAATTGTTCATCTTGCTCATGCTGCTGTAAGGCAATAAATAACTGGTCAGGGAAAGATAAATTATAGTGAACCCCTGAAATGGTCTGCATACGGCGACCATAACGTACCCCCAAGCCACGGCGGTAAAGCGTTTTAAAACGGCCGATATTGGAAGAACCATATTGAGCCAGTTTAATATTTTCTTCGTTATCATCCAGCATACAAGGCATGGATAAAGGCCACAGTCGTTCGCCTTCTTCCAGTTGCTGATGCACAACACTATGAATATCACTTAATTCATTTAAAGCTGCGGCAATCGTCGTTTGAGGAGTGGTAATAAACTCCATCAAGGCTTCTGAATAATCGGTGGTGATATGTGGATGTGTCAGTGCCGAACCCAAAGCTTCTGGATGATTTTTTTGTGATAAAAATCCATTACTTTGCATACGTAAACTTTCACGCTCAATCCCGCGTAACATCCCTTTTAATAGCGATGCATCTACCCAAGTTGGTATCACAGAGGAAGTAAGTGTGCTGGGTTGATTCATATTATAGGCTCGCTTATTCAAGATCAGCCGACCACATAAAAGGTAGCGACTTCGTCGACCATACAGACATCATGACAATGCCAATCCCTTCGACTCAGCCAATTATAACGACAATTATGATCTAGTCATCTAGGCTCTGTTAACATTTCATAAATGCTTGTGACAGAAATCCCTGTTTAGTTTGGCAATTTTTATCACAATCTTGTTACATAAGACACGCTGAAATTGTGATTTTATTGAAAAATAAATCTTCTAGAGGAGGCTCGCCCATGCAAGCGCAAGACATTCTGAATTTTTGGTTTGACCCTGACCACCGCTCACTCTGGTTTGCCAAAAGCGATGATTTTGATGCAAAAATTCGCGAGTCATTTCAAGAGATTCATCATCAGGCAGCTCAGGCGGAACTTTGGTCATGGCGCAAAACCCCTGAAGGCCGTTTAGCTGAAATTATTGTACTTGACCAGTTCTCCCGAAACTTATATCGAGATCAGGCACAGGCCTTTGCTTACGACAGTCTGGCCTTGGCACTGTCACAAGAAGCGATTAGCTTACAATTAGATGCTCAACTCAGTCCTGATCAGCGCTCATTTTTATATATGCCTTTTATGCATAGCGAATCCAAACACATCCACGAATTTGCATTAAAATTATTCCAACGCTTAGGCAATGAAATTAATTTAAATTTCGAGAAAAAGCATAAAGTGATTATTGATCGCTTTGGACGTTATCCGCATCGAAATAAAATTTTAGGGCGCGACTCGACGCTAGAAGAACTGGAATTTTTAACACAACCGAATAGTAGCTTTTAAGTCGATCTCCCTCGGCACTGAACATAGGAAAAGCATATGAAATCTTTATTAATATGCACACCGCTCCTTGTCGCACTGACATTTGCAGGATGTGCAACGGTTCCTTCCAAACCCAGAACATTTGACCAGCTCGGTCAATTCACCGCTTATCCGTTAAATAACAAAACTTACCGTGTCGGTTTCCAAGCCGATAATAATTTGAGTTATGGTACAGCTGAAGAAATTACCTTGCTCAAGGCAGCGCAAACCACCGTTAAAAATGGTTTCCGTTATTTTAGTGTGGTGGATGACCCGAGTAATGCCCGTCATAAAACACCCCGTCAGGCCGTGATTTATCCGACACCATCGTATTATCCTTATGGTTACTATCGTCGTCACCCAGCCTTTTGGCCTGATCCATTCTACGATACCCCACAAGTGGTCAATATTGATCCAATTCAAGTGTCGTATACTATCGAGTGTTTCAAGACTCAGCAGCAATCGCCAGATGCCTTCGATGCGCAACTGATTTTGCAATCTTTGGGGCCAAAATACGGTTTGAGTCCAACAGGAGAAGTGTTGCAGCCGCCTGCACCACCTCAAAATAAAAAGTAAGTTAAAAGGATGGCTCAATGAGTTCAGTCGAAGAAGTCCACGTACCTAGCCTACAAAGAAGTAAATACTTCGCCACCATGGCCCTGATTATTGCCGTGGTGTCATGGATTGCTTTAATGGTCGCGGCGCATTTTCTCCCTGAATATAAATGGCTCATCCATATCTTTATGCTGGGTGCAGAAGCAGGCGTGGTGGGTGGTTTAGCCGATTGGTATGCCGTCACGGTCTTGTTCCGTAATCCCTTTGGCAGAATGCCTCTACCCAAACTATTGCGTGACCACACTGAAATTATCCCACGGAACAAGGCCCGTATTGCCGAGTCGATGGGACGTTTTGTGCAGGAAAACTTCCTGTCACCACAGATTGTCGAACGCAGTTTACAAAATGCCGATATCAGTCTGGCGGTAGGACAATGGTTGGCCAGTCCAAAGAATAACCAGCAGGTGGTGCAGATGATTCAGCACACCGTGCCAAGAATTTTTGAATTTGTTAGCCAAGATCAAATTGCACACTTTGTCCAGAATAACAGTGTGCAATGGGTCAGAAGCACCAAGGTCAATAAGCTGGCCAGTGAAATGCTTCGTGCAGTGCTGGAAAATGATTTCCATCAGGATGTATTACAACGCGGACTGGATCTGGCGCATGAATGGATGGTATCTCATCCTGAAGAAGCACGCGATTTATCACGTAAATTATTTCAAGAATTAGGCGTTTGGAAACTAGCTAAAGGCGCAAGCTGGATCGGGATTGATGTCCAGCAACGTACCATTGACTCGCTGATAGAAAAAGTTGAGTCGATGCTGGCCAATCCTGATCATCCGTGGCGTCAGGATATTGAGACAACCACACACAATCTGATGCTAGAACTGGCAGATACCGAAAGCGAAGCCAGCCAACGTTTAAACCGTGGCAAAGATGCATTGCTGGATAGTCCGCAAGTATTGAACTTTATCAGTGGTGCGGTCGCGATTCTATGTGATGCAATCAAGACCGATTTAATGCAGGAAGATTCAGGAATTGCGACTAACTTACAGGCGGCGATACAGCAACTGGGTGAAAGCCTGATTCAAAATGAAAAAGTACGTCATGTGTTAAATGAAAAAATGATCGGCTTAGCGACCAATTTCAGTGAGCAATACAGTGACAAGATCATTCGCTATATCAGTGAACGCATCCATGAGTGGGATTCACGTGAAATGATTGCCAAAATCGAAAGCGAGGTTGGCGGTGACTTGCATATGATCCGCGTTAACGGCGTTATTGTCGGAGCCTTTATCGGTTTAGCACTGGGTGTTATACGTGCTATTGTGGAAAATGTTTTGTAAATAAATCAAATCGTAAAGTTCTCTAGCTCAATTTAAGTTGGGATCAACTATCGTGACGGCGGCATAGATGCCGCCCGTAGTGCTGCGGCCTCAAGGATGGGCCGTCAGCACTACAAAGGATTTTTGTTACTTTTCATCCTTGAAAAGTAAAACATGCCTATGCAAATTACATATAATTTCTCACAGCATATGAGGCTGTGCAGAGTCATCGTAAAAAAGAAATTAGATATTAAAAAGGACATCCGATGTTGCAACTTCAGTCAAAACTCCCAAGCCAAGGCATTACCATCTTTAGCGTAATGACTGAACTCGCACATCGCCTCAATGCCCTCAACCTATCCCAAGGCTTCCCTGATTTCCCAGCTCCACCAGCATTACTTGAAGCGCTTAGCCAAGCGACGCTCTCAGGCCATAACCAATATCCACCAGGTGATGGTGTGCTGGCTTTACGAGAACAACTGGCTGCACAATTCTTACAACGCGATCAAATACAACTGGATCCTGCCACTGAAATCACCATCACATCAGGCGCAACCATTGCGATCTTTTGCGCCATTCAAGCCTGCATCCATGCAGAGGATGAAGTGATCATTTTTGATCCCAGCTATGACAGCTACGCCCCAGCAGTTCAACTGGCTGGTGGAAAATCCATTCATATCAACTTGGAAGCACCCTCTTTTCAGGTGGATTGGCAAAAAGTCAAAGACCGGATCAATGCGAAAACCCGCATGATTATTGTGAATACGCCGCATAACCCAACGGGTGCAATCTGGTCAGAACAAGACTGGCGACAACTGATTGAACTGATTCAAGATAAAAATATCGTGGTGCTATCAGATGAAGTCTATGAACATCTGGTATTTGATGGACAAAAGCACTTTAGCGCACTGCAATTTCCTGAATTACGCGAACGCAGTTTTGTGATTGGTTCTTTCGGTAAAACCTACCATGTCACAGGCTGGAAAACCGGTTATTGTGTTGCCTCTCCGCAGCTGATGCGTCTGTTCCGCCAGATCTATCAGTTTGCCAATTTCTGTGGCAATACCCCTTGCCAGTTAGCCCTTGCCCATTACATGCAACAGCACCCTGAACATATTCAAGAGCTACCTCATTTTTATCAGGCAAAACGCGATCTGTTTAATACACACATTCAAGACTCACGCTTTCAATTCCTGCCTTCCCAAGGCACCTATTTCCAGAATCTGGATTACAGCAACATTCGTCCAGATTTAAATGATGTTGAGATGTGCCAGTTCCTTGCGGAGCAACACAAAATCGTGGCGATTCCCATTTCAGTATTTTACCGACAAGCGCCAGAATCACTGCGCTTGATCCGATTCTGCTTCGCCAAGACAGATCAGACACTACAACGTGCAGGTGAAATCCTCCTACAGTGTTGATCAACAAAAAATAAACCGAACGATAAAGTTCCCAGCATCGCTTATGATGGTATGTTGAAAAAATAGATACGCTTCAGGATGAAGGGTGAAGGAAACTGAATGACTCCACGTCAACCTCTGGTGATGCAACCGAATCTCTGGAAAACATTTTTTGTGTTTCTGGTGCCTTTGATTGCCACCAATATTTTACAAAACCTGTCGGGAACGATTAATACCATCTTTGTTGGTCAAATGATGGGCGTAGATGCGATTGCGGCTGTTTCCGTATTCTTCCCGATCCTGTTCTTTTTGCTTGCCTTCGTGATCGGTATTTCTGCTGGGACAACCGTACTGGTGGGACAGGCCTGGGGCGCACAAAACCTTGAAAAAGTCCGCTGTGTAATTGGTTCGACCTTATTTATGACCATGATCGGCGGATGCATTATCGCGGTGCTCGGTTTGGTATTTGCCAAGCATATTCTGGAATTATTGGGTACAGATCCAAAGGTGATGCACCTCTCCTTGCCTTATGTGCAATGGATGCTGGTCGGTAGTCCGCTACTGTTCGTTTATATTATTTATACCTCGATTCTTCGCGGTGTCGGTGATAGCGTCACGCCTCTGATTGCATTAAGTCTGACCAGCCTGATTGGTCTAGCCGTAACGCCAGTTTTATTGAAAGGTTATTTTGGTTTCCCTGCATTGGGAATTGTCGCGCCCGCGATTGCAACCATTATGGGCTATGCCTTTGTGCTGATTTTCTTAGCCGTTTATCTGAACCATAAAAATCATCCATTAAAGATAGATCGCCAATTACTGCAACATATCCGCCACGATGCCGAGCTCAGTAAATTAATTCTAAAACTTGGCATTCCAACAGGCATTCAGATGGTCACGACGTCACTGGCGGGACTGGTGATTATTGGTCTCATTAACCATTACGGCGCGCACGCCACCGCTGCCTATGGTGCCGTGAATCAGGTGTTGAACTATATTCAGTTTCCAGCCTTGTCGATTTCAATTGCTGCCTCGATTTTTGCGGCTCAAGCAATTGGTGCAGGTAAACCTGATTTATTGGCCAAAGTGACTCGTACCGCTTTGGGCATGAATTTCTTGTTTACGGGAACATTGATTGTTCTGGCCTATTTATTCTCAAAATATTTAATGGCGCTGTTTATTACTGATCACAGCGTAATTGTATTGGGACAACAACTGCTCTTTATTGTGTTGTGGTCAATTTTATTTTTTGGCGCCAGTGCAATTTTTGCCTCGATCATGCGTGCCAGCGGTACAGTCAATATCCCGATGCTGATCAATATTTTTACCATTATCCTGATCGAAGTACCGTGTGCCTATTGGTTTAGTTCATTGTGGGGCTTAACGGGTATCTGGATTGCCTATGCGCTGTCCTTCGTGAGTCTGTGCATCTTCCAAGGTTTTTATTATCAATTCTTCTGGAAGAAATCAAAAATCAAAGTCCTGATTTAAAAGTAAAAAGCCATTCACAGAGAATGGCTTTTTTATGCTGTAATGACTTACATCATCTTGGTTGCAAAGGCTGCAATGCGTTGATAACCCGTTGGGAATAAACGCTGGAAAGAATCCACAATACGTGCATCTGTACCAATTAACAGACGGCGTTTATCCTTCTGCACTGCATTCAGAATTTGACGGGCAGCTTCTTCAGACGGCGTACGCAGGAACTTATCAAATTGCTTGATTGATTTGCTCGGATCCATGCCCAAACTCTTCAAGCTGTCATTCATTTTCGCTGCTTTGGCAATATTGGTACGAATCCCGCCTGGGTGTACGCAGAGAGAGCTGACACCACCCTTCTCAATATCCAGCTCCTGACGTAATGATTCAGTGAAACCACGTACTGCAAATTTGGTTGCGTTATATGCAGATTGGGTGGGCTGCGAAGTTAAACCAAAGATACTTGAAATATTGATGATATGACCATCTTTGGTTTGTTTGATAAATGGCAGGAATTCTTTGGTGCCATATACCACGCCCCAGAAGTTGATGCCTACGATCCACTCCAAATCTTCATAGCTTGCACCTTCCACGGTTGAGCCAAGTGCTACACCTGCATTATTGAAGATCATATTAACCGAACCATGATCCTGTACCGTCTCTTGCGCCCACTGTTTCACCGCATCACGGTTTGACACATCAAGTACTTTCGTCGTCACTGTTACAGGGTATTGCTTCAATAATTCAACGGTTTGTGCCAAACCTTTTTCATTGATATCACTTAACGATAAATGACAGCCTTGTTTCGCTAACAAGATCGCCAGTTGTTGTCCAATCCCAGAACCAGCACCCGTGATCGCTGCGACTTTATTTTTAAAATTTTTCATTGCCTATCCTTTGTGTTGCGAATGATATGCACAATATTCGCCCCAATCATGCGTTGTCATGTGCTGTTTAACCTGTAACCAATATAATTTTGACAATACAGGTTGTCAATATAGTACACTCAAGCTTTAAGACAAATGGCAATAACCGACACCTAACATGTCATAATAGGCCTATTTACATTTTTGATCGAAGATGTTTAAAAGAGACAAGGCATATTTTCAAAATTTAGTTATGCTAGATCAACAGCACATAGTAGCTATGTAAAAAAGCACGAGATATACGATTTAGAGAATTTTAGGGAACGGTTTTTCAATGGCAACTCAAGAGCAAGCGACAGACAAGAAAAAAAAGACAGCAGTGAAAGAGCGACAATTCAAGGGTCTCTCTTTAACTGAGCGCAAAGAAGCACGTCGTGAAAAACTGATTGAAGCGGGTATTGCGACTTACGGTACACATGGCTTTTTCTCGGTGACAGTTAAAGATGTCTGCAATGAAGCCAAGCTGACTGAACGCTACTTTTATGAATCATTTAAGAAAAGTGAAGATTTGTTCCAAACTGTGTTTCTAAAAATGATCGAAAAAATGCAAACCTGTCTGACTCAGGCCGTACTCATGGCAGCGCCTGAACCTAAAAATATGGTGAATGCAGGTTTATCAGCACTCCTGAACGCGATTAAAGATGATCCGCGTATGGCACGGATTATTTATATTGATGCCATGCTGGTTCAGGACCTGCATAATCAGGCCACGATTCAGGAAACTTTGACCCAGTTTGACCGTATTATTCAGGGCTTTGTGATGATTACCATGCCCAATGCGCCGCAAAGCACCGAAGAAGTGTCTTTAATGGCAACGGGCTTAAATGGTTATGTGACCCATATTATTATTCGATGGGTCTCAGAAGGCTTTAAACAGCCGCTTGCAGATGTGCTTTCAGCTTGTTGTGCTGTCTTTTTGTCCTTTATCGAAACAACATCTCAAAAAAATTAAAATCGTTTTACAGTTTTGTGACATGAAAAGCAGTTCCATGACAAATTGATTAACTCAATGAATTCATTTGCTTTATGGCTAGGCAAGCTGTCATCATTTGGTCATTGCGCTGCCCTACAATTGTCACAATTTATTGCTAAATTCGACTTTATTCCCTCTTTTGCAATGATATTGTCATAATTAATCTTTGTAATAAGCCTGTCATAACAACAAAACGGTTAAACCGTTACGGAATTTAAGGGTATTGCGCTGTGAAAGATGACTATATTTTAATTGTCGATGATGAGTTACCGATCCGCGAAATGATCCATACCTCTTTGGATATGGCAGGCTTCCAATGTTTACAAGCTGAGGATGCCAAACAAGCGCATCAGATTATCGTTGATCAGCGTCCTGCACTTATCTTGCTGGATTGGATGTTACCAGGTGGTGTGAGTGGTGTAGACTTATGCCGTCGCCTTAAACGCGACGAGAACCTGTCTGAAATTCCTGTAATCATGCTCACTGCACGCGGTGAAGAAGACCATAAAGTTCAAGGTCTTGACGCAGGTGCAGATGATTACATGACCAAACCCTTCTCGACACGCGAACTGGTTTCCCGTATCAAGGCGGTATTACGTCGTGCCAATGCACTGAGCGGTGAAAAAGTGATTGATGCCAATGGCTTATTGCTGGATCCTGTCAGTCAGCGTGTTAGCTTTGGCAATAGTATTTTAGATATGGGGCCAACAGAATATCGTTTACTGGCCTTCTTTATGACTCACCCGGAACGCGCTTATACACGCGCCCAGTTACTTGATCAAGTGTGGGGTGGCAATGTCTATATCGAAGACCGTACCATTGACGTGCACATCCGTCGTTTACGCAAAGTGTTAGAACCTTTTGGTGTTGACCGCTTTGTCCAAACGGTTCGTGGCACAGGTTATCGCTTCTCGACACGAGCAGATTTAGCAGTAGGTTAAAAATCTTTTATGTATGAACCTTATCCCGTCCCTGAACTGGCACGTGAACACCAGCGTTTTCGCTACAGCAGTTTATGGACGTTTGCAAAACAAGATTTAAGACTGTTACTTTTTTTCTTATTGATTGCAAGCTTAATTGGATTTGGGGTTGGATACTTTTGGAGCTGTATTTTTATTGCTTTTGTGGTGTTTTTCGTCCTGCAGCTCCGCTCGCTTTATCTGGTCAATGAATGGATTTCAAACCGCCCCTATGATGTCCCGCCCAACTTAAACGGGATCTGGGGTGCATTACTGTTCAATGTTTATCGTGCACAACGTCAGGAACGCATTGTTCAAGCGGAAATGGTCGGCCTCATTGACCGTGCCCAGTCTTCTTTGGTTGCTCTGGCAGAAGCCGTAGTTCTGATTGATGACCAACATCAAATCGAATGGTGGAACCCCGCAGCCGAAAAGCTATTGGGTATTAGTCCTCTCGACCGCGGACGTAACTTATTGTCGATTTTACGCCAGCCAAGTTTCATTGAATATTTTAACAACCCGGATCAATCCCCTGATGGGATTCGTCTACAAGCGCAGATGGAAGAAGAGCGTTATGTGCACGTCAAACTCACCCGTTTTGGGGGAGAAAGTCGTTTATTGGTCGCACATGACACCACGCGCGTCCATAATCTGGAACAAATGCGTAAAGACTTTGTCGATAATATTTCACATGAATTGCGTACACCGCTGACCGTACTCAGTGGTTATATCGAAACCTTTACCGATCAAGATGACATTACGCCGCGCTGGAAACGTGCTTTTACGCAAATGCAGTCTCAGACCAAACGTATGAATGCCTTGGTCAATGATTTATTGTTGTTATCAAATTTAGAAAATAATAAGAAAGTCGCAAAAAATCAGATTATTGATATGGCAAATCTAATGAACCAGATCTTTGATGATGCGCGTGCTTACAATCTTGATTATGGTCATACTTTAAATCTGGATATTGATAGCCATTGTGACCTGATTGGCTCGGATATTGAAATTGCCAGTGCTTTCAGTAATTTAATTACCAATGCAATTAAATATACGCCGCCTGGTGGCATCATTACCATTGGTTGGCATGAAGCAGGTGACCATGCCTCCTTTACGGTACAGGACAACGGCATCGGGATTGATCCAAAACATTTACCACGCCTGACTGAACGCTTCTATCGTGTCGATAGCGCACGTAGCCGTCAAACTGGTGGTACAGGTTTAGGACTTGCCATTGTAAAACATGTACTCATGCAACATGGCGCACATCTAGAAATCACCTCTAAAGAAAATGAAGGCTCAACCTTTACCGCGATCTTCCCCAAAGAACGTCTTTATCGAATGCTGTAAAAGTTTAACTTGTCTCGTCCTGAAATAGGTTGACACTTATTTCAAACAAACGCCTGATGCATTTCATTAGGCGTTTTGTATTTTAACGATAGATGAGGTCTACGA
>NZ_RKQE01000014.1:0-279008 GCF_003815055.1 Acinetobacter sp. BIGb0102
ATCGATACAACAGCCACCTTCACTGATGCAGCAGGCAACAGCAGCACAGTGACTGACACACAAACTTATACGGTGGATGTGACTGCACCAGCAGCGCCAGAGATTGATCCGGTCAATGGTACCGATCCAATCACCGGTACAGCAGAACCAGGTTCAACGGTGACGGTAACCTTCCCGGATGGCACAACCGTTGATGTGGTGACTGATCCAACGACAGGCGAATGGACCGTACCAAACCCAGGTGGCTTGGTGGATGGGGATACCATCACGGCAATTGCCACCGATCCTGCAGGGAACCCATCTGTACCAGGTACAGAAACAGTGGATCTCACGCCACCAAATCCAGCAGGTGCAACCTTAACCATTGATGATGTGACTGCAGACAACGTGTTGAATGCCGCAGAATCAACTGGCACAGTGACTGTGACAGGTACCTTAACCGGTATCCCTGCAGATGCAGCAACCACGGTGGTGACCTTGGTCATCAATGGTGTGACCTACACTGCAACTATTGATGCAGCAGCGGGTACATGGACTGCAGATGTAGCGGGCAGTGATTTGCTGGCTGACAATGACAAGACTATCGCAGCTACAGCAACCTTCACGGATGCGGTAGGTAACAGCAGTAACATCACCGATACTCAAGTCTATACAGTGGATATTACGCCACCAGATAGTTCTACAACGACGGTCACAATTGATCCGATTACAGGAGACAATATTGTTGATTCAACTGAAGCTGGAGTGAACCAAACCATTAGTGGTACGGTCACTGGAGAGTTTACAGTTGGTGATGCAGTCATCGTCAATGTAAATGGTGTGGATATCAGCACTACAGTTCAAGCGGGCGGTCTATGGAGTATCTCTGTAGCTGGTGCGGAGCTGGTTGCCGATGCTGATAAAGTGATTAATGTTACTGTTAAGGCTACGGATGCAGCAGGTAACGTGGGGGATGTGGCAAGCGATGTTACTTATACTGTGAATACAGGTACCTTAATCGCTTACGACAACATTGGACACGCTGTCCTTAGCCCACAACCATCATTGGTTCAAGATGATGTGAGCTTAGGTAGTACTTCATATCTATTGTTAACTTCATTGGCAGGTATTGATCTTCAACTTGGTGGTAACTCACTTGGCTTTGAGGTAGATCCAGGCCATGAAGGTACTGTGACCTTCCAATACAGTGGCTTAATTGATGCTGCATTGTTGTCCGACTATAAATTAGTTGTACAAAAATTTAATACGACAACGAATCAATGGGAATCTATCCACGGCGATAGCGATGCTTCATTGCTTAGTCTGCACTTACTCGGTCTTGGCATCGGAAATGTTCCAGGTGTCGTACTCGAAGGTCTGGAAGCAGGACAATACCGTGGCTTCTTGACTTACGATGGCTTATTGGGTGTTGGTGTACTGGGTACCTTGTCTGCGACGATGGATGATTATGATCTATCGATCCCTGGCGGATATGAAGTCGGCAATGCAGAAGGTAACGTGATCCTTGATCCAGATCCAACAGGACAAGTCGATCAAATTACATCGACAACCATCGTATCTTCTGTGAATGGTCATGCAATTGATGCCGATGGCGAAAGCTTCGATGGTTTATATGGAACGATTACCTTCCATCAAGATGGTAGTTATACCTATGTTCCGTTCGCGAATGGTTCAGGTGTCGGTCAAACCGATCAATTCACCTATACCTTAACCGATCCGGTCACAGGTGCGACGACAGAAGCAAATCTGAATATTGTGTTCGATTCAATCCGTGCTGCGGACAACTTGGTTGAAGTGGAAATCAATCCACAATATCAATTGGTGGGCACAGAAACAGATTCGGCATTCTATGGCGTGTTATTGAATGTTGGAAATCTGGTCGACTTGCAACTGTTGACTGTGGATACCGTTGATTTCAATGTCGCTGCTGGACAAGAAGGTGTTGCAACATTTAGCTTCAACAGCTTGATTGGTGTATCGGCACTCGGTAACTACAATGTTGTATTGCAAAAATACAATGAAGAGACTGGTCAATGGGAAGCAGTGAATGGTACAGGCGATCGTTCATTATTGAATCTGACCTTGTTAGGAAATACACCAACAGCGCAAATTGCAGGCTTGACCGAAGGCGAATATCGAGCATTCTTGTCCTTCAATGGTCTGGTTGGTGGTGCAGTCGGTGTGACCTTGAATGGTGAGGTAGATCTCTACAATCCTGCGGTCATCACTGGATACGATGTTGTTGCAGCACATGGTAACTTGATCTCTGATCCAAATACCAATGGTGCGATCGATATCGCGACGCCGAACAGCGTGATTAGTGAAATTAATGGCGTTGCTATCACTGGCTCTCCAACTACAGTGGCAGGTGATCACGGTACTTTAGTGATCTATCCAAATGGCGACTATACCTATACACCAAATCCTGACAGTGCTGGTTTAGGACAGGTAGATGAGTTTACTTACACCTTACGAGATCCAGCATCAGGTACCACTTCACAAGCGACCTTCTATGTTCACCTCGATAGTAAAGTTGTCGATATGAACTGGAATCCAGCGGATCCTTCAGAACCTGCAACAGTAACGATTATTGCAGCAGACGATGCCGTGAATGCTGGAATTAGCGCACAACCGCATCTTATTGAAGATGATCGTGCACTGGGCAGCGCAACTTACCTTGCATTGCTATCGTTGGCCGGTATCAACCTACAAGCACCTTTACCATTCGTGAACAGCACAGTGAACTTCAATGTGGCTGCGGGTGAGCAAGGTACAGCAACCTTCAAATATAGCAGTCTGATTAATGAAGGTGCATTGGGCGATTACCAGCTTGTAGTACAGAAATTCAATACCGTAACGAATCGTTGGGAATCGATTACGGGTAGCAGTGAAGCATCTTTACTTAACCTCAGCGTGTTAGGTATCGGCTTGAATGCAACTCCGGGTGTGGTTCTTGAAGGTCTGGAAGAAGGACAATATCGTGCCTTCATGACCTATAACGGTCTATATGGTAAGAGTATTCTCGGTACATTGACAGGCACCATGGATGTCTTTGATCCAACACTAGTGGATTACACAGGTGTTGCGACAGAAGGCAATGTGATTACGGGTCTAGGTGTGGGTACCAATGCCGACTCAGTCACAGGCTACACAGTTGTGGGTTCTGTAACGTTCAATGGTGTAACAACCACGGTTGATCTCACCAATGGCGCAACCATTGTCGGTCAATACGGAACACTGCAAATATTTGCAAATGGCGATTATATCTATACACCGAATAATACCAATGCAAATCTAGGTCTGGTGGATCACTTCACTTATACGTTGTCAGATCCATTGGGCGGCAACTCGTCAAGTGCAAGTCTAGACTTTACGATTGGCAACAGTACACCAGTGATTGCGGTAGATGACCTTGCAGTTGCTGAGATTAATCCAGAATATCTGCAAATTGGTAACGATGTTGCGGTAGGCAGCTACTTATATCTAGCCTTAGTAAGCTTAACTGAGAATTTTGACTTCCAGTTGGGTGGACAAGGCGTCGGCTTTACCTTGACTGACAACACCTTAAATGATGTGACGTTTAATTACAGTGCATTAATCGATGCAAGCCTGCTTGCTGACTATGTACTCGTGGTTCAGAAATTTGATACTGCGACGAATCAATGGGTAGCTGTACATGGTACAGGCGATGCTGATTTACTGAGCCTTGCAGCCTTTGGTGGTAATTCAATCACATTAGATGGTTTAGGTGCAGGTCAGTACAGAGCCTTTATGACCTATGCGGGTAGCGGTGTTGGTGTTAGCTTGCTGGGTACGCTTTCTGTTCAGAAAGATGTATTTGATGCAACCAACATTACGGGTTACAGCGTAGAAGCTGCGGAAGGTAATGTGATCCATGACATTGGTCTCAATGGACATGCAGATACAGCCTCAGGCTTCAGTAGTATCACCAGCGTTGAATTCAATGGTGTTGCACATGCAGTGAATGCGACGGGTGTCACAACGATTGTCGGTGACTACGGTACATTGTCGATTTACGCAAATGGTAATTACAGCTATCAACCAACTGCCAATGCAAGTGGTGTGGGCCAAGTCGATCAATTTACCTATACCTTGACGGATGGTGTGAATTCATCGCAAGCCACCTTGTACTTCCATATTGATAGTGATGCTGTCGATATGACCTGGAATCCAACGGATCCTTCACAACCAGCTGATATCGTGGCTACACCTGTAGATGCGATTGATGATGTGGTTTCTGCGGGTATTGATGTTGTTCCACAAGGCCAGTTGGGTGTTGCAGTCGGTTCAGCAAGTTATCTGTTACTGGTTGGATTGTCTGAGAACCTTAATCTTTCATTACTGGGTACACCGAGTGTGAAATTTAATATTGAGGCTGGACATGGCGCGGATGTGACATTCTCTTACGCACCAACAGTTTCACTGTCTTTATTCAATGATTACAAGGTGGTTCTGCAAGAAAAAGCAGCAGATGGTACTTGGCATAACATTGATGGTGGTTCAAGCACTGGATTGCTTAACATCGGTCTGTTAGGTAGTGGTGGTATTGGTGTAACAGTACCTGATCTAGGTCAGGGCGAATACCGTGCCTTCATGGTCTACACAGGTGTGGGCGTCGGTATCTTGGGTACCATGAGTGTAGTGAAAGATGACTTCGACTATACCGTTGCACCGACCAATACTGCGATTGAGGCTGAAGGCAATGTGTTAACAGGTGATTCAATTACCTTGACCACACAGGTTTCAACAGTCACTTCAGAAGTTGCTGGTGCGCCAACTGAAACGATTGGAACCAACACAACCATCGTTGGGGCTTACGGTACCTTGGTGATCTCTGCTAACGGTTCGTACACCTATACACCAAATACCACTGATTTGAGTGCGGTGGGTAAAGTCGATACCTTTACCTATACCATTCGTGATGTTCTGACGGGTGCGACGGACACAGCGCAATTGCATATTCAGGTGGGTTCACCTGATGCAACTGTGGTTTGGGATACAGCCAACCCGGGCAATGATGGTGTTGTTCAATTCACAGCGAATGCAGATACTGCAACCGCAACAACAGATTTCTCGAATGCCAGAGATGCAGCAGTTGATGTAGATAGTCCTAATATTACGGTCAATCTCATCGGTTCGACTTCTGTGACTTCGAATAGCTTTACAGTAGCGGCTGGAACAGTAGCCAATATTGATCTCGCTGCAGTCTATACTGCTCAGCCACTTGCGAGCTTGTTGCCAACGGTCAGCTATGTGATTCAACGTAGTACAGATGGCGGTTTGACATGGACCAATACCATCTATACGGGTTCACAAACTGCATTGGGTAGTCTGGCAACGATTCAGGCGGGCAGTGTAGCCTTCCAGGATAATGTTGATTATCTGGCAGCAGGTCTGTATCGAGTTCAATACACTTTACAAGGCGTATCTCTAGGCGCAACCACCTTAGATACAAGTGTCACCACAACAGCGATTCATTTGGATCAATACAGCTCTGAATGGATCAATGGTAACGTGTTACTTGGAGATGATATTGGTGGGGTTGCAGATACAGGACTTCCAACACATGAGGGCTACAAACTTCAGGTGTGGGATAGTGTTGCTGGATCATATGTAGATGCGGTTGGACAAAGCATTAATACAGGTAACGGTATCTTGATCATGCAAGCCAATGGTGCGTATGAATACCGTCCAAATGATGTCAATGTGACCACACATTTAACATCTGCGGATAGTATTGATTACAAGATCATTTCTGCAACAGGTACTGAGTCGACTTCAACCTTGAATATTGACTTGACTCATTCTGATTACAACCTGCTTTATACCAGTACAGCTGCAAACGATACCTTCACGACTGGTACAGGATCAGATACCTTGATCTTCCAAATCCTGAATGGTAGTGCTGCATCGGCTGGTAATGGTGCAAATACAGGCGGTAATGGTGTTGATCACTGGACAGACTTTGTTGTTGGCAACACCAATACAGGTGCGGCGAATTACAATGATCAGGCGGACAAGATCGATATCCAGCATCTGTTGGATGGGGATCAAAATGCGCTTAATATTAGTGAATACCTACGCGTAACTACAAGTGGCGGTAATACAACGATTGAAATCGATCGTAATGGTGACCCTGGTATTCTTGGTAGCAGTACTTATACACCATTGTTAGTACTTGAAGGTGTAACAACAGATCTGAATACGCTGTTAAATAACAACCAGATCATTTACTAATCCTAAAGCTTTAGCATAAAAAGAGAACCTTCGGGTTCTCTTTTTCATTTTGAGAAGATCATAAAAATTTGTGCTATCTTGTTTAAAACGCTTAAAAATTCTAACAACTGCATCTATGACGATTACGACGATTTCAGCACTTGAACAACTCAAAAACCAACTCAGCGCTTACTTTGAAAAGGTTCAGCAACATTTGGGTTTAAGCGACACGGTTATTTTCTTGTCTTATGGTGAAAGAACACAACGTTGCCATGTCTGGAATACATCTTTGACCGAGTTTCAATATGCGCAACAGGAGCTGTTTGTTTTTCTTGATCAAGAATTGCAGGCACAGCGACAACTGGCAGAATTTTTAAAATTCGATCTGACCTATAATATTCAGTCAGAGCACTGGCAGAAAATCGAGCAAGACTTAAAATGCCAATTTCATAATAATCATTATCGCAAAGGTATCAGTTTTGATCAGGATTTCCAGATCTGTTTTTTGGAGCAGGAACTTTATGGTAAGGCGATCATTCGTGGCTTGAGCTATGACACGCCCAACTTTTTTGATCAAGATAATCTGAATACCAGTATTTCAAAGAAATATCCGCATCAAGCGCATCCAGTCCAGCTCAATCAAATCCAGCAGGTTTGGAGCTTCGATAGCCATGCCGTATTTTATGAAAATGGTCAATTATTACCCTTGCACAGCCAATTCACTGAAAATGGTGTCCGCTATTTAGCTGAGTCCAAAAAACAGCATTTCACGCAGATGATTGAGGGCAACGCCCAGTTTCTTGAACAGCAGATTCAGGCGGATGGACGTTTTATCTATGGTTTTTTTCCCGCCTATGACCGTGAAATCCGTAGCTATAACACGGTGCGGCATTGTACTTCGACCTATGCCTTGATTGAGACACTGGTCCTCCATTCACAACCGCAAAAAATCGCAAAAATCCAAGCAGCCATTGAATATGCCTTAAAACATTTTTATATCGAAAAGCAAAATGATCTGGCCTATATGCGAGATGGCACAGATCTAAGCCAGCTCAATGAAATCAAACTGGGTGCCAATGCAGCTGCGATTTTAATGCTGAGTAAATATCAGGAAATCACAGGGGATGATCAGTATCTGAGATATGCCCAAGCCTTGGCCAATGGCATTTTGTCGATGGTGAATGCAGCAGGGGAAACCGTGCACGTTCTTCATTATCCTGACTATAGTGTGAAAGAGCAGTTCCGCATTATTTATTATGATGGTGAAGCAGCTTTGGCCTTGTTACGTTTGTATCAGCTACAGGCCGATGAAAAGCTGTTGAACACAGTCAAGCGTATGTTCGAGCGTTTTATCGAACAAAAATATGATCGTTATCATGATCATTGGCTGAGTTACTGTACCAATGAGCTCACCAAAATTTGTCCAGAAGAAAAATATTTTCAATTTGGTATCAATAATTACCTCAGGCATCTGGTGTTTATCCGCAATCGTAAAACGGCCTATGCCACTTTGCTGGAAATGATGATGGCGGCTTATCAAATGCTATGTCGGATTCGGGATCTGGGCTTGAATGAGCTATTTGCAAAAGCACAGTTTGAGGATCTAAAAAAACTGATCGAATTTCGTAGCGATTTTCAGCGCACAGGGTTTTTCTATCCTGAAGTGGCCATGTATATGGCATGTCCTGAGAAGTGCCTCAATGCCTTTTATGTCCGGCATGACCGCTTCCGTGTCCGTATTGATGATCAGGAACATAATCTATCTGGTTATGTGGCCTATGTTCAGCATTTCGAAAACTGAATTATTGAGGATGAAATAAATGAGCCTTCCTCAAGAGATCAAGATCATCAGCCAAATCGGCAATGAAAATTTTCAGCATCCGCTCTGGCAAACTGAGATCGCAGGGGACTGTGGTGACTGGATTTTAGTTTATCTGACTTTGCAACGTATCCTCGCAGGTCATTTGCAATTTGAGGATCGAATTGTAATAGAGCAACAGTTTGAACAGAGCGATCAACAAGCGCAGTTTTTGAAACAGGACACTTCTGTTTTAGCGCTATTGCAATATTGGAGTTTTACTCAGACACTTGAGTATAAGCAGGCACTTGGCTGTACTTTGTTTGGAGATTGGCAGCAGGCTCAAATTCAGATCGAGCAGACCACTCAGCAATTTGGATTACGGCTTCCTCATTCAGACTTCTATGCGCAAAATACCCTGCAAAATTTAGCAAGTCTGGCACAAGCCATTTTTGAAATGCCTTTGCCCTTATTGCACAAGGTATTTGTCAAAACATTCAACCTTGCAGGACGGGAGATCGCGCCATTCAGTGCGGTATTAACCTGTCACCAGCTTGATGCAGTTCTCATTTTCTCTCATCAGCAGCACCCTTATTATTTCTCTTATCGCCATGAAAATCAGAGTCTAGGTATTTTTCATCTCTTGGATGATTTGCATCGGATTGATCATTTGGTGTCCTATTATCACTATTTTGAACCAGGGATATTGCCTGCCAAACAGATTCAGGCAAAAAGTGAATGGATCAATATTATTGGCGATACCTATTTCGGTGAGTTCTATACAAATAAAAGAAAAAATAAGGGGCTAGAGGATGCGCTACAACGTTATGGCTATGCGTATTCTTTTGAGAAGATCAAACATTTTTTCCACCAAGATGACATCAATATTGCCAATTTTGAAGCCGTGTTCAACCTTGATGAAAACTCACCATTAATAGATAAAAAAGCCTTTATTTTGGGTGCACAACCTAAGCAGACGCTGGACGAATTTAAGCGGATATATTTGAATACCTTGTGCCTCGCCAATAATCATTTAAAGGACTATGGTGAACCAAGTCTCACACATACTTTGGAATTGCTAGATCAAGCCGAGATCAATTTTATCGGGGCAGGCAATGATCAGCAGCAAGCCCACCAATGCCTGCAAATCCATAATGAACAGCAAAGTGTTGCGATTTTTAATGGCTATTGGCATCGGCACACGGCCTATCAGCAATATGATTTTTATGCCTTGGGTCAGAGTGCAGGTGTTGCGAGTATCAATGCCATTCTATTTGAACAAATCATGCAGTATCGACTGCAATATCCACAGCATAAGATTATTGTGATTTGTCATTGGGGCATCGATTTTAAAAGCACGCATTCTGAGCAGGAAAAGCTTGCGCAGGTGTTAACCCAAATCGGTGCTGATCTTGTGATTGGTCATGGGGCGCATACCATCCAGCCTATTCAACGGATGAACCATAAACCCGTGATCTTCGGGATTGGTAATGGTGTGTTTAATAGCAATGGCGAGTTTGAAAAATATCAGGCGTTGCCATATGGGCTGGTGGTTCGAATTAATTTAAAGGCACAAAGCGTACAGCTATATCCAATCTTGACTGATAATTTACAGAGCTTTTGGCAACCTTATCCTGTGAATGAAACACAGTTTGAACAGGCACAGCATTTTTTAACTGGTCAACTTAACGCAGCAGATTACACTTTGGGACAAGATCAATTAGGGGCTTATATACAACTGAAATTTTAAGGATAACGGTTGTAATTATTGAGCATGATGCTGAGCTGTTCTTTGGTGAAGCCGAGATTACGTAAGCCACCACTACCAAGTTTACAGTCGTAACTGGTCATAATATTGGTTGGTGTGGCTTTGGTCGCTTTAGGAGCACAGACATGGCTTAAGCCAAAAGCATGTCCCATCTCGTGCACACTGGCGGCTTGAATCTGATAATTCAGACGCTCCCAGTCGATCAGGATAAAAGGCTGACCACGATTTCTAAAACCCCAACTGGTCACGTCGGCATATTTGAGTTTATCGCCGTATGAATCATAAATAATGAAGAGGACTTCTTTGCTTTTGCGACGGGGAAAACAGCTTTTAACGGCGCTAGGAATATGATCAGCAATTAACGCTCTAGGCTGGTTGAGTTGATTGGCCAGATCACATTTTCGTTTACTAAAGTCCTGATAAGAATAATATCGGTGTATTTTGAACTTAAAGATTTTTTGATTATCTTCATCGACAAAATACTGGTTTAAGATCCCCAGTTCTTTATACATTTGCAGTTTCGTATCAAAGGCTTGGGCTTCTGGGCGATTGGTGGTAAAAATAAAACTGACATTGACCACGGGTAGATCATCAGAAGAACCATAATGATATTTATAAGGTGTGATTTTTACAGGTGATTTTTGAGTTGTACAGGACGCACTAAAGATCAGACATAATACTGTCAGCGCTGTGAGTTTTAACCGCATTTTTGTTCTCTCAAGTCGTAGAGTTTTAATTATTGTGTTTAGCGTTTTCGCATGATTTTTATCATTTTAGCAGATTTTTATAGGTTGTATTGTGCAAGATACCAATGAACTACATCGACAAATCTTGGAAGTGATTGCCTTGATTCCGTATGGCAAAGTGGCAAGTTATGGTCAAATTGCCAAGCTGGCGGGCTTGCCTAAACATGCGCGTTTAGTCGGTTATGTACTTAAGCATTTAGACAAGCAAAGTGAAATTCCTTGGTATCGTGTCATTAATTCTCAAGGGAAAATCAGTGTGACCCGAATCAATGAGCGCGGTGAAAATGTTCAACAGATGTTATTAGAACAAGAGGGGATCTATTTATTGAATGGCAAGGTGAGTTTAAAAACCTTTGGCTGGCAGCCTTAAAATAATCACCACTTAGACCCAAATTAATATCTTGAAATTATTTTACAGTTTATTTACACTCCGATTACATAAAATTACATTAGTGTTTTCGGTATTTAAATGAAAAAAATTTCTCTACTTTGTGGGGCTGTAGTTCTCAGTTTATCTGGTTGTGCCAGCATCATTTCGGGTAAAACTCAAACCATGACATTTCAGAGCACACCTGAATTAAGTGACATCACGATTTTAAATCGTGATGGGAAAAAAATTCATGTTGGTAAAGCACCTGTTACGGTCAGCCTAAATCGTGGTGCTGGTTTCTTTGTTCCTGAAAGATATACGGTTATTTTTGAAAAAGAAGGCTATGAAAAGAAAGAAATCAAAGTTACTTCGAGCATGAATGGCTGGTATATCGGGAATATTTTATTTGGTGGGATAATTGGCTTGCTAATTATCGATCCTGCAACAGGTGCGATGTATAGTCTCAGTACTAAAGATACAAATGTTGTTTTAAATGATCTGAATAAAGAGAAACTTCAGGCCAATGGCCAGTCATTAACAATTGTATCGACAAATGAAATTTCGAATGACATTTTAGAAAAAGCCAAACCCATTGAGCTAAAAACTCAATAAGGAAAAATGAAAAAACATGGTAAGTATTTACCATGTTTTTTTCAATTCAGCAGAGTTTATTTTCTAGCGAATAATTAATACTGGAATATGGCTTTCAGCCAAAACTTTCTGCGCCACGCTACCCAATACAAACTGTTTGAAACCAGTACGACCATGTGAACCCATAATAATCAGGTCAGCACCCAGATTTTGCGCTGCGCCAATAATTTCCTGATGTACAGCAAAGCCTTCTAGTATTTGTGTTGCTACGGTCAGTCCATGTTCTTCAAATTTTTGCTCGGCTTTGGTTAAATTATCTTGAACATAGCCACGAACACGTTCAATCAAATCATTGCTTTGGCCCATACGAATATAAGCATCGGCAAGATAGGGATCGAGTGTCATTACCTCAACTACGGTCAGTTCACTGTCTAAGGCTTTCGCCAGTTGAGCTGCTTCACGAATGACATTTGCAGCAATTTCGGAGTCATCGATTGCAACCAAGATTTTTTGATAAGCCATGTTGTTACTCCTTATATTTATGATTTTGCATTGAATTGATTCAATAAAATTTGCTTAATATATGAGCTATGGTTCTATTCTAAACCTGTTGCGATGAGAATAAAACCTAGCATTTTTATAGGGATAGTTATTATTTATAGGAATATGGTTAAGCGCCGATTTTATTAAAATTACATGAAATTTATATAAAAAGAGCATGAGGTATAAGCATGATTTATTTATAAAAAGTCAGATTAATCTTTTTCAAAGTATTCGAGAAGTGCTTTCACATCATCCGTCTGCAACTGTTCCCTCATCTTTAAAATATGCTTTTCATCTAGATCATAAAGCTGGAGGGAAAGCAGTTTTTCAATGTCTTGTTCAGAAAAGCGGTATTTAATGACTTTGGCTGGGACACCGCCAACAATTGCATAGGGTGGAACATCCTGAGTAACCACAGCGCCTGTTGCTACCACAGCACCTTCGCCCAATTTCACCCCTTGCATGATCATGGCACGACTACCAATCCAGCAACCATCTGCAATGACTGTGTCGCCAGCAGGCAGAAAGCTGCGTGTATCAAAGGGGAAGGTTGAGATCCAGTCAGGGCGATGCAGTTGATTACCACCCATCATAATCACGCACTCGGCCCCAAAGCAGACAAAATTACCAATATAAAGTTGATCAATCGGTTTCTCTGGTGTGGAAGCCTTATCATGTAGATAACGCACCACACAACGTTCAAAACCCTGATCCCAATAAGCAGAATAATAAGAATAATTGCCCTTGATATGGATGTTGGGGTTTTTCACCGTCTTAGAAATAAACTCGAACTCACACCAGTGTTTAACAGGAGAGTTGATTAATTGATCCATATCTTAACAATAACAATTAGAAGAAAGCCCTGCCATTATAACGACTAAAGTGAATGTGGTTTTTTTAATGAGAGAAAAATTTCCACATCCACGTAAACAGACGTTGAATCTGATTGGGAAATAGAAAACCAATAAATGCACAGAGGAAGGTAGTTTTTAGAATGATCGCAACGGGATGGGTATTGCTATCAAGATAATGAGCCCATGCCACCGTGATTAAAAGACCTAAAAAAATCCCGGCAATCGCATAAACAAAGGCACTTATCAGTCGATCCTGCACTTGTGATCTCATTTTTTATTTTCATTCAAAATAGCATGCCTGAAACAAAAGAACTCTTCAATAAATGAAGAGTTCTTTGGAGACTTAATCGAGAGCGTTAAATATATTCAACACTTACGATTTCGTATTCAACTTCACCTTGTGGTGTTTGAATTTTTACTTCGTCGCCTTCATTTTTACCTAAAAGACCACGTGCAATCGGAGAATTTACTGAGATTTTATTGATTTTAAAATCTGCTTCGTCATCGCCTACAATTTTATAAGTCTTACGTTCTTCGGTATCCAGGTTTTCAATGGTAACAGTCACACCAAATACAACACGACCATTTTGCTCAAGTGTTCTAACATCGATTTCTTGAACTGCACCGAGTTTACCTTCGATATCCTGAATACGGCCTTCACAGAAACCTTGCTGTTCACGAGCAGCATGATATTCAGCATTTTCCTTTAAATCACCGTGCTCACGTGCTTCAGCAATCGCCTGGATAATACGTGGGCGATCAACTGTTTTGAGCTGTTGTAATTCTTTCTCTAAGGCAACCTTGCCTTCGGGAGTCATAGGATAACGTTGCATTTCAGTCCCTCTAAATTGGTTGGGAAAATACAGGATTAAAAAAAGAAAAAGCCCGCCACCGATAAGGTGACGGGACTTTATCGGTAGAGAATTAACCTACAGTTTGTAAATCTTGCAAGCGGTATACATCCATTGGCAATTTCACAGCAAATGCTTGGCAAACTGCTTCTGCGCCGTTGATCGTGGTGGTGTAATACACTTTGCCTTGGAGGGCAGCACGACGGATCATGGCAGAATCATACTGAGCTTGTTTGCCTTCAGTTGTGTTGACAATAAGATGAATTTCACCATTTTTCAAGCGGTCAACAATATGTGGGCGACCTTCGGTCACTTTATTGACTGCTTCACATTCGATACCCGCTTCTTTCAATACACGGTGTGTACCATTGGTCGCAACAAGTTTGAAACCATAGTCAATCAACTGTTGAGCGATGTTGGCAATGTATTTTTTATCTGATTCACGAACAGATAAGAATGCATGCTTCACTTCGCCTTCAGTTGGCAGGCCAGGTAAACGTTCGTTTGAACCAAGTACTGCTTTGTAGAATGCTTCACCAAATGTTTTGCCTACACCCATAACTTCGCCTGTTGATTTCATCTCAGGACCAAGCATTGGATCTACGCCAGGGAATTTAGCAAATGGGAACACCGCTTCTTTCACTGCGAAATGGGTTGGGATGATTTCTTTAGTGAAACCTTGAGATTTAAGTGATTGGCCCGCCATACAACGTGCAGCCACTTTCGCTAGAGAATCACCAATACATTTCGATACGAATGGAACCGTACGTGATGCACGTGGGTTCACTTCAAGTACGTAAACATCATCGCCTTTTACTGCGAATTGAACGTTCATCAAACCAATTACGCCAAGCTCTTTTGCCATTGCAACAGTTTGACGACGCATCTCATCCTGAACTTCTTGAGAAAGAGAGTACGGAGGAATCGAACATGCAGAGTCACCAGAGTGAATACCAGCTTGTTCAATATGCTGCATGATACCGCCGATCACAACATCTTTACCGTCAGATACACAGTCAACATCGACTTCAGTTGCATCATCAAGGAAATGGTCAAGCAGGACAGGCGCTTCATTTGATGCTTGTACTGCTTCACGAAGGTAGCGTTTAAGCTCTTCTTCGTTATACACGATTTCCATCGCACGACCACCTAATACATAAGATGGGCGAACAACTAACGGATAACCTACTTTAGCCGCTTCCGAAATACCTTCTTCAGCAGATTTTACGATGCTGTTGTTCGGTTGACGAAGCTGTAAACGTTGGATCATTTGCTGGAAACGTTCACGGTCTTCTGCACGGTCAATCGCGTCTGGAGATGTACCGATAATTGGTGTACCTGCTTCTTCTAAAGCACGTGCCAATTTTAATGGTGTTTGACCACCATACTGTACGATCACGCCTTTAGGCTTCTCGGTACGTACGATTTCAAGTACATCTTCAAGTGTTACAGGCTCGAAGTATAAACGGTCAGATGTGTCATAGTCGGTTGAAACAGTTTCAGGGTTACAGTTCACCATGATTGTTTCGTAACCGTCTTCACGCATTGCAAGCGCAGCGTGTACACAGCAGTAGTCAAACTCGATCCCTTGACCGATACGGTTAGGACCACCACCAATCACCATGATCTTGTCACGGTTTGATGGATTTGCTTCACATTCTTCATCGTAAGTTGAATACATGTAAGCAGTGCCAGATTCAAACTCTGCTGCACAAGTATCAACACGTTTGTAAACTGGATATACACCCAAGTTCCAACGATGTTTACGGAATTGTTTTTGTGAAATACCCATCAAGTCTGCAATACGAAGGTCAGATAAACCTTTGCGTTTGAACGAGCGGATATTGTCAGCATTTAAATCACCAAAGCCTAAAGTTTTCACTTGAGCTTCAGTTTTAATGATGTCTTCGATCTGGATCAGGAACCAGCGGTCAATCTTGGTTGCTTCAAATACGTCATCTAAAGAGAAACCGTGACGGAATGCGTCCGCAACATACCAGATACGCTCTGGGCCAGGTACTTTAAGCTCTTTTAGGATGATGTCTTTGGCATTGGCAGTACCAGCTTCGATTTTTTCATCAAAACCACTCACGCCAACTTCAAGACCACGAAGTGCTTTTTGTACAGATTCCTGGAAGTTACGACCAATCGCCATCACTTCGCCCACAGACTTCATCTGAGTCGTTAATACAGGCTCAGCTTGTGGGAATTTCTCGAAGTTGAAACGTGGAATCTTGGTAACAACATAGTCAATCGATGGTTCGAAAGATGCTGGAGTTACGCCACCAGTGATGTCATTTTTCAATTCATCAAGGGTGTAGCCCACTGCAAGTTTCGCCGCGATTTTTGCAATCGGGAAACCTGTTGCTTTAGATGCAAGCGCAGATGAACGTGATACACGTGGGTTCATCTCGATCACAACCATACGACCGTCTTTCGGGTTAATACCGAATTGAACGTTTGAACCACCTGTTTCAACACCGATTTCACGAAGAACTGCAACCGATGCATTACGCATTAATTGATATTCTTTGTCTGTCAATGTTTGCGCAGGCGCAACGGTGATTGAGTCACCAGTGTGAACGCCCATTGGATCAAAGTTTTCGATCGCACATACGATGATACAGTTGTCGTTTTTGTCACGAACAACTTCCATTTCGTATTCTTTCCAGCCAATTAATGATTCATCGATCAATAACTGGTGGGTAGGAGAGAGGTCGAAACCACGTTCACAGATTTCAAGGAATTCTTCGCGGTTATAAGCGATACCACCACCAGAACCACCCATCGTGAATGATGGACGAATGATGACAGGGAAACCGAAACCAGCTTGAATTGCCAAAGCCTCTTCCATTGTTTCAGCAATGGCAGCTTTTGGACATTCCAGACCAATTTTACGCATCGCGATATCAAACAGTTTACGATCTTCTGCTTTTTCAATCGCGTCTTTTGATGCGCCAATCAATTCAACATTATATTTTTCAAGAACGCCGTGCTCATCTAATGCAAGGGCACAGTTCAATGCCGTTTGACCACCCATTGTTGGAAGGACTGCATCTGGACGTTCTTTTTCAATGATTTGTGCAACAGTTTGCCAAGTGATTGGCTCAATATACGTTGCATCTGCCATTGAAGGGTCAGTCATAATGGTCGCTGGGTTAGAGTTGACCAGAATAACGCGATAACCTTCTTCACGCAGCGCTTTACATGCTTGCGCACCTGAATAGTCAAACTCACACGCCTGACCAATGACAATAGGACCAGCACCAATAATTAAGATGCTTTTAATATCCGTACGTTTAGGCATTATTCGCTCCTTAATTACTTCTTAGCTGCTTCGATAAGTTCGATGAAATGATCGAACAACGGAGCACAGTCATGTGGACCAGGGCTGGCTTCAGGGTGACCCTGGAAGCTGAATGCTGGTTTGTCAGTACGATGAATACCTTGGTTTGTACCATCAAACAGTGAACGGTGTGTCACTTTCAAGTTTGCTGGTAAAGTACTCTCATCGACAGCAAAGCCGTGGTTTTGAGAAGTAATCATCACTGTACCGTTCTCAAGGTTTTGTACAGGATGGTTCGCGCCGTGATGACCATGATTCATTTTCATGGTTTTTGCGCCAGAAGCGAGTGCTAAAATCTGATGACCTAAACAAATACCAAATACAGGTAATGTTGTCGTTTCAACAATTGTTTTTACTGCTTCGATTGCATAATCACATGCTGCTGGGTCACCCGGACCATTTGACAAGAACACGCCATCTGGATTTAAAGCGAGAACTTTTTCAGCAGGTGTTTGTGCAGGAACAACTGTCAATTTACAGCCACGGTCTGCAAGCATACGTAAGATGTTGGTTTTGACACCATAATCGTATGCAACAACATGATATTTTAATTCTGGTTGAGTGAAACCCTGACCTAAAGTCCAAGAACCTTCAGTCCATTCAAAACCTTCAGGATCACAGCATTCTTTCGCAAGATCGAGACCGTTTAAACCGCCGAATTCACGTGCTTTCGCAATAGCTTGTTCTTCTGTAATATTTTCGCCAGCAAGGATACAACCGTTTTGTGCACCTTTGTCACGAAGAATACGTGTCAATTTGCGGGTATCGATATCTGCGATGGCAACCACATTATGTTGCTCTAGGTATTCACTTAATGATTGTTCAGAACGGAAGTTGCTGTGCAATAAAGGAAGATCACGGATAATCAAACCATTCGCCCATACCTTATGGATGCGACCTGATTCAACGTCTTCACTATTACAGCCAGTATTTCCAATATGAGGATAAGTCAACGTCACAATTTGTTGTGCGTAGCTTGGGTCGGTCAAAATTTCTTGATAACCAGTCATGGCAGTGTTAAAAACGACTTCACCAGTCGTACTACCCGATGCACCGATAGACGTTCCTTTAAAGATCGTTCCATCTGCGAGGGCTAAAATGGCGGGGGTGCTCAAACCAAAGCTCCTGAACTAAGACCACAAAAATAAGGCTGTAAAAAAGCGAGAAGACATAAAAAAAGGCAGGCCGTCTTAAAAAAACATGCCCCTCCTTCCAGTCTGCTCGCTTGTAACTTAACAGCGCATTATACGCATGAGTGCGTGAAAAGTCTATGTGTTTTTATTTATTAAAATCAGGAATTACACGATTTCTTCTCCAATGCGGTTAGATCGGTGTCTATTGCCAAATCTATCACGTTGATATGGTTATCATGAGATATTATGCAAATTGTCTAACAATTTTTTTAGTGTTTAAGAAGTGACCGTTTTATCCTATACACAGCCAAAATTAACAATCAATAAAGAGGGGAATCCAAATGGCTGAGAATCAAACGACACCTGTAACGGCTGAAGAAGTGAAAGAAGCAATCGTTGAGAAAACAACGAAGGCAAAAGAAGTTGCTGCTGAAAAAACTGCTGAAGTGAAGACTGCTGTGGCTGAGAAAACTGCGAAAGCGAAAGAAGTTGTCGCAGAAAAAACAGCAAAAGCAAAAGAAGTGATTGCTGAAACGCAAGAACAGGCGAAAGAAGTGATCGCTGAAACTCAAGGTCAAGTGAAAGAAGCTTTGGCGGAAACTCAGGAAAAAATTGAGACTGAAGCAAAAGAGTTAAATCAAAATGTTCAAAACCAGTTTGCCCAAATCAAGCAGGATCTTTTAGAACGTATTGAAGTCATCAAAACTCAACTGAATTCATCTCAAGGCAATTTACTTGAATTGAAAAATGCATTGAAAACTGAATTGAATGCATTGATTGAAGACTTAACCAAAGTCAGCAAAGAACTGAAAGATGACATTAGCCAGATTTCAGTGAAGCATAAAGATACATTGGTCGGTAGTTTTAAGCGTACCAAAGAGCAGGCTGTTGAAGCATGGAATAAAGTCCGTACAAGCTAATTGTTCGGAAATTAAAAAAAGCGAGAATTTTTCTCGCTTTTTTTTCTGCTTAAAATATTAAAACTGATGTAACCAGTCACGCTTGTTATGGAAGTCAGCTTGAGGACTGCTGTGCTGCATTGCAAAATAATGCATACCTTGAGTGGTATTGAATACAGCGGTTAAACCGATATAAATGTCAGTCCATTTAAGTTGATGCTGACGCATAAACTGGGAGAAATCCAGACTGACATTCAAACCATAATGAGTGCGTTGCAAATGGTTCAGTTCAATATCATATGCAGCGACAGGCGGCATATCTTCAGGGAAACGATATTCTTCAAATTGATAGACTTGCCACGCTTGAGAAGGGGAAAGATTGATTTCTCGGTAGAAATCTTCATCTTTCACGCCCACAAAAATTTCAAAGCACGTCTGTTCCCATAAAAAATCATGGCGTGGATGCGCCGTAACCTGATCTGGGTAAATCAAAAATTGATTTGGGTCACGAACCCAAAAACCAACATTTAAGGTTGCTGGTGTTTGTTGCTCAATCGCCCCAACGACCGTAATGGCACTAAAGCGATCAAAAGCGGATAGTTCATAACTCGCCATCGTAATTACTTATTACTTAAGTGAGCAAAACGAACTAAATTAGACAAGTGCTGGTTTTGTTTCGCCGCTTTTTTATAAAGCAGAACAATTTTACCAATCTTTTGTACAGATTCGGCGCCAGTTGCTTCTACAATCGCGTCAATCACTGCACCACGTGCATCACGGTCTTCACCCGCAATTTTCACTTTAATCAATTCGTGGTCGTTTAACGCACGATTTGTTTCTTCAATGACGTTTTCTGTAAGACCTTGGCTACCAATCATTACAACTGGATTAAGTGCATGACCGATTTGACGTAAACGCTTACGTTCATGGATAGATAAAGCCGCCATTAAAAATACCTGATTCGAAAAACGACCTAGTATAACTTGCATCCCGATTCTAAGATAGATTCAGCAGACAGACACTTCAAACAAATATGTGAAAAATTGCTGAAATAACCAATCAGGATGATCGAAAAAAATCTGTAAAAGTTCGTGTGAATGAAGTACATCCGTACTGTAATGGGCGTAATTTTCACGTACAATGACTCATCAGAAGTTTTTTGAAATTTAGTGAGTTATGGCGACACGCATTACCAATCAAAAATTGTCTAAAAGCAGTCGTGCATGGATGAGAGAGCATTTAGATGACCCCTTTGTAAAAAAAGCACAAAAGGAAGGTTATCGCGCACGTGCGGCGTATAAGTTACTTGAAATCCAAGAAAAATATAAAATGATCAAGCCCGGCATGACCGTGGTTGACTTGGGTGCAGCGCCAGGAAGCTGGTCACAAATTGCAGGTAAATTGGTTGGTGCCAATGGTCTGGTGATTGCATCAGATATCTTGGAAATGGATGCACTTCCAGACGTGACCTTCTTGCAAGGTGACTTCCGTGAAGAAGAAGTTTTCGAAAAATTGTTAAATATTTTAAATGGGCGTCAAGTAGACGTTGTAATTTCGGATATGGCCCCCAATACATCAGGTAATAGGGCTGTTGATCAACCGCGTCAGATTTACTTATGTGAATTGGCTTTGGATTTTGCTCAGAAAGTTCTCGGACCAAACGGACAGTTTATTGTTAAAGTGTTCCAAGGTTCAGGATTTGACGAATTCCGAAAACAGGTGGTCGATAGTTTTGATGTATTAAAAACAGCCAAACCTGCGGCATCACGTGCTCGATCGAAAGAAGTTTTTTTGATTGGTCAAGGTCGTAAAAAGGCATTGCAATAAAAGTGTACTTGCCAAGTTGTTAAAAATTGTGCATTTTGTACCTTTTAAGTTTTTTGCAACGCAAATTCATTGCTGTTTTTGTGAAGGTCAGCCAAGATTAGGTATGATCAAATTAGATTGATATGGGAATAAAGCCTTGAGCGATTACTTCAAGAATGCCGTATTGTGGCTCATCATACTCGGTGTTCTGATTTTGATTTTTAGCAACGTCAGTGACCGCAATAAGCCTGCAGCGATGAAATATTCTGATTTCGTTGCAGCGGTGAATGCTGGGCAAATTAAACAAGTCACAATCGACGGTTTAAATATTAATGGTGAAAAAACCAATGGTTCTTCTTTTGAGACGGTTCGTCCACAAGTAGAAGACACTGAGTTGCTACCAAGCTTAAATAAACAAAATGTAGTGGTTGAGGGCACAGCACCGCAACGTCAAGGCATTTTGATGCAACTTCTCATTGCAAGTTTCCCAGTATTACTCATCATCTTATTATTCATGTTCTTCATGCGTAATATGGGCGGTGGTGCTGGTGGTAAAAACGGTCCTATGAGCTTTGGTAAGTCAAAAGCGAAAATGTTATCTGAAGATCAAATCAAGTTAACATTTAGTGACGTAGCTGGCTGTGATGAAGCAAAACAAGAAGTGGTTGAAATCGTTGATTTCTTAAAAGACCCAGCCAAATTTAAACGCCTTGGTGCAACCATTCCACGTGGTGTGCTTATGGTTGGTCCTCCAGGTACGGGTAAAACATTATTAGCGAAAGCAATTGCTGGTGAAGCTAAAGTTCCATTCTTTAGTATCTCTGGTTCTGACTTCGTTGAGATGTTTGTCGGTGTCGGTGCTTCTCGTGTTCGTGACATGTTCGAACAAGCGAAACGTCATGCGCCATGTATCATCTTTATTGATGAGATTGATGCAGTGGGTCGTCATCGTGGTTCGGGCACAGGTGGTGGTCATGATGAGCGTGAACAAACCTTGAACCAAATGCTTGTTGAGATGGATGGTTTTGAAGGCAATGAAGGCGTGATCGTGATTGCTGCGACCAACCGTGTAGACGTATTGGATAAAGCATTACTTCGTCCAGGCCGTTTTGACCGTCAAGTGATGGTTGGTTTACCAGACATCCGTGGTCGTGAACAAATCTTGAATGTTCACTTGAAGAAACTTCCTTCAGTGACAGGTGTGGATCTTAAAGTTCTTGCACGTGGTACACCGGGCTTCTCAGGTGCGCAACTTGCAAACTTAGTCAATGAAGCTGCATTGTTTGCTGCTCGCCGTAATAAAAATACGGTTGATATGCATGACTTTGAAGATGCTAAAGACAAGATCTACATGGGTCCTGAACGTAAATCGATGGTCATCCGTGAAGAAGAACGTCGTGCAACGGCTTACCATGAAGCGGGACATGCGATTGTTGCTGAGATTTTACCGGGTACAGACCCTGTGCATAAAGTAACGATCATGCCACGCGGTTGGGCATTGGGTGTGACTTGGCAGCTTCCTGAGCAAGATCAGACCAGCCACTATAAAGATAAGATGTTGAATGAACTTTCAATCTTGTTTGGTGGTCGTATCGCGGAAGAAGTCTTTATTAACCAAATGTCGACAGGTGCATCTAACGACTTTGAACGTGCAACTAAAATGGCGCGTGCAATGGTGACCAAATATGGTATGTCAGATAAGCTTGGCGTCATGGTTTATGAAGATGAAAACCAGAATGGTTTCTTCGGTAATGTCGGTAGCCGTACAATTTCTGAAGCGACTCAACAAAAGGTAGATGAAGAAGTTCGTCGTATCTTGGATGAGCAATATAAAGTTGCACGTGACATCTTGGAAAATAACAAAGATATCGCACATGCAATGGTGAAAGCGTTGATGGATTGGGAAACAATCGATCGTGACCAGATCCGTGACATCATGGAAGGTCGTGAACCGCAACCACCTAAAGTTTATGTTGCTGATAATCCAGTGGCTGCATTTGAACCACCGAAAGATGGTCCATCTACACCACCACCATTACCAGCAATGGGCTAATCAAAGATTAGATAAAAAGAGCGGCTTCGGTCGCTCTTTTTTTGTCTGGATTTTGAGCTAAACTGAAAATAAATCAGCAACGCGCGATAATCTGTGTTGTTAAACTAGGCCGGTTAAAGTGCGAAGAGTTTTGATGATGCAGTTAATGCCATTACCCCAAATTCATTTACCTTGTGGTCGTTTAAGTTTAGACCTTTCACAACCTCAGGTGATGGGAATCTTGAATGTTACGCCTGATTCATTTAGTGATGGCGGGCAGCACCACCAGAAAGATCAGGCGATTCAGCATGCCTTACAAATGATTGAAGATGGGGCGAGCATTATTGATATTGGTGGTGAGTCTACACGCCCAAATGCATCACCTGTAGCATTGGAGGAAGAACTCCGCCGTGTCATTCCTGTGGTTGAGGCATTATCAAAATATGATGTGATCATGTCGATTGATACCAGTCAGCCTGAAGTCATGCGTGCTGCCATCCAAGCAGGTGCGCATATCTGGAATGATGTACGTGCCTTAACCCGACCACAAGCCTTAGAAACTGCTGCCGAGTTAAATATCCCTGTGGTAATGATGCACATGCGTGGTGAACCGACCAATATGAATCAGTTGGATCAGTATGAGGATGTAACCGAAGATGTGATTCAGGAGTTACAACAACGTCTGGATCAGGCCATTGCGGTTGGAGTTAAACCTGAAAATATTATTATCGATCCAGGTTTTGGTTTTGCCAAAAATGTACAGCAAAATTTCCAATTACTGAATGAGTTTTGGAAGCTCAATCGAATGGGCTATCCGATCTTATCGGGCCTATCACGAAAACGTTTTATTGGCGAAGCTTTAAATAGTGTACCTGCTCAAGAGCGTGTAGTGGGCAGTGTGACAGGGCACCTTTTAAGTATTCAGCAAGGGGCAAGTATCGTTCGGGCACACGATGTAAAAGCCACGAGCGATGCGATAAAAGTCTGGAAAATGATGCAGGCTTAAAAGCAACTAAGATGTCAGTAGAGCGCAAGGGCTCTATTGACTTGCCTGATCAGATTAAATATAACAAGGCTATAAAATAAACTAAGTGATATTAAAAATGCAAAATAAAACAATTACATATAAAAGTTTATGGGTGTTTGCACTCATTCTGAGTCTTGGATTTATTATTTCTGCTGGTGTCATGGGCTATGCACTGAAACAATTTAATAGCACCAAAAATTCAATTACAGTCAAAGGCTTGGCTGAAAAACCAATTCAGGCTGATTCAGCACGCTGGGAGATTCACTTACAAACAAGCCACACATCTGACACGATTCCGCAGGCGTATCAATTGCTTGATCAACAAATGAAAGAATTACAAAGCTTTTTTGTAGAGCATGGTTTTAAAGCGGCTGATATGCAACTAGGAAATAAAAGTTCTCAGCCCTATTATGAAGAAGTGAATATGGGAGAAGGGCGAATCAATCGTGAGTTTAAAGGCTATATGGCATTACAATCCTTAGTCATTGCGAGCCGTGATATTAAAAAGATTGAACAAGCGGCCAAAGAAGCTTATCTCCTTGATGAAAAAGGAATTGCAATTGAACAGAAACCTGAATATCTAGTATCGAATCTGGAAGAAATCAAAATGTCTTTAATTGCCAATGCCACCAAGAATGCCTATAGCCGTGCCAATGAGTTTGCCAAAGTGGGTGGTGTGAAAGTGGGGATGATGCGTTCAGCCAGCCAAGGTGCATTTTATATCCTGCCAGAAAGTGGCTCGGATGATGACAGTGATTATGGTGGCGCTTATGACAAAGCCACCATTAATAAAATTGCCCGTGTGGTGGTGACCATCAATTATGCGATTGAGTAAAACAACAGTTTAGATCATTGATCAGCCATTCTTGAAAGATACATTCGAATACGGTGTATCTTTCTTTTTTTGCATACAATTCTTTGTATAGCGACTTTATTTGAAAAAACGAATTAGAATTGGGGAGTTTTCATAATGCATCAGTCAACAAAAATATTCTTCTTAACTGCACTCAGCTGTATGATGGCGGCGTGTAGTACACCTGTTAAACAGTACGATCAAGCTGCAATTGAAACTGCGATCCCTGTGTCGCCAGCACCGATGACCATGTCAAATCAACGACTGGCACAAACGCGTAAGATGATCGCACCAGCATCTTATATTGCAGTCATGCCGACCATGGAAAGACCACGTTTAGAACAGAACACTGAAAAATACCAAAAAAATGAGGTCAATCCAGTTCACCGTGTTGCTGATCAAGCCGTTTCAACTTTTAGTATCGATGTGGATACAGGTAGCTATACCAACACACGTCGTTTCTTAAATGATGGTCGTTTACCGCCTGTCGATGCCATCCGTGCCGAGGAGATGATTAACTATTTTGATTATCAGTATCCACAACCCAATAGTATTCATCCATTTTCAGTCACGACTGAAACGGTGGATTCGCCGTGGAAAGAAAATGCCAAACTGATCAAAATCGGGATTCAAGCCAAAGATTTAAGCACTAAACAATTGCCACCTGCCAATCTGGTATTTTTAGTTGATGTCTCGGGCAGTATGGATGCAGCAGACAAACTGCCTTTGGTTAAACAAACTTTGCGTTTACTGACAGAGCAACTTCGAGCGCAGGATAAAGTCACCATTATTACTTATGCCAGCGGTGAAAAGCTGGTACTGGAACCAACTGCTGGTGACCAAAAAGATAAGATATTGGCCGTGATTAATGCATTACAGGCAAGTGGTGCAACCGCAGGTGAGCAAGCTATTCAACTGGCTTATAAGCAGGCTGAAAAAGCCTTTGTGAAAAATGGCATTAACCGTATTTTACTGGCGACGGACGGTGACTTTAATGTCGGTATTACTGATTTTAGTACCTTAAAAGGCATGGTGGCTGAGAAGCGTAAAAGTGGTATTTCTTTAACGACATTAGGTTTTGGTACAGGAAACTACAATGAGCAGTTGATGGAACAACTGGCGGATGCAGGCGATGGCAATTACAGCTATATCGACAATAAAAATGAAGCGAAAAAAGTGGTACAACGTCAGCTTTCTTCAACGCTTGCAACCGTTGCTCAGGATGTCAAAATTCAGGTCGAATTTAATCCAGCAACCGTAAAAGAATATCGTTTAGTCGGTTATGAAAATCGGATGTTAAAACAGGAAGATTTCAATAACGATAAAGTTGATGCAGGGGATATTGGCGCTGGACATAATGTCACGGCTATTTATGAAATCGTTCCAGTCGGTCAACAGGGCTGGCTTAATGATTCACGCTATCAGGCATCGGCAAAAACAGAGCCAGCGAAAAAGTCTGAGTATGCTTTTGTAAATCTGCGCTATAAGCTGCCAAATCAGCAAAAAAGTATTCTTTTAAACCAAACTGTAAAAGCTGAAAGTAAGGCCCTTGCTCAAGCCAATAATGATACACGTTTTGCGATCGCAGTTGCTTCTTATGCCCAGCAGTTAAAAGGCGGGCAGTACAATGGTACATTGGGATGGGATCAAATTATCCAATTGGCACAACAATCAGCGAAACCTGATCCTTATCAAATGCGAGAGGAGTTTGTCGAGTTGGCGAAGATTGCCAAAAGCTTAAGTGCGAAAAAGGACTAAAGCTTGTTTTGGGGCAATGGTCAGAAACAGTAATGTTTCTGGCCGTGACTCATATCGATTTTCCGCTAAAGGGAATGATATTCAGCATATCTCAGTTAAGTGAGCTGAATAATGATAATGTTTGGTCAAATTCACTATCAAAAATGCCCAGAGAAATGAATCAAACGGTTAAAGAAAGATTTAAAACGATGTTATATTTAATAGGAAAATCATTATATTAGGAATAAAAAGTGACACTAAGTATAAAAACACCACTTATTAAGTCGAGTCAATTAAGTGAACTGAATAATTGTAATGTCTGGTTGAAAATGGAATCATCACAACCGACGGGTTCATTTAAGCAGCGTAGTATCGGGAATGCTTGTCTAAAATATGTAGAACAGGGTGCGCAGAAATTCATTAGTTCTTCTGGGGGCAATGCAGGTATTTCAGTGGCATATATGGGCAATATGTTGAATATTCCCGTCACTGTTGTGGTACCTAAAACAACCTCGCAAAAAGCGATTGATTTGATGGTGCAGCAGGGTGCCGAGGTCATTGTTCATGATGATTCATGGATGGAAGCGAATGAGTTGGCACTTTCATATGTCAATGAAAAGGCCGTTTATATTCATCCATTTGATGATCAATATCTTTGGGATGGGGTTGCACATATTATTGATGAAGTGATTGCTGAAGGCATTCATCCTAGTGCGGTTATTTTGTCTGTAGGCGGTGGCAGTTTGATCTCTGGTATTCATCAAGGTTTAACTCAGAATCATTTAGATATTCCGATTTATGCGATTGAAACCCATGGAACCGCTTCTTTAAATAACTCAATGAAGTTAGGGAAACATATAAAACTAGATGAAGTGACGGGAGTTGCGACAACATTGGCAGCGAAGCAAGTCTGTGAAAATGCATTTATGATTTCGCAAAACCACAATGTTCAAGGGATCACCGTGTCTGATCAAGCGGCAGTGAACGCATGTTTGAAGTTTTTGGATGACCATCGCACACTGGTTGAGCCCGCCTGCGGTGCAACCTTATCTATTTTATATGATCAAAAAATTAATTTTATGCCGCAGGAAAATGCTTTAGTGATTGTTTGTGGTGGCGCCTCCATTAGCTTTGAACAGCTTTCGAAATATGCTCAGCAACTTGTTTTATAAATAAGGGGTTAGAGGCATTGTTCCAAAGAGCGGTCGGAAAACCGCTTTTTTTATGTCTAAATATCGTGATTTTGGTTAGATTATGTTATAAGCATGGCGTTTTATTGGCATATTATTTTTTATGTTTGAAGATTTACTCCTCCCCATGTTTGACGATGAATATTATCCCGATATTCTCGTTGCTGAAGTGAAACAGCATATCCAGAAGTTTTCAAAAAAGGTGAGCCGTACTGACTTATCTGAAACGGAAATCTATCGTTTTGCGCATCAAACCATGATCGAAATTAACGAAATGAAACCGCAATTTGAAGATCTAGATTCAAGTTTAGATGACACTGCCGCAGATTATATTGCTGAAGCCATGATGATGGTGGTGCAAGATGTCGGTTATCTGGATATTGAAATGGAAGAATTGATTGCCAATCGAGAGTGGTAGAATTCACTCTCGCTGGTTTTTTGATAAAAATAATTATTTTGAAGCAGCTTCACTCCAAAGTTTAGGTAAAACAATTTGTCCTGAAATCCATGCTTCAATTTTAGGCTGTTTTATTTTCTGATAATAAATACTCTGTGTATTGATGAGTAAACCTAGCGTATCGCCTTGATTCAATTGCCCATTGATACTGGGTAACTCAATCGTGGAATGTTGTGCATCCAGTTGAGTTATGCCGTGAATCATCTGATCATAACTTTGTTTTCGGACAGCATTAAACGGCGCAGTTTGATCATTTAAAACGTCATATTTTCCTGTGACTTTGGATTTAATGGCAACAGAGATAAATAGAGTCGGATCTACTTTAGATGGTGCTTCTACCTTTAAAGAGAGTAGTGGAGCACCTGTAATATAACTACGCTGGGTCGCGGTATGGATGGGCACAAATACTGCTTGAGTTGCAGTCGGCGTTATCCATATTTTATTCAATGTGTAGGCGTTTGTTGCAGTTAGATCATTTAAGGTTGTTACAGGACTTTGATCTACACATACCTCTGGTAGGGTGGTTACGGGTGCTTGATCTTTCAACTTTTGGTTGAACCAGACCAATATGGTTTTTTGCAGGTTATAGGATTGCTGATCACCACAGGTCACTGATTTACCAATATACCAAAATGGCGTATTGCCTCGAGGTGAATGCTGTGCAAAAGGCTGTAAATGCCCGCCCTGTACGCCAATCAAATGAACTTCATGCTGAGCATGCTGGATACATTGGGCTGCTTTTACGCCTTCGTTAAATGGAAACAGGATATCTCTAAAACCCTGAATAATCAGTGCATCGGCTTGAGGTGCCTGTGCGTGATTGCAAAACCAGCTGGCTTGATGGGTTTTTAGAAAATTATAGGTCGATGTTTTAAGTTGACCTTGTTGCGTTTCAAGATAAGCCTGTTTGAGTTCGGGATCAAACTTATTCCAGTTCCACCAATCTCCAATCAGGTTGAGAAAACCGATCCAGTTACTTTTCGGTACACCATTCGGTGCAAGGCTATTCATGATGTCATACCAAGTGGTGACAGGAACGATGGCCTGTAATCGGCGATCAAGCGCCGAAGCAATATATTGCACGCCACCAGCATACGACTCACCGATCATGCCTGTACGCACACCATGTTGGTTTGTCGCCAGTTGCGGCAAGTTTTTTTCTGCCCAATTCATCATGGTGATGACATCTTGGGCTTCTTTCTCTGGATCAGTCAGACGAATTTTCCCTTGGCTATCGCCGTGACCACGCTGGTCATAACTCATCACCCAATAGCCATTCTGCCATGCAGTTTTCGCGACCTGACCTGTTGGCAAGAGGAAACCATACAAGCTCAGTTCTGGTCGTTTCATCCGGGAGAGACCAAAGCCGTGCGTATGTAGAATTAAAGGTGCTGTCTGGCCTGGTTTTAAATGGGGTTGATAAACCGTAAAGGCCAGTACAGTTCCATCAGGTGCCATTGTTTTTGCCTGATAATAGCGCTGTTTTAACTCGACGCTTTTGCCTGTAACAGATGATGATTGCGAAGTGGCATATACACACCCTTGCAAGACAAACAACAAACTGAAGCAGAGCCAGAAGACGTAAGAACGCATAGATTATTTCATCCTTGAGCAAATCTTTGAGAAATCACGATGTGATCGGGATAGTTTACTGTGCCTTGTTGATAGATACTATTGTTGACAGGCCGTATTGATTGACCTGCCAGTTTTAAAACCTAATCTATACCTTATTTTCGACGATAAGCATAAAGAAATAAGCCGAAGCATAAAAAAATTAGTCCAATAACCAGATGCGAACTCAAAGGTTCGTTGTTGAACCATATCCCCCAACAAGTCGCAAGTACGGGTGTTAAGATTGTAATTAGCATCACCGTGGTCGGGTTCAGTCTCTGGATCAAATGAAAGTAAAAAATCATGGCCAGTACTGACGAAAATAATGCGCTATACAACAAGGCCAAGTTTGTTTGTAGACTCGGGAGCTGGGTGGGGGCATGGCTAAGGAAAAATGGTAATAAACATAGATATCCCAACCATGAAACGATAGTTGAACCTGTTGTCTGAATAATCGGGTGAATTCCCGCACCAATCTGTGCAACTGCAAACATGGACAGGACATAGAGCAATACGGCGATGATTTCATAAATGACGCCGAGCGTATCTAGCTGGATATGTGCTGCACCAATCCCTAAGGTGAGAAAGAGCCCAAAAATAGCTAGGCTAAGTCCATACCATTGACGTTTGAGGAAATGTTCGCGTTTTAGAATAAAGACTGCGATTAGCCCAGACCATAACGGTGCTGTCCCATAAATAATCGAGATCATGCCGGAAGACACGCGTGTTGCGCCCAGATAACAAAAGGTCATGGAGCCGAACAGTCCAATTGCCCCTGCACTATAACTCAGCAGCGCAGTTTTATTGATCGTCAGTTTCAAGCGAAAATAAAGCAGGCATGCCAATGCCAGTGGAATAGCCAGACTAAATCGCAAGAATAATCCCCACGCCCAATGAATTTCATGCACTGTCCAGACGGCAGCTAAAGGTGTGAAAGACCAGATCAGCACCACGGCAATGAATTGACCGACTGTAGCAAGGCGAGGGGTGACAGGGGCTACAGCCGGTTGTAGCTGTGGCATGGAGAGAATATTCTTTTCGGGTAACTGTGTCATGGCATGATTCCTGTTATAACAACGGTAAAATTAAGACAATAAAAAAGGTCGCTACAGAGGCGACCTTTGAGTTCAATTGATGTTTTAGAGTGTCATCATCTGAAATATATAAAGTCCCCTCGCAGTAACGCGTAGACACATCGCCATGCCGCATAGACAGCAATGTCATGCGCAATCGCATTTGGACGTAGAGAGGAAACTTCAGGCTTAAACATATAAGACATTCGAAGATGGTTATGATCTTTTATAGCATAGGGGCTGCTTGAAAAATAGGCATTTTCTCAAATAAAGATAAAAATATAATCAGTGCAAAGGCAGAATTTGTGATTGCTTAAATCGAATATTTTTCCATAATAATGCCATTCAATTATGAAAGAAGTGTGCTCTTGTCTCCTCTAGAAATTATTGCAGTGATTATTAGTGTTATTGGTGTAACTTTGACCATCCGACGGAATATGTGGTGTTGGTGGTTTAATTTTATTGCCTGTGCGCTGTATGCCTGTTTTTTCTTTACGGTCAAATTATATGGAGAAACACTTCTACAATTCTTCTTTATCCTGATGAATATTTATGGCTTTTATTATTGGTTAAAAGGTAAACGCCAAGATCATGAGATTCGGATTGAAACGATTGCCACTAAAACTGTACTGCTACAACTCGGCCTCGCCGTGCTGGGTGGTTTCCTGTTTGGTCTTATTCTCAAGCATTTTACTGATGCTGCGGTACCAATGCTGGATTCGCAACTGGTGGCATTTAGTTTATTGGCAACTTACTGGACCAGTCGTAAACATATTGCGACCTGGATCTTATGGATCTTCGTCAACATTTTCTATGTCGGGATGTTTAGTTATAAAGAGCTGTTTTTAACCGCAGCTTTATATGCTGCCTTTGTTGGACTGGCTGCTTATGGCTGGTGGCAATGGGAACAGGTCAAACAAAAACAACTTGGTCATGCATAAACAAGGGCAGCTCAGGCTGCCCTTAATTTGAAGCAAGGTTTATTTTGCAGTGGCTTGATAACTTTGTACTGCTTGGCGACCCAGTGCTGGATCATCAGTAAAGATACCATCCACCCCTGCTTTGAAATACAGCTGCATTTCCTTGATTGAGCCTGTTGCGCAACGTTCTGCTTCTTTGGCTTTATCTGCACTACATTTTAACGTCGCTGGTAGGTAATTATTTTCAGGGCGGAAAGTATATGGATGTACTTTTAAGCCGACTTGATGTGCATCTTTAACAAAGGACGTGGTTTGCATGGTTTCTTGGTCGATAATATAAGGTTTCCATGGGCCGACGCCATTGGCATATGTAGCAACATCTTTTAAACCACTTGCTGTTGCCAAATCTGCATAGGTTTTCGGATTATTTTCCGCGACATAATCAGCAGGTTGGGTATCAGGCGCATCATAAAGCTGGATCAGTTGAGCATGTTTCACGCTTTTGTGTAGATCTAACTGGTTTTTTAAATATTTTAAATTGCCCACTTCAAAAGACTGCAAATAGATCGGTGCGATATCCCGAGTATATTTATATTTAGATAGCGTTTTAAGAAGTGTGTCTTCCATTGCCAAATTTTGTTTTTGAAAATAGGTTGGGTGTTTGGTTTCGATATAAAGACCAATGATTTTGCCAGTTTTCTTATAATGTGCGTCTACAAGTTCAATGATTTGTTCTAATGTCGGAATAGTATAGAGATCATTATACTTCTGGTTTTCAGGACGATATTGTGGAATACGCTCGCGTGCTTTCAGTTGTTGTAATTCGTTTAATGTAAAGTCTTCAGTAAACCAACCTTCTAAAGTCACGCCATCAATCACTTTGGTTTTTTTTCGGTCTGCAAATTGTGGCAGGGTTGAAACATTGGTGGTACCGCCAATTTCATTTTCATGACGGGCAACCAGAATCCCATCTTTGGTTGATACCAGATCTGGTTCAATAAAGTCAGCACCGTCATCAATCGCTTTTTGATACGAAGCAAGCGTATGTTCTGGACGTAATGCGCTGGCACCGCGATGTCCTACCACGAGAATTTTAGGAAGTTGGTAATCAGGCTGTGTGGTATTGTTTTGATTGTTATTGTCATCATTGCAACCAGCAAGGCTGATCAGGCTTAGACAAAGAACTGCTTTTTTAAACATAGATAAGCTCATGTGTTTTTATATTCAAGCGGCTAGTTTGAGTGTGGAAGTTATCAAACACATGACAGTGAGATGATGGTTTTATGAAAATATTAAGAATTTTAAAAGCAGTCACACTGAAATAAAAAATCCAGTTTGGCCTTATATTCAAACTGGATTCAAAAACAATTAGATAATGACGAGCTATTTCTTCCAATAAGGCCAGTTGGCTTCTGGGGTGAAATCATAATTGTCATCAAGCCAATAGGTGTGAGATGGGGATGATTTGTCTTTCAGTCCCATGATGCGCATCAGATTATTGTCTAGTTCAGCGGTATTTAAGGTCTTTGCCTGATCTACACCGGTACTCTGTAAGCGATCTGACCACATGATCACAGGCACTTGATAACCTGCTTTGGTATTTGGGCTATGACCTGCATAATCAATTTCATGTCCGACTTCATTGCCATGATCAGAAACCATCGTAAAAGATCTAAAATCTGGTGTAGCATCTGCTCTTAAATCATCTAGGAATTGACTGAGTAATGAGTCTTCATATAAGACAGCATTATCATAATCGTTACGCAGTGAACGAATCCACGGATCAATATCTCTATTTTTTAGATCAGTTTCTACGGCATCGTTACTTTCACTTGTAAACCGGTTAAATGCAGCTGGATAACGCTCTTTATAGTTTGGATGGGCACCGATAAGATGAAGAATAATCAGTTTCTTCGGCTCAGGATCAGCAAGAGCTTGTTGATAATCTGGAATGAGTGATTCATCTAAAGAGGTACTACTACGACCAGAGCGTTTATTTTTATAGACTGCTTTATCGGCATAGGCACCAAATAATGAAGATAAGTAAGTATCGTCTTGATTACTGAGCCAGTAAATTTTATATCCTGCTGCTCGTGCATAGGCCAATACACTTTCAGATGAATATTTATTATGTTCTGAAGCAGGGCTTTCGGTTAACAGTACACGTAATGCATTGATTGTAGACGGTGAAGGAGAGAAAGCATTACAAAAGACCTTAATCTCATCCAGTCGTTTTGCTAGCTCAGGTGTGGTATTGCGAGGGTAGCCGCAGACGCCTAGATTTAAACTGGTTAAACTTTCAGAAAGTACCAGTACATGGGTCTGTTTACCTTTTGCCTGTTCTGTTAATACCAGATTTTGCTTGGCACTTTTGTCCCATTGTTGATGGACATTTTTATGTTGTTTAATGCGATCTTTGAAATCCTGAATTTTGGCCTGATAGTCAGTCCAGAATACAATCGGATGTACCTTACGTGATGGTTTCATCAGATAACTGGTGGTTGCCAGTAAGACCAGTAAAATAATACAACCACGATAAATTCGACTTTGCCAGAGTTGGCTAAAATGAACTGGTTTAACCAGCTTGAAAACAGCAACACTATACAGGATGACTAATGCAAATAGTCCTGCCGCCACAGTGAGCATGGTACCCAGATGAAGCTGAAAAAACTCCAGACTCTCCTGACGATTCGTATTGGCAAGTGCCTCAATAATGAAATAGGCTTCATTATCACTATTAAATAAAAGCCATGTGCTTGAGCGAAGCAAGGCATCTAACCAAGCCAAAAACCACCAGATAATTGCAAGGATATACCAATAGATTTTTTGTCTGCTAATCGCCAGATAAATAAAAAGCACACCAGGCAATGATAAAAAGCCAAGTCTTAAACCATCAGATAGATTACCAACCGCAATCAATAAGCCGCCTGTGATCAAGGCTGGCAGTAAGATCAGCAGCAGAATATTCAAGTTTTTTAAGCTGGCCTTCATATATGCCTAATACAATGGGGGGAGATTAACTAAGCGTGCTAATATCGGTTTAAGTGGGGGGCGTGTCAATTCAAAATTAAGAAGTCTTTGATTGCACAGCAAATTAAATTGATTAGCACAGTTAAGCTGTTGAATTATTGCAAAGCTAACGCATTAATTTTTATTGCGAATAACCTGAAATTCATTATTTCTCCGTAATTTACGCTTTTTGAAATGATATGTTAATAGGGATGGTGTTTGCCTGTCAGCTCGGTAATGATCATATTCTGAAAAGTGCCTGTATTTGCCTATCTTTTTGAAAAATTGACTGTTTCGCTAATGGAATAAACAGCCATGCTATCTAAGTTTTTTATTCATCGTCCTATCTTTGCGACTGTACTGGCAATTATTGTGATGGCTGTTGGCCTATTTGCAGTTTTGAATTTGCCAGTAGAACGTTATCCCGATATTGCTCCTCCCCGAATTACTGTTGCGGCTAACTATAGTGGTGCCGATGCCCAAGCGGTTGAAGATAGTGTGACGCAGGTTCTAGAACAACAAATTAAAGGCATTGATCATCTGCTCTATTTTAGTTCTAGCAGTGATGCCAGTGGTAATAGCCGAATCAGTTTGTTCTTTGAGCAAGGTACTGATCCTGATCAGGCACAGGTTCAGGTACAAAATGCAGTCAATGGGGCGATTAACCGTCTTCCCGATGATGTTCAACGACAAGGCGTCAATGTTCGTAAGTCCTTGAGTGATTCATTTTTGGTGATTGGGGTCGGTGACAAATCTGGTCGATCAACCAATCTTGATATTTCAGATTATATTACCAATAATTTTGAACTGAATCTGAGCCGGATCGAAGGGATTGGCGAAGTCAGTGTATTTGGTTCGCCATATGCCATGCGGATCTGGTTGGACCCGCAACAACTGGAACGTTATCAGCTTCAAGTCAGTGATGTCCGAACTGCGATCGAAAATCAGAATACGCAAGTGGCTGCTGGTGCGATTGGAGATTTACCTGCAGCAAGTGATCAATACTTGAATGCCAAAGTCACTGCAGGCTCGTTGCTTCGAACGCCTGAGCAATTTGAAAATATTATTATTAAAGCTAATAGTGATGGCAGTTTTATCTATTTAAAAGATGTCGCGCGTGTTGAGATCGGGGCAGAAAATTATCAGGTTTTTAACCGTTTGAATGGTTATCCTGGGTCTGGTCTTTCACTGTCTTTGAGTGTTGGCGCCAATATGACGCAGGTCGCCGATGCGGTGTATAAAGAAGTTGCCCGTCTGGAAAAAACTTTACCAGAAGGCTATTTCGTGATGTATCCACGGGATGACACGCCATTCGTTAAAGAATCTATGTCACAAGTGGTGTCCACCCTGATTGAAGCCATCGGTCTGGTCGTGCTGGTGATGTTCATCTTCTTGCAAAACTGGCGTGCGACCTTGATTCCCGCGATCACCGTTCCTGTGGTGATTTTAGGTACTTTTGCGGTATTGGCCGTTTTAGGTATGAGTATTAACACACTGACCTTATTTGCCATGGTGCTGGCGATTGGTTTGCTGGTCGATGATGCGATTGTTGTGGTTGAGAACGTTGAACGTCTCATGCATGAACAGCAGCTCAGTGCCAAAGAGGCTTCTATTCAATCGATGCAGGAAATTAGTGGCGCATTGGTCGGGATTACCTTAGTGCTGACCGCCGTTTTTATCCCGATGTCCTTTTTTAGTGGTGCGACAGGCATTATTTATCGACAGTTCTCCATTACATTAGTGGTTGCAATGGGACTGTCTTTATTGGTGGCCTTGATCCTGACACCAGCGTTGTGTGCCATTTTGCTGAAACCCCAACATAAGCAAGCGCGTTGGGCGGTTATGTTTAATAATGGGCTCGACTATATCAAAACACGTTATCTGAACGTGTCTAAGAAAGTCATCAGTGTAAAAAGTATTTCCTTGATTGGTATCGCAATCCTGATTGGCGGCTTTGTCTGGGTCTATCGTGAGTTGCCAACCAGCTTTTTACCTCAAGAAGATCAGGGAACTTTAGGGGTACAATTCCGTTTACCAGAAGGGACACCGATGAGTAAAACGGAAGAGGTCGGCAAATACATTTCCGACTATTTTCTCGAACATGAAAAAGCCAACTTAAATGGGGTGATGGTGATTCATGGACGCAACTTTTCGGGAACTGGACAAAATCTTGGGCAGGCCTTTGTTTCATTAAAACATTGGGATGATCGAAAGGGTGTGGAAAATAGTGCCCAGCAAATTCGTGCGCGTGCAATGAAGTATTTTTCGCAGAATAATCAGGCACGCATTATGGTGTTAATGCCTTCTGTGATTCGCGGATTAGGTAACTCGGATAAGATCGATTTTTGGCTACAGGATACCAAAGGCTTAGGTAGACAAAGTCTGTTATCTTCTTTTCAGGATTTACAGCAACAGGGCAATGCACTGGATTCCGTCGACAACCTAGATAAAAAAGGCAACGACGATCAGGCGGTTCTGAATATCAAGATTAACCATAAAGCGGCAATGATCCATGGCCTAAATGTCAGTGAAATTAATCGCACCTTATCGACGGCCTGGAGCGGTAGCTATATCAATGACTTTATTGATCGTGGTCGGATCAAGCGCGTGTATTTACAAGGTGATGCACCATATCGTTCTAAGCCAGAAGATCTCAATTACTGGTATGTGAAAAATGCCAATGGGCAAATGGTGCCATTTTCACAGTTTAGTCAGATTGGATGGCAAGGTGCCCCACCAATGCTAGAACGTTTTATGGGCTATCCAGCAATGAGTGCCGAAGCGGATGCAGCCAATGGTTTCAGTAGTGGACAAGGGATGCAGGCCATTCAGGGACTGGTTGATAAAATGCCTGATGTCGGATTGGCGTGGAGCGGATTATCTTATCAGGAGCAGGAATCCAGCAATCAGGCGATCTGGCTCTATCTCATTTCTGTCGCCTTTATTTTCCTGTGTCTTGCAGCACTGTATGAAAGTTGGTCAATTCCTTCTGTGGTGATGGCTGCAATTCCTCTAGGTGTCGGTGGAACGATTTTATTCAGTTATCTATTTGGGTTTGCCAACGATATTTATTTCCAGATTGCCTTACTCACCACGATTGGTTTGTCATGTAAAAATGCCATTTTAATGGTTGAGTTCGCAGCCAGTCTGCAACAACAGGGGCAAGCGCCGTTGGAAGCCGCCTTACGTGCAGCAGGCTTACGCTTACGTCCAATTTTGATGACCTCGATTGCCTTTGGTGCGGGTGTTATCCCGCTTATGTTTTCGAGTGGCGCAGGCGCATTGAGCCGACAGGCAATTGGTTATAGCGTATTTGGCGGGGTTGTTTTTGGTACGATACTGGTACTGATCTTCATTCCTTTTATGTATGTGCTGGTAACCAGTTGGTTTAAACCTAAACAAAAGGTTGAAGCGATCAAATAAAATGGCTTCAGTACCTCAACAGAAATGAATGATTTATTGATCAAGATGAGACAGGAATTGTTCATTTTTGTTGAGTAAGTTGAGAATATTAAAAAAAATTTGTAGTATTGCCGTGCCGTATAAACGGTCTAATGAGGTTTGATTGCCTAAATGGACACGCAGAGTTGTAATTTATCCCAGATTACACATTTTTATATTCATCAAAATCTGCATGAAGCTTTCTATTTAGCAGTAAACCAATAAGCTGCTTGTAGTTCTTCATTGCAGATCATTTGTAGTGAAGAGGCTGACATGAGCTACAATAATTTTTTATATCTATTAAGCGACGCACTCAAAAATAATCATATTGAACTTGCACTCGCATCTGTACAGACTTTTCGGGCAGTGGATATTGCCGATGTCTTAACCCAGCTCTCTGTAGAGCAAAGCCAACTATTGCTCACCCATTTACCTGAGCGTGCTTACGTTTTTTCTTATCTTCCACCCAATGAACAGGTCAAACTTGCCAAAGCCATGCCGAGACATATTCTGGCAGAAATTATTGGCGAGATGTCTTCGGATAAGCGCGCCGATGTGTTCAAGTGTCTGGATCAGGAGCAACAAAATACCTTATTGCCTGCTTTAGCTCAGGCTGAAAGGGAAGATATTCGCCAGCTTTCTTCTTATCTGGAAGGAACAGCAGGGGCGATCATGAGTTCTGAATACGCCACGCTCAAGCCTAATATCAGCGTGAAAGATGCGATTAAAATGTTGCGTCTGGAAGCGCCTGATACTGAAACGATTTATTTTGCCTATGTGCTGGACCAGGCCAGAAAAATCCTTGGGGTTTTATCTCTTAAACAATTAATTCTGGCGGCTGAAGAACAGAATATTAATGAATTGATGGAAACCAATGTCCTGACCGCGTATGTCGATACCGATCAGGATGAAGTCGCCAAAACTATTGCACGTTATGATCTATTGGCGTTACCAATTATTGACCACCATGACATGATGGTCGGGATCGTGACCTACGATGATGCGATGGATGTTGCCAGTGAAGAGGCCACCGAAGACTTCTTAAAAGTCGGGGCGGTTGATGCATCATCCAAACTTAGCATTAAATCTGCACCAATTTTACAGCTTTACCAGAAACGCGTGTTCTGGCTGGTTTTCTTGGTGTTTGGAAGTTTATTGTCTGGGATCGGGATTGCGCACTATGAAGATGTAATTGCGCAGAATTTAGTACTGGTATTCTTCTTGCCATTGCTGGTGGGGAGTGGCGGAAATGCGGGTTCTCAATCTTCCACATTGATGGTACGTGCTTTGGCAACAGGAGATGTTCAATTTAAAGACTGGTTCTCGTTACTAGGTCGGGAAAGTCTGGTAGCCCTGTGTTTAGGTGGAACCATGGCGGTGGCTGTTTCACTACTGGGTTATTTCCGCGGTGACGAAATGGTGGCTCTAGTTCTTGCATTAAGTATGATGGGAATTGTGTTGATGGGGTGTCTGATCGGGATGAGCTTACCTTTTATTTTAAATAAAGCAGGGCTTGATCCAGCCAGTGCTTCAGCGCCTCTGGTCACTTCGATTTGTGATGCGACAGGGGTAATTGTTTACTTATTTATTGCCTCGATGATTTTATTCTAGGCCGTAATAATAATTGTACCGACAAAACCTAAAAACTACTTTATTCTCAAAGATAAACATCGTTTTTAGGTTGAGTGAATGACTGATTATCCAGAACAAAAAAAACTAACTCAGCAGCAAGCCATCGCAGTAGAGCGTGATTTGGCAAAATTCGCCAACACCATGGACAGCTTGGTTCGCATACCATTTACCAAGCAGGGCGTGGGGGCGGATGCTGCATTGAGTACGATTCCATTTGCCGGAGATATTGCCGGTTTTATCCTGACCTTATATGCCTTTAAAAAAGCCAGAGAAGTGGGCGTACCACAACATAAGCTCAAAGGCGTGGTGAAACTGGCGATCATGGATATGCTGGTCGGTTTCGTACCGATTGTCGGGACCGTATTTGACGTATTTATACGTCCGAGCCGCAAGACACTTGAGATTGTGCATGCACATATTCGTGATGAATATCAGGTACACAGCGATATTCATGTGGTTCATCCATTTCTACATGAGTCACTTGAGCAAAAACAGAAAACTTCTGCCTTTTGGCGTAATCCGGTGGTGAGCTGGATCTGGTTACGAATTCCAGATCTATTGGGAATTGCAGTGGTGATTTTACTGGTGCTGGCGGTGTGGGCTGGCTTTAGTTATCTGTGGCAATTTTATCAATCCTTCCAATCGCACTAGATGATTAGGCAAAAATAAAGCCTCCATTGTGGAGGCTTTATCGTTTATCTGATACTGATTATTGAACGTTTAATTGCTGTAATGCAGCAACACGTTGTTCAATGGTTGGGTGGGTCTGGAATAAAGCCGCTAAGCTAAAGCCTTGTTCCTTACCTTCCGTAATCGCAAATGCTTTCATTTCTTTCGGCATTTGATCTGGCATTTCTGACTCTGCTTGTAAGCGAAGTAGTGCAGAAATCATGGCCTGTTTACCAGCTAAACGTGCGCCAGCTTCGTCTGCGCGATATTCACGTTGACGAGAGAACCACATCACGATGGTAGAAGCCAAAATACCGAATACGATGTCGAGTACAATCGTAATGGCAAAATAAGCAAGACCTGGTGCTTCACCATCTTCACGACCAAATACGTTACGGTCGATGAAGTCACCTGCAATACGTGCAAAGAACATCACGAAGGCGTTGACGACACCTTGGATCAGCGCAAGGGTCACCATGTCACCATTTGCAACGTGACCGATTTCGTGAGCCAGTACAGCACGAAGTTCATCTTTGTTCATACGCTCGAGTAGACCTGTTGAAACAGCTACCAAAGCATCATTTTTATTCCAACCTGTCGCAAATGCATTGGATTGGTAAGAAGGGAAAATACCCACTTCAGGCATGTTAATACCTGCACGTTGAGATAATTGCGCCACTTCTTGTAATAACCAAGCTTCTGCTTGACTACGGGGTGCATTTGGGTCAATTAATTCTGTCCCAGTGGTTTTTTTAGCCATCCACTTCGACATGAATAGGGAAATAATAGAACCCACCATACCAAAGACAAAACAGACGACCAGTAGGTTGCCTAGATTCAAGCCACCCGCGCCATGGTAACTACCGACACCGAAGAGTGACAAGATAATGCCAGCTACAACCAGTACCGCGAGGTTGGTTAGCAAGAACAAACCAATCCGCATCATTGAGAAAACCCTCTTATAAAGAAAAAGTGATCTGATTTATAAATTATAAATCATAACGCTAATATGCAGGGCGAACCCTAAAAATTCAAGAAAAAAATGGGCGTAGATACATTTAGTCAATAAAATTATGAACTGGCTGTGAAACAGGGACTTAAAAGCTGTTTTGTCTAAAAAATAACAGGCAAAATCATTCTATGAGAATGGATGGCCTGAATTGTTAATTACTGAGACGTATTCGGGCCGATGCAGTGGCATTGGTGGTGGTATAGGTACCAGATGGGGCATCGGTAAAGGTTCCATCTGCAAGGGTAATGATCTGACGGTTATATTGTTTGGGTGCTGGGGGCCGTTCAGCAATATTATTCGATGATGAGCTGTAATTTGCTGATTGAGCCAGTACTTGGTTGTTGTTACTTGAATCTGTAAAAGTGCCTAAGCCAGAAGCATAAAGATTTTGATAACGGCTGGTGACACGACGGACATAATCTTGCGTTTCGCGAAATGGGGGAATGCCGCCATATTTATCCACATTGCCTTCACCCGCATTATAGGCAGCAATGGCCAATTGGGTATTACCATTAAAACGTTTCAGTAACCAGCTTAGATACTTGGCACCGCCAAAAATGTTTTGTTGCGGATCATAAGCATTACTGACATTAAATCGGCGCGCTGTTGCAGGCATAAGCTGCATGAGACCCTGAGCGCCCACGGGAGAACGGGCCTTGATATTAAATCCAGACTCGGTATGCATGACCGCTTTGATTAAGCCCTCAGAAATCCCGTGCTGTTGAGCGGCCTGACGGATCAGTTGGTCAAATGCATTTTTATTACGGCTATAGCTTGGCAGTACAGAGGCTTCACTCGCACCCCAGTTACTATAGCTATGAATATTGCTGTCGGGATAATAAGTTGCTTTAACGACTTTTAAATGACTGTACTCTGCTTTCTTCTTATTGGTGAGTAGCGTTGTACCATTATCATCTTTAAATTGATAAATCGTCTGCCCAGCATAACTTGATGCTGTACCATTAAAAAAACCGATTGTTCCCAAGCAAACAGCAAAAAAATAAGTTGTTTTGTTCATCGTTATAATATTCGCGAAAGGATGAGCATAAGTTTCATGTGGCAGTTTAACAAAAAAATGTAAAAAAAGATCTTTTGCTACAATTTTTTTATTTTTTAGTGTCAGACAAAAATCAAGTCAATTTGTTCGAATGTTCAGCAAAAAAAATTAAAAAATTTTTTTTAAAAAGTAAGTCTTGACTTATATAAGTTATTGATTTTAATTGCATAAAATGATTGGTTAAAAAATGATCAATTTAATGGGAAGCCTTATTTTAAGATAAAAGCAGTTTGTCAATAGCTAAGAAATCCACAAATTTATCCACAGCTTTTGTGGACAACTGTGGAAAAGTTTGAAATATAAGCGATCTAGGCCATTCTGGATTATTTTGATCAGAATTTTACCAGTATGAAACTGAAATATGACGATTGAAAGAAATTGAAAAATTCTTTAGATGCGCATTTTTTCGGAATGAGATAAAATCGCGCGGTATTTTTGTTTATGAGTAAATCACGTCTATGTACGCGCCAGTGGAGTCCAACCAAGGATTTAATTTCAAGCCAGAGCTTCCGACAAGTTCGGCGTATTATCGCCTGTTGAAAAAACTTCGTCGTCAGGTGGGGCATGCAATTCGTGATTACAACATGATCGAAGAGGGTGACAAGGTCATGGTGTGCGTGTCTGGTGGTAAAGACAGCTATACCATGCTTGATATCTTGTTGCAATTCAAGCGTATTGCGCCAATTAACTTTGATGTTGTTGCGGTCAATCTGGATCAGAAACAGCCGGGTTTCCCTGAAGATGTCTTGCCACGTTATATGGAAGAGAACAATATTCCATATTACATTCTGGAAAAAGATACCTATACCATTACCAAGCGTTTAACGCCTGAAGGTAAGACCTATTGCGCGGTATGCTCACGTTTACGCCGTGGCTCACTCTATGGCTTTGCACAGGAAATCGGCGCGACTAAAGTGGCGTTGGGTCACCATCGCGATGACATCATGGCAACATTCTTTTTGAATTTATTCCATGGTGGCAGTTTGAAAGCGATGCCGCCAAAACTTCTATCTTCTGATAAAAAGAATATCTTGATCCGTCCTTTGGCTTATGTCGAAGAGAAGGACATCATCAAGTATGCTGAATTACGTCAGTTCCCGATCATTCCATGTAATTTGTGTGGTTCACAAGAAAACTTACAGCGTGCCATTATCAATGACATGTTACGTGAATGGGACAAGCAACATCCAAAACGTTTGCACAGCATTTTCGGTGCGTTACAGAACGTTTCTCCATCGCAACTGGCAGACCGTGAGTTATTCGACTTTGAGGCTTTAGATGGTCAACGCGAGTTTGATATGAAGGATCCAGAAGAGATGAAGAACCGTCTTGATGTGGTCAACCTGAGTTTTGCAGCAGAGTAAAGTGTAAAACTTTTTGAAAAGGTACTGGTTAAGTACCTTTTTTTTATAAAAAATTTAAAAATTGAATCCCGCGTACAAAAAATCATAGCCTAAAATAAAAATTACATGCTATAACAGGGCACAAGCAAATTGCTTCATGAGATGTCGTCTGGATAGATGACACAAGAAATTGAACAAATACATTTGAGGAATAATCATGGCTGCATTTTTAACTGATGATTGGTTTGCAACTGTTGAAAAACTTACTGCTGAAGCTGGTGATTTAAACTTGCCACCTGCGCTTGCGAATTTAGCGATTAACTTGGTTGTAACAGATGCAGCTGGTAATACAGAGTTAGCTTTAGATGCGGGTAAAATCCAAAAAGGTTTATCTTCAAATGCTAAAACAACTTTGAACATGGATGCTGAAACTTTACGTAAAGTATTCCTTGAGTTTGACATGGCTGCTGCAATGCAAGCATTCATGACGGGTAAAATCAAGGTTCAAGGTGATATGTCTCAGCTTATGGCTTTACAAACAGCGAAGCCAAGCCAAGAGCAAAAAGATTTATTTAAGAAAGTACTTGAGCAAACTGCTTAAATTCTTTTCATATAAAAAAGCTTACCCTGAGGTAAGCTTTTTTATTGCCTTAAATTTAGACATCAATACGACTATTGGTTTTGATATGCTCTAAATAAGTACGAATACGCGTGACATATTGTAGCGCTTGCTTATAACGGCCATTACGCGCCTGATTGCGCTGCAAGTGATCGTATAAGTTCACCCATTGATTCGGATCTTTGCCTTGGGCACGGATACGCTTCTGGATCTGGCTGACTGCGCCAGGGCCCATATTATAAGCTACCAATGCATACCAGTTACGATCTGGGTAAGGAACGTTAGAGAACTGGTCTAGCATCAAATCAAAATATTTGGCACCGCCTTGAATACTTTGGTTCGGATCAGAACGATTACTCACACCCATGGCTCGAGCTGTGTTATTGGTCAACATCATTAAACCACGAACACCAGTGGGAGAGACTGAGGTCGGTTTAAGATAAGACTCCTGATAGCCAATCGCTGCGAGTAAGTGCCAATCTAAATTGTATCTAGATGCACTTTGTTTAAAGCTAGCTTTATAAATCGGTAAGCGTTGTTTCAGATCTTTCTGAATCGTTGACCATGATTCTGGTTTTACAACATTACGATTATAAAATGAAGCTAGCTGTTGGGTCGTACCCGTCTGCTTACTCTGACATACATAACCACTCGCTGTTAAAGTGAGTGGATCGTCTGCTTGTTTAAATACCCAGTTTAATTCAGGATTTAAACCATTCTTGCTCAGGCTAGCCTGATCGCCACAACTTGCTGAAAAAGAAACAAGTTGTTTGTTTTCAATTGCAGCGAGATTTGCTGTGGTCATGGCAAGATTGGCTTTGCCCTGAGCAACCCATTTCAATGCAGTAGCATTGTCTGGGACAGTTTTAAAATCAAGTTTTACATTTAAGCTTTGCGCATAGTTACGCGCTAGGTCATAGCCAAAGCCATGTAAAAATTGACCATCGTTAAATACTGTTGTTGGACTTTCAACTGCAACGACAGTAAGGACATTGGTGGTTACAACAGTGTTGTATTGATGCGATTTTTCTGCATTCAAGCTGTTGAAAGGTAAAGCCGCAATAGTTAAAGCTAATGCTTGAAACGGGAGCGTGGAAGATAAAGAGTTAAGGCTAGGCCTAGACCCAGAACTTGAATTACTGTGCATGTTGTCTCCGCTACAGGTAATTTATGCCCTAAAAGTTCAGCAATACACTGCCTTAACTTTTAAAAGTTGATAAATTCAATAAGGGGTGGGCAAATCATGAACGTCATTCAAAATGACATTGATTAAAGGAAAAAAAGACGCAAATGTTTCACAACATTTATAAAGCGTACAAAAAATAGACAAAAACAAACTTAGGCGCGCATATTAAGCGTCAAAAATGTGATTGTCAAATTTTGGATTAAAAAAATATGAGAATTGCATCACAAATACATGATTTCGAAAAAGAATAAAATTTATACACTTTAGTCGTGGCGAAATAAGGAATACAATGCAAAAACTTGTAAGTGGAATGTTGTTTTAACGTATTTTTAAGCCTATGAAATCGAATTTAATTACACGTACTGGACATGATCTATTAGTCGCCGAACTCAAGAAACTTTGGCATGATGAGCGTCCTGAAATTACCAAAAAGGTGAATTGGGCTGCGAGTTTAGGTGATCGCTCAGAGAATGCCGATTACCAGTACAATAAACAGTTGCTTCGAAAAATAGACCGTCGTGTCCGCTATTTAGGCAAACGCCTGGAAGAATTAAAAATTGTAGATTATGTGCCTGAGCAAGAAGGCAAGGTTTATTTTGGTGCTTGGGTGGAAATCGAAAATGATGTTGGGGAGCAAAAAAAATTGCGTCTTGTGGGTGTCGATGAAATCTATGACCACCATCCGCAACATATTTCGATTGAGTCACCGATGGCACGTGCATTGTTGGGTAAACAGGTTGATGATGAAGTGGAAGTGCATACACCATTGGGCAAAAAATTGTGGTATATCAACTCAATTCGCTATGAAAAGCCTGAAAATTCGTAAAAATACAGCTTGTTGATTTTATTTTGAGCATTTGATGCAGGTTTTTAAATAAAAGATTTGCCAAGTCGAACTTTTATTTATATGATAGCCGCCATTGGAAGCGTGGCAGAGCGGTTTAATGCACCGGTCTTGAAAACCGACGAGGGTGTGAGTCCTCCGTGAGTTCGAATCTCACCGCTTCCGCCAAATATCTGAAAGGGAATCAAATACATAGTTTGATTCCCTTTTTCTTTGGCACAATTTTGGCACTATTCGAAATTTTAGCAATCTCTTCTTTGTTCTTATCCGAGTTAATCCACTTCGCATAACGCTTCATGAGCATCACCAAACTATGACCCAACTGTGAAGCCACGTAGACTGGATTGAGTCCATTCATTAAGCATACAGTCGCATAAGTATGACGAGTGTTATAGGCAGGGCGATAGCGTATGCCGTTCGCTTTCAATGCAGCCACAAACTTTTCACTCAATGATTTTTGCGTAGTAAATTCCTCACCAGTCTCATCACAAATAAATACATGCTCGTATTTGAGATAAGTTAGTAATCTGAGTTGTTGGAATGCTTCAAATGCAAAATCATTCAAATCTACAAATCGGGCCTTATTGGTTTTAGTAGTTTCCTGCTGAACGCCGTTCACACGACCTTTATTGATGTGAATCTGCTTATTCAAAAAATCTACATCCTGCCAAGTGAGCGCGATAATTTCTGATGGACGGCAACCTGTCCAAAATGCCACCACAAAATACCAATACACAGTCGGATAGTCTGCAAGATATTTCTCTCTTAACCAGTTCAGTATTCTTTCTCGTTCAATCTCATTAAATGGATCAGGTTCAGCTTCCTGCGTTTTCTGATTCTTTAATCGATCACATGGGTTCTTATCAATAACCTCATCATCATGGGCTAATTCGAATGCCCCACGTAAAGGAATGAGCGCATCATTTCGAGTCTTAGCCGATGACCATTCACGTCCATTGACGGCGCTACGCAACATCTGGCTGGTGATCGCATTAATTGGCATGTCAGCAAATAACGGCATCCAAAGCCGTTCCAAAATGGAAAGATACTTTTTTTTGGTGCCTTGCTTATGGTCAGCTAGGTTGTAGAGGTATTCTTGGGCATACTGAGCAAATGTTGGGTCATGTGACGCTGGCAATAATTCTTGCGCAGCGTCAGCTTTTTTGATGGGTTTGACGGTGACTGCTTCGATGTCTTCAGGCTTTAATATTCCATATTTAGCCTTGTTTACGAAATCTTCTCTAATCTTAGCCGCCTTAATGAGGTTGGCTGGTGTGTCGGTGAGGTCGAGGGTGAACCACTCGCGCTTACCGTTCCATTTAAAGTTAATCTGTATTTTCCCCGATCTTGCTCGTGTGCCAGTTGGTAGACCTGTGCGGCATGTTCGACCCATCTGTTATAACCTTTTAAGCTATATAAAATTTTACGATCAGACACTTTCACCCAAACTTTGCCTTCCTCCCAATTAGGTCTAAGGTTCTTTAGGTTCGAGATCTGTTCGCCCGTGAGTTCGCAAAACTTTTCCGCGGTGACCCAGTCAACGAGTTCAAAATGTTTATTCATTGTTGAACCTCCGCATTTTTATTTGAAAGTCTTGCTACATTTTTTGTATATCTAATAATTAATTTTATTAGATAAAGATTTTTGATCATTTTGACCTCTTCAATTTTTAACTTAGTTGAAGAAAGCCTTGTTATCTTAAAATCCCCATTTTGGTAATTAGGATCTGAAGAGTAAAACAAGTTTCTATACTTTAAAAGCTAGCATATTTTTTTATGTAAAAATGATTTTGGTATAAAAGATCAAGAAATAGGTTTATTTTCTGAACTGATTTTATGTTTATTATAATAGTAATTAATCTTTTGTATGATCGAGGTTGTTTTTTTAATTTAAAGTTGGGGTTCTTAAATTGAGGATGCTTGGTTTTTTATATCTAAATATCGTTTTTTATTTTTAGATAAATATTTCATTGAATTTGGATTAATTTTTATTAAATTTTAATGCCTGGTTTGTCTCTATGGAATTATTTTTTACTAATTTTATAGATTTTTAGTATTGAAATAATTTATTCAGTATTTTTTTAACTAAGTGCACGCTTTTGAAAAATATTTTAGAATTATTTTCTTTGGATATTTATCCTTTGGGAAGATTTTTTAGTTATTCTTTGATGATCATGATACTCTTAATCTTTATAAAATTTAATATAACACTTAATAGTCTAAAGTACATTAAATATGATTTTAACCGGTCGAGCCAGATTACCCATGTACGTACATAATCACAACAAAAGTTGTGATTATGTACGAATGGGATCTGGTTGGCTTGCAGCCAAACCGCTACTTTTAATGGGTGAGCTATTTAGAATTTTTAGAGTAACTATTTATTCTAATTTAAAATTATTGTCAAAAACACTTTTTTTATTTTAAAAAATATTATAGCTTAAAAATAGATTGATGGTTTTGGTGTGATTATGATTGATGCAAATGTTATTGTGAAGTCAAAAAGATTAAGTCGGCTTGAATTACGTTTAAATGATGATGAATTAGGGATAATTAAAAAATCGGCAAAGTTATTGAATAAAACCACTAGCGATTTTATTCGGTTTTCCGTTAATCACTATATTCAAAATATTTTGAATGTTGATCAATCTGCAATTCGTGAATCGCATGTCGTTGCCAAGCAAGTATCCCATCGCGGAGTGGAAGAAGATAGCAAAAGCATTGCATTCCAACTTGCAAAAATTGGCAATAATCTCAATCAGATTACCCGTGCAATTCACATTAGCAACAAAATCGGAAAGCCAATTGACTTGCTTCGAACTTATCTACTTGTCGAAGACTATTTAAAAAAAATCTATCAACTTTATCCACTTCCTTGTGCTCCGTCACTGCATCGTTCTGATGAAACTGTTCAGCGCCGACATCAGCATATTGAACAAAAATATCTCGCCGATTTATTGCGACAAATGCAAGTCGTTGGAGACGGTGAACTTGAATCAGTTTCAGACGCTGATCTTTCTGATGACCATTTAGAAAGTTAATTTTATTTCCATTTTTATTTTAAACGGGAGGGTAGTTCATGTTGATTAAGATGTTAAGGCATGGAACGGGCAGTGCTGCCCGTGCAGCGGCCTATGTCCTCGATGAAAAGGATCACATGAATATTATCCGTCCGCATGTCGAAGTGCTCTGCGGCGACCCACATCTCTTTGCAAAAATTGCAGATAGTTCTCCTTTCAAACATAAATATACGTCTGCCGTGATTGCTTTTGCCGAAGAAGATCAACCTACTAATATTGAAATGAAAGATGTCTTAAAACAGTTCGAGGCATTGGCATTCAGCGGTCTTGAACCTGATCAATATCATATGACGGCTGTGTTGCACCAAGAGCCGAATGGCTCAAAACATATTCATATTCTTGTCCCTCGACTTGAACTTCGATCGGGACGGTCGATGAATATCGCACCTCCCGGCAATTTCCAAAAGCATTTTCATACCTTGCAAGACAAGTTGAATTTTGAATACGGTTGGGCAGATCCGAAGGATCCTGAGCGTTCTCGATTTACAAAAAAAGGTCATGAGACATATTTGCATGCTGCGCTGAAAAAGGTTGGAAAAGATCGAGAGAATTATAAACAGTACATCGAAAACCTGTATTTAAATCTTTTATCCATATCTTTGAAACAACTAGAAAAAAAACATGCTCAAGTAATTCCTGCTGAACTTTTAGTCAGAAACCGTGATGACTTTATGCAGTTCGTATTAATCAACAAGCTGGCAAGTGAAGTAGTCAAAATTCGAGAAAAACAGTTTAGCTTAGTTCCACCTTTTGGCAAAAAACCTATTTATTTTCAAGGAGAGATCTATGAAAGACAATTCAACATCGAAAAATGTTCAAGAACAATTCGAGAGCGTATCAAATCTCTTGAACAAGTTCGAACAGCAGATCGAGAACGTGGAAATGATGAGCAGCGAACAGTTAATCAGATTTCAAAATACACTCGAACGCCTTGTGCACAACTTCGAGATCGAGCAGAACAAGCTTTGCAAGGAGCTCGACAAGCAAGAGCAGATTACAACAGACAACGTTATGCATCTGCTACAACACCAGAAGAACGAGACCCAGATTTTAATAAGAGGATTGAAATCATATCGAGGAGAGCTGAAGCAGAAGATCGACAATATACAAATGACGCTGTTATCGCATCTCAACGAAATCGATCAGATCATGCAAAAGCATCTTCAACAGAGCAAAGGACAATTACAACAAACGATCGAAGACAATCAAAACCTGATCAAAAACCAGATTCAGAACAATACTCAGAGCATCACACTGGTATTAGAAGATCAGAAGCAACTATTACAGACGCAAGTAGATCAAGCGATAACACAGTCGATCACTCAAAATCCAAAATTGCTCCTGAAAATGTTCCTTCTTATGATGCTTGGTTTGGGGCTGCTGGCTATTTTAATAACATTGCCCGCCATTCATTATATGACACAGCCGATCTTAACCAAAAACGAGACGGAAATCTTGACGGATGGCAAGGGCAATCGTTTCCGAGCAATTACTTCCTCGAAATGGATCGATTGCAATACTCTGAATTTGAGCAAAAAGAAAGTCCATCCAACAGAACCGAATATTCATCTGACCTTTCCATGCATTGTAGAGAAATAAGTCATGAAAGAACAGCAACATACGACTATTCAGCATCACAACGGCAGCGACACACAGCAGATGATTTTGGATTTACTCGAACAAATGAGTTTAGCTTTGACGCCATCCTCGCTGAGTACTATGCAAGACTTGCAAGAAAACGTCGAGAAGATGAAAAAAAGGCTCAGCGTGATCGAGCATTACGAGCAGAACAACAGAGACGACATGAACAAGATCTTGAAAATCTTAGGCTTCAGCAGTCAGTCAGACTTGAGCCAGGCCGAGATCAGTTTATTTCAGAATATTGGATTGATGATCAGAGAATTACAATCGAGACAGGAAAAATTAGAACAGTTAGAGCAACAGCAGCAGTTACAGCATCAGAAAGAGCAGCGACTTCAAGAACAGAGCATTTCATGCGCTACACAGATCAACAAACTACAGCTCTTAACAGCCAGCTTGATCAAGCGCTTGGATGGTCTAGAGAACCAGGAGATGAATTTGAAAAATTTACAATTGCAACACCAGCAACAAAACGAGAATTTAAAAGAAATGATGCTGAACTGCACTCAGAATATGAACAGTTTAAACAACATATGCGTCGACTTAGAGAACAAGCAGATGCAGATCAGGAGCATGCAGCAACAATGCAACAGCAATACCAATATAATAGAGAGCATTCAGCAGAACTTACAGCAACAATACTGCAACTTGCAAAGTTCGTTGAAGAAATTGTCAGGTTAATCATGAACTTAATTGTTACCATGCTGGGGCAGCAATATAACATTCAACGTCAACCACAAGTTGACTCTAAACAGCAGAAATCAAATGACGATGGTCCTGAATTTTAAGCAATCACTTTTAAACATAAGAGTTGTATTTATTTTAGCGTTGCTACTGTCACTGATTGCATTCAACGTTATTTCTGTTTAATCGATAATCACGCAGTCGATTTATACAGTGCACAGTAGCAAGCTAAAAATTCATTAATAATTAAGCGAGTTAAATAGAACGGATTCCCAAAACACGTTGTGCCCGTTCAAGCATCTTTTGACGTTGGTGTGTTCGGAATGCCCACAATGAAGACAAATTACTCTTTTGATTGAGTTTGGCAACTTCGAGAATTTGTTTATCAGTCATTTCATACATACACTGACGAATGATTTGATGTGCTTGTTCGAGCTCGTTGAGTAAGGAATTTGCAGTATCAACCGCAATATAAAGATTTGCCAATGTTTGGCGTTGCGGATTTGAAATAGATTTGCCAAGTTCAACAATAAGTTGAGAAGCTTGTTTTTTAGTGGTGCAAGTGTTTGCACCATGAAGAATTGCGTTCATAGTCATTTCTCAGTGATAAGTTTAAATACTTACCAACATCACTTTCCTACGGTGATGGTGGCAGCTTAACAAGGGTAGGAAATACCGATCACTGAGTTCGGCCAGCACAAGGCTGCCCTGTCAAGCTGCCAAAACGACTGCTAAACAGTAGGCAAAAAAATAGCCGCTAGTGCGACATTTTATTTTGCACTCAGTGATATTATCAGGTTTCCTACGCCTGAACACAGATTTTGCTGTGTGATTCTAGAGTAACTGGGTATACCTTAGCCTGTCAACGATCCAATATGATCTTTTTACATATCTTAACATTAAATAATTTATTGATTATCCTGAAGAAATATTGAAGTTCTGACGGCTGGAAAACTGTTTGTCTAAAGTATCTGCTGACGGATATGTCAGCCTAATATTTATTCTTATACATATTTTAGGCTTATCCATAAAATCAAAATAAGCAAAATCGATGGGTTCAATTTGAGCCTATGGGAAAAATCAACCACTTAACTCGATTCTTTCCAAAGGATAATGTGAATTTTATCGCATGGTGAAATTGACTAAATTCTTGGATAAAACTAATATGAGCACGCTGGCCTACATTGCCAGTCGGTTTTAGCAGACCGTATTCATCTAGCACATGACATTTATATTTTTGGATATAAATTGAGTGTGGGAATCCTCTCGTCCCCCTTTTTTTCTATGGTAGGACGGAAGGGGGACACCTTCGGGTGTGCTGATTCCTAGATGATCAGTCTGCTAACCCCTTTTCGTTCTGCCACCATTATTTAGCAGTAATTGGTAGAACTTCTATAAACATCTAGGAGCTTCTTATGCTGTATCTATCTTTTCTCATTTGTGCCTCGCCACCTGTTCAACTCTGTTGTGTTTTGCAACGGGGACTATACGGCTAATTTAATTTTTAGGCTGTATTAAAAAACTTTTTAACAAGAACAATCCTACGGTGGATGGCTAAATCACGCCTATAAAAAATAGACCTTTTTATATTTATATCTGCTGGTGATTGTGAATTGCATTGAACATTCTGGAAACAACCATGTCTGAACTCACTAAACCTAAAATTATTCCAATCGAAAACCGTCCACAAAAATCCAAGCTATTTTTAAAATGTGTGGTGCTGCCGATTGTGATCTTTCTGATCATTGCCAAACTCTTTTCCTTTGGATGGTTTGGCTACTTTTTCTTTGGTTTTGACCTATTCTGGTTTGTGGTCATTTACTACCTCTATCAATACGGAAATACCTACTTTGACGGGATGACCGAACAACTGAAACGTCAGGGCGAAAGCTTTAATTATCAAAACCGTGGCGTCTGGATTAACAGCAAGGACAAAACCATCATCCTGTTTGATCAGCCCGATCAACGCCTAGTTAAGTATCCTTTTGACTATATAACTTCTGTCGGACATTACAATCTGGTTGAAGACCGCTTCAGAACCACAACCACTGTGATCAGTAACCCAATGATGGGAACCCATGTTAACCAACAAGTCCATCGGACACCGATGAAACGTGAGTTCCAAGTCAATATTGGAACACGAGATCAATTTAAGCCAAATTATAGCCTTAAAGTGCTGTTTCCTTGGCGTAGCCCCCAAATGGCCAGTGAAATCCGTCAACTCCTTTCGGCTGATCATTATCAATAACAACAATATATAAATATAAGGCAGTCAATCATGATGATTTCAAGATCGTTCATGCCATCTGTGCTGATGTTGGCAATCAGCACCGCAATGGTCGGATGTGGAGGCGGTGGTTCGGGAGGAGATTCTGGTTCATCCAATGGTGGTGGAACGGAAAATCCTAATAGTGGCAATACCAATCCTAAGCCAGTGACCTGTGCTGAAAGCCAATATCTAGAAGAGGGGACATGTAAAAATAAGGCAGTGCAGAATATTCAGTCACTTCCATTGAGTACGCTGATTCAAGGTCAAAGCTATCCATTATCGCTTCAGACAGATCAAGGGCTGGCAGTGACTTTTAGCAGTAACACACCCAACATCTGTCGTGTAAGTAGCAAAGAACTCAAAGCGCTTAAAGTTGGACAGTGTACTCTGGCACTGACACAGGCAGGGACATCAAAAGTTCTACCACTCAATAGCAGCATGACCGTCAATGTGACTTGTGCTGCCGATCAATATCTAGAAAATAATGTGTGTGTAACTAAGGGCAAGCAAACCATTACCCCACTTAAAATGAAATACATCCTGACGGATAGTGTGTATTCACTGGATGCTGAATCCAGTGCCAAACTTCCTGTCACGATTAGTAGCCTTTCTTCATCAACCTGTACGTATAGTCAGGGAGAACTCAAGGGGATTGGCGCAGGGGCATGTACCCTTAAACTCACTCAAGAGGGGGATGCTAAAACACTGGCAGCAAAGAGCCAGACCATCAGCTTTGATGTATATAAAGCCTCATCCATGAGCGAGGCACCCGATATCAACAACTGTTATGCGGGTAAGCTCAGTGCAAAGTTTAGAAATGAATTTTTAAATGAGCTCAATACGGTTCGTACCTTGCATGGATTACCACATGTGAGTTATGACGATGCCCGTGAAGATGAGATGATGCAGACGGCACTGATTCTTGCTGCCAACAATATTTTGACGCATTACCCAGAATCAAACACAGACTGTTATTCAGATATTGGTGCAGTTGGTGCAAGAACCAGTAGTCTGGAAATGGGGGTAAGACAGAATAAATATGATTATTCACCTGCCGAAAGCATTACCAATATGGTGCATGACAAATTAAATCTGTTTGCAGGAGATGTAGGACATCGACTCTGGATGCTCAACCCATTCTTACAAAAATCGGCGTATGGTTCAGTTAATGCTCCATCATTTAAGGATACTCGATTCCCATATGTAGTCGGTACGTCCTATAAAGTGGTTTATCCCTTTAATAATACAACCACTGCACCACTTGGTGTGATTGCCTATCCCTACCACAACTACCCTGCAAAATATTATATGGCAGGTTCGATCCTCTCTATTTCCATTTTAACCGATCAAAAGAATTTATTTGCCAATCGCAATGTGGACTATGCCAAAGCCATTGTTGTTGTCACTGAACGAAGTAGTGGGGTTAAACAGAAGATCAGTAATATCCGCTATGAAAATATCGGAGTTCCCAATCATATTCAGTTTAACTTCGACGATTTAAAACTGAACGTGATTTACGATGTCAAACTCAGCAATGTCTTGGTGAATGGTCAGCCTAAAGAATATTCCTACTGATTTAAAGTCGATAACAAATAAAGGATAAGAATCAGATGAAAAAATTAATACTACACCTTGTTGTAGCCATTGGTATTGTCGGGATCAGTTCAACAGTATCTGCTGAAACTAAGAAAGTGAACTTGTCGGCAGGACTGAAATATGTACTGTCACAAGTCGTGACCAAAGGAGATAATAATCAAAGTAACCATAATATGGGGATGCTTTACTACTTAGGAAAGAAGGGTGTACCTGTAGATCATAAAAAAGCGGCTGAATGGTTTTCCAAGGCAGCAGCGAATGGTTTTTCTCCGTCACAGTACGCATTAGCAGTCATGTATCTTAATGGGGATGGTGTACCACAGGATGCAGAAAAGGGCGTTACCTTGTTGCAAAGTGCCGCACGGCAGGGACAACCTGAAGCGGTCAAGTTATACAATACATTGCAGGCTAAAGCACAGCAGCTCAATGCTATTCAAACGCCATCAGTACAAACAGCCACAACTGCCATTAAATATTATGATACATCCAAGCTTGAACCTAAGAACTTTAAGCAAGTTGTACTCCCTAATCTGAGTACGGATACCATTGCCCGAAGTTTTTACAAGGTAGCATCATCCAGAGAAAGAGAAAAAGATGATTACTGGGGAAGTGGCAAATACTACTATGTTAATAAGCCTAGCGACTTGGACGATCTCACAGACGCTGTGATCAGTATCGCCCCTATTTTTACCTACCAGAATATGCAGGGGGAAGCCCGTTATTTAGTCCCTGTGGAAGTGACTTTAGTAATCGAAGGCAGGATAGAAACTTCACATGTTACACGAGGTACTTTGGAATTATATCTCTTTAAAAAATTGGACAATGGACAATTCCAAATGGTTTCAAAAACAGCTCAAGGGGGAGTTGAAAGTATTGAGGGATATGGTCGAACCTCATGGAACGCCCAGGAATTTAAAAAGAACTTACAAGCTTTTGGAAACAATACACTAGGAAGCTATAACATTGATGGTTATTACGGCAATGGTTATGGGGAAAGCGTATGGTCACTTCTTCTGTTAAATGAAGAAGGCTATATTTTTCAACAAATGTTTGAAGAAGGAAAAATTTCAGAACAACCAGAGTATGGCTATTCTTCAGCAATCCAAGTCAAAAAAAATGGACAACCATTTTATCCATTCCAGATTCATTATCAGGGAACGGATATGAACGACAATAATCGGATGGTTAAAGTAAATAAAATTTTACTTTATCAGTATGATAGTAAGAGTAAGTTTTATTCGAAGCCGAAATAATACTCTTAAATCAGGGAAACTATATTGATGTCTATCCTTCTGTTTCTGGGTATTAGGAATTGGAGGATATTATGAGAAATAAGATACAAGTAGGGTGTAAACGGCCAATAGATGTAACAGGATATTCATTTGAAAAGAATGAACTTAACTTAGTTTTTATAATCTAAATATTGAAAGGATTTCAAATTTAGAAATCCTATCAATTAGTTAAAGTTATATTAAAAATTAAGAATTTAAATCTATTTCAAATGTCCATGTGCTTTTGTGTTGTTGGTGTAATTGCCAGCACATATCGGCAACAGCTTTAGTATTATATGGTTGCTGATCCCATGTTAAGGATATATGAGTAATGTGAATGCCTTTTGGATTAAATTCACGAGCCATAGATTGAGCAAATGAACGCATTCCAGCGGCGGCAGATGCAGTGGATTCGCTTAAAATTTTAGTGAATTTTGAATTACCTAAAAATAATATTGTTCCATTTTTAGTAGTAACCATTCGAGAAATTGCGGCTTTACCAATTTGCCAACCCATAAAACATGTTCGGTACCATTCGGATTCAATAAAGGATAGGTACAGTCTATACGAAATACGTGAAAAAGCTCATAAGCTATATGTGGAAGAAGGCCATGCCAATACAACATATAAATTAGAAGTACTGTATTTACATTTGAAATTACAATTATTTTAGAGGGTACAAGACACTACGAGGTAAGGTAGCGGGAAGAAAGTGCTTAAGTTGATGATTGTGTTGAGTGGTGGGATAAATGTAAACTTTTACATGCTTTAAAAAAATTATATTATTGGCATATAACAAAATGCAGTAAATAAAAATAAGGGGAAAATGATGAAGAATACTATTCTAATTTTTTTAGGAGGATTGTTTCCATTTAGTGTCTTAGCGGGGGAGATTGAATGGAAGGTAGAAAACCCATTTCGTTTTATACAAGATGGTCAAAATGAGGAGTTTAAAATAGAAAAAAGCCAATCTACTTTAGATTTTGTCCAGCAAAGGATGAAAGATAGGAATACAGCTAAATTTCCTCCAATTACTTCTACTCAGTGGATAAGAGATCCTAGTCTAAGTCAAAGATTACCATCAGGCTAGATCATATGGCACGACAGGGCTATGGCAATGCCAGCTTTGAGATAGGTGGTGAAGAGGCTTGGATATTGTTGAGGAGTTTTACTTGGATGAATCAAGACCAGAGCAGCATCAACAAGCCTCTGATTTGAATCATGTTCAGGATATTCGAAAAAGGTTGTAACAGTCAGTGCAAGCTTTGAACTAATTCAGAATGGATATTAATTCTTATTGAGGCATTACCCTGCATTTTATTAGTTAATAAAAGCATTCATTACACGGTATATGAATGCTTTTAAAGTATGAAATATTTGGGGGTGAGTGTTAATTTTTATGTAAAATTAAATCGTAATTACCATGGTTGGGCTTATAATGAAAAAGGGATTTAGTGTTCATAAACATATTGTTATGAATAATAGGCGAGGGTTCTATCTATGGGCTGTTGCAAATGATAAGAAAGAATTATTTGATCAGATAGCCAAAGATCTAATACCTCTTGATAGATTTTCTGGCGATAGAGTGCCTTTAGACATTGTTAGTCAGGAAATTCTTAAAATTACCAATTTCGTTAATGAACCTAATCTTGGATTAAAAGTTATAGCTATTTCGGAGTTAGAACATTCACCTTTTTATAAAGTTTTAAAAATAGCATTAAGTCCTGCTTTGAATAGAAATGTTGAGATACCCTTTGTATTTTTTTTAAGGATGGTTGCTCATTATTATCAAATCTTGACTGAAGTAGTATCAGTTAAAGTACAAGAGTTGAAAAATGAAGTACGACTTATTTTTTCCCCAAATTTACCAAAACTCATTACATATCACCAAATTGAAGGCGCGATGTATGGTATTAGTAGGCTTATCGCTGCTTTAAAAAACTGTTGGCCTGATAAGATTGAATTTCAACATATACCAGATGTTATTGATTCAGATTTATATTTGAAAAATTTTCAATGTACTCCTACTTTTCTAAAAACCACCAATCAACTAATTTATACAATTAACCAAAAGGCAAGCAATAAAGAATATCCATTGTTAATCAATCCACTTGTTCATTCAATTGAACATCAGTTCCCAGAGAGATCTTATAAAGATAAAACTCAAGTCTTACTATCTACCATTTTGGGCTTTATTCCACCCACTCGTCAAAATATCGCAAATCTAATGAGTCTTAGTATAAAAACCTTGCAGAGAAGACTAAGTCAGGAGGGTGCTACATTTGATCAATTATTATTAGGCGTAAGAAAACAAAGAGTGATTGAATATTTGCAATTACAACAGTTTAGCCTTGAGCAAATAGCTTTATTTTTGGGCTATAAAGCAAAAAGCCAATTTTTAAAAGCTTTTCAAACTTGGTTCGGTATGTCTCCCAAGGAATATAGGGCGACAGTTTTGCATATCGCCCTATAACGTTGATTAGAAGTTTAGTTTTTGATATGCATTACAACCTAGTGCTTCAAACTCAGCTCTAGTGAAGTATCTTGCTTGAGGTAAATATTCACCTAACACAGTGCTTTCATCTCCAGGCGTTTTTGTATTCTGAATTGCATTTGGGAAATTACTTGCAGGTAGCATATTACGGACATTGATTCGTGCATCATTTTTATGATCTTCTTTTCCAGCTACAACTGAAAAACCATCGCCATTTTCAGACCATTTTAAGAAGTTCACACCACACTCTTTAGTTGCATTGCTTGGTCGATCGCTAGTGATACTTGTAACAATTGTGTATCTGCCATCTGGATTGATTGTAATATCTTCATCAAATAAACAGTCGCTTACTCGCTGAGAAAAGAATTCATTTTGACACATTGACCAATATCTTAATTGGGCATTTTTATTATCAAAATGATCTTCACCATTCCACGTTTTTGGTACTTGTGGAATTTTGCCACGAATAACAACGATCGGTTTAATACTACGATCTAAGAATGTTGAGATGTATTGGTTATCTAGATTAGCATAATAGGCTACATTACGCTTTGGATTTGGGTTACATACTCCATAGAAAACACATTGAATATCATCTTTCATATTGTATGAAGTGCGCCAAACTGGTATTTCTTTGGCTGGATTATTTTGACGAGCTGCTGCATAAGTATCTGGAGCAATGAAAACACCACTAGCTAGTTTGTCTGATGCTTTTAGTGCACTACAAGCCGCTTTACCTGTTAATACTTCACCTTGTCTAGTTGTTAATTCTACTTGAGGTAGCTTTACCCCCCCTAATAGGTCTTTCCCTTTGTTGGGTACATATACTCGATAAACTAATGTAGTTTGACCAGTCGCATAGTCATAGATTGTATTTACTGGTCGGCTTTCAGGTGCTTCACCAGAGGCCACAGTTAAGACATATGATCGATTTGGATTATTACGTGGATTACCATCAATAAAAGGATTAATTGAATCTTTATTTGGAATGATTTTCGTATCATTGATTGCATCTGCTGGAGTGGTGTCCAATCGATAGCTATTGATAGACATATATCGAGCGTATGGGAAGTCACCTTTTAATCTTAAAATTGCTCCTTCGGGAAGTGTATATTGAGCACTCCAATAAGCACTGCCTGTGTCAGGAAAGGCAAAGTTTGTTGCAGGATTTTCTTTTACGTAAGGCCCTTGCCAAAAGCAATCACTTGTTGCAGTGGGGGGCGGATTAATAGTTACCTGCTCATTAGAATCATTTCCACATCCACTGAGTCCGACCGTTAATAAGCATAAACTTGCTAAGTAATGAATAGCCTTATACATATGTCCTCCTAACATTTTGTCATTGGCATAAATTTAAAAGGATAAGGATTTGGTGATATTTCAGCTAGATATAGACTGAACTAATATGGTCGCATTTCGGGACAAATTGAATTGGTAAAGAAGAGGGATGGAAGAGAAAATCTATATAAACCATCTATAATTTAGAAAGCTTAAATATGATCTTTTTTTGTGGTCTAATCAGGTGTAATTAAATATAAAAATAGGTTTTGTTGTACTTATAAGCTATTCGTATGGTAAGGGATAGCAAGACAGCAGGGATTAGATTATGTGGCACGATAAGGTTACCTTAATGCCAATTTTGAGGTCTGAGGTGAAGAGGGGATAAGGAGTTTTTACACAGACGTACTAAAGCCAAAGCAGAGGCACGCTTGCCCTTCAGGATATCCAGAAAAGATTGCAGCAGTCGGTTCAGAGCTTAAATTAATGCTTAGGAGTTAAACGTAATATTTTAAGAGTCTTTATTTTTAAATGCACTTGTAATTTAATTCAAATGGATTATTATTTAATCTATATGGATTAGGCCTAAACAGGAAAGTATGAGGTCGATAAAAATAATGCTAGAACATAGTGCGTGATCATTGATTGAAAAAGGAGATATCTAATGGAAAGATCAAATAAATTAAGGATTGGAATATTGCTGACAGTCCTCGGTTCAGTAGGTTTAAGTGCGTGTAATGATAATGAAGATTCGAGCTGGGTTAGTGTACCCACTAATCCAGATGCTGAATTAACCGATTGTATGTGGCAGGATTCGGTCACTAGTAAAACTCATAGTGGTGAAGACCCACTAAATTATGCCTTTCCCGATTCTAATGTAACTTACTGGTCATCAGAGTTTATCGTTCCTGAAGGTGCAAAGGTAATGATTGATGGTGATTATCCATATTCACGGCACTTTTCCTTGGTCAGCTATACTGCACAAGGTGAGCGTGTGAATTCATTACTGGATCGAGCGATTGTACCGAATCAGGGTTCAACCAATCCATTTTTGGTAGGAAATAACCGTTTAGGTAAAGACCGTGCCTATTCAGCACAACTACAGTTGGCAGACTTGCCTGCTAATCCTGCAACAAACACATTATATGCACCTAAAACAGCTAATAATAAAGTGGCAATTTTATACCGTGTCTATGTGCCAAACAAAAATATGAATGAAAAAGGAAATGTTAGTTTTCCTCGATTTAAAGTTCATCTTGCTAATGGTGAAGTGAAAAAAGGGAATGAAGTTTGTAGTGTATTACAAGTGAAAAAAGGTCCTATAGATCGTATCGCCACAATGCCATTAGCTTACACGGTAGCTGCATTTAACCAGAACAGATATACAGGTTTTCCAGCTCAACAAGAACCAAAATGGTATAAGGCATTTAGTGCTTTAGATAGCTTTAAATGTATTTATAAATTCGACCCAATTACCAAGACACCAATAGATAAATGTGAGGGTTTGGCTGTAACACCTAAACTCGGTTATTGGGCAACTCCTGATAACGAATATGTTTATGCTGCAACCAGTAGAAGATTAGGTAAGGTGGTTGAACTTCGGGGTAAAATACCAACTACCGAAAAAACATTTAATAATGACCAGTTTGTGCAAAAAACAGATATTCGGTATTGGTCAATCTGTACCAATGAGTTGATTAGTACAGCAACCAATTATTGTCTGTATGATGAGAATATCCAAAAAGTTGATAAAGATGGTTTCTATACCATTGTTGCTTCTTTACCGGAAGATCGTCCAGCCAACGCTCGTGAAGAATGTGGTGTATATTTCCTTGAGTTAAGTCCACGAGGAACAGGCTATACAGCAGAAGATGGCAAGGCATTTGGACATTCTGACTTTGGTTTATTTATCATGCGTAATTTATTACCGAGTTCTGAATTTATCCATGCAGTGCAGAATGTAAAAGTGCCAGGTGAAGAAAAGACTGTGATGGGTGATTATCTGCCAGATATAAAATATACTTCTAAAGAAGCTTTTGAAACAAAAGGCTGTTCTTAAGATATAACCTAGAATAGAAAAATAAACCAATCCCTTAAAAAGATTGGTTTATTTTTTAAATTTCCAGAGTAATTCGAGATTTAATTGAACTTTTGTATTGAAGGATTTAATGAGCAAACAAACTAAAGAGAAATTGATAGAGGCAGCGATTGTTCTTTTTTCACAAAATAATGTTGAAACAATGTCTGTGCAAAAGATCAATGAAATCGCAGGAGTCGCAAATAAGTCAGCTCTTTATTATCACTTTAAGTCTAAATGGGGCTTGGTTGAAGCTGCGCTGAATCATGTTATGCAACCCTATATGATGGATAGTTTGGAATTGCTGAATGAGATTCCGCCTAATGATATAAAAGTTTCTGATGTAGTGGACGCTTTAACAAAGCCTATGATAAAAATACTCTTGCAGGAAAATGGAATTCATTATATTAAATTTTTTTCTAAAACGGTCAGTGCTGGAACTGAAGGGCGGGCCATTGTCGCGAAGACTTTAATTCCCATTTCAAAGAAAGCTGTGACTCTTTTGCAACTTGCGCTTCCTGGGGCTAACCCTGATATTCTTTCCCTTAAAGTTCTTTTTACCTTTAATATTCTTTTAAATGTGATTAGCGATATAGGCCTTGAACAGTTCTGGCCTACCACAATAAAAGATCATCGATTATTGAGTAAATACCTAAAAGACTATATTGAAGGTGGCATTATTTTTAAAACAAATGAGATTTATACGTGATGTATCTATTCACTAACCAATATAACTTTATGAAATTTATACAGGAAGGAGATAGAATCTTTCAGCTTTTTGAAGATAGATTGACAAAACTATTTTAAGTCCAGCTTTGATGTTTTAGTTGAAGAAGAAGCGGATATTGTTGAGAAATTTTATATCCAAGAGAATAAGCATTAGAAGAGAACTCATAATCTTGCGCGTGTCCAGCTTATTCTAAAAGAATTGCAGCAATCGGTTCAGGTTTTGCGTTGATTGTAATTTGATCAATATTTTATAAGTCTCTTAATCTAAAATTTATTGAATCAATAATAATTTATAAGGTGGAATTTTAATTAAAATTAGAGTTTTGGTTAATAATTGATATTTGCTTAATAGAATCTAACATAAAATTCTTAAATTAAACTTAAAATATAAATTTAAAAAATTAAAATCAATTGATAATTCAAATTCGTCAAAAATTCATATTTTTATTTAATGTTTTTTTAGTTTAAATTTTAAACATATAGATTAAAATAGATATAAAACAAATTTTTATAAAATATATAAAAAGTACTTATAATTCAAAGTTTTTAATTTATTTGATCAAATGTAAAATTGTATACCTATTTAAAATTGTTTAAAAAGTAAGCGCAATGTATTGAAATGTGATTTTTATTGTTTTACTGTTTTAGTGAAGTAAACATGTATTGATTTTATTTTTATTGTCAGCAAAGCCAATGTAATTTTATGTTTTATATAGCCTTTTATGTTTGACAATGTGGAATAAAGACAAGGCTTATCACTTAAATCATTACCCAAGAAGGTGGTAGTATGACTTTAGGACTTACTGCTCTTGAACTCGCCAGAATGCAATTTGCATTTACTGTTTCGTTTCATATAATTTTCCCCGCAATTTCAATCGGATTAGCAAGTTTTTTAGCTGTTTTAGAATGGCGCTGGTTAAGAACCCAAAACCCTATTTATCAAGATTTATTCAAATTTTGGATCAAAATTTTTGCTGTTGCTTTTGGTATGGGTGTTGTCTCTGGGGTGGTCATGAGCTACCAATTTGGGACTAACTGGAGTGAGTTTTCGAGAATAGCAGGAGGCGTTACAGGCCCTTTGTTAGCATATGAAGTTTTAAGTGCTTTTTTCTTGGAAGCTGGTTTTTTAGGGATTATGCTTTTTGGCTGGGGACGAGTTAGTCCTCGAGCTCATTTCTTTGCAACATTAATGGTAGCAATTGGCACATGTATTTCCATGTTTTGGATTCTAGCATCTAATAGTTGGATGCATACTCCTCAAGGTTTTAGTATCGAAAATGGAATAATTGTTCCTCAAAATTGGTTTGAAATTGTATTTAACCCATCATTTCCTTATCGCTTTACTCATATGGCTATTGCTGCATTTTTGGTTGCAGCATTGTTGGTATGTGCAACTGCAGCATGGCATTTATTAAAAGGCCGTCGAGATGCTTTAGTCAAAACGTCATTTTCAATGGCTCTTTGGTTGATTATGGTTCTGGCACCTTTACAAATCTTAGTAGGTGACAATCATGGTCTAAATACACTACATCATCAACCAGCCAAGTTAGCTGCAATCGAAGGTCATTGGGAAACTAATAAAAATGAAGCTATGCCTTTATATTTATTTGGTATTCCTGATATGGAAGAAGAGCGAACTAAGTATGGAATATCTATTCCTTATTTAGGCAGTTTAATCATGACACACTCCTTAAATGGAGAGGTAAAAGGTTTAAAAGAGTTTGCACCTGAAGATCGTCCAAATTCATTGATTATCTTTTGGAGCTTCCGTGTGATGGTTGGTATGGGCATGCTGATGCTATTACTAGCCGTGTTAGGTTTATGGTTGCGTCGTTCTGATCGTCTATACGAAAGTAAATGGTTCCAACGTTTTGCATTGTGTATGGGACCATCAGGGTTTATCGCGCTTTTAGCTGGTTGGTTTACCACAGAGGTCGGTCGTCAACCATGGGTTGTTTACAATGTACTTCGTACTAAAGATGCTTTATCCCCTGTATCAGCGTCGCAAGTGGGAATCACTTTAATTATTTTTGTTCTGGTCTACTGTGTAGTTTTCGGTATTGGCATTTATTACATGTTAAAGGTCATGCATAAAGGACCACAATTTTTAAGTGCACATTCAGGTGAGCATGCTGATATTGATCAGACGCCAATGCGGCCAATGAGTGCGGTTGAAGAAAGCCTAGATAAAATAGAATCAATACGGGAGAATCGCCATGATTGATTTATCTCTTATTTGGATTGTCATTATTGGGATTGGCGTATTGATTTATGTCATTTTGGATGGGTTTGATCTAGGCATTGGAATTTTATTTCCTTTCATTAAAGGATCTCATGAGCGCGATGTATTGATGAATACGGTTGCTCCAGTTTGGGATGGTAATGAAACGTGGATGGTACTTGGTGGGGCAGGTCTTTTTGCAGCCTTTCCTTTAGTGTATTCAACAGTTCTTTCTGCTCTATATATGCCAATTATATTGATGGTTATTGCCTTAATTTTCCGTGGTGTAGCTTTTGAGTTCCGTTTTAAGGCAAACCGTACTAAGCACCTATGGGATAAAGCTTTTATTGGAGGATCTGTATTTGCGAGCTTCCTTCAAGGCGTAATTTTAGGCGCTTATATTCAGGGTATCAAAACCTTAAATGGTGTTTATGCTGGTGGACAACTGGACTGGTTGACTCCTTTCTCTGTATTTACAGGAATTGGTGTGGTTGTTCTGTATGCAACTTTAGGATGTGGATGGTTAATTTATAAAACTGATGCTGAAATTCAAGAAAAAATGTTTTCAATGATGCCTAAACTGATCATTGCAGTATTTATTATTTTTGGGTTGGTTAGTATTTATACACCACTTTCACAACCACAAATTGCTGCGCGTTGGTTTAGTCAGCCCCAGTTAATGTACTTTAGTCCAGTTCCAGTATTAGTTCTTATTTTCACTGGTATGGCTTTACGTGCCTGCAAGCAGAAAAAAGAACTTAGCCCTTTTATTTATACATTGGGTTTGGTGTTCTTGGCTTACACTGGTTTCGTCATTAGTTTATGGCCTTATGTTATTCCACCTTCAGTCACAATATGGCAGGCAGCAGCCCCTATAAATAGCCAATTGTTTGCTTTGATTGGTGCATTATTGCTCATTCCTATCATTTTAACTTATACCATTTTTTCTTATTGGATTTTTAAAGGTAAAGTGCGTGTTGGTGACACAGGTTACCACTAGGAGGCTATATGAGACTTTCTCAAACTGGATGGTTCATTTTACTTTGGGTGGGTGGTGTACTTACATTAGGAGTTATTGCAGGTTTTTTTAGATTATTAATTCAACTTGCCTATCAATAACTTAGTCAAAAAGAAGAACTGTGTTTAACAGTTCTTCTTTTAAAGAATTTTTAATGTTTCATGTAATTCAGTTGATAAACTGAAGTGAAATTAAATCAAAGTATTAAGATGCTGAGGAATGAAATGGTTAAGTTAGCAAAAGTTGATTCTGTAAGCATAACTTCTAACATTGAAAAACAGTTCGAGGAGGTTTCCTCAGCATTTTTACATGAATCAAAATTAGTTGATCAATTCCAAAGACATAAGCGAAAGCTACGAATTTCTTTGACTGATCGATGTAATTTTAAATGCAGTTACTGTATGCCTGATCATCCAACTTGGTTGGCTAAGCACGATATTTTAAGCTTTGAGGAGCTTTATAAATTTTGTGAGGTGATGGTTAAGCTTGGAATAACTCAAATTCGCTTAACTGGTGGTGAACCTTTAATGCGCAAAGGCGTAGTTAATTTTATTAATACGCTAAACGAGTTAAGACCATTAGGTTTGCAGCGTATATCAATGACAACGAATGCTTATTATTTAGAGAAATATGCAGTCGAGTTAAAACAAGCAGGGCTTGATGATCTTAACATCAGTCTAGATAGCATTAATCCTGATACATTTTTCAATATGACTCAAAAACCTTTAGAGCCTGTATTGAAAGGGATTGAAGCTGCAAAAAAGGCTAATATTCCAATTAAACTAAATTGTGTTTTAGTTTATGGACAAAACGATAAAGAAATATTTTTGTTAACTGATTGGGCTTATCAAAATGGGTTTGAGCTACGGTTTATCGAATATATGCCTCTAGATCAACCTGAACATTGGAAACGAGAGAAAGTAGTTATTGAAGATGAAATTATCAATGTACTTTCATCACAGTATTCAATACATAAATTAGAACGAAGTAATGATCCAGCCACGATATATATACTAAATCAACATTTCAAGCTGGGTATCATTTCTACAATTAGTAAACCTTTTTGCCAAAGTTGTGATCGTTTACGTTTAACAGCAACAGGTGAACTATTCACGTGTTTATTTGCAAATTCTGGTACGCCTATTCGAAATTTCTTAGATAAAACTAAGGAAAAAGAATTGATAGAAACAATTCTGGAAACAGTATGGCATAAGAAAGCAGGCTATGTTGCTTATCAAGCTGCACCTGTTCGTAAGATTACTATGCATTCTATTGGAGGTTAGTTTTTCTAAATACGAATTTATAGAAGTGTATATGTATATTTTAATTTGAAAATGAATAGCTTACTTTGAAGTTATGCATTATCTAGGTTTACAGGATTTTTTATGAAAAATGTAGGTATGAAGCCTGAAAGTTATCGTATTGCAACTGCAAGTTCGGAGTTATTTGCTCCATCTGATTGTTTGCAGTTATTAGCTGATGGTAATACTGAAAAAGGTGATGCATTAAAAACAGCGCGTATCGCTGGGATTCTTGCTGCTAAGCGTACCGATGAGTTAATTCCTCTTTGTCATCCTTTACCTATTTATCGTGCAGATGTTGACTTCGATATATTGGAAGATCGAGTAAAGATTCAGGCAACAGTGGAAACCATCGGGCCAACTGGTGTTGAAATGGAAGCTTTAACTGCTGCTAGTCTTGCTGCATTAACTATTTACGATATGTTGAAACCTCATTGTGAACCGCATGAATTGATTATTGGACAATGTAAGCTAGACCTAAAAAAAGGCGGAAAATCACATTATAAGCGTCATCTTCGACAAGCTGTAGCTGCTGCAGTTATTGTGTTATCAGACACAGTAGCTTCAGGTAAAAAACCAGATACTGCTGGACGTTCAGTTGTTGAAACTTTAACTGAGGCTGGATTTGATCCAATTCATTACCAAATCATTCCTGATGAACCGTTACAGCTAAAACAATTGATTTCAGAATTGGTTAAATCCTATGGATGCATCATTACCGTAGGTGGCACAGGTATAGGTAAGCGAGATATTACGGTTGATACGATCGAACCATTACTCGAACGAGAACTTAATGGCCTGATGGAAGCAGCACGCGCTTTTGGTCAAAGACGTACACCTTATGCTGCCATGTCTCGAGGGGTTGCTGGTTTTATTGATCGTTCACTTGTTATTACTTTACCTGGTAGTCGTGGGGGAGCCTCTGAATCAATGGCGGCTATTTTACCTGCACTGGTTCATATCTTTGATGTATGCCGTGATTTGCCGCATCCAGGAGGTTATGAATGAGCTGTTCTGGAGAAGGGTTAATCAGCTTAGATGAGGCACTCGTAGCCTATGCTATAGCTGAACCACGTAAGATTCAAACTTTACCGCTAATACAAGCTCATCAGCATTATCTAGCGCAAGATGTTGTATCTGATATTGCCTTACCATTGTTTACTCAGAGTGCAGTCGATGGGTACGCATTAAAAAGTGAAGACATTAATGCAGGTATCACTGAGTTTGAATTGGTTGGAGAAATCCGCGCAGGTATCGAAGAAAATATACAGTTAGAATCTGGACAATGTGTACGGATCTTCACAGGCGGTAGATTGCCTGATTCAGCTGATACTGTTGCTCGTCAAGAAATTGTAAGCGCAGCGGGCAAGCAGATTACACTAAATCAAGTGATTAAAAAGGGTACGGACATTCGCTATCAAGGTGAAGAGTTATCTGTAGGTACAGTATTAGCCTATAAGGGCCAATATTTAAAAAGTGGGTTGTTAGCAGCGCTTGGTATGGCCGGCGTGAAAGCGGTTAAAGTTTTTAAACGCCCTAGTATTGCTGTGCTGATTACTGGTGATGAAGTAAGTGAGAACCTTGATAATGATGCAAAGGTTTTTGATGCCAACTCTCCAATGATCTTGTCATGGTTACATGAAAAAGGGTTTAAAAATATCCATGTAGAACATGTGATTGATGAAGAAACAGTATTAAAAAAAGCCTTGGTGAATGCACTTGATCATTATGATTTAGTTGTGACCACTGGAGGCGTTTCAGTAGGTGATTATGATCTGATTCGTCCAGTTTCTCAGGGGTTAGGAGCAAAAGAAGTTTTTTGGCAAGTTGCTCAGAAACCCGGGAAGCCAATCTATTTTGCTGAGTATAAGCAACAAAACCATTCTTCATATCTATTAGGACTTCCTGGTAATCCTGCAGCAGTTTTTGTGTGTTTAGAAATCCATTTGTCAACTTTGCTTAAAGCAATGCAAGGTTTAAATGAACCAAAGCCAGAATGGCAAATGGCACTTTTAAATGGTTCAGTAAAAGGGGATAGCCGAGAACAGTTACTACGTATGAAATTGGACATTGATGATAAAGGGCAGTTGAGTGTTTCAAAGCTCCAAAAACAGCAATCTCATATGTTGAGTAACTTAAGTGAAGCGAATGTAATTGGAAGAATTCCTGTGTTTAAGAACCCCGAAGATTCTCCTCAATTCATTGAGTTCATTTGTCTTTAGTACTATGAGTTTATAAGGTTGGGTAGAACAATGGTGTCCAAATATCCCGATACTGACTTAGTTATTTTAGCTGGTGGTCAAGCAAGACGTATGCAAGGCAAAAATAAGCTCTTGCAAAAGTTTGATCAAGAAGTTCAGCTATTTAAGATTTATCATGAATTTTGTGAGCAAGTTTCTAAAATTTGGGTGAATAGTAATCGGGACTGGATGGTTTATCAGAAAATGATACCGGAAATACAGTGTTTTTCTGATGATCAGGAAGGGTTTTTAGGACCATTAATGGGAATGAAGAGCGCATGGTCATATGTAGATGCAGATTTTATTCTTTTCATTCCTTGCGATATTACTTTTATTCCTTCTGGTGTTATATCAAAAATGCACCAAGCTTTGGCGGAGGCAAAAAATTCTCAAGCTGTATTTTTATCTGTTAATGAGCAAAACCTTTATCCGTTTTGTTTATTAAAAAGAGACAGTTTAGCTACGATTGAAAAGCATTTAGCGAATGATCAGTTAAGTATTCGCAAATGCTTGGATGATTTGAACACTCAAATTGTTAAATATGAAACCACTACGAGTTTTCATAGCATTAATTCAGAACGGGAGTTAAATCAATACCGTGAAGAATTACAAATAGATAGTAGTCGGTCTAAATCGGTTTAGTTAGAGCTGAATATTCATTATATCGTTATGCTTAAGTAAAGGTGCTAAATGGCAGATATTAAAATTAAGATTGAAACCTATGGTGCGGTCGAAAGACATTTACCCGCAGAATTAATCTTTACTTGTGCTGAAAATAGTTTGGTCTCAGAAGTTTTAAAACAAATTTCTGATGAATATCCTGATTCATTAAAACTTCTGGATAAATGTGCTTGTGCGATTGGCGATGAGATTATTTCACGTCGTCATGGTTTGGCGAATAGCTGTACATTAGTTTTATTATCCCCTGTAGCAGGAGGCTAAAATGACGGATATCTCTCGTATTAAGGAAACAGATTTAAGTCTAGATGATTTTGAATCCATCGATCATTATCCAGAATGTGGTGGTATCGGAATCTTCATTGGGACAGTTCGTAATCACCATGAAGGTCGAAGTGTTGATGCATTAAAATACACTGCATATAAGCCTATTGCTGAAAAAATGATTCGTGAAATTGAGCAAGAAGTTAAAAGTAAATACAGTGTTTCCTATATTCAAGTTATTCACAGAATTGGTTCTTTAGATATTGGAGGGAAAGCAATTATAGCAGTCGCCTATGCACCTCATCGTCGAGAAGCTTTTATGGCATGTGAAGAGGCTGTCGAGCGTGTAAAACATGAGGTTCCAGTTTGGAAAGAAGAGTTTTATTCTGACGGTACGAGTGAGTATGTAGCAGGTTGCTGTATCCGAAAGGATGAAGATGAAGGATCTCATGAGCATCATCATCACCATTCTGGTGCTAAATCACACTCTCATTAAGCTGAAATAAATTTGTATATGTTTAATTAAAGATAACCCATCTTTTTTAAATTTATCTCATTTTATATAGAGTGAATAATTGTAAGTTAAATGCGTTAAGTTATAACAATGAAACGATTGTTATGAAAAGTTGCAAAGTAAGTTAATGAAATCTTTTTTCATGAGCTGATTTTGAATTAAATCAGGTAACCCATTAAAGAGGGCACTCAAATGAACAATTCAGAACAAATTAAGCCTGAAACTGAAGGCCAAGAGCGTCATATTCAGGAGAATACAAATTTCGCGCGTATCGAACCTTATACGCATCCAGCTGGTGGATGGGGAGCCTTATTGAGTGTTGCCCGAAATTTAAAAAGACAAGAAGTCTTCGCGAAAGGCTCAATCACATTAATGAATATTAACCAACCTACAGGTTTCGACTGTCCGGGTTGTGCTTGGCCTGAGAAAAAAAATGCTCACGCATTTAACTTCTGTGAGAATGGTGCCAAAGCTGTTGCATTTGAAGCAACGAGTAAAAGAGTTACCCCTGAATTTTTTGCTCACCACACTGTGAGTTGGTTAGCTGAGCAAAATGACTTTTATCTAGAAGATTTGGGGCGTTTAACGGACCCAATGCGTTATGATGCAGCTACGGATAAATATGTTCCAATTTCTTGGGACGATGCATTTAAGCTTATCGCACAACATCTTCAAGCTCTGGATAATCCGGATCAAGCTGCCTTTTACACATCTGGTCGAGCAAGTAACGAAGCAGCCTTCTTGTATCAGTTATTTGTACGTAGTTTTGGAACGAATAACTTTCCTGATTGCTCAAATATGTGTCATGAGACAACTAGTGTAGGTTTGTTAGACTCAATTGGACTTGGGAAGGGGACAGTTACTTTAGAAGATTTCGATGAAGCTGATGCTGTATTTAGCTTCGGGCATAATCCTGGTACGAACCATCCACGTATGTTAGGTACTTTACGCGAAGTATCACGTAGAGGCGGTAATATTATTGCTATTAATCCTATTAAAGAACGTGGATTAGAGCGTTTCCAAGATCCACAAGCTCCTATTGAAATGATGACAAATGGTAGCACTCCAATTAGTCGCTATTATTTTCAACCTAAAATTGGGGGAGATTATGCTCTTCTATTAGGTATGATGAAGCATCTACGTGAGTGGGATAAACAAGCAATCCAAGCTGGTAAAAAAAGTGTATTTGACCGTCAATATATTACTGAGAATACCGTCGGTTTCGAGGAAATGTTGCAGGAAATTGATCGCACTGAATGGATTGATATCTACAAATATTCTGGTCTCTCTCCGGAGAATTTAGAATCAATTGCTAAAATGTTCTTAGAGTCAGAACGCTCAATTTTTTGTTGGGGTATGGGAATCACACAACACAGACATGGTACCGCCAATGTTCATATGTTAGCTAATTTAATGTTGGCAAAAGGGCAAATTGGTCGTTCAGGCGCAGGCTTATGTCCTGTTCGCGGGCATAGTAATGTGCAGGGTGACAGAACCATGGGGATTAATGAAATACCAAGTAAAAAAATGCTTGATGACATTGACCGTGTTTTTGGAATTAAATCTCCGCGTAAACATGGTTTTGGAGTTGTAGATACCATTAAAGCCATGTACGAAGGTGATGTTAAAGTCTTTATTGGTTTAGGTGGGAATTTTGCGGTTGCGACTCCGGATACGCCTTATACTCAAGAAGCTTTGAGACGTTGTTCATTGGTTGTAAATATTGCGACTAAATTAAATCGCAGTCATCTAGTGTGTGGTAAAGATGCATTGGTATTACCGTGCTTAGGTCGAACCGAAGTAGATAAACAATTGAAGGGTAATCAGGCTATTTCAGTTGAGGATTCAATGAGTAATGTCCACTTATCAGCTGGACGTAATGAGCCTGCCTCACCAAACTTACTTTCTGAACCTGATATTGTTGCACGCATGGCTGAAGCGACTTTAACTGAATCTAAAATTAAATGGCGCTGGTATATTGAGGATTATGATCGTATTCGTGATTCTATTGAAGATGTTTTTGAAGAGTTCAAAGATTTCAATGGTCGCGTATATCAGCCAGGTGGCTTCCATCTTATCCACCCTGCGAATGAGAAAGTTTGGAATACACCAGCAGGTAAAGCACAGTTCCTTATCACACCATTGGCAGAGGTTTATAAAGATCAAGAGAATCAATTTTCTGCTCAGTATACTGATAGTAAAGTCTATACTTTAATGACTACACGTTCTCATGATCAATACAACACAACGTTATATGGTCTTGATGACCGTTATAGAGGTGTCTTTGGTCAACGTCGCGTATTGTTTATGAATCAGCAGGATATTGATGAGGCTGGATTCGTTGATAACCAGTGGGTCGATATTGAAAGTGTATTCTCAGACGGTGTAAAACGAGTTGTAAAAAGTTTCCGAATAGTACCATACAACATTCCGAGAGGAAGTTTAGCGGCTTATTATCCTGAAACGAATCCACTTGTTGCACTTTCAAGCCATGATAAATATGCCAAAATTCCAGCTTCAAAGAGTATTCCCGTAATTCTACATCCGGGCGATGCACCTGAGCACTTCAACTTATTTACTGAAGTTGATCCTGAAGATGCAGATAAAAAAGTTGGAATTTAAATATTTACTACTTTAGTCCACTGTAAGTGAAATTGGATGGCAATCTTTGATTGCCATCCTTAATTGTAAGGAAAGCTAAAGTTGGAATCACAATTTCTAGGTTATGAAACAATTCAAATTACACGGTTTGATAAAGGTCAAACCGATATTCAATTTGATAAAGTCGTCGAAGAATACCCTATTGCCTTAGTCTACAATGGTATATCTCATGCGGTTATGATGGCTACGCCAACCGATATAGCTGAATTTGCAAAAGGATTCAGTCTTTCTGAAGGAATCATTGGAAGTTTAAAAGATCTTTACTCTATTGATATTATTCAGAATAGTTTTGGTATTCAGGTCGAGATGAATATTTCATCAAAAGCGTTTATGGCATTAAAAGAACATCGCAGAATGCTCATTGGTAGAACAGGATGTGGCTTATGCGGTATAGAAAGCCTACAACAATTTCATTTCTCAATGCCTAGAATTAGCCATATGGTTCAACCACAGTGGTTAGAAGAAATTCCTAATGCAGTAAAACAATTAAAAAGTCAGCAAAAGATAACTGCTGTTACTGGAGGAGCCCATGCAGCCGCTTGGGTTGAGAACGGTGTAATTCAGGCAATATTTGAAGATGTGGGCCGCCATAATGCACTAGATAAATTGCTTGGCTATATTTCCGCGGAGAACTTTGATCTTTCCAAAGGATTCGTAGTAATGACGAGCCGAGCAAGTTATGAGTTGATTAGAAAGTGTGCTGTATTAGATATAGCATTACTCGCAACAATTTCTGCTCCTACGAGTATGGCTATAGAAATGGCACAAGCTGCTGATCTAACCTTGGCAAGTTTTTGTAGAGGTGAAGGCTTTGTAATTTATACATGATAAGCCTATAGATTTGCCGTGAAAGGATAAAAAATGAAGCGTCTATTATTAAGTTTAAGCTTGTGCGTAATGAGTCATGGATATGCACAAGATAATATTACCGTTTATGCAGCAGCAAGTTTAACCAATGTTTTAGCTGAGATAAATCAGCAATATAAAAAGAGAAATAATATCAATATCAAAACTTCCTATGCTGGTTCTTCAACATTAGCTAAGCAAATTGAAGCTGGAGCTCCTGCAAATTTGTTCATCTCTGCTGATGTACAATGGATGAATTATCTTCAAGATAAAAAAATAATTAATAGAAATGATCGTATAAATTTATTAGGCAATCGTTTAGTTATGATTAGTCCTAAAGATCAAGCATTTCATTTTCAAATGGCTAAAGGTTTTGACCCATTAAAAGCTTTTAATGGAAAAATATGTACAGGAAATACTCAAAGTGTTCCTGTTGGTAAGTATGCTAAACAAGCTTTAACAAATTTAAATTGGTGGACGAAGCTTAAACCTCGCCTAGTTGAGACTGAAAATGTGAGAACAGCTTTAAATTTTGTTATGCAAGGTGAATGCCTAGTTGGAATCGTCTATGCTACAGATGCCTTAATCACAAATAAAGTTTCGGTTATTGCAGAGTTCCCTAAGGGGACATACTCTCCAATTATTTATCCGATGGGAATAGTAAATAAAAATGCTGCTACTCTGAAATATTATCAATATTTACAAGGTGATGAGGCTAAAACTGTTTTTAAAAAATATGGCTTCAGTATTTTAAATAACACTTAAAATGATTTCTCCTCTGTCTTCTTACGAAATTGGAATCTTGCTTCTTTCATGCAAAGTAGCAATTTTCTGTTTAATTTTTAATATAGTACCAGCAATTTTTGTAGCATGGATTCTTGCAAGAAAAGAGTTTTGGGGAAAATCCTTCCTAGAAACTCTAATTTTTCTTCCTTTAGTATTACCGCCTGTGGTTCCTGGATATTTGTTATTGCAAGTCTTTGGTAATAGAGGTTTTATTGGAAGCTATTTATCGGAATTTGGACTTGAATTAGCGTTTAATTGGAAAGGGGCTGTGCTTGCTTCAATGGTTATGGGGTTTCCTTTATTAGTACAATCTATCCGTTTGGCAATAGAATTAGTCGATCAAAAGTTAGAATTAGCAGCGAAATCATTAGGGGCCTCATCTCTTAGCACTTTTCTAACCATTACTTTACCTCTTGCTAGTAGTGGTATTTTAATTGGAGCAATATTATGTTTTTGCAGAAGTCTAGGGGAGTTCGGGGCAACTATTACATTTGTTGGTAATATTGAAGATGAAACACGTACCTTGCCTTTAGCTATGTATAGCTTAATGCAACAACCAGATACAGATCATGCATTACAAAGATTGGTTATCATTTCGCTAACAGTAGCTTTTTTTGCATTGTGGTTTGCTCAATGGTTTACTCGATATCAAAAGAAAAAGCGAAACTAGTATGAATGAAACTTTTGATTGTCAAATTACTTTAAATTTTAAAGACTTTAATTTAGATAAATCCTTTCAATCAAATGCTCCTGTAATAGGCCTTTTTGGCCAATCAGGAGCTGGAAAAACCAGCATTTTACATGCTATTGCTGGCTTAATAACTCCAACGCAAGGGAAGATTAAAATAAATAATGAAGTTTGGTTTGATAAACAGGCAAAAATAAATTTATCTATTCAAAAGCGTCGGGTAGGATTAGTTTTCCAGGATAGCCAGTTATTTCCACATAAAAATGTACTCGATAATTTGATGTTTGGCTTTAAACATACTCCTAAATTGGAACGTAAATTTGAATTGGATTTCATCGTTAATCTTCTCAAACTAGATCAACTACTCGAACGTATGCCTATAAAGCTCTCGGGGGGAGAAAAACAACGGGTAGCACTAGGGCGTGCAATTTTATATTCGCCAAATATTCTGTTGTTAGATGAACCATTATCTGCTCTTGATGCAGGGCATAAAGCTGAGATAATTCCATTCTTTCAGCAAATAAAGGATGAAATTAAAATTCCAATGCTGTATGTAACTCATGATATGGAAGAGGTTAATCGCTTAACAGATACTATTTGGCATATATAGGAAACTCAATTGGATAAATCCCTTTTGAGCTCATATTCAATATTAGTTACCATTTTATCTAAAGGTAATCCGTTGATATTCAAGTTAAATGGTTCTTCGAGTTGGGTGCTAAGAGCATCTAGTCCTAAGAATAAATAAGCAATAAGCCCAACTAATAGAGGAGTTCCAATTCCTAGGGCAGTTTCTAGGCTAAATGGTAAAATAAAGCAAAAGCAATAAACGGCCCGATGTAATAGGACAGAATAAGAATATGGAAGTGGTGCATCCTTGATTCTATCACACCCAGCTTGAACGTTACCTAAATCTGTAATATGTGCATTTATTTGATTATAAATAATATCTGTTATAGCCTGATCTTTTAATGCAGTAATTAAAACATGTTGTATTTTTTCTAAGATGAATTGAGGAGGATTTTTTTGTACTAGTAGAATTGTGATATCAGACTCATTTAGAAAACTATATTTCGAAAGTAACTCTCTATTTAAGGGGATATTACGTAATCTATACCGTAAAGTACTAGTGAATAATATTAAATAACTAATGACTAATTCACGGTGAGATTGAGGGAGTAAAAGAGTTTCACGAAGAACATGTCTTGAAGAAGCGATTAACAATCCCCAGAGTTTTCTTGCTTCCCACCAACGGTCATAGCAGGCAGTATTTTTGAAGCCTAAGAAGATAGATAAGATAACACCAAATATCGAAAAGCTAATAGTTGGAAAAGTTGAAATTTTAATTATATTGAAATAAATCAAACTACTAAAACCAGTCGAAATTATCACTACCAATATGAGTGCAGGCAGAATTTGAGGTAAAACAGTTTCATTCCAAGCAAAAAGCAAAGAAATAATGCTTTTTTTGTCTCTTTCGAACATAACGCCTTTCCTTAGAATTTGATTTATTGTAATTTATAATTTTTTGAATTAAAAGGAGCTTAATACTTTTCATTTTTTAAGAATTTTTTAATATAATCAACGGCTTGGGGTTGTTTCTGGAGCAGTCTAGTTATTTTTTTATTAAAGTTACATATCTAGCAACTTAGGTCTTGAAAGAAAAAACGCAAGATTTTACAGAAAATCTACTCTCATAAAGTTTCATTTGAAATAAAAAAATGTTAATTTAAAATTTTTGAAAAGCTACTAATATATGAAAAAATTACTATTAGGTCTTGTATTGGGTTGTACTATAATAAGCTTGCAAGGATGTAGTTTTTACGAAAATAATTTTAAAGAAACATATACCGAAAGAAATATCTTTTTTATAAAAAATATTGAGTTTAAAGAGTTAAGTAAAAAGCAAATTTATGAGGAATCGAAAAATTGGCATAATAATCTATTGGATTACTCTTCAAGTCGTAAGCTTATCAGGGAGGACGAGAGGCAAGGTTTGCTAGTTATAAAAGGGCAGGCGGGATTGAAATATGATAATTGTTCTACGTGTATTAGTCGTAATATGATAAAAATGACTGATGAATCCTTTGATTATATAATGGAGCTATATATAAAAGATCATAGTGTTAAACTTGTTTTTAGAAATGTAAATTATAATAATCATAGTAATAATTTTTATAAAGATAAGAAATTAGCTGTTAAATCTCAATTGAAAAACTTAGTAGATGAATATGAGTTTCATGTTCTAAATCCAGAAGCTCAACCTGAAGCATCAATTCCTATGTAGGTTATATTGATAATGTAACTAAATATGATAAATTTATTTAAAAATATGAAATAATTTATTTGGATTGATCGAGGTTTTAATTGTTTTATGTCCCCTAAATAGCAACTTGGTTATAGTGTAATGATCTTAGTTGAAATAAACGAAAAAGTAATTATAGGATTAGTAATATGTTTTATAGGTATCGGTCAGAGAACTGAAAAAGAAAAATGATTTAGCGCCCCTTACGTGGAAAAACAGCTTCGAATGAAAGCGCTAATTATAATCAGAAACTTAGAATTATTGCTAATACACTTTAATGATCCCATTCTGATCTTGATACAAACTATTTGAGCTAAAATAGGTTACCTAATCTGTTCGGGGAGTGATTAAAACTGTCATCAATTAAATCAAAATGGTATTGAACAACAATCATATCCATTACCTAGTTTATCTCCTTTGGCTCAAGTTAGCTTGTATAAGCCTTACGGCAGACTTTACGTCAATCTGGATGAATCCAATAAGTTGGGTACATTCATCTTTAGAACCAGAGGCTTTAATAGCATTCGTACTTTGGCGGCACGACTATGCTATTACCATGCGGCATCGGGTGATCTACTTTCATGTCTGCCATTGCAACTCACTTTACGGGGCAAAAGTACAACTCAAAGCTATCGTACTCCGATCTACTACATGGATTTAACCCTACGTGATGGGACCAATCTGCAAGAAGCGATTATTTCAGCGAAACAAATTGATGAGTAAAGTAAAGCGGTAGGTTTTTACCAGGAAGTATTAGATCATATTGCTCGGCAAGGTTATGGCAATGCCAGTTTTGAAGTGGGAAGTGAAGAGGGCTTGGATATTGTTGAGGAATTTTATACTGATGAAATTAAACACTTGGAACAAGTTCATGATCCTGCACCTATTCAAGATATTCAAAAGGGATTGCAACAGTCGGTTCAGGCTTTGAATTGATTAATGAAAATGGAGTGTCATATTCTCTAGTAGCACTTCATTTTAAAAATTAATTCACAAAGATAATTTTGTCGCTAAATGCGACCTTTTTCGTGAGAAATGTCATCTATAAACACTTATTTTTGAAAATAGATTATTTATAGTGGATGGAATGCCAATAACAAAATGTTAGGAGGACATATGTATAAGGCAATTAACTTCATTGCAAGTCTTTGTTTAATTACGGTTGGGTTGACTGCGTGTGGAGATGACTCCAATGACGAAATTATAACAGTTACACCACCTGTTGAGACGAGTGATTGTTTCTGGCAGGGGCCGTATGTAAGAGAAAATCCTGCAACCAACTTCGCCTTTCCTGATACTGGAAGTACCTACTGGAGTGCAAAATATACCTTACCAGAGGGAGCTGTGCTCAGGCTGAAAGGTGATTTCCCTTATGCTCGATATATGTCGATTAATAGTTACAAAGCCGACACATCCCCAGCAGATGCAATTAGTGATAGCAGTATTATTCCAGATGCAAACGGAATAAATCCTTTTGTTGATGGCAATGTCAGAAATAGTCCAAATCGTTCATATACATTAAATGTTACTGCGGGGGAGACGATACAAGGCCGACCAGCAAATACACTCTATGACTATGCAAAAGATGGTGGTGCAAGCGTATTGTTATATCGTGTGTATGTACCAAATAAAGGTAAAAATCAACTCGGTGGTGTTAAATTACCGCAAGTTGAGCTTACAACAAGACAAGGACAAGTCTTAACAGGACAAGAAGCATGTAAAGCATTAAATAGTGAGAATAAAATACTTAGTATTCCCGTTATTCCCGCAGAAACCTATGCTAAAGCTCGTCAAAATAATCCAGCCAAAGAGATACCTGTATGGCGGGCAAGTTATACAAGTGCTTTTACACTCCAGTGTGAGTTCTATGGTGTATGCAATACGAATCCCGTTCGTAGTGTGGCTTACTATGCAAATTTAGATAATCAGTACATATCTACTTTCTTGGATCGTAGTATCAAGCCAATTGTTGTGATTCGAGGAAAAATTCCTAAAGTACCAAAGACATGGAATGGGGAAGATCGTTTTGACAGTAAGAACGCACAGCTTCGTTACTGGTCAATATGCCAAAATGAATTTTATTCACAGAAAGTGACGGATTGTTTATTTGATGAGAACACTACAATCAATCCTGATGGAAAATACACAATTGTTACTGGTTTGGACAGTGACCGCCCAAGTAATGCAACAAAAGAGTGTGGTGTTGACTTCTTGAAATGGCCTGAAAATGGTGATGGTTTCTCACTTGCTGAGGGTCGTACAGATAATAAAAATGATGCAAGGATTATTATCCGTAATATGTTACCAGCAAGCAATTTCCAGAATGCAATTCAAAATACCAAAACTCCAGGTGATGAAAGTGCTGTAATGGGCGAATACCTGCCACAAGCCCGTTACTATACAAAAGCAGAGTTTGAAGCTTTAGGATGTAATGCTTACCAAAAGCTAAACTTCTAATGATGTATGGGTAAGTTCCAGGACGGGGTTAAAAACCTTGTCCTGTATTCTTTTGGAGTCATTCCAAACCAAGTTTGGAAAGCTTTTAAAAACTGACTTTTAGCTTTATAACCCAATAATGTACTTATTTGTTGAGAGGTAAATTGTTGGGTTTTAAGATACTCAACCACTCTTTTTTTTCTTTCTTCCAATAAAATGTCATTAAAGGTAATATTTTCACTATTTAAACGTCTTTGAAGCGTCTTGACACTCATATTCATGGACGTTGCTATATTTTTAATATTGGGTGGAAGAAAACCCAATGTTGTACAAAGAATTAGGCTGATTTTTTCTTTATAGGAAATTTCAGGAAACTGCTTATCAATAGAGTTGATAAAAGGATTGATTAAGATAGGTGAATCCAATGGGATATAGACCGTAGAATTATAAATGAGTTGATTGTTATCTTTTTTAAAAAGCGGATAAGCTCTAAAAGTTTTGAGATAGATATCTAGATTAACTGGATTCGGTTCATGTTGAAACTCAATTTGATCAGGCCAGTGCTTGTACAAATTCGCTACAAGCCGAGCTACCCCAAACATAGCTCCCTCAATTTGATGATAACTAAATAGCTCAGGTAAGTTGGGTTTAAATACAATATTGATAGTATCTTTGGTTTCTTGCAAATCAATTGAGACAACTTCAGTTAAGATTTTGAAGTAATGAATAACTAAACGAATAATAAAGATAAAAGGTAATTCCACATTTCTATTGAGAATAGGTCCTAGAGCAATACTTATAACTTTGTATAAAGGTGAAAGTGTACCATCACCACTTGCCACGACCTCAAGACCTAGATTAGGTTCATTGGCAAGAGTGACCATTGTTTTTATTTCTCTACTTACTATATCGAGTGGAATACGCTCTCCAGAAAAATTGTCCAATGAGACCCATTCTTTCGAAATTGTTTCAAATAATTCGTTCTTTCCATTTTTGATTGCCCATAGGAAGAATCCCTTTCTATTATTTGCAACGACGTACTTATGGACGCTAAATCCTTTTTTCATATTTAGAATATGTAATCTTAGAAAAGAATAGATTACTTATTAAAATCAATAAAAAATAGATCCAAATAACAATAAATTGAATAAAGAAAAAATTATTTAGATCAATGGATTAATATGCATCAAGTGGTTTTCTTAGCTAAACGGGTTGATGAACAGAGCAAGGCAGCAGGATTTTATCAGGAAGCTTTAGATCATGTGGCACGACTACGCTATTACCATGCAGCTTCAGGTGACTTACTTTCATGCCTACCTTTGCAACTCACGTTGAGAGGAAAAAGTACCACTCAAAGTTATCGGACTCCGATTTATTACGTGGACTTAACTTTACTTGATGATGTGGATCTGCAAGACGTGATTAGATTAGCCGAACAGAGGGATGAACTATGTAAGGCAGTAGGTTTTTAGAAAGAGTTATAGTAATTGATGTAGGTGTTGAATTTAATCAGATGAATTAATCTTTAATTACATTTCATCGGGAAAGACTTTTATAGCGTCAAGCTGTGTCGTTTAAATGTTGATCAAATTGGTATTCAAGATATGATTTAATCTTCTTAACCTAAGGTATTAATATCATGTCAAAAAATTCAAAACAAACATCTAGTAAAGTTGGCTCACTAGCTTCAGATGTATTACGTAATCCATCTTCTTCAACAATTCAGAAAGAGCTTGCTGGATCTGCTCTAGCTCAAACCCATTCAGGTAAACAGACAAGCAGTGATATGGAGTCAAAGGCTTCAAAAGTATTACAAAGTGAAAAATATAGCGATATGACAAAAACTTTAGCAGCATCAGTACTTTCTCAATCAAATAAAGAAAGATAATATATTTCACCTTGGACAGGGAATATTGAAAATGAGTAACCCTCTGTCCAGGTTTTGAGGTAAATCATTTATTAAATAGATTTATCTGCTGAACTACATAGCTTATCTATTGTGCTTGTCATTTAGCTGAGAAGACCATTTTCTATATGATTGGTCGTTCTTAAAACAAGTGAAGAATAAACATCTGACTGAAATAGGTAGTCCCATATGTCTAAACAAATGTTAAGAGTGTCGCTATCTTCATCATCTGTTGCTTCATCATAAAGACGTTGTACAACTCTTATAATTTCTGAGTCTTGAAACCTTTCATTTTTAAATTCACTGTTGATGGTTGAATTAGTTGTTATATTAATAACTAATGTCAAAAGTGATGAGCTATATTCAGCATAACTATCACCTTTGTTCTCAAAGTAATGAAATAAGCCATATAGATTAAAATGAGCAGCTTTAGATTTGGCAAATATTTCAAATAGTTCTGCTGAATTTGTTTTATTCCAAAACTCATCATGACCAACGGTATTACTAATTGAACGTAAAATACTTTCATCATTATCATTAACTAATATCTCAAAAGATGATTGCAATTTTTCTAAATTTTCATCTCCATGCCCATCACATAAAAGCTGGTTAACTACAGACGTACAGCCTTCTTTTAGAATACCAGTGTCATTAAAAATGATTTTGAGTTCCTCCTGAAAGAGGTCATAAAAATACCAACGAGCATAAATTTGGCGTGCGGCCTCTTTACGAACGTCTTGATATTCTGAGCTTAACATTTTCAAAACAAGTGAGATTAAATCTTCCTGATGCTTACCTTTAAAACCATTATTGAAAAAATAATGGGATTCATAACCGCAAGTCATTCTTAGGTCTTTATTGCATAAAGCAAGAAATTGGGTAAATGCAAAATCTTCATCATAATTTAACAGAGGAGCTAAGAGTTCCAGTGTAGCCATCTTTACGGCTGGATGAGGATCATTTATAGCTAAATCTACAAAATGCTTATGAGACAAAGCATATTCTTTATCATTCCAAAAGAGCTCGGCAATAGCCAAATAAGCTTTACCTCTTACACAGTTAATTGTATTACCCCTAAGTTCTTCAGCTGAAATTACTTCTGGATCATTTCCCTTTTGAGGGTTGTAGATATTAAGCTTACCCTGTATTGGATCTTTTGAATTTATCGCTAAATATTCAATTTGTTCAATATATTTTGGAGACAAAATTTTTATACGAGTGTCTAATAAATCAATTAAAGCGTGACCATCATCTATTAGTGAAAAGTGGGCTAATACTTGCTCAATTAATTCAATAGGAGGAGATTGCCAACTATCACGATATGGTTCAGTAACATTCGTCAAGCTGGAATCACGTAAGCCCCGAAAAAAAGCTTCAATATATTGATTATCAATATCTTTAGGTAAAGATAAGGCTAATTGACAGAAGCGAATAGGTTGATTCTTTGTAGCAGTAAATAATGCATTAGAAAATTGATGGATACTTGCTTCTGCTAGAGTATCTCCATTAATACGTTTTAATCTAAATGAATTAAACTCTTTAGCAGGCGTGAGAATCAAATTAGTCCATGCTTTATCAGAAAGATGATTAGGGTTGCGTATAGGAGAGGTGACCCAACCACTATTTATTTCGTAAGTTTTACAAAAATCTGATGATTTAGATTGACCAAACTTACGGTTAAGTATCTGGATCATTTGTTCTGCTTCGATAGACCGCCTTTTTTTATCAAGTTTTGGTAGTAAGAAGTACTGAGTTTCTCCCCAATAATGAGAGAAATACCCTGTTCTTCTATATTTAAGCTGTCTTTTTATATCATCATAATCAAAGGAAGAAAAAAATAAAATTTTGTTTTCTAATTCATGAAATAAGGTTTTTGAACAGAATGGAGAAAATTTTTCAATTATTTTTCCTGATAATATCCATGCTGGTTCTTTGTAGGTATTGCCGCATTCAAAACGTATTTCAGGATTGGCTAAAATCCATTCAATGATAAAATCTGAATAATTAGGTGATAGATGTATGATAATTTTAGCTAATATATGATTAAATACAAAATTTTGGTTGTTGCTACAGCTATGAATTAACTCAAACAAAAAATTAGGTTGGTCATGTAATTTTTCAGCTGATTTTTCGAGTAATTCAATTATTCCATGAATTAAATTAGCTACAGGATCGTTATTGTACTTAGTTTTTTTAGATAACCAGTGATATGCTTGTTCCTCATTATTTGTACTGCTTAAGAGAGTGGATAAGCGAGTAAGTAATCTACGAATAGCTTCTTGGGGAACTGCATTAGCGAGAGTAATAATTTCATCCAGTTCGATACTTGACCAATTATCTCTATTCGAAAATTTGGGTTTGCTAGAACGTTGTTCAGAATAATAATCAATTTCTATAATATCTTGATAATGATCCAGCATTAATTCAATCAGGTCTAAGGCTCGTAAGGGATTCTTTCTAGAAAGATCTTTCCAGTTGACAAAATTGACATAACAGCCTGATGCTATAAGCTGTTTGCGTACTTCAAACATTTCTACTGAATCATTAGCGATATCCCAGCATAAGGAGTTATAGACATATCTATCCCATTGTTCAGACTTCCCTATAAATGGTTTCATTTCAGAGAGAACAAGATCTGGTGAATAGTCTGCAATCGATCTGAGTAATCTTAAAGTAATATCTAGCAATTCAGGATTATGATCATTTAACCAACTATTCAAATATTTTTTTTCTGAAAGATAGGATAAAATTGCCACATTCTCATAACAGCTATTATTTAGGAATTTAATAAATAAACTGGTTTCCGCAATAATTTCATCAATCAAGAGCTTAGCTGGTTTTTTTAAATCTTTTATATTTTTTAGAGAATTGAGGGCTAAATATTTCAAGTGAAATCTTATATTCTCATTAAAAATTATTGCTCTAATACTATTGCAGAATGAGGTTTGTTCTGCTTCAAGTAAAAGATTTAGAGCATATTTTAAATGCTCACGCTTAGTTAAGGTTTGTTCGTTACGGTTTCCAAGCATTTGAATTAGATTGTCGGTAGATATCATAGCCTCATTAAAGAACTTAAGACCTATTTGATAATCATAAAGAGCTTGATGTCTGAAACTTATTCTCGTGCTTTGCTTAGATAATAGTCCTACAGAAATTAAAGCATGTAATGTATTTTGGCTACAAGGGGGTAGAACGTTTTCATTTACATTCAGGCGTGAGTTACGAGACATTTGTTCAACAATAATATCGATAAGATTTATCGCATCTTGTTTAGAAATGTGGTGGCTAATTTCTAGGAGGTCTATGCGATTCTCTCTAAAGAGTCGTACTAACTCTAACTTATTTGTAAACTGGGGAGCAGATTGGATTCTTTCTGCTATCGTCAAATAAATATTAAGCCATAAAGGGATTTGTAAAGTTTTCTTTTTTTCTTCTGTCAGAGAGTTATAAACCTCATAATCTTTGATGAGATTACTGACTATTGATTGATCTAACGTGGAAATACTAATTTCGTTAAGCTGACTGTTAAGACTGCTAATCCAACTTGAAAGGGCTGCATCTTCTTGTGCATCAAAATCTCTAGAAGCAAGAATAATACTAATTTGAATCTTTTCTTGACGTAAACTAAGAATCTGTCTTACTAATTGACGACATATTTCTAAGGCGTTACTTGAATGTGATCCTGTCCAACGTATAGCATCTAGTTGATCTAAAAGAATCACGACTTTTTGATGTTTCGCAAAATTTTTTAAACAGCTAATAGGGGAAGAAGGGAATCCTAAATCTTGCCCAAATTGATCTATGTTATTTTCAGGGTGCTTTCGATCAAGTCTTATAGGGATACTTATAATATTTTGTGCTTGTAACCGGTGATGCAACTCCAATAAGACAACACTCTTACCCATACCAGCTTCTGCTTTAATAAGCGTGATGGCTGTTTCATTCACTGATTGTACAATTTCATTAAGTTCAGGACGTGGGATAACATTTTGAGTAATTAGATGAGGTTCAATAGAATTAACGAATTCTTCTGATAGTTGTCTAATAACAGTCGTAATTCTTTCATCATTAGGAGTGATCTTTAGACTGAAACCGTGGGCCTCAAGGTCGTTTAATAGTTGAGATGCTGTAATTTTTTGCCTTAGCCTATTAAAGCCAACAGGATACGTTTTTAGAAAATTAATCACATTAATTGGTTGGTCAAAAAAGAGCATTGAAGCCTTATCTAGTAGCTCATTACGTTGATAGGCATCTTCAGAGTAACTAGTCACTACAAATTTTTGTAGGAATTTAATTGCACGTTCCAAATGTATATCTTGTTGGAGATCTAAGCCCAGATGTGTACATAGCTGTGAGAAATCCTTTTGTCTTTCTGCGCTAGAGCTAATTTGGTAAGTTAAAAAATTTTGAGGTACCCCATTGTAATTCAATGCAATTAAACGTAAGTCCGCCATTAATTTACAAGTTAAAGGTGAAACAAGATTAAATTCTTGAGTACCTTGCTCAATCTGGAACTTGGCATTTTTTAATATGCTTGTGCTATTTAAAGCTGAAAGAGTCCAGAACTCATTGCTTCCATTTCCAGCTTTGCACTGATGATGTTCTGTTTTGCCATCTAATCGCCCAATAATAATGTCTACGCCTACTTCATCAGTACCTATGGGTTCTATAGTGACATAAGCAATTTTCTCTTCAAGAAGTCTAATTAATTGATAAGCAATCCAATTTGTCTCAAAATAGTTGCCCAATTTCTCAGCAAAACCGCCTGCTTCTAACGCCACGTATAGAACCTTATTTTTACTTTACTATTCAGTAATATATAACAATTATTATTGATAGCAAAACTTTGCCCATGGGCTAATGGTCAGCCTAAAGAATATTCGTACTGGTTTAAAGTCGATGACAAATAAAGGATAGAAATCAAATGAAAAGATTAATGCTTCACCTTGTTGTCGCCACTAATATTGTAGTTACCAGTTCAACAGTATCTGCTGAAACCAAGAAAGTGAACCTGTCGGCAGGACTGAACTATGTGCTGTCGCAAGTCAGGAACAAAGGAGATAATAACCAAAGTCACCACAATATGGGGATGCTTTACTACTTAGGAAAGAAGGGTGTACCTGTAGATCATAAAAAAGCGGCTGAATGGTTTTCCAAGGCAGCAGCGAATGGTTTTGCTCCTTCACAGTACGCATTAGCAGTCATGTATCTTAATGGGGATGGTGTACCACAGGATGCAGAAAAGGGCGTTACCTTGTTACAAAGTGCCGCGCGGCAGGGACAACCTGAAGCGGTCATGATGTATAACTCATTACAAGCCAAGGTGCAGCAGCTTAATACCACTCAAATGCCATCAGTACAAACAGCCACAACTGCCATTAAATATTATGATACATCCAAGCTTGAACCTAAGAACTTTAAGCAAGTTGTACTCCCTAATCTGAGTACGGATACCATTGCCCGAAGTTTTTACAAGGTAGCATCATCCAGAGAAAGAGAAAAAGATGATTACTGGGGAAGTGGCAAATACTACTATGTTAATAAGCCTAGCGACTTGGACGATCTCACAGACGCTGTGATCAGTATCGCCCCTATTTTTACTTACCAGAATATGCAGGGGGAAGCCCGTTATTTAGTCCCTGTGGAAGTGACTTTAGCAATCGAAGGCAGGATAGAAACTTCACATGTTACACGAGGTACTTTGGAATTATATCTCTTTAAAAAATTGGACAATGGACAATTCCAAATGATTTCAAAAACAGCCCAAGGGGGAATTGAAAGTATTGAGGGATATGGTCGAACCTCATGGAACGCCCAAGAATTTAAAAAGAACTTACAAGCTTTTGGAAACAATACACTAGGAAGTTATACCATTGATGGTTATTACGGCAATGGTTATGGGGAAAGCGTATGGTCACTTCTTCTGTTAAATGAGGAAAGTTATATTTTTGAACAAATGTTTGAAGAAGGAAAAGTTTCAGAACAACCAGAGTACGGCTATTCTTCAGCAATCCAAGTCAACAAAAATGGACAACCATTTTATCCATTCCAGATTCATTATCAGGGAACGGATATGAACGACAATAATCGAATGGTTAAAGTAAATAAAATTTTAAGTTATCAGTATGACAGTAAGAGTAAGTTTTATTTGAAGCTGAAATAATACTCTTAAATTAGAGAAACTATATTGATGTCTATCCTCCTGTTTCTGGGTATTAGGAATTGGAGGACACTATAAGAATGAGGAAATATCAGTGAATATTAAATCAATTAAAAATGATGATGATCTTACTAACGCTTTTATTCGTTTAGAAAGTATCTTTCAGGCAGATAAAGGTACGTCTGAAAACTGGCTACTTGAACACCAACAGGAAATCTTTAGAACAGATATAGAGGTCAAGGAGATTGCTAAAAACTTGAATCAGACCGAACGGCAAATTATGTATGCACGTAAAGAACTTAAACTTTTATTAGACAATATTGGACGGCGCAATGATAAAAAAGCATGGGTAGAAAAATATTGGAATGAACCCACTGAATTGAGTATTAACCAACTTCAACGGAAATATAATCTCAGCTTTGATTAAGTTTGTTATAGGCGAAAGCTACTCAAGCAGCTCAAGGGAAATGACACAAATAGACAAAACCGTCTGAGCATAAATATACTTTTTGCTGTAAAATGCGCTCACGTTTAAAAAAATCTAAATAAGAAGCGATGTTCAAAACTATTTATTCTGCATTAGAACAACTTGGCTTAACAGCACAAAAACGTGCGATTCATATTCAATTTTCTAATCCTGCTTTAGCCAATCAGGTATTTTTGCAACGCATTGAGGGTACACATGCAATTAATGAAGGGATAACTACTGACCTGATCTGCCTATCAACGGACGCAACCATTGCATTGAAACAGTTCATTGGTTGTCAGGCAGCGATAGACCAAGTCACAGATACAGGCACCCTATTCAGAATCTCTGGCATTATCACTGAAGCCGTACAAGGACAAATCTGACGGTAGTCTCACACTGTATAAACTCAAATTACAAGATGCCACTGCACTCTGGCATAAACGCCGCAACAGCCGTGTGTTTATGAATAAATCTGTGCCTGAAGTTCTAGAAATAGTGTTCCGTGAGTGGCAGCAGCGTAGTCCATTATTTGCATCCAGCCTTACACTTGATCTGAGTGGACTTACACAAGACTACGATATCCGTCCATTTATCATGCAACACAATCAAACAGATGCAGAGTTTTTAACAAATTTACTTCGTTCAGAATCTATCTGTTGGTTAATCGACGAAGCCCAACTCAACGTCGCGAACAGAAATAGTCCAATCCAAGCACAAAAACTACGTTTGATTGACGATAACCACCAATACCAAGCTTTAAATCGAAGAACAATTCGCTACCATCGCAGTAGTGCCACCGAACAATACGACAGCATGACCAGCTTGATTGCCGAACGCAGTCTACAACCGACAGCCGTGCATATCCAACGTTGGCAAGCGGATGCTCTAGAACAAGAAGATGGCGCAGGTAGTGTGCAAAGCAAACATCAGCATAGTCAACAACATGACAATGCCAGCCTAGGACTCGAAGATGCATGGCATTTCACCCCAGCATGGATGCACGACCTCAATGGCGAAGATGGCGCAACAAAATCAGGCAACAGCCAAATTGAAAAACTCAATCAAAACCTCAGTCACTACCATGATGCCCAAGCCAAACACTTTATTGCCAACACCACCGTACGAGATACTCAAGTCGGCTATTGGTTTAAGCTGACTGAACACCCTGAAATTGACCAACACAGCGGATCAGACCAAGAATTTCTGATCACCGCCAAAACATTCTACAACCAAAACAACTTACCTAAAGATTTAAACCAACAAATCCAAAGCTTGATCAGCCAAAGCAACTGGCAAAACAACACGACCCAAAGCAACATAGAAGAACGCCAAGCCAACCAACTAACCCTGCAACGCCGCAGCATCAAAACCGTACCCGAATACCAGCCATTACAACACCGTCCAGCAGCCCATCCTCAACGTGCTAAAGTCGTCGGACCAGCAGGCGAAGAAATTCATGTCGATGAATGGGGTCGAATCAAAGTTCGATTCCTGTTTACCCGAAACGATGATCACCAACACGATGGTGGAGCAGGCAGCAACGACAATGACACCGATTCAGCATGGGTGGATGTACTGACCCCGTGGGCAGGCGAAGGCTATGGTGCACGCTTTCTACCGAGAATTGGTGAAATTGTGGTGATCGACTTCTTTGACGGCAATATTGATCGTCCCTTTGTCACAGGACGATTGCACGAAGCACAACGCAGCCCAACCAAATTCGACAATGCAGGACAATTGCCTGACACCAAAAAACTAGCAGGTATTAAAAGTAAAGAATATCAAGGCACAGGTTATAACCAACTACGCTTTGATGACACCACTGGACAGATCAGCGTACAACTACAAAGTAGCCATGCTGCCAGTCAACTCAATCTTGGCAAACTCAGCCATCCCAAAGCAGAAGCAGAAAGTGAAGACCGAGGCGAGGGATTTGAGCTACGGACTGATCAATGGGGAGCAGTCCGAGCAGGTGAAGGCTTATTGATTACCACCCATGCTCAAGCACAAGCCGAAGGCGATCATCTCGAAGCGCAAAGCGCTAAACAACAGCTAGAAGGCAATCAAAGTAATGCCAAAGCCTTGAGTGAAGTTGCCAAGAATCAGCAAACGGATGAATTGGAATCGGTTGATCAATTAAAAGAATTCTTTGAACAGATACAGCAAGATATTGCGCATTTTAATGAAGCCGTACTTTTACTTAGTTCACCAAATGGGATTGGACTGAGTACCTCAGAAGATATTCACCTGTCAGCAGATGGACAGTTGAACCAATTTGCAGGGGATAGTATTAATCTGACCACACAGAAGAACCTGATTGCCCAAGCCAGTCAAAAGATCAGTTTATTTGCAGCCCAGAATGGCATTAAACAAGTTGCTGCAAAAGGTAAGTTTGAGATACAGGCTCAAGGTGATGCTTTAGATATTCTCGCAAAGGCAGGAATACAAATCATTTCGACTGAAGATGCAATTTATTTTAATAGTCCAAAGGAAATTGTATTTAAAGCAGATAGTTCTGAACTTAAGTTGAATGGTTCAGGAATCTTTCCAACCACAGGTGGAAAGTTCGAAGTGAAAGCTGGGCAGCATTTGTTGAAGAGTGGCGCGAATGTTCAAGCAAAATTGCCAGCTTTACCTGTATTGAATATGCCACCTAAAGCGTTAGAGCTTAAATATTTATACGATGACTTAAAACCTGTTGTTCAAGCACCTTATAAACTTATGTTTGAAGATGGAACAATGCTAGAGGGAATATTAGATACTAATGGCTATGCTAAAGTTCAAGTTCCAGCGGATAAAAGCAAGCCAAAAGTATATTACGGTTTTAGCAGTGTTGAAGCTAAATCAGACCATACCAAGCCAGAAAATACATTTAAAGATAATAAAATCATGACGCTTGCAGAAGCGGAACAGTTGATTGAGCAATACAACAAGCAAGAACTCGATATACTTTTAGATGAATATTTCCCAGATGAAATTCAATCAATGATTGATGGACATTCGGTAGAGTATGATGAGCATATCAATGACTATGTTGAACAATCTCTGGAACAAAAAAATAGTTCATCTGATGCGATAGAGGATAATGCAGAAGAAATTCCATTAAATGAACAAGCGACACCACATTTTAGTTTTGGGGATGAGGAATGAATACTGCTGTTGTAAAACTATCTGTTAACTCTTCAATCAGAGTCACACAAAATGCTGAGCAATCAGCAGCAGACTGGATCAAAGGAGTATTGGATGGCAGCGGTTCTAGCCCAGCACAAATTGTAGTTGCTGTTGTTATTGGTTGCATTCCATTTGTAGGTCAAGGCGTTGATGTCGGTAATGTCATTGTTTCAGTTGTCAAAATAGCAGAAAAGCCTGAGCAGAAAGATAATTGGTTTGACTTGGTTTTTAATTTGATTGCATTTGTACCTGTTGCTGGTGATGGATTAAAAATTGTATTCAAACAATTACGTTCAGGTAAGGGAATGGGGGCGATATTAGACTCAATCCCAAGTAAAACAATGCGAGGGAATGTCGAGAAATGGTTCCGCAATTTAAACTGGAATGCGTATACGAAAGAATTACAACAAACCTCAAATAAAATCGTAGATGGATTGATTGATGTTTTTGATAGTTGGTTGTCACGAGCAGTCTTGGGGCAAGCTCGATTAAAGACATTGGTCTCGCAGCTTCGGAAGATGAAACAGGTTGCAAATAGGCAAATTGAATTGGTGATGAAAGATTTACAGTCACTTCATAAACAAGCTTTAGCAACCCCTTATCCAAATACGACAGCAAGAGCACCCATTCATCAGCCCAGCCGTAATACTACAAAAAATACCAATCATTCATCTGCACCACAAACCTCTCAAAATGGGCAAGTAGTAAAAAATACAGGTGGAAGTACAGCAAATACCGGTAAGTTAAATACATCAACAAAAAGACAGGCAAAAAAGCGCACGAATCAAGAGCTAGGCTCTGGTGGCGAACATATAACGGATTATTATTTTGTAAAACGTAAAAAGAACCGTAGCAAAATTAATAATAACGGTGTGCTTTATGAATATCATGATACTGGACATAATGGGATTGACCATGTATGGCATAGCAATAGTATTGGGCATAAGTACAGAATTACTGATAGCAAAGCGACGAATTTAGCCAGTCATAAAAAACTTATGACGCCTAAAGCCGCTATGGCGGCTTTAAGGATGGGGTTAGATGTTTATATGAAGTCTGATCAAGAGAATAAAGTTAAACGATCAGTTGGTACAACAGTGGGTGATGGTGTACAAATGTCTCACCTGTGGATATCTAATAAAATTATAACTGCTAATATTACACCTAACCATAAGGTCAAATTACTTTCAGACATAAGGGCCTGGAGAAGGGTTAAATTTAAAGCGGGTACTGAAAAAAGAGTGGGTAAAACCGTTGCGGTGCGGTGTCCCTATGATCGTAGCTTAATTACGATTACGGGGAATCAATTTGATCACCATCGTAAATGTAAAGGTTTGGATAAACCCAAATGTACTCGTACAGTTACTTCCCATGCGATTACTTTAGAATTTGTTATGCCAAATGAAATGTTGGAGCGTTAGAAATGTCAATAATAGTCAATGAGCAAGAAATAGATTGGCAAAAGTGGTTAAGTTTAGAAATACAGGATATAGATTTATACAGAGATAAATTATTATCAGAAAATATGTATCACATGAATTTTGATGAGTTCATAAACGGTTTATATGCTGTTACAGATGGTTTTAGCAATTATAAGAATGAAAAGAAGTTTGGGGGATATATCGCAGCAGGACATCAGCGTTTGCAGGATGCACTTAATTTAATGTCTCTACACTATTCAGCTGGTGGCGACATTGAATTTTTAAAAGAGTTATATCCATATTTATTGCATTGGGTCGAAGAGTATGCAGAAACAAGTCATTTATATAATTTAAGCCCTGATGCAGATGGTCGTTTTGTTTGGCATATTAGTTTAGGTACGGAAGACTACTGGAATATTGCATTACGTTTGATTTGTTTTGGGTTGTTGACTGGTTATGCTGATCAAATGGTTCGGATCATGCCACTTATTGACTATGTGGAAGCAACACCAGAAGGACAAGAAAAAGATGGTTTAATTGAACGTTTGGTGACCCCATTTGTAGCAGACCGAGGAACGCCTCCAGATGAGGCTAGACGACATTTACCTTATCGAAAATTAATCAAGGTATTTAAAGCTGCACCTGAACAACGTCCAGCTTTAATACTGCAATACCTAGAAAGCTGGTATGAAGCGAGTCGTCGAGAGCCTTATTATAATCAACATCCTCAAACTGATATTGATGAAGGATATTTATATTACGGTTATTGGTCATGGGAAGCGGCTGCTGTTACATGGTTGCTGGATATAGATGATACTGTATATCGCGAACACCAGTTCTATCCAAAAGATTTAGTTGATTTTGCACGATCACAATCGAAGCCAATTATAGAAGAAAAAGACCCTGAGCGTTTAAAAGTGAAAGGTGGAGAAGCATGTATTAAAACAGGCTATTGGCAAACACCAGCGCAACCTGATTCACGACAGTATTTTAATCAAGGTGAAATTGTCCCTGCATTTACTGAGTTAGATTGGGGTGAGGTGTACTGGTATTGGGATGGTGAAGAGTAGTCTGTAATAGTTGAGGGGGAGTCTTGGAAGGGAGGATGTATGAGAATTAAAGTTATAAGTTTAGTGATCTTTGCTGCAATGATGATAGGTTGTCAAAAACAGTCTGAGCAAGAAAAAGAAAGTGCAAATTTAGATGCTAAAGTACAGTTTGCTGAAGCTGATCAAAAGATATCTGAATATTTAGACTTATTGGATGATCACAATGCAGATAAAGAACAGCAAACTCAAGTCCTTTGTAAAGAGTACCCCATGCTATATGAAACGAAGTATATGCCAGCTTTGCTTCGAATTTCACCCAATGACTATAGTAAAGAAACACTTTTAAAAGATTTGAAATTAGCTATGGAATATTACGAGAGTAAATTACAGATTGATTGTAATAGGTAAGATAACTCGTATCTTTTATTCTGAGTATACATAAATGAATAAACTAATACTTCAAAAAGATGAACTTAATGAAATATATAGACTAGTAAAAAAATTTATGATGATGAGGCTAAGGTTGCCTGCTAGATTATTTGAAGTTTCTGATCCTAGAAATAAGTTCTCACATGATCTTATTATGGTTAGAGCTGTTGGAAGTTCTGGTGAAGATGATCTTTATTTAAGATTTGGATGTTATGCATATACACCGGAAAAGGATGTAAAGACAATTGTTGTAGCCAGAATTGGTTTTAAACGAATAAAAAATGGAGCTGGCACGGCGTTGCTCAAAGAGCTATGTCATTTTGGTGAGAAATATGATTATCAGTATTTAGCTATAGAATGTCCAAATTCTCAATGCAAAACTTTTATGAATAAGTTAGGGTTTAGTAATGAATTTATAGTACCTATTCAAAAATTGAAGCTCTTGATTCAAGATTATGAGAGTAAAAAGTTAATAAGTGTTAACCTTGATAAAATATGATCTTACTGGGCTTTAATACATTGTGTTTAAATAATGAATAAAAAGATATCGCTTTTTTAAATTTTTTTAATGCAAGGTAGTATCTAAATTTAATTTTTTTTGAGATTTTTTATGGATAATAAGAAGAGTAGTTGTAGTTTTACTGAGGTCAGTCGTATTCTTTCATTTTGGCGTGATTTAGAAATTTTCACTATACCTCCTGCTCCAACATCAAAAGACAATAATAAATCAACGAAGATAATAACCTTAAGGTTTGGTGAGAAACTACCTTGGGATAAGGCAGAGTATCAACCAACGTCAGAATATATGTATATCCATACAGTTTATATTGGGGTTGCAGATCAAGAAGACCTGACTCGACTGGTCTTACGAAAGATTGTAAGCGAAGAGTTGGGTGATAAAGAACGTGAACGTATAGCAGGGACTGGTTGGTTAGCCTCTTTTACTGTAAACGAAAATGGACGTTTCAATGAGGATAGTTATGCACCAGCCAGTTACGTGTATGGTACCCAAGCTTTAAGTCGAGGAGAACCACTTACTGATTTGAATGCAAGACTTACTCGAGCTAAGGAAGAGTTTGCTCAGCGTTGTCATCGTTTATTTCAATCGAAAGAGGATTATCGATGTTCTTGGAAGGACTTGGAAAGCGAAACTGAATTAGTTAGATCTATTTTTGATCACAATGACCAAGTTGGGTTAGATTGGCGAATTGTGGTTACCACCAAAAAACTACGCAGAAAAAAAACATTAGAGAATATTGAGCAAGAGGTTAATTACCTTAATTCATTTTATTTAGATGATCTTGATCAAATGCTGAAACAAAGTGTATCAGGCAAATCATTTGGACAAGCATTATCAACATATCTTGGACCATCCATTCTTGATCACAAACGAATAGATATTTTAGAAAATCATGAAGTGATGGGAAAGCTTGTTTGTGCTGCTCATTTACCTATCTCCCGTTGGCCTACATCACCCGATAAACCATTAGTATTAGCACAACAAGCAGTTGTTGCTCACATTGGAAACATACTGAGTCATCAAGACGGTATCATCGGTGTAAATGGACCACCAGGCACAGGGAAAACAACCTTACTCTGTGATGTTATTGCGTCCGTCATTACGGATAGAGCCAAGCGAATTTTAGCACTTTCTACACCAGAAGCTATATTTAAACAGCCAACTCAAATCATGGGACGAAGGTTCTCACCCATTGTAGAAGAGTTGGTGAGGGATAGTTCAATCGTTGTCAGTAGTAACAATAATAATGCGGTAAAAAATATTTCACAGGAGTTACCTGCACTCAGTAAATTAGATAAGGGGTACGCATCAAGCTCTTTATATTTCCCTGAGGTCATAAAGGGTGTGTTTGATAGTCAAAAAGTTCTAGATGAAAATCAAGCACCAATTCCTACATGGGGCTTAATTGCCGCAGCCTTGGGTAATAGCACTAACCGTAGATCCTTTGCTCGTGCATTTTTTAAAGAAGATCATGTTACTGAGAATGATGAAGAGGATGGTAAAGATTCATTTATATCGATGAAACAAATACTTGAAGCGGCTATTCCTCATGTTAATACTTATCGACGAGAGTGGAATAAAGTAAAAACTGAGCTACTTGAATTAATTGAACAATTGGAGCAAAAGCGTTCAATTTTGATGAAAGCAGAACATGCTTCGCAGATGATTGCAGAGTGTATGGAGAAGAATGAAACGCTATTGCAAACGATTATGATTAAAAATAAAAAATTAAATGAGCATCAAAATGTATTTCTTCAAATACAAAGTGAATTACAAGATCAGTCTATCTTAATACAATCTAAAAAACAGATATTAGAGCAAATCCAGATATCCCATGGACCACAATTGTGGGATCGCCTATGTGCGTTATTTGGCTATCGGACTCACCGTATAGAAATCTATAATCAACGGATTAATGAAGTGACCCTATCATTGCAAGAAACCACTGCACGATATGAAAATCTTGTTAATGATAAGATATCAAGAAATAAAATGATAAAGATTTGTGAACAAGAACTATTAGAACTAAATGATGAACTCACTGAGATAAAACAAGAGTATGAGAGATTGAGCCTTGATCTACAGGCGATACAAACTCTAGGTGTAAGAAATGTAATCGGTTCTGATTTCTGGAAATTATCATTTGAAGCCGTACATCGAGCTTCAGTAAATACCTCAGAAATTATAGATGATATTCGGGCTCGTATTTTTATTAAATCGATAGAACTACACAAACTAACGATTTTATCTAATGCCAAACGATTTTTAAGTAATTTAAGAATGGTTGGGCAAATGCTTTCAGGAAATGCTAAAGGGCTTTCCTATGAAGATCGCCCACAGATTTGGGACAGCTTATTTTTTGTGGTTCCTGTTGTTTCCACAACTTTGGCTTCATTTAGTCGGCTTTTTGCAGGTATGGGACAAGATAGTCTAGGCTGGTTACTTATTGATGAAGCAGGTCAAGCTACACCTCAATCCGCAGCAGGTGCAATTTGGAGAAGTAAAAGAGCTATCCTAATTGGTGATCCTTTGCAGGTTGAACCTGTATTTACACTACCAGATAGTGTGGTTGAGATCCTACGCAAACAAAATGATGTCGATTTATCTTGGTCCCCTATATTTGAGTCTGTACAAACCCTTGCTGACCGAATAACCCCATTTGGTTCATGGATTGATGGTGGTAGTGGCGATGATCAATCAAGAATTTGGACAGGTATGCCATTAAGAACGCATCGTCGTTGTGATGACCCTATGTTTTCCATTGCAAATAGTATTGCGTATGCAGGTCAAATGGTACAAGGACGTGTTGATAGTGCAGGAAATCCTAAAGCAATAGATATGGCCTATGACATTGGTGCTAGCACATGGATGAATGTAGATTCAATAGATTTTACTCATCCCGTTAATTCTGAAGAACTTGATGTGTTGATTGATTGTTTAAGACAGTTAGAGAAAAAACGCAAAGCCTCGGTTGATAATTCAAAAATTAAAATATATGTCATTTCACCTTTTAGAAAAGTGATTCAAGCATGTAAAAGCCGTATTAAAGAGGCAGGAATAAAAGGTGTTGAATGTGGCACTGTGCATACTTTTCAGGGTAAAGAGGCGGATATCGTTTTTTTAGTATTAGGTACAGCAAAAGATCGTACTGGGGAAGGAGCTAGAGCTTGGGCTTCCTCAAGTCCAAATTTATTAAATGTTGCTGTGACACGAGCAAAGAGTCGTTTGTATGTTATCGGTAATGTCCGTACTTGGTCTAAAATGAACTATTTCTCAACCTTGGTTGATGCGCTTCCAGTCAGAATAGTGAGTACAACAAACAGGTCGATTGAACTGGAATAACTGCATGCGCTTTTCGAGATGCAATCACTTGACGGCATTGCTTTGTGTCATAAGCACCGTTGGCATAGACTGAGTTAATTGGTTCTTCTTGTGGAATTTGATCAAGTAAATCACCAAGTACTTGTGAATCACTGACCTTATTCGTTGTTAGCTGTACAGCCCGTATTTGCAGATTTTGAGCATCTATACCTATGTGTAATTTACGCCATTGGCGACGATATCCAGGTTGATGCTTCTTATGCTTCCATTCTCCTTCACCTAAAAACTTTAAGCCTGTAGAATCAACAAGTAGATGCAGTCCATGGCTGCTTTTTTGATAGCTAATTGCGATATCAATATGCTTTTGTCTTCTACAAAGCGTTGAGTAATCTGGTACTGTCTAATCTAAACCGTAAATTTTAATGAGGCTTTGAACAAAGCCTGAAGTCATTCGTAAAGTTAAACGAAATAAGACTTTAATCATTAAACAACACTGAATAGCTGTATTTGAATAAGTTTGATTTCGTCCTTATTTACGTGTTGGTTGTGCATACCACTGTGTATTGGAATCAAACCAAATGGTGAGGTTTCCACGATTGATCAAAGCTCAGTTGTAAGAAGACCAATTCTTTGTATGATATATTTTGGATGCAGGCTAGTTCATCTAAGAATTATATTGCTGAATAAGCCCTGAGAGATAGGTTTGTGCAACAAAGCCGTTGCTAATCAACTTTAACAAACAACAAAATTATTATGGATAATGTATGAAGACTTGGGAGCATTGCTAAGTAGGGGGAGGGAGTTATAGTTTTCTTGAAGATTTACCAAATGGTTATACAGTATATGTAAAGTATTTTATGGTGATTTTTGATTGTTATTTGTTAGTAACTTAGTTACTATTAATTTTTTATAAAGATGGGGGGCATATGAAACTAACACATTTTATTATTCATGAAATTGAAAAAAACAATGAAAAACAAAATCCAACGGATTTAATGCCAAAATTAATTTTAGATTCTGATCAAGAGTTCCCATTGGATAGAGCAGCTTCAATTACATTCTCGACAAGGTTAAGAGCTAAATATACTAACTCTATTAGCGGTTATGGTTGTATAGATAAGTCAGAAAACTCTATTTTTCAGTTACAGTTACAAGATTATCGAGATGGTAAGATTGACTTTATTAAACTGTCTAGGCTACATGTTGAAAGGTTAATGACAGCATTGTCTGAAGGGCAACAATTAAAGTGGGCGACAGGTGGTTTAATAGTCTTTCTTGAATATAGGGAAGCAGATAATACTTATTTACTTGTCACAATGATTAAAGAAAAAACAGCAATAACTTTTGATCGCGATAATTTTAATCTTGAAGAGTTATTGTCAATTGATATGGAGAAAATTCATGAGGGTGCACGAATCGATATTAGAAAATGGGAAAATGATCAAGAGCCCTATGTATCTTTTATAAAAAAATCTAGCAAAGACGTATCAGATTATTTTAGAGATTCGATAAACTGTGATAATTATACAAGTTCAACAAAATATACAAAAGCAATATTTGAAGCGTTAAAGGATTATGGTGTTCAGCAAAAGTGGGATAAAGAAACTAAAAAGGCTAAAAAACAATTATTGCAGGATCATTTTGTAGATGCAATTAATAAGAGAACTGATAATGGCGAACCAATTGTCTATTTAAAAGAAATATCAGTTATTTTGAACCAGGAGGAACCTGAAAGTTTCTATACATATATACGTCAATCGGATATAGAAATAAGTGATGAATTTCAACCTGATCGCGCCACAGTTCGTCGTTGGAAACGTGTTACTGTCAAAAGTGGCACTATCAATGTTACCTTTGATGTGGCAGACTACGAAAGTGGTAATATAGTTCTCACCGATGAAGGTAATTTTGTGATTTCCAATGTTAGTGAGAAGGCTAAACAACAATACCTTGAGGGAATTAAACCTTAATTTATGGCATATAATAGATGGCGCAATCAGGAACAGCAGACGAAAGGTTAGATTTCGTCGTTAATTTATTAACGATGTTAGATAGCGTTTGTTTTGATGAGCAGTCTAATTGTATTCAGGGTTGTTTAGGAAAAAGATCCGGTTTAAGTTTTTTTGAAATCGAGAAAAAGCTTGAGTCATTTGATATTGATACTTCTGATAATGACTCGACTAAAAATATATTAGTAATCCCATTAACTTCTACAAATATTTATTTTGATATAAATCATTATCTAAAAAATAATTCTCGTCGATTAGATGTGAAGCCTAAAGATAGTTTTTATGTATATGATATATCTGAAAGGTATTTTCCTAAAGTAAGTGATGATAATCAAAGTATTAGCAATATTTTCATTATTGCTGAATTGTTTGAAAATTTAAAAATGATTTCCGATATACACGGAAGTTTAGGTAATAAATCTTTTGTTATTTTTGTGGGGAAAAAGAATTTAAAAATAAATTCTGAGTATGTTGCAGAAGACCTGAATTTTAATATTTTGTTGGTTAAAAGATTTATTAAAGAATATATTCAAAATGAATTTCATAACCAAGATAGGCATTTGTCTGTAATTAATGGTTTACATGAGGTTTTTAAAGAAGGAGAAATATCTTTATCAGTGGTTTTGAAAAACTTTGAAACTTTTTATAGAGTGGTTAAAAGTAACTTCCAGTTATATATGGATAAGTTTTCTTTTGATGATTTCAAAAATAAAGTTGAAGAGGATCGTCGGGAATATACAATTAAAATTAACAAAGTATTCTCAGATATGCAAAATCAACTACTTACCTTACCTATAGCTACACTCCTTGCAGCTGGGCAGATGGTTTATGTTGCATCGGCTGGGGATTTCATAAAAAATATTCTTATCGTTATTGGAATTATTGTTTTTTGTGTATTTGTTTTAATGCAAATTTCTAATCAGAATAATACACTGGAAGCATTAGATAATGAGATGAAACTTAGAAAAGCTGAGATGGGAAAAAAAGATGATTCAGATTATAAAGCTGAATATCTTGATGTTTATACTCAATTAGATAAAAGAATCGAGAAATTGAATGATAATTTAGTATTAGTTAAAAATATAACTCTTGTTGCTACTTCTTTAGTTTTTTTAGTATTTATTACACGTTTCTTTTTTTAAACGTCATGATCTGACCATAATCCGCCTATCTAATTACAGGTAATGAAAAGCTGACTTCTATGGCTAAATCCTTTCGCCAGTAATCATCAATCACATTCAGATAATCGAAAGTTGCTGCTATCGATCAGTTGGGCATGCATATTTGATTTGTCTCAATCAACAGTACAACTACAGATTAGTTGTTCTTCTGTCAGATTTGACAGTAAATGATTAAGCGTCAAGAGCCGATTATAACTAGTTAGTTCTTTATGCGTCATTTTATGACGTATTTTAGTTGACTATATTGACTTAACTTTATAGTTTTAATTGATTAGTAGAGTTTTTAGTAGAACGTATATGACAAGAGGCCTCTATAATTCGATACAGGAAATGCCTGAGTATAATGATGCTGAGAAAAGTTGGCACATTACAATAGACTCATCATACTTTCTTTGGTACGACTTGATTGTTGATCCGCCATTTGATGAAGCTAAAAATGAGCTTAAAGAAATGTTGAATAATTTCAAAGAGTATGTTGAATCAAGTAATGAAAAAAGATTTATCTATTTTGTCACTTCACGAAAGAAAGTTCGTTTCGATGTAAAGAAGCAACCGAAATTTTCCTTCTTCGATAGACGAAAGTTGACTATTTATTTTTTAATAGGAAATAAAGATAAAAGGAAAATTGAAATTTATTTCCCGAAAGAAATCCCATCTAACATAACTGTAGATGAAAAGTTTATTTATTTTCACAGTGAAGTTTCTGAATCGCTAGCTTATCCCATTCATTATTTTCTAAGAGAGTATGGGATCAATTTGGGGATTGCAAGTGAAGTACAGTATGTTGGTATAACTGAAAATCCTGTAGAACGAGCTTTAGGTTTGAAGCACAGAGGCTTGACAGAGATACTTTATAAAGTGCCTACATCAGAAAATGATATTTTTTTAACAGTTAATACATTTAAAGTTGGATCATTTACTAAAATTGAAGAGAGAAATATAGATATAATATCAACTAACTCAATGATTTATGATATCCCTTTAGACAAGGAGGGTTTAGTTATTGAAAAAGCACTAATTTATTATTTCAATTCCAAATTTCAAGAAGTTGATAAGAAGGCTTGGGGGGAGTTTCGAAATCTTCTGACAATGATGAAAAAAAAGAAAAATATTAGTTCAGTATCCTTTCATTTAGAAATTAACGACCCAAATGAATATGACATAATGGGCTCTAGAGATGTAGAAGCAAATATATCCCATTCATTTCTATGGAAATTAGGAGAGGTAGAACCTGAATTAAAGAAATTTAATTCAGAAATAGATCTTTTGGAGTATACGAAAGTCCTTAGCAGAGATTTGGGTTCTGTTTAAATAAATGATATCGAGTGACTTCTCTCCAAAAGGAGAAAAGTCATACTTTAAATCTTTGATAGAACTCAGTATCTACCATATGAGCTAGTACATCAAATTGGTACTCGAAATGTGAGTACAACTTTACGCCTCCATAATGGTGAAACCCAAGTATTAGCGGGTTTGATTAAGAATGATCAAACGGATTCGGCTTCGCATCTTCCTGGGCTTGGGAAGTTACCAATCGTGGGTAAATTGTTTTCAGATGAGACAAATCGTAAAAGCCATTCGGAAATTGTCTTGTTGATCACGCCCCGTATTATCAGAAATATGATTCCTCCGACATTGGATAATAATGTATTTAGTTCTGGCACCAATGATTCTGTTAGTACCAAGCCTTTAAGACTCACACCATCAGCAGATTATAGTTTAACACGGTCACAAATCGTAAATAGTGGAAATCATGCCACTGTAACGCCCTTACCTGTAAATACAGTTTCTTTAAGTAGCAATCAAACGCAATCGGATAATTCTTTGAATAATCCAAGAAATATGCCTTTAAATACTCCATCGACAGATTCACTTGATTCATCGCAATTGGCTGCACCTATACAACAGCCAACGCCGCAGAGCACCCCATGACTTCTCGATCTGTGGCAGGATTTACGCTTATTGAGCTCATTGTAACGGTGAGTTTAATGGCTATTTTGGCCTCTGTTATTGTGCCAATTACCCAACTGAGTATGCAGCGAGTGAAAGAGCAAGAGCTTAAAAGTGCATTAAAAGAAATCCGCACCGCAATTGATGCTTATAAACAAGCAGGTGACAATGGTCATATCTACCGTAGTGCTGATACAACAGGCTATCCAAATACATTAAATGAGCTTGTTGATGGAGTTGTTGATATTAAAGATCCCAAAAAAAGAAAAATTTACTTTTTAAGAAGGATTCCTACTGACCCATTTTATGAAGATCCATCATCAGCAGTAGATAAAACATGGGGGATTCGCTCATATCGTAATGAACCAGATCATTTTAAATATGATGGAGATGTTTATGATGTTTATTCACTGAGTGCAAAATATCTATTGACCTGACCACTCATGCTCTTTTGATCTGACCAGCTAAAATCTTTTTAATCTGACCATTTTTCTACGGACATAAAATAAAGGAGACATATTTCAGTCTCCCTAAAAATTAATTTGTATTTTTACCTTGTCTTTTCCTCATAGATTCCCCCTGTAACTCTATAAGATGAGCTTTATGCACGATTCGATCTAAAACAGCATCCCCCAATGTGGGATCTTCAAATCGACTATGCCATACAGACGTAGGGTACTGACTTGTTAAAAGTAATGATCCGTTTACGGCCTGTAGGTCAATGATATCCAGAAATATGGATGCTAAATGCGAATCTATGCTTCCCAAGCCAAAGTCATCAATAATTAATAGATTAGTATTAATCAACTTACGCCTTAACTGCGGTAGCGTTCGATCTGCTACAGCAAGAGCTAGTGCCTCAAACAGAGTATTAGTATTGAAATACAAAACGCTATAATGATGGCGACAAGCATGTGTTGCAAAGGCACAACCTAACCAACTTTTTCCTGTACCAGTTGCACCAAGAATAATTAAATTTTGACGATGCTGAATCCATTTATTGTCAAATAATGTTGAAACTTGGCGTCTCTGAATACCTCTTTCTGAGTGATAGTCAATATTATCTATTGATGCTCGCGGATACCTCAGACTTGCATTTTTTAATAGTCGACTAATTTTTCTATTAGCACGATCTGAAATTTCAGCATCGGCGATATGAGTGAGTTGTTGCTCAAACGTTAATTCTAAAAATTTTGGGTCAACCAAATGTAAATCCAAAACTTTGACCATAGCTGATAATCTGAGTTGAACCAATTTATTTCTTAAATCAGGTGACAACATCATTTATCTCCTAATTTATTGATATTAAAATAATTGGCACCTCGGATATTATGATGTAAAGTGAGTTTTGTAGTAGGTGTCTCCCTAGGATTACCATATACTTTTTTTTGGATAATTGATTTTATTCTGTCAAAGGTTAAAGCATTAATTTTTATAGCATATTGCAAAGCAGACTCTAAATCTTCACTTGTGTATCCTGATTGATTAGACCATTGCTTTAATCGTTGTACTGTACGGATGCCGTTCGCAAAATCACGTCTCTCAGAAATTTTCTTTTGAACAAATTCAGTCGTATATGGGCCTGTTTTTTCTGCCCATTCAATTAAATAAGGTAAAGTTAATTCTTTATAGGCTCGTTGTGTCTCAGTCATATGCTCTGATGAAATCGTATGGCCACCAGTTTGATCATTTAATAAATGTTGAGCAATAAATTGACGCTGATGTGTAATTTCAATCATCTGTTGTGTCACTTTAAGGTCAACTAGGCAATGTACATATTGATGAGGTACTGAATAAAAATGCTTATTCCATTCAATCAAACCAAATTCATTAACACGTACATCATACTTACGTTCACATATCTCAAATGGCAGTTCTGGTAATGGTGATAGTGCAACTTTGTCCGTTTGTAAAAATAGCTGTGTCCTCCCCATAGGAAAGGTCTTAGTTTGTTTTTCATTGATTTTTTGGTTATGTATATAGAGCTCTTTATTCAATTCAGTCAATGAATAAAAACGCTGATTTCTTAGTCTAGCGAGAATCTGAGTTTGAATGATTTGAACACCTTTCTCAGCTAATGCTTTATCTTGTGGCTCTCGTGAGCGAGCAGGATAAACAATGAAATTATAATGTTCAGCGAACTCATTAAAATCCTTTTGGATATTAATTTCAGAACGAGTATGTTTTATGACAGCGGCCTTTAAGTTGTCTGGCATAATATATTGTGGAACACCTCCTAATTGCTTAAATGCTTCAATATGACATTCAATCCAGGATTTAATCTTTTGATCTGGAACTGCATGTATAACGTTATAAGAAGAGTTACACATCACACCAACGAAAATTTGGGCTTTAAATTTTTCCATATTCGTTTTGGCATCATAAATTGGAATGGTTTGTCCACAAAAGTCCACAAATAAAAATTCACCAGCATTATAAAATTGCTTCATGCTCTTTTTTTGAACTTTACACCATTGATTGAATAATTTAACAAACCATGAGTATGAATAACCATTAAAGCCGAATTCTTCTCTGTATTCTTGCCAAAGAAGTTCTAAAGTCATATTTTTACGTGATAATTCCTGTTTAACATATTCCCAATCAGGCATATGCTTTCTAGGCTCATATAACCGTTTTTTCGTAGTTTTTGGAAGTCGTTGATAGAATTCTTGTACAGGTAAAGAAGAAATACTTTCCCATGTTTCACCGCTTTTCATAAACTTTGTTCTTAAAAGTTTTACCGTGTTATGTGAAACATGAACAATTCTAGCAATCTCACGATTACTTAACTTATTTGTAGATAGTAATCGGATAATTTCACGTTGTTTTTCATATGGTATACGCATAAAAATTCCTAACCTTTACATCATAGTAAAAGCTTCTAATTGAATGAGATAGTTGAATATTTATGGTAAGGCGTTATGGCATAAGACAAAGCGAATTGACATTACTTCAAAAAATGCACAAAATAAAAAGGTCTGCTCAAGACATCGTTTTATTGCAATAGTTTATGCTTTGCAGAGCATAAACTATTGTGCCTTACCTAGAAATCATAAAAGTCAGATAAATCAAATCACTAGTACTTCTCCTTGAAATGTCTCATGTAAGTAATCCTCTATTTTTTAGGTAAATTCTCTAACCATTGAGCGACATCTCGACAATAGGCAAAATATCCACGACGATGGGGTATAGAAAAAACATCTATTGGTAATTGTTCTCTTTTCATTGCTTGCCGAAAAGCATCAGTACTTGGATAGCCTAGCAGTTTCGTTAATTCCGTCCCTCCTACAATTTTTCCAAATTTTTGCTCGAGTTCATCTGCAAAATTCTGATGTTGTTTGGTCGTGTCCATATTTGTTCGGTGGTGTTGGATTTTTTATATTATGAAAAAAATAATGATGCTTGAGAACCCGAATTTTTTTCTTAAATTTTAAGTACAAAATAGCCATAATTTTCATGTTAAGCTGCTGATTTATATGAATAGTATTTTTTAGGAAAGTTGCGTATGACTAAAAAACGAAAACTCATGAAATTTTTATTGTGATTTAATAGATTTCTTCTGTCACGATTTACGCCAAAAAATTATGGATCAAAAAAGTTATATACAACGGCAAAAGAACTTTCGAAAGAAAGTTAGAGGAATCAGAACAATGATTTGGTTCCGCCTCATGAAATATTATTCAGGTGGCTTGTCGGCACCGCAATTAGAACTCTTTTTTGAACCTGAAAAATTTCAGCATTTAGAGCCAGTAGATCAAAAACCAAGATTGTGGGAACGCTATGAGCGCGGTGAGGCTTCTCCAAGACCAGAACGTGTAGAAATGGTGGCATTGAAGTATCCAGAAACTGCTATCTGGTTTCATCATCCAATTTGGAATATTTTCAATTTTGATTCACGTTCTGCTATTGAAACCGATAGAATCATACTTAGCTTAGCCCCTGAAGTTAGCCGTCATTTTCTTCATTTAGCTGAAAGATCATCTTTTGAGCTTAGGTTTGTAAAACGAATTTTTTATAAAAATAGTGAAATCTTTGAAATACTAACAAAGTTATCCAAAAAATATCCTTTAGATACTCTAACAGTATTTATTTTGTTTTTGAATGAAGCTGTTGATATGAGCTATTCGGGATATTTTTTAAATCTTAAAATTTGTTCATTGACGGTATTAGGTCAAGTTTTTAGTTTACCTCAATTACAGCTTCTGCCACCTACTGTAAAAGAGTTTTTTGAAGCATATGTACATGCTATACCTTGTAAACATGTTGTTTTTGTAGATGAAGTTGAATTTATAGAAAAATCTTTATGTCATTTGAGCAAAAGAGATGATCACTTTTCATATACTTATGCTTATGAAATTTTTTTAAACTTAACTGAAAACGACCATCAATAATGCGTACAAAATATTAAATATAAATGAGTTACTTTATATCCAATATTTCAAACCCCAAACTTTCTAAATCCTTCTGCTCAGAAGATTTTAGCTTTTTGACACACCAGACTAAAATATACTTTGGTCTTGATGATGCAACATAAGCAAATCTTGATGCTTCAGATGTTTTATCTCCAATCCAATGAGACCAATGTGTACCAGTTCCATTCCGTGTAGGATTTGAAATCAGCATGGTAGCTTCATGTGTTTCACCTTTAACACCATGAATAGTTGATTTTCTGAATTTGATATCTAATGAATCATTTTTACGGTGATAGTTAGAAATGCAGTGTGTTGCTTTACCATTTGGAGACCTAATTTTAAAGTCAGAATTTTTTAATGCTTCATAAATCTCTGGGAGTACAAATTCTTGCTTAAACAAATTAATAACAACAGCATTTACTTTTTTGCACCAATTTGTCCATGTACAACTATCTAATTGCAAATCATGATTTAATAAATACTGGATAGAGTTGTGGAGGAACAATCTCCAATCTAATTCTGATGCAATAATTTGAGGACAATTATAATCACTTGATTTTGTTTCTAGCTTTACCTTATCTTTAATATATTTTGAGAAATCAATAAGTGACTGATTGATTGAAGTATAACTTGTCTCATCAAAATTCAAGATTGAGCTTAGTAAGAACTCAACTGGTTTCGCTGGTGTGCTATCCACAATAGATAACTGGTTTAAAGTTTGATGACCTCTAGCTACTAAAACTCGATTGCTATACTGTTTGGTCAGTTCATTAAATTGAGAAATAACTTCACAAGGTGAATCTTTATACTGAAGTACAAAACATGATTGTTCGGGTGATGTGAAATCAGCTTCGATTGAACCTGATTTCATAATATTTGTAGCAATATTTACAATTTTTTGACAGCTTCGAAAGTTTTTAGTTAATTGAATTTCTCGAAAGCCATTGTCAGTTATAAAGTTAATAATGTCATTAGGATCAACATCCCTAAACTCATATATAGATTGATTTAAATCTCCAACAAAATGTAATTTTGTTCCATTCAACATCATGGCTTTTAAGATATTTAGTTGTTCAAAGGATAGATCTTGGCATTCATCAACAATGATAAGTTGAAATCTTTTTGCTAATTTTTTTGTATAATCCTGTGTTGCAGTACGAGTGGTAAGAGCTGATTCCGCAAGGTATTCGATATCCTTATGAGTTAGAAAACCTGCATCACGGCATTTTTTCTTCGCACGATAAATATCATCTTTTTGCCATTGCTCTAAAACCATAGCATTAAGAGCTCTGTTTGTATCTTTATTTGGCGTATGAAATTTAAAACGTCCTGTTTTGTTATCTATTTCTACATGATGTCCTGAAATTTTTTGATAACGATGTGGATACTTTGTTAAAAAAAATAACTGCGAATCATAGTTCACTACTTTAAATGAATAATCTCCATTATGTCCTTCATATTTGGAAATATCTTTCGAAAGAGGATTCACAATATTCTTGAGGATAAAGCTATCAAATGTTCCTATAAAATGGGGATATGTTGTTTGTCCATGTATTTTTTCTTTAATTCGATGCTCAATTTCTTTTGCAGCACTTTTAGTAAAAGATAGAATCGCAATCCCACTAGGAAAATTTGCCCAACTCTCAATTTCATTTGCTACTCGTTGAGCAATGGTTTCAGTTTTTCCACTGCCAGGACACGCATTTAAAAAAACATTCTCTGTAATTTTTGCACGTTCAATATAATCGAGTTGTTCATCTGTATATTTCATCTAACTATTCCTCAATAGAGGATTTGTCTAATGAACAAGCCCAAAGAATCGCATCTTCGAGATATTGAGGTACTTGAAGTTTAATTTCCTCTGATGAAATCTTATCTGCTAAAACTTGTGCGAAATATCCTTTCCCAATATTTTTATCATCAACTCTTTTTAATATTTCAAAGGCATGATTTGCTTTTTGTTCAGAAGTAATTTCCGAGTAATCATCATCTATTATTACTTGTAAGCCATTTTTCACATCGCCTGTTTTTGATGGCCATAATTCAATAAGAACTTTAGCCATTTCTTTTGCATTATTACTTTCCATTGCAAGGTCATATTCTAACGTCTTAAATTTTGCAACAAATAGCCGTGCAAAGTCAGAAGTATTAATGCTATCTACCAATTTCAGAGCATGATTTTTTCCTTCTAATATATTGTCTTCATGGGGTTTATAATCTATTTTTATTTTTTTCTCTGGTTTATCTTTCGACTCAGTGTCTGTAGATGTATCCTCTTCATAGTAAAATTGATCAGGGTCTAAATCTGTAATGCCTGCGCAACGGATTGGAACATTTAAACCCACTTGATCTTCTTGCACATCTGGCACACCTGTAATATTACAATAAAGGCGCATAAAATGATTAAAATATATACCATTAAGATTGATTACTGAAACCCCATAGTCTTCTATATTATTAATCTCTTTACCTTTTAATACTGTCTTAGCTAGCTCTGGAATGATCATTTGTTCAGCTATACCTTCAACTAGGATCACTCCGCTCGCAAAAAGTAGGTTGGATTTTGTGATATCCAACCAGCGATTAAGGAAATTCAAGTTATTATCAGCTAAACCACATTCAGCTAAAGGTGTTGCAGTAGGATTATCATTCTTAGTTAAATGTATAATCTTATCTAAATGCACACTTGAGGCTAAAACTGTCGAGTGAGTAGTAACAATAACTTGTACTTTATGTTCATTTGCTACTTTCTCTAGATGATCTAATAACCGAACCTGTAACTGTGGATGTAAATGCGCTTCAGGCTCTTCAATCAGTAAAAGTCTGTATAATGATTCTTCTTTAGTTAACGTTAGTTCTGCAAGAATAGAAGCAATATACAATAAGTTGTTATATCCAAGACTATTCTGACATAAGTCTCTGAATTGATCTGCTTCAGCAGTTGTAATTTTAGGAAAGAAAATTAATCTTAAATTTTCAACAATTTTAGAAAATTCATTTTCAACAAATTGTATATGTGTTGATTGACTAAAATTCTGTCCAACTGCCTTTAACAAATGTTCTGTGATTAATCGATTTGCTTCTTTTATACTTGAACCTTCTTCTTCAATAAGAGATTTATTAAAGTCTTTAAATTTCTCTTCTAGTGGATGTTTCTTTTTAGCTTTTTTACATGTTTTAAGTTGCTCAGCTTCAATAAACTTTAATAGTTTCGATAAGCGAGATTGTCTTCCATTTACTAGCTTTGATTCCGCATCACGTAATGGAGGTAGATAAATACAATGGATTTTGTCAAATAGTTCAACATCAAATTGTGATGCTTTAGAATTTCCACCCCAGAAACTTTTTTTAAAACGCCCACGTAACTCTTTATTTAAGACTTCTAAGTTTAAAATTACATTATTTGCAGCATCACTCCATTGTAGAAATGCTATTGGTTCAGCATTTTCTAAATTATCAAATTCAACTTTTATTTTGAAAGAGTCAGCTGCTATAGAAGCTTCTTTAAATGGTTTATTAAAATCATCAGAAGAAACATTATAAGAGCCAGATTCAGTATCAATAAATAGTTGTCGAAACGAGTTGATAATAGCTGTTTTACCAGCTCCATTTTCCCCAACAATTACATTTAAACCTTTCCTAAAGTTGATCTCAAAAAGTTCTGAAAAACAACGATATCCCGTAATTGATAACTTCTTAATATACACAGTTATACCTGATTAATTATTGATGAAAATTTAAAAATTAAGCCACCGCTTCATTAAACGCTTCAACAACCCCAAATATGTTGTCAGCATCTGCATCACCAAACACACCATCAATGCCTTCATAATGGATTTGATTAAACGGTGGTTCATAAAGTTGTGCTGCCTCTAGCACGCCATTTTGAGTCAAATGATCAATCATCATTTCAACAAAACGGATTTGCTTTTCGTTATAGCTTGAACCTTGTAAATACTTTGAAAAGGCTTCTTGTACTGCTTGACGATCTAAGCCCACCAAAGATCGAATGAACAGTGGTAACGACTTTTCTGTCCCAAAACACTCTTCAAACTTATCTCGGCTTTCAACTTCTTGCGCTTCAAAAACAAATCGTTCAAGTTCACTTAGGTCGGTCGGAGTCAATGCTAAACCACGTTTGAGTTTGGCAATGGTTATGTGGTTTTCGTTGGCTTTAATAAAGCTTTCGACACGCTTACGATATTGGGCAAGGTTTACACCACTTGAAACGACTGGAATATCGACTGCTTGCATCTCTCCAATTTCATCATCAAGCATTGAATAAACAATCGTCGAGGTCGATTTCTCAATCAATTTGACCAAGTTGCGGATACGTTTACGCATTGACTCAAGCATTGGTAAGGTAATACTTTTCCAATACTCTACGGTTTGGATGTCTTGGATTAGTGCAATCTGTTCTGCAACAATAGGAATGTTTTCTTTAGTTTCCAATTTAGAAGCGATTTCAATCACTTTATTGGCATAGCTTTGAATAGCGGTATTGTTCTTTTCTAATACTGCCAGTTCAAGGTTATAACACAACATATCAAACAGTTTGGCTTCTAAGGTTTCAGGCTCAAGCTGATTAGGTAATTTAGAGATATGTTCTCGTAACGTACCAATTGCAAGATCATCCAAGTTATCCCAAGCATCATCATTTTTGAAATGTTCGACATACTCAAGTTCAGATTTTACAATGAAGTTATCTTTGTTCATCGACTTAACTTCATTCTGTAGGCTTTGACGTATATCTTGCTGTACTGCTTTTAAATCGTCAGTGTCATAGTCCTTAGCATTCAGCAGACTAATGATATTTAAACGAGCCTTGAATAGGCGTTGCCCTAATGGTTCTGTGGTCGCAACAGGCGCACCATCAGGGTTTTCATTGAAGTATTCAAAGTTCGAGCAATAATCGAAGATATAAAACTCTTTTTTATCATCTTCTGGACTAAACAGTTCTTTGCAGAGGCGTGTACCACGCCCGATCATTTGCATGAATTTGACTTTAGAGCGAACCGCTTTAAAGAACACCAAATTGACCACTTCAGGTACATCAATGCCTGTATCGAGCATATCGACAGAAATAGCGATTTGTGGCTCAGGCAAGTCCTTCTTGCTAAAGTCATCAATTAGGCTTTGCGGATATTTTGTCGCGTGGGTAATGACACGGGCAAACTTACCATCATATTGCGGATAGTTTTCATTGAAGCGGTCAGCAATGAACTGTGCATGTTTTTGGTTGACCGCAAAGATAATGGTTTTACCTAGACGATCACCACCTTCGGTTTTAATGCCATTTTCCATTAAGTGCTTGAGCATCAAATCAATGGTGTCTGTATTAAACAGTTCTTTATTGATCTTAGACGCTGAGACTTCTTCAGGTGCTTCTTCATCGCCCCAATTTAGGCTATCCCAATGTTGTTTTTCTTCTTCAGAGAGTTCGTCATATTTCACGCCTTCACGCATGAATTTCAGTGGAACGGAATAGGCTTTAGGTGGCACAAGATAGCCATCAACAATGGCTTGATCAAGATCATAGTAATCAGTTGGAACACCGCTTTCTAAACCAAAGAGTGCATAAGTGTCACGGTCGACTTCATCACGCGGTGTAGCCGTTAACCCCACCAGTAGGCTATCAAAATATTTAAAAATCTCACCAAACTTTTGGTATACGCTGCGGTGTGCTTCATCAATAATAATCAGGTCAAACATACCTGTACCGAATTGGCATGTACCATCGGCATTTTTTTCGTCAATCAAGCCGATCATGGTTTGATAGGTAGAGAAATACACACGACCAACCTGATTTTTATCTTCAAGCAAGTTGACGAATGAAGCATCTTTTAAGTTGGCTTTGAAAGCATTGTGCGCCTGATTGACCAATGATGTGCGATCTGCAAGAAATAACGCCTTTTGCACTACATTGGCTTTCATCAGCACATCAACCAATGCAATAGCGGTACGGGTTTTACCTGTACCTGTTGCCATAATCAGTAAGCCCGCACGTTCTTTACGTTGGTAGGCTGCAAGCATGGCTTTAATGGCACGAGTTTGGTAATAACGCTCGACAATTTCTGCATTAATCGGGAAGCTACTCAAATCTGGATTGTTTTTACGTCTTTCGATCAGGCGTTTGAGTTCTGCCTGCGTATAGAAGCCATGTACCAAACGTGGCGGGCCACCTTGGACATCATTCCAGATTCGAGTTTTGTAGCCGTTGGTATAGAAAATAACAGGTCGTTGTCCTGTTTGTTGTTCTAAACAGTCTGCATAGAGTTTAGCTTGTTGCTGCCCAATATCTGGGTCGGTCGATGTGCGTTTAGCTTCAACCACTGCCAAAGGCAAACCATTTGCATCATATAGCACATAATCCACTGCACCTTTACCCGATGCACTTGGCATTCCTGTCACAGCAACTTCTTCGCGTACTGATGTGCCAATTTCCCAACCTGCTTCTTCGAGCATGAGGTCAATTTTAAGCTTACGTGTTTCATCTTCTTTATAGTCGGTGTGATCTTCGATTTTGCTGTTGGCGAGTTTGGCTTGTTCTACTTCGGCACGTTTTTGGGCAAGTTCAGCATCAATCTTGGCAAGTAGTTTTTCACGCTCTTCTAAACTTGCGGACAGTTCAAATAGTTTTTGTTCACGTTCACGTAGGGCTTTATGTTGTTCTGCAAATTCTTTTTCTTTGGCTTCAGTTTCTTTTTGCAGTTGTTCTTTATTGGCGGTGATTTGCTGAGTATTGTCTGTATTTGGAATCAGTTTTGGGTTAAATAAAATTGACTGAGAACGATCTTTTGATGGTGAACCATAATTACGCTCAAACCAAACATACATCAGGAATAAATGGCTGATGTGTTTGACGGTTTCTTCAGTGGTGAGTTGTTTGAACTTTTTCCCATGCACGGCACTGTTGCCGACCATGCGGATGTTGTCCATTTTGTCCCAAATATAAGGTGGAATCAGGTCTTTAAATTTGAGGTCATTGAGTAAGTTATGCAATGAAGCATCATAAGGTTGAGTCAGTTTCTTGTCATATTGATAGAGCCATAGCACGAGGTTTTCTAATGATGATCTTGCAGCAGCAAGGGCAAATTGTGGGGAAATATACACGAGCTTTTCAGCTTCTTTAGCAGTGGCTGCCAAGCTTTTAAATTCAGGTTCTAAAAACTGAAAGTTGCTCATGTATATTCCCTCATATTTTAAATTAAATATTATAAAGTGCCGTTAAATGCTTGGTTTTGTAGTGATTTGAATAGATTGGAAAACTCAATATTTGAAGTTTCTAATATTTTCTTTTGTTTTACAATGGATTCAACTATGGCTATAAACTTAAGTTGTAAATCCATTGGTGGGATAATTAATTCAAAATTTTTCATGATGGCTGTATTTAGATTGGGTTGAGTCCCATCTGGAGCCGTATCACGAAAATATTGAGTAATTGAATTAAGAGCCTTTAGTAAAAATAATTTATGTATTTTATCCTCACGAATATCTTGGAATGCTAACCAACCATCGTGAATACATCCTTGAATTTTCAAGATACGTGCAAACCCAAGACTTACTCCACAATTCGCAAAGATTACACTTCCTTCAGGTAATAGTCTTGTTTTATGTAAGCCTTCTTCAGTAATTGCTTCTTTGGTTTTAGTAATAAATAAATCATCACCTTTAGTAGCATCACCAATTTTGATCCAAGGATAAGTACCACCTAAGAAATTCTCAATTGGTCTTGGCGACCCTCCGCGAACAATCGTCATAAGGGTATCCATTTTTTCTTTATCCCACCCTTTAGGATTACTCACAGGATCACCAAACATATCAATAAATGTAGCTTGTAAAAGTTGATCTAACTTTTCAATCGTTTGCTGACGTTTTTGGCGCAACACATCCGCTTGATCTAAAATAGACGCAATTCGGCGTTGTTCTGCAAGAGGTGGGAGTGGGATTTCAACATTAGCAATAACTGTTTTAGAAATTTCCTTAAATGTTGCACCAACACCTAAATCTTGAAGATATTCTTTATTAGCTTTTAACCAATAATATAAATATTGTGAATCCAATAAATCAGCTTTGGGCACAAAACTTTTGAACCCTTGATTGGTACACATAGGAATTGTATTAATTGCAACGTGTCCGATAGGAGCTCGAGAACTAAACAAAACTGAATTTTTAGGAAGTAATTTCGTCGAACAACTATTAAAACCTAATTGAGTAATCTTACTTTCTGTTTTCGAAATAAATTTAGATTTTAATTTACTAAGGTCTTTAGGTGTCACCCAAGTAATATCCCCATCCCAAAAATCGGGATTATTCGTTCGTGGGGTTGAGCCAGAATGAATTTCAGCACATTCACCTAACTTCATTTTAGGATAACTCACTTAAGCATCTCCTTAAGCGCATTCATACCTTTCAAAATATCCTGCTCAAGAACTTCTAAATCAGCCAAAATTTTACTTGGCGCTTCGTATTCCACTTGTTCATAGACCACTTCCTTATAACGGCTAATCGACAGGTCATAACCATTGGCAGCAATATCGGCTTTATCGACTAAGAAACTTTGCTCAGTCGCTTTACGACCTGATTCCGATGCTAAGTTATGGAAACGGGCAATAATGTCAGGAATGTTGTTATTTTCATGCTTAGAACTGTCTAGTTCATTACGTTTATCATCTAACGAATAACCATCCGCTTGCATATCATAAAACCAAACTTTGTCCGTACCGCCCGACATGGTTTTGGTGAAAATCATAATCGCTGTAGAAACACCTGCATAAGGCTTAAACACACCAGAAGGCATGGAAATAATTGCTTCTAGCTTTTGCTCTTCCACAATCTTCTGACGCAATGCCTTATGCGCTGTAGATGAACCAAAGAGCACACCATCAGGCACAATGACCGCAGCACGACCACCAGTTTTCAGCAAACGTAAAAATAAGGCTAAAAATAACAATTCCGTTTTTTTAGTTTTAACGACAGCCTGAATATTCTTAGCACAACTTTCATTGTCCAAACTGCCTGCAAAAGGTGGATTAGCAAGAATCAGACTGTATTTTTCAGCAATATGTGAATGCGTTTCACTTAAAGAATCACGGTTTTCAATTCGTGGGTTCTCTACACCGTGCAGCATCATGTTCATGGAACCAATACGAAGCATAGTGCTATCAAAATCATAACCAAAGAAAGTTTCTTCACTAAAACGCTTCGCCGCTTCGGGATTGGCAAAAATCTCAGAGCTATAGTGCTCGTTTAAATATTCACTTGCTGCGACCAAAAAGCCTGCTGTACCACAAGCAGGGTCACAGATCGTATCGGTTGGCTTTGGCTGCATCAGCTCTACAATCATTTTGATGATATGGCGAGGAGTACGGAACTGACCGTTTTGACCTGCTGAAGCAATTTTACCAAGCATGTATTCGTAAATATCACCCTTGGTATCTTTATCATCCATTGGTACATCAGCCAACAGATCAACCACTTTGGTTAACAGCGCAGCGTTAGGAATGGTAAAACGAGCATCCTTCATGTGATGACTGTAAGTCGAGTCATCCTCTGCACCAATATTTTTAATGAATGGAAAAACTTCATTGGCAATCGTGCTATATAACGTTGCAGCATCACCCAAAGTAATAAACTTAGACCACCGTAAATGCTCTTGCTCAGGCGTAAAAATTGGATGCTCAATCTCTTTCTTTAAACGATTGGCTTTCTTTTCTTTGGTGATTTGAATTTCATCTAGTCGGCGAATAAACAGCAAATAAGTCATTTGCTCCATCACTTCAAGTGGATTGGAAATACCACCACTCCAAAATGCATTCCAAATCTGATCAATTTTGCTTTTAATTTCGCCTGTAATCACGTAGATGACTCTCAAATTTCTTTTATATCTATTGTGTTGGATTTAAAGAGTAAAATCTATGGAAAAATAAAGCAATGCGACAAGATTAGACATTGGTGCTATGGTAATAATTCTTTGGCATTGATTTCTAATGCAGACGCAATTTCATATAGTTTTTCAACAGTAAGGTTGACCTCTCCACGTTCTATGCGACCCATATAACTACGATCAATACCACACTGTAATGCAAGAGCTTCTTGCGTGATGCTTCTTTGCGTTCTTCTATTGCGAATTAATTGACCAATTACGTTGGATAATTCTGACATTTGAAACTAACTGCTCAAAAAACAGAAATATCACCAATTGAGGACTATATATCCACGGACTATAATCCTCTTTTACATAAAGGACAGCCCGTCATGAGAAAAACCGTAAATTTACCTTTATACGATGAGTTTATGGATATTTTTGCAAATCATGAAATTAAGAATTGGCAAGCCAAGCATTTCTGGGAAAAAATGGGCATGGGTAAAAGTTCCAAGGTTGAACAACATCGACGCCTAATGTATGCAGGATTAAGAGTTTTAGTAAAATGCCATTATTTGGAAGTAGATGGATCTCAATCTACAAGAAGGGCCTTTAGCTATAAAGAGACACATCGGTTAGATAATCTAAGAGAAAAATTTAAAAAACAAAAACTTGAAAAAGTATTTTTAGCAAAAAAGACAGAATTTTTAGGTCAAATTAAAGATAAAGAAAACAATATAAATTTTATTCAGACTCTCTTGGCAGATGATAAAACACTTGAAAAGTATTTTATTGTACATCAGCAGAAATTGGAAAATGACATCAGAAGTATCAATTCCAACATCAAATTCATGGAAGATGTTTTAAATTAGGTGCAGCTTTAATAAGAGTGTTGGACTGTGAGACATATCATAAGATGAATGAGCTTTACTTTTAAGCAACTTTACTTTGGTATGTTCAATCTATTTGTGATGTCTGGTCAGTTTAAAAAGATTTTAGCTGGTCAGGTTTATAAGAGAATCAGTGGTCAATTAAAAGAGAATATGCAGCTGAGTACAAAAATAGGTCTAAATGGCCGCCTGTACAAGGATTGGTAACAGATGAAGTTTCGTTTTGGCTTTACCCTAATCGAGCTATTGGTTGTGCTTGCTATTGTGGCTTTATTACTTAGTATTGTTGTGCCTCGCTATATTCAGCAAACAGATCGGGCACAGGATGCCGCATTAAAAGAAAATTTATCCACGATTCGACATTCAATAGATCAATATTATGCCGATAAGGGGGGAATATCCATCTACACTACAAGAGTTAGTAGAAAAACGTTATTTAAGGAAAGTTCCTACGGATACAGTTACTCATCGCGATGATACTTGGCAGTTTGTTTATACGGAAGAAAATAGTAAAAAGCAGATTACTGATATCAAAAGTGGGGCACTAGGAAAAGCGAAGGATGGTACTGAATATACAAGTTGGTGATGAGAGATGATTGGTTCTAGGCTATTCTTTCAGCAAGGGATTACCTATCTTTGGATGCTTTTTTTTGTTTTTTTATTGGGGTTAGGATTAGGGAAGAGTTTAGAGATTTTTTCTTTGATGGACCAAAGGCAGAAAGAACAAGAACTTTTATATGTGGGTAAGATATATCGGGAAGCCATTAGGCAATATTATTTAAGTGGGCAAGAAAAAACAAATATCCCTCACATTTAGATGATTTATTGAAGGATTCTAGGTACATAGTAACGCGTAGATATATAAGAAAGCTTTACTCAGACCCATTAACGAACAAAGCTTTTTTAACGATTCTTTCTGCTGAAGGGGGAATATGCGGGGTAAAAAGTTCGTCTACGAAGAAACCCATAAAAACCTTATTCAAAGAGGGAGAGCTAGAAATGTTTAATAAAGCTAAAACTTATCAGCAATGGGAATTTAGGTCTGGTTGTGAATAGGGCTACTATCAATTTACTAGTAAAATTTCGTCATTTATTGGAATGAAATTCTTGAAAATGAGTATAGCTTTATAAAAGACTTTGACACAAAACTTGGCACAAATAGTAAAATCTAAAAGATTCTATTGAAGTGTAATTGATTGATAAATAATGAACTAAACTTTAATAGAATCTATTGAAAAGTATTTTAGTGAGTTCGAATCTCACCGCTTCCGCCAAATACGAAAAAGCCCTTGTGAAAACAAGGGTTTTTTTCTTATCTGATGATTTAGAACAATAATTTAGTGGCAATCGCCCACATCATGATACCGACCAGCACATCTAGAATTTTCCATGAAACGGCTTTCTTAAATAAAGGTAGCAATACTTTTGCACCGTAACCGAGAGCAAAGAAGAAAATCCATGAAGCCAGAATAGTGCCTGCTGCAAATAAATAAATCTGATCTGCAAACTGCACAGAAATAGAACCTACTAGAATCACGGTATCCAAGTACACATGTGGATTCAGCCAGGTGAAGGCAAGACACATACCTATAATTTTAAGTAATGAGTCTTTCTCGATTTCACTTGGATTGAGTCCAGCATTATTGTGAATGGCTGAATAAAAATTTCTGAGTCCATAGAGAAATAAGAATGCTGCACCAAAATATTTTGCAAGCGTGACAATTAAAGGATAATCGACAACAATTTTCGAGAAACCAGTCACACCTAAATAGATCAGAATAGAATCAGAAAGTGCACAGATTAAACAGACCCAAAAAACGTGCTGCTGTTTTAAGCCTTGTTTTAATACAAAAGCATTTTGTGCGCCAATAGCTAAAATTAAAGAAAAGCCGATGCCTAGCCCGTAGAAGAATGCGGTCATATTTTTAGCTCCTCAATAATTGTGGTGGAGATGGATTTATCTTTCTGGATCTGAGCTGATGCCGCTGATTTAACTTCAGACGGAGTATTCAATCTGATCTTGAAAGAAAGGGAGATTTTGCGTATTGAAAATTTATGTTTGCTATTATCTTTTTTAAATTAGAAAAGTCAGTAAAATTAAGATTGTTTTGGGTTACCTAAATTTTTTTAAGGTTTGTGATGCTAGATACTAAACAATGTGAAGCTTTTTTCGCAGTTGCGGAGCATGGAAGTTTTGAACAGGCGGGGGCACAGCTTTGCATTACCTCTTCTGCTGTCACATTGAGAGTGCAGGCTTTGGAAAAAGAGTTGGGCAAGCTGTTATTGATCCGTGGTCGTCCTTGTGCTCTTACCCAAGCTGGACAACAGTTATTTGAGCATTTGCAGCATGTAAAGCGTTTAGAGCAAAACATGCTGCACGATCTGACGGGTGGCGCTGAATCAAACTTTTTTAAGGCGGTGATTGCTTCAAATGCTGATTCTCTGGCGACATGGTTATTGCCGACCTTAAAAGACGTTCTGATCAAACAGAAAATTGCGCTTGAGATTCGAATAGATGACCAGTCTCATACCTATTCCTTATTAGAGAAGGGAACGGTCAGTGCCTGTATTTCAATTGAAGATAAGCCGATGCGGGGCTGTCATGCTGAATATTTGGGTGTGATGCGTTATCGAATGGTCGCGACTCAACAATTTAGTCAAAAATGGTTTGCAGACGGTATTCATCGGGAAAGCTTAAGGACCACACCTGCGATTATCTTTAATGATAAAGATCGTATGCATTTCGATATTCTGGAAAAAAGTTACGGTCTAATGAAAGGCAGCTATCCTTGTCATTTCATTCCTTCTTCAGAATCTTTTGTGACTGCAATTAAATTGGGACTGGGCTATGGCATGGTGCCAGAGCTTCAGTTGGTGAGTGAAAATAAAACGGATGCTCTGGTTGAGTTGCTACCAGAAGCGAAAATAGAAGTGCCATTGTATTGGCATCACTGGAATCAGCAATCCAATCCGTTGCAGCTTTTAACTGAACATATTGTGAGTCACGCAAAGAAAATTCTGATCTAAAAAATATAAATATTACACTTTAAGATAAATATTATATGTTTTTATGCACGACATATTAGATGAGAAGTATTTTAAAATTCTCATATTGTATTTATATTGAGTCGCTTCTAAATAATAATCTCAGTATAAAAATATAATGAGACGTTATTTAGAAGCTATACTGAAAATAGATGAACCTTGTCCTTTATTTTCCGCGCTTTAACTCACTAGAAAATTCTAGAACTATCGATGTATTGTTTAGAAATATGATTTAAGGCGCTCAGGATTGAAGCTGCATCCCCGGTGGTTAAAGCAGTATTGATTTCCTGCATATAATGAGTGAGTTGGGCTTTTACCTTGTTTGAAAAATCAGGGGTGACAGGTTGATCTTCGTAGAGCAAAACATAGTTTTTTGTGAAACCATAAACCAGCAATAAAGCACAATGCTCTAGAGGGTTTTCGGCATTAATAATTGCCTGTTCACATTGGTTTTTTATTTGTTTGTAAGCATCCGTTCCATTTGGAAGTGTTTGAAAGGTTTCAAAGATCGTTTGGAAAGTCATTTGAATTACTCGCTCAAAAAGAAAATCTACAGATGAATCGAGTAGAAATCAAGACATAATTTTATATTTAAATTAATTATTACAAAGTGCTCACATTTAATGGAGTCGGAGTGATTTATTAAGATAAGAATGAACATTTTTATATTCTCATTCAAAATTATTATTTTTAGATCACTATTGAAAAAATAGCAGAGTAACGTCGAAGTGATCTAAATTTCTTAACATTTCCGATACTAGCTATATACATGCGCTACAAATTAAAAAAAGCTTAAATGTGGGAAAATAGAAGGAATTCTTTTATTTTTATTAGTTTAGGTGATGGTTGTGAAGAGCATTTTATTACCCGGGATTTTCGCTTTTGCTTTGGTGGGCTGTACTTCGATAACAACTATGACACCCGCTCAATTTAATCAGTTAAGTGCTACCCAACTACCATTTTCAGGGAGTTGGTCAGGGGAGGCGGGTTTGTCAATGGCCGTCTTAAATCTGAATCGTCAGGGAAGTGGCGTATTGTGTCTGGACGATCGTAAGGAAGCGATGTCTTATAAGGTGAAATTGGTCGACAATATGCTTTACAGTGATCAAGGCGTGAAATTTAATGTGAAAGCATTAAATAATAGCAATGCAAAAATACGCGTGAGTCTGTTGGGGCTAGGGGTGACATTGGATCTGAATAAAGATGATCAGCTCAAGAATGTGACACCGCGTTGTAAGTCATTGGTCGTAGGTTCATAAGCGCGATATCTGATTTTTATGTTGATCGTTTTTAATATTTTCCGCTGATAACGAGAGTGCCATGTTTTCTCCTTATATTCATGCGTTTGCATTATTTTTCTCACTCTTAAATCCCTTCCTGATGAGTGTTTATATGGTGGGGATGATCCGCAATACGGATGCCAAGATATTTAGTAAGGCATTAATTCAGGGGAGTTTGATTGCTTTTGGGGTATTTATCCTGTTTGCATGGGGCGGCGAGAATATTTTTAGTCGCTATTTGAATGTGCGTTTTGAATCTTTTCAAATTTTTGGCGGTTTAATCTTTCTGGTCATTGGCTATCGTTATGTGTTTCAGGGCGCAGAAACCATTGGTGAAATGCGCGGCGCACCTGAGCATCTGGCGGGCACAATTGCGATGCCTTTTATGATCGGCCCAGGTACGATTAGTGCGGCGGTTGTAACAGGGGTGAGCGTACCTTTTACAGGCGCAATGGCGGTGATCGCATTAACCTTGATTTTGACTTGTAGTATTCTCATCCTGATGAAATTTGGTCATGATCATCTTCGCTATAAACATGCCAAATATATTGACCGGTATTTTGATATTGTTGGTCGTTTATCTGCCTTGCTGATTGGTACGATTGCGATTGATATGATCGTGAATGGCGTAGTAGGACTGATTCGTTCAGCCAATCTAAGCTAAACCGCTTAGAATCTGATTTTTTGAAATTGGAGCTGTTTTTATGTGGGAGAGAATGTCATCTCTCTTGTAGAAGCAGCTTTAATGTCATTATTTCAAATGAATAAATAGAAAGATCATAAAAATAATTGATGATGTTTTAGCATTTTGCGCATATTTTTATCTTCATGAATAAACGATAATAATGAGGTTGCATTCTTAATGAGCTCTTCTCATGTATCAATTAGATCAAGCGAACCAGGCACCTGACGACCAGTCAGAGTTGACCATGACCGTTTTGATGACGCCTGATATGGCAAACTTTTCAGGCAATGTTCATGGGGGTACGATCCTCAAGCTGTTAGATCAAGTTGCGTATGCTTGTGCAAGTCGATACTCGGGGAGCTATGTGGTGACTTTATCGGTTGACCGCGTAAATTTCAAAGAGCCGATTTATGTGGGGGAACTGGTGACATTTTTGGCCAGTGTGAACCACGTTGGCCGTACTTCAATGGAAATCGGTATTCGTGTCGAAGCACAGAATATCCAGAACAGAACCATACGCCATACCAATACCTGTTATTTCACCATGGTCGCAGTTGACGAGCAGCGTAAGCCAAAAGAAGTGCCACAATTAAATTTAGATACTGAGTGGAAACGTTGTCGTTTTGAGGCAGCAGAGCAACGTAAAGCAACGCGTTTGCAAGAAGTCCATCAACCTTCATGCAGTATGTTTAAAAAATCAACGCAGTGCTAATGCTTTAAGTTGTAGATCATTTAAAATAAAAAATCGGACCGCAGCATGGTCCGATCTTTTTTTACATTGGTAATGAAATAAGCGTTAGATCATTACGAATGTTGGTCTAAAGATTTGGAGGAAATCTTTAGATCTGCTTAGTTAGTTGGTGCTGGAGTAGACGCAGGTGCTGTAGCATCAGTTGCAGCTTGAGTACTAGGTTGCTCTTGAGTTGAAACAACAACTTGGTCTTGAGTTTGAGCTTGTTCTTCAGCTGTTGCTGCAAATGAAGAAGCTGCTGCAAGAGTAAGAGTTGTTGCAAGAAGAGTTTTGATAAGTTTCATGTTTGGCATCCTTATTTCATTTAAAATAACAGCCATCAATGGATGATTCGGTTAATCCAAATCTCTCATTTCGGCATGAGGTTCATGCTATGGGCCAAACGGTTTTGCGGCAACATCCTTAACAATCTATTACGTCATTCTTAACAATATGAAATATTGGGTCGCTTTATGTAGTTGCTATGTAAAACAGCATGGAGAAATTAAGGATGAAAATGTATGGAAATATGTTTTTATGGTCAAAAAACAAGCTGGTTTTTTACGTATTTTAAACATTGATTTAAGTTTGACGAATATCTGTTAATTGAATAAACCATTTAGTTTTCAACATTAAATAATCTTTTTAGATATTGTTTGTGACATGTATCTCTTTATTTTTAATTAATGAGTCAAAAGGCAAGTTATATTAAATCTCTATTCTTTAATTTATTTAATAAATTTTTCTCTTTAAAATGAAATAAATTTTTAATGCGAGTGCATCGTGAAATTTCTTGCTCCCAAAACGGTTCCAACCCATATTATTTCTGGTTTTCTTGGAGCGGGTAAAACCACTTTATTGCAGCATTTACTGACGCAAAAGCCTGAGAATGAGACTTGGGCCATATTGATGAATGAATTTGGGCAAATTGGTGTTGATCAGCAATTGATTAGCCAACAGCAAGGTTATGCAGTTAAAGAGTTATTAGGCGGCTGTTTATGTTGTAGTAGTCAATTGCCGATGCAAATTGCACTTGCGCGTTTATTAACTGAAAGCAAGCCTGACCGTTTATTTATCGAGCCGACGGGTTTAGGGCATCCAGCTCAACTTTTGGAACAATTGACTGAGCCACATTGGCAAAGCAGTCTGGCGATGCGAGCTTTGGTAATTGTGGTAGATGGTAGTCGTTTGCATGATGAAGCATGGGTGAAGCAAAACTTATATACCGATCAACTCAAAGCGGCACAAATTGTGGTGTTATCTCATATCGACTGTATGACAGCAGCAGATCGTCAAGCTTATATGGCGTTAAAACAAGAATATGAACCTTATGTCCAATATTGGATTGAAGCTGAAAATGGACAAGTGGATATTCAACAATTAGATATTCAGCAGCAAGCGCTGCAACGAAAAATTCAGCCTTTATTAAAGATACAGCAAGCACAGCCGATGCATGCACCAAACGCTGAGATTAAACAGCTTCCTTATCATTATATTGAAACAGCTCAGGGCTATACGGTCGCAGGCTGGAAACTTCCCAAACGCTGGCAGTTTGATTTTTATGATCTGCTGGATGTGTTGTGTGCGCAGCAAGACTGGGTGCGCATTAAGGGAATCTTTAATACCGATCAGGGCTGGAAAAGTTTTAATTTCAATCCGCAGCAATTTAACTATAAATCTGCCGAAGAGGGCATTGATAACCGGATTGAGGTGATTACGCAGTCTGAGCAGGATTGGCTGGCATTTGAGACCCAGTTGTTGGCTTGTCGCAATCCTGAAGATTCGTCGACCACCTGAATAATTCAGCGCATTCTTGCCCCTAAAATAGAGTATGCTTAGCGCCAAATTTGAGAGCACCGCATTTTAAGAGTATCGTTTATGGCGTTAAAAGCAACAATATATAAGGCAGACCTGAATATCGCCAATATGGATGAGCATATCTATGCAGATTACCAACTGACACTTGCTTTGCATCCATCTGAAACGATTGAGCGTTTAATGGTTCGTATTCTTGCTTATGCACGTTTTGCTGATGAGCATCTGGAATTTACCAAAGACCTGTTTGAAACAGATGAGCCTGCTTTATGGCAAAAAGATTTGACTGGACTTTTAGAAAAGTGGATTGAAGTGGGTTGCCCATCGGAAGATAAAGTCAAAAAGGCCAGCGCACGTTGTAAGCAGGTGGCTGTCGTGACTTATGGCTCACAGGCGGACGACTGGTGGCAGAAGAATAGCAAAATTAAAACCTTAAGTAATGTGCAAGTATGGCAATTGGCTCCTCAAACCACGCAAGCACTTGAAAGCTTATGTGAACGTACTATGCAATTACAACTCAATATTATGGATGGAGAATGGTCGTTGTTAAGTGACAAAGGTCAGGTCGACATTCAATGGCAACAATTGCAATAATCTTGGTTTGAGTAATGTGGAGAGATAGAAATGACTGCAGAATTAGAAATTATTGATTTAAAAGTAGGTGAAGGTAAAGAGGCAGTTCGTGGTGCTTTGATCACGACTCACTATACAGGCTGGCTGGAAGATGGCACAAAGTTTGATTCTTCACTTGATCGCGGCAACTATTTTGAAACCGTGATTGGTACAGGCCGTGTGATCAAAGGTTGGGATCAGGGCATTATGGGGATGCGAGTAGGCGGAAAGCGTAAACTAATCGTTCCTGCACACTTGGCTTATGGCACACGTAAGATTGGGAAAATTATCCCAGCTAACGCCAATCTGACTTTTGAAATCGAACTTTTTGATGTAAAAACGCGCGACGAATAACACGTTTGTCATGTCAAAATTAAAGTGGTTTAGTCTTATTTTTGAGCTAAATCACTTTAAAATCAAACACCTATTAATATAAATATAATCTCTAACTAACATTTTGATTTTTATATAAATTTCTTTTATCTGAATTATAGGACAACCCAAGAGAAAAATATTGATTCTGTATACAGTCCTGTATATCTTTGAGTTAAAAGAGCAATTTTCTACGATTCTATTTTAAAGCGCGATTATTCAATACAGGTCGTGAAAATTTGCACTTCGGATCACTACAGGTAGATGGGGGAACAGTCACTTGTAGTTTATCCACGATAAAAATATGGCAATACGCAACGATAAGAATTTGAGTGAGTAGAGGTGGGTATGAATGATTATTTGGATATCACTGCATCAGAATTATTAAGAGAGCTCGATCATTTTTTTCTGATCGATACGCATGATGGCGCACAGACTGGTTTCTGGGTCAATGAAAAAGCCCTGATGGATAAACATTACTGGCTGGATGGCGAATATAAAGTAGAAATTTTGAGATCATTACAGCCCTCACATCAATATGCACCGCATGATTATAAAATTACCCGCTTAGCCTCAGGGGAAGATGACAGTAATGTGGTATTGCTGGAATATGATGGTGTCCATAAAAAAATATTGACCTTTCGCCGTGGAGAATGGGTGAACCGTTTAAATAAATATTTTTATCAAAAAGAGCGTCATTATTTACAGCAACTCGCAGAGCATCCAAACTTTCAGTCAATCCAGTATTAATTTAACTCGCTCACTGCTTGAAAACTCCTAATGTTGCTTGTCATCTTAGGAGTTTTTAGATTTTTGTTAATCAATATGCAGTTATTGTGTGATTTATTTCATAAAAAATACTTTTAAGTTTATTTTCAGTTTTTAAAATTATAAATACAATCCATACTCCCAGCTGATCATTTAATTCATCTTGTGTTTCCATAAACGGTAAGATGATTCAGGCATGCTTTGCGATCAGCACATTTCTAATCTTGAGACGATATCTCTATGACAACACGTTTAGTGTCTCCGACCTTAAATGCATTTTTAGGTCTTGTGTTTGGCGTGGTTGCAAGCACCACTACTTTTGCGGCAAAACCAAAAATTGATGCGACCACCTTAACCGTCATTGGCTATCATGAAATCACAGACAGAAAAGATGCGCTGATTCCTAGTTATTCGGTGACTGCACAACAGTTTAGTGAGCATATCGACTGGCTCAAGAAGAATGGCTATCACTTTATTAATGTTGATCAATTGATCAAGGCACATCAAGGTAAATATAAGTTACCCACAAAACCTGTTTTATTAACAGTTGATGATGGCTATCAATCTTTTTATCAAAATGCCTATCCAATTATTCGTGCGAAAAAAATCCCAGTTGTTTTGGCTGTCGTCGGGTCGTGGCTAGAACCAAAGGCGGGCCAAAAGGTGGACTTTGGTGGTGAGGAAATTGCACGTAATAAAATCTTGAGTTGGGAAGAACTTAAAGAAATGCAAAACAGTGGCTTGGTAGAAATTGCCAGCCACAGCTATCATTTGCATCAAGGGATTAATGCCAATCCACAGGGCAATCTGGAACCTGCCGCGATTGCACGAATTTATGATCCAAAAAGCAAAAGCTATGAAAGTGATGCAACTTATCAGGCACGTGTTTTTGGAGACCTGAAAAAGAACAATGAGCTACTAAAAGCACATGGTCTTCGTTCACCGCGTGTTATGGTCTGGCCTTATGGTCGTTATAATATGCAACTGGTACAAGCCGCGAAACAGCTCGGTATGCCAATTACCATTACACTGGATGATGGGGCAGACCATGCCAAGCAATCCTTACAGAATATGAGTCGTATTCTGATTCAGGGCAGTATGTCGACCAGCGCACTAGCACAAGAAATTAAAAACCGTGAACTGAACCTGAACGACAATAATCGCCCGCAGAAAATCATGCATGTTGATCTGGACTATATTTATGATCCAGATGAGAAGCAGCAAGAACGTAATCTGGATCATCTGATTGACCGTATTAATGGCATGGGCGTCAATACCGTCTATTTACAAGCTTTCTCCGATCCAGATGCCAACGGCTCAGCAGATATGGTGTATTTCCCGAACCGTCATATTCCAATGCGTGCGGACTTGTTTAATCGTGTGGCTTGGCAAATCCAGACCCGCACACCTGTACAACGTTTATATGCGTGGATGCCATTATTGGCTTGGGAACTGCCAAAAACGGATCCTGTATCCAAAGATCTGGTTGAAACCCAGCAGGCAAAAGAAGGTGACCATTTGAATATGGGTTATATCCGCCTTAGCCCATTTTCGCCAGAAGCACGTCAAACCATTAAGGAAATTTATCAGGATTTAGCTAAATCAACGCCGTTTGATGGTTTGTTGTTCCATGATGATGTGACCTTGTCTGACTATGAAGATGCCAGCCCAGAAGCTTTAGCTGCTTATGCAAAACAAGGCCTGCCGACTGATTTGGCAAAAATTCGTGACAATGATGCTGATTTGCAAAAATGGACAGCGTATAAGACGCGTTATTTAGATGATTTTGCGATGGAACTGGCAGGAGAGGTACGTCAATATCAACCTTTCCTTGTTACTGCCCGTAATCTATATGCGCAAGTGGCGTTAAATCCGTATGCGGAAAACTGGTATGCCCAATCCTTAGAGCAATCGATCAACCGTTATGATTTTACTGCAATCATGGCGATGCCTTATATGGAACAATCTGAGAATCCAGCAAAGTTCTACAGTGATATTTTAAATCGCGTGAAAAAATATCCAAATGGCATTAAAAAGACGGTCATGGAGTTGCAGGCCATTAACTGGCGCAACAATGAAAAGGTGCCTTCTGAAGAGATGTCAGCGACAATCAAGTCTTTATATGAGCAAGGTGCGATGCATATTGCCTATTATCCTGACGATCCGATCAAAGGACATCCAGATGTAGAAACAATGCATAAGGCTTTTAGTCTAAAATCATCTCAATTAGTACCATAGTGGAGTAATGAGATGAGTTGGATTGCTTTATTGTGGTCATACGCCATTAAGTTTGTTTTTTACTATCCCTTATTTATGTCGTATTTGTGGATGGTTGGAGCAATCATTTTCTACTGGAAAGAGCGTCAGGATCCGCCTTATCAGCAACCCGCCACTTTGCCTGAATACCCAAAAGTTGCGGTATTGGTTCCCTGTTTTAATGAAGGGGACAATGCCGAAGAAACCATTAGCTATGCACTGAAACTGGATTATCCAAACTTTGAAGTCATCGCAATTAATGATGGTAGTTCTGATAATACAGGAGAAGTACTGGATCGCTTAGCGACACAGTATGACAAATTGCGTGTGGTGCATTTAGCACAAAATCAGGGTAAGGCAATGGGATTGCAAGCAGGCAGTTTGATGACTGATGCTGAATTCCTGATCGGGATTGATGGCGATGCCTTGCTGGATCCACATGCCGCAAAATGGATGATGCGACACTTTCTGGAAGATCCAACGGTTGCGGCTGTAACAGGCAACCCACGTATTCGGACTCGTTCAACATTGCTTGGACGGATTCAGGTTGGTGAGTTTTCCTCGATTGTCGGTATGATCAAGCGTGCTCAGCGTACTTTTGGCCGCTTATTTACCGTATCTGGTGTGATTACTGCATTTCGTAAAAGTGCTGTGCATCAAGTGGATTATTGGTCACCGAACATGTTGACCGAAGACATTGATATTACCTGGAAACTGCAACGTGCAGGCTGGGATGTACGTTTTGAGCCGAATGCACTGGTGTGGATTTTAATGCCTGAAACTTTGAACGGTCTATGGAAGCAGCGCTTGCGTTGGGCTATGGGCGGGGCACAGGTATTGGTCAAGAATATTGATGTATTCCTAAAACCCAAATTAAATTTTTTATGGCCTTTGATGTTTGAGCTGTGTTTGACACTCATTTGGTCATATTTGATGCTTATTATGGCTGTGATCTGGTTATTGCATTTTATTCTGGCAATACCGGCATTGGCGATCGTTAGCTCACCATTTTTACCGTACGGTAGTGGAATTTTATTGGGGGCAACCTGTTTAATTCAGTTTGCTTTAAGCAAATGGATGGATAGTCGTTATGAACCAAACCTAGGGAAAAATTATTATTGGATGATTTGGTACCCATTTGTGTTTTGGTTGATCACGATTACTGCTACAATCGTCGCCTTTCCAAAGGTCCTGTTGCGTAATGATGAAAAGCGTGCCCGTTGGATTAGCCCAGATCGTGGAATTCGTTGAATCGCAAAGATTCATTTTTGCTGAGAAAAAGCAATGAAAGCAGACAGTTTGATTATTGATGTACGTCGCCAGCTCCCATGGCACAAACGTTATTTTTCGACAACAACAACCGCAATGATGTGGGCAGCCTGGTTATTATTATGGCGTCCATTTATTTTGGTGTGGGTGTTGGTTGAATTACAAAAGACCCATATTGCCCAGCGTTTGATGTCGGCATTTAGTGATGGTCTTGAGCATGGTGTAACTGCCTTATTTATGTGTGCAGTTGCGTTATTGCTTTGGGGATTGTTGCCTGCCAAGCGTGTGCATCAAAAACATGTGGTGGAAAAGACACTGCCTGACTATGCACGTTATTTTGAGCTCCCTGAGCAAGAAATTCAGGCTGGACGTCAGCAGAAAGTGAGTGTTGTTCATCATGATGAGAATGGTAAAATTATTCGGGTGGAATAATTTTTATTGTTTTATATCGAATGCCTGAGTCTTTTGCTCGGGCATCTTTATTTTGTAGTGTTAAATTTCAGGCATAAAAAAACCAGCTTACGCTGGATTTTTATTTGCACCATATTTCATTAGTTGAAAAATGGTGCCCGAGGCCAGACTCGAACTGGCACGCTTTGTGGGCGGGGGATTTTAAATCCCCTGTGTCTACCGATTTCACCACTCGGGCATGTGCGCAATAATAGAGGACACTTTAAAACTTGGCAAGAGTAAAACTCACTATTTGCTTTCTTTTCAAGCGATTCATGCAGTTATCTGATAAAAAATAAACGGCAAAGGCTTCTTTTCATGATTATTTCATTAAACTGAGATCAAAGCTTCATGTTGGCTAATTAACTTTACTCATTTATTTAAACGAATAAAAGTAAAGGTAGCTATCACATGACAGCAAAAATTTCTCGGCGGGAACTCATTCAAAAAAGTTTATTCGGTTTCGGCGCGTTATCTTTATCGGTTGGCTTCATAGGGTGTAATGATAGCTCTGATCAGGAATCTTCAACTTTAAAAGTCAATTTTGAACATGGGGTTGCCAGTGGTGATCCGTTAAAAGATCGTGTGATCTTATGGACGCGTTTGACACCCAATGACAGCAGTGCACGTTTGCAAGTCACTTGGCAAATTGCACTGGATGACCAATTTAAGCAGCTCGTAAAAACGGATAAAGTGACAACGGCTGCATCGCAAGATTTTACCGTGAAGGTCGATGCGACAGGGTTGATTCCAGACCAAAGTTATTTCTACCGTTTTATCTTTGGAGATAAAATTTCTCCAGTCGGACGAACCAAAACTTTGCCCACCAGCACCTCTAAAGTCAGTTTTGCGGTGTGTTCATGCTCGAATTATCCAGCAGGCTATTTTTATGTCTATCGTGAAATGGCCAAGCAAAATGTCGATGTGATCATCCATCTGGGGGACTATATTTATGAATATGGTGCCACTGGCTATGCGACAGAAGAAGCGAAGGAGCTGAGACGAACATTACCCGCAGATAATGATAAGGAAATTATCAAGCTGGATGATTATCGCAAGCGTTATGCACTCTATCGTGAAGATCTGGATTTGCAGGCAGCACATCAACGTCATCCCTTTATTGTAATCTGGGATGACCATGAGTTAGCCAATGATACATGGCGGGAAGGGGCTGAAAATCATCAGCCAGATGAAGGGCCTTTCTTAGAGCGTAAACTTGCCGCATTACAGGCTTATTTTGAATGGATGCCGATTCGTCCAGTTGATGATCAACATACCAAGATTTATCGCCAGTTTGACTTTGGCAGCTTGGTGCAGTTGACCATGTTAGATACCCGTATTATTGCGCGTGATGAACAACTTGATTATGACGACTATCTGACAGCTACAGGACTGGATACTGCTAGGTTTCAGGCTGATTTAACTAATCCCGCACGTACTTTGATGGGTTATACCCAGCGAGACTGGTTGCTTGGAAAATTGCAGCAATCAACAGCGACATGGAATGTCTTGGGGCAGCAAATTCTTATGACCAAAATGCTGGTACCTGCTGAGTTACTGTTTGCGTTGGCAGAAATTACTTCGGGAAATCCGAGTGATGAAACTTTGGAAAAAATGAATGCACAGATTGCTGAGCTGATTACGCTGAAAATCCGTTTGCAAAAAGGTGATCCGACGTTAACTGCACAAGAAAAAGCACGTGTGTTAACTGTCGCGCCTTATAACCTTGATGCGTGGGATGGTTATTTTGCAGAACGTGAAATTCTGTATGGCACTTTGGCGCAATTAAAGAAAAAAGTCGTGGTGCTGGCAGGGGATACACACAATGCATGGTCTTCTAATCTATATAGCAAAGATGGGGCATTTGTCGGCGTAGAGCTTGCCACAAGTTCGGTATCTTCACCGGGTTTGGAAAAGTATCTGAATATTCCTTTGGCGCAGTTACAGCAATTCGAATTTGCTTTTAATACACTGATTGATGAATTGAATTATTGCAATTTGAATCAGAGAGGGTATTTGATGGTTCAGTTTGATGAGACACAAGTCCAATCCCAATGGATTTATCTGGATTCAATCAAAAAACCTGTATATGCGATTGATCAAAGCCGTGGCTATCAGTTAAGTCTGGATAAAAATTTATTGCCAATGAAAACTGCTCAACAGGTGGCGTAAATTTAAAAGTAGCAAAGGCCAAGTCATCGTGCTTGGCTTTTTTCTTGTAATCTAAATTTCAGGCATAAAAAAACCAGCTTACGCTGGATTTTTATTTGCACCATATTTCATTAGTTGAAAAATGGTGCCCGAGGCCAGACTCGAACTGGCACGCTTTGTGGGCGGGGGATTTTAAATCCCCTGTGTCTACCGATTTCACCACTCGGGCTTTACCAATGGAGGCGGAGGTCGGAATCGAACCGGCGTACACGGAGTTGCAGTCCGCTGCATGACCACTCTGCCACCCCGCCATCTCTTGGTGATGCACATATTAGCAATCTTTAAAAAAAAAACAATAGTGTTTATCGCGAATATGCACATAAAAACAACATCTAAAAGAATATTGGTCAAATTATCATGTATTATTTACCCAATTCATTCATACCCACTTTGGAGATGCGCTGTGGCATTGGTTTTAGACGGTCGTGCATTAGCAAAACAAATTGAAACGGATTTGTTGGTACGTGTAGAAGCATTAAAAGCAAAATCGGGGCGTACCCCAATCTTGGCCACCATTCTGGTTGGCGATGATGGCGCATCTGCAACTTACGTGCGTATGAAGGGAAATGCTTGCCGCCGTGTCGGTATGGATTCTCTTAAAGTTGAACTTCCAAAAGAAACCACAACTGAACAGCTTTTGGCTGAAATTGAAAAATTAAATGCCAATCCAGATGTTCACGGGATCTTGTTACAACATCCAGTGCCTGAACAAATTGATGAAAGAGCATGTTTTGATGCGATTTCATTAGAAAAAGATGTGGATGGTGTGACTTGTCTTGGTTTTGGTCGTATGGCAATGGGCGAAGCAGCATATGGTTCTGCAACACCAGCGGGCATCATGACGATTCTAAAAGAAAACAAGATTGAAATCGCAGGTAAACATGCCGTAGTGGTGGGCCGTTCAGCGATTTTGGGTAAACCAATGGCAATGATGCTATTACAAGCCAATGCAACTGTGACCATTTGCCATTCACGTACACAAAATCTTTCTGATCTTGTAAAACAGGCAGATATTATTGTGGGTGCAGTGGGTAAAGCTGAATTAATTCAAAAAGACTGGATCAAGCAAGGTGCAGTTGTTGTTGATGCTGGTTTCCATCCACGTGATGGTGGTGGTGTAGGTGATATCCAGTTGGTCGGCATCGAAGAAGTTGCGTCTGCTTATACACCAGTACCAGGTGGGGTAGGTCCAATGACCATCACCACATTAATTCGTCAAACCGTAGAAGCTGCTGAAAAAGCATTAGGATAAGCATTAATAACCCCTCGCTAAGAGGGGTTTTTTTAGAATTAAACAAATATGAGCTGTACTTTTCAATTTGCCAAAGCCCCTGAGCAATTGCTTAAAGCATTGCATGAAGTGATTCCAAACACGGATTTGCTGGCGCAGCAACTGCCTGAAACACCGATTTCACTCTGGTTAATTCCACCTGTATTTCCAACAGATCGTTTAGATGATGAAGTGATCCGAAGAATCTGGAATGAAACACCGTACTGGATTTTTTGTTGGGCATCTGGTCTGGCAATGGCGCAATGGTTATTGGCAGAGCCGCACCATGTCAAAGATAAAGTGGTGCTGGACTTTGGTGCTGGATCTGGTGTGGTTGCCATTGCAGCAAAAATGGCGGGCGCAAAACGAGTAATTTGCTGTGATATTGATCCTGTCAGTTTGGCGTCATGTCGTGAAAATGCACTATTGAATGATGTTGAACTGGAATATCTGGACGATTTATATCAAGCAGAGCAAGTCGATGTGCTGCTAGCAGCCGATGTACTCTATGATCAATGTAATCGTTTCTTTTTAGATGAATTCTTGAAATTTGCACCCGAAGTGTGGGTGGCAGATAGTCGGGTGAAGAATTTTAGTCATCCTCAATATCTAAAAATTGACGAACGTAGTGCCACAACGTGGCCTGATCTGGATGAATCCAAAGAGTTTCGAAATGTGAGTTTTTATCGTACTAAATAAAAGTGATTGTGGTTAAGGATGACCATGATTGCCTCATAAATAAATATAAAATTTTAACAAAGCAGGGTTAACGCCCATGTTAAAACATTGAAGTTAAAAAATGAAATTTTGCGACTGGATTGAATAACAAGATGAGGAGCGCACATGGGAATTGAACAAACTGATGATGGTAAACATGGCTCATTCAAGCTGTTGGAAGATGGCGTGCTAGCGGGAGAAATGGCGTATACCTGGGCAGGAGATAGCATGTTAATTATTGACCACACGGATGTCAGCGATCAATTTCGTGGTCAAGGTGTCGGACACAAGCTTCTACATGAATTAATCGCATTCGTCAGGCAGCGTCAGGTGAAAGTGATTCCGTTATGTCCTTTTGCAAAATCTGTATTTGATAAAGATCTCTCTATTCACGATGTTCTAAAATGATAAAAAAGGACGTATTCTGAGTTGGATACGTCCTTTCTTTTAGCAATCAGCCTGATCAAGAACAGGTATAACGTACAACTTTTAATGTAGTTGGACGTGTTTCAAGCGCCTGACGGGTCGCATAACCTTCGCTATTATTTAAGTCTGGTGAGTTCGATAGACCAAAAGTTGCGCGACTGTTACCGAGTTTGACGCCGTATTGTTCTTGCTGTGTCGGATTCATAATTTCATTAACGCTAAGCACTGAAATTTTGTAGTTTTTTTCTGCACCTAACACTTGCTTACAAGCGTGTTGTAACTTTTTCTCGTCAATATCACGATTGCTGTGAGCGGCAAGTGTATAAGCAATCGTCGCCGAAGTTGTTGTTTTATTTTCAATTTGATAGCCAGTCACACCATTATATTGATGTGGACTGCTTTGACAGGCTGCAATAAGAAGAGTACCGCTTACAAGAAAGAATAAATTCGTTTTTTTCATATCAATGGTCCTGTTATTTCTGCTTTTAGTATCGCATAAAAACAGTTTTTTATTGTGAGTTATCTTTAAAACACGGGCTATTCATCGTTTTTATGTTCAAAGTTAAAGAAAGAATTTTCGTTTTCGAACAATTTTGCATATAATCTGCCAAGTTTTTTATTTAATACAGAAGTCATTGCTTTTTTGCAGTATTTAGAGCCCGTTTTTTAACGGGCATTTAATTTATTGCACTATACACAAGCAAGTCTGGATAGGTATGTCATGATCTCTACAGATAGTCAAAAAAAATACGTGGTTGCATTTGACCAAGGTACAACGAGTTCACGTGCAATCGTATTGGATCACGATGCGAATGTCATCAGTATTGCTCAGCGTGAATTTACGCAAATTTACCCACAACCAGGTTGGGTTGAGCATGATCCTATGGAAATCTGGGCGACGCAAAGCGCAGTATGGGTAGAAGCTTTAGCGCAAGCAAGCATCTCAAGTGATCAGATTGCAGCGATTGGGATCACTAACCAACGTGAAACAACGGTCATCTGGGATAAGCAGACAGGTAAACCTATCTACAATGCAATTGTATGGCAAAGCCGTCAAAGCAATGAGATTTGTAATCAGCTTCGTCAGGATGGTTGGCAAGACTACGTGCGTAAAGTGACGGGCTTGGTGATTGATCCATATTTCTCGGCAACAAAAATTAAGTGGATTCTTGATCGTGTTGAGGGAAGTCGTGAGCGCGCAGAACGTGGCGAACTGTTATTTGGTACAGTTGATACATGGTTGTTGTGGAAACTGACCAATGGTCAAGTCCATGTGACTGATTACACCAATGCATCACGCACCATGTTATTCAATATTGAAACATTAGAGTGGGATGACAAGCTACTTGAAGCATTGAACATTCCAAAAGCAATGTTGCCAGAAGTGCGTAGTTCTTCTGAAGTCTATGGTTATACCCACACGATTAGTGGTCAGGAAATTGGAATTCCAATTGCCGGGATTGCGGGTGATCAACAGGCAGCCTTGTTTGGTCAAATGTGTGTTGAAGTCGGTCAGGCAAAAAATACCTACGGTACGGGCTGTTTCTTGCTCATGAATACAGGTAAACGTATTGTTCAGTCAGATCACGGTCTGTTGACAACCATTGCATGTGGTGCGCGTGGTGAAGTGAACTATGCACTGGAAGGTGCAGTGTTCAATGGTGGCTCATGTGTACAGTGGTTACGTGACGAGCTGAAAGCCATTAATGACTCACATGATTCTGAATACTATGCAACCAAAGTAAAAGATAGCAATGGGGTCTATGTTGTGCCTGCCTTTACTGGCTTAGGTGCACCGTATTGGGATCCGACTGCACGTGGTGCGATTTTGGGTATTACCCGTGGTGTGAGCATTGAACACATTATCCGTGCGACCTTGGAATCGATTGCGTATCAGACACGTGATGTACTGGATGCAATGCAACAGGATTCGGGTGAAAAGTTACGTACCTTACGTGTGGATGGTGGTGTAACCGCAAATAACTTCTTGATGCAGTTCCAGGCAGACATTATGGGCACTTCGGTAGAACGTCCAGCGATGAAAGAGACAACGGGTATGGGCGCAGCCTTCCTTGCGGGTCTGGCAGTTGGTTTCTGGTCTGACTTGAACGAGTTAAAGAGCAGAATGACCATTGAAAATACCTTTACACCAGAATGCGGTCAGGAAGTGACTGAAAAACTGTATAAAGGTTGGTTAAAAGCAGTCGGACGTACTCGTGATTGGGCGGAAGATTAAGCTAAAATAACCAGATTGAGTAAGACGTAAAAAATAATACAGGATGGATGAGCATGAGCTTGATATTGCGCCAACAGAAAACCCTCGAGTTAGTGAGAGAACGTGGCTATATCAGTATTGAGGAGCTTGCTCAACATTTTGATGTTACCCCGCAAACCATCCGTCGTGATATTAATCAATTGGCGGATGAAGGGTTATTACGTCGTTACCATGGTGGCGCAGCGCATGATTCAAGTGTAGAGAACACTGAATATACGATGCGTGTCGGCCATATGCTGGAAGAAAAAAGAACGATTGCAGCCGCTGTCGCTGCAGCCGTTCCAGATCATGCTTCATTATTCATTAATATTGGTACCACAACCGAAGCAATTGCGCATGCATTGTTAAACCATACTGGTTTGCGGATTATTACCAATAACCTCAATGTTGCGAAAATCCTCAGTACTAAAGAAGACTTTGAAGTTCTAATTGCCAGTGGTCGTGTTCGCCCAGATGGTGGGGTAATTGGACAAGCGACTGCGGACTTTTTTAAACAGTTCAAAGCCGATTATGCACTGGTCGGGATCAGTGGAATCGAAGAGGATGGGACTTTACTGGATTTCGATTTTCAGGAAGTTTGCGTTTCTCAAGAAATCGTTTCCAGCGCACGTCAGGTTTTTCTTGCTGCCGATAGTAGTAAATTTGGTCGTAATGCCATGATTCGTTTAGGTTCACTCAAGCAGGTGGATTGTATTTTTACCGATCAGCAACCGAATGATGCCTTTATGAAAACCATTCAGGAACTGGATGTTGGTTTGATTATTGCAAAATAAATCTTCATTTTCGAAAAATTGTTACTTTTCTTGAGCTAAAGGCTTTTGGCTCAAGAGCACTTTATTAAAATAATCCTGATTCTCTTATAAACACTAGCTTTCCATCGTTTTCATCTTTGCATTGTCTTACTTTTCATTTTTGACCATTTATCTAAAAATGTTTAGAAATTGGGTTTTTTGCGCTCATTTTTTATTGTTTATTTTCATTTAACATGTTTAAATGTTCGTAATTGAACAATAATGAACATTTGCGGTGATTTATGCAAACTTCTCCTCAGTTAAATGACAAAATTTATGATCTTGCTGTGATTGGTGGTGGTATCAACGGTGTTGGTATCGCAGCTGATGCATCAGGACGTGGTTTGTCTGTCTTCTTGTGCGAAAAAGATGATTTGGCGAGCCATACATCTTCTGCAAGTAGTAAGCTCATTCATGGTGGTCTACGCTATCTTGAACATAAAGAGTTTCGCTTGGTACGTGAAGCATTGGCTGAACGTGAGGTATTGCTAGCAAAAGCACCGCATATTATTCGTCCTATGCGCTTTATCATGCCGCATCGTCCGCATTTGCGACCAGCTTGGTTAATTCGTACAGGTTTATTCTTCTACGATCATCTTGGTAAGCGTGAAAAATTATTGGGTTCAAACAATGTCTATTTTAAAGAAGACAGCCCTTTAAATGCGGCAATTACCCGTGGTTTTGAGTATTCAGATTGTGCTGTCGATGACGCTCGTCTGGTTGTGCTCAATGCAATGCATGCCCGTGAAAAAGGTGCAGATATTGTGACACGTACCCGTTGTTTATCAGCACAACGTGAAGGGCAGTATTGGGTCGTTGTTCTGGAAAATGAAAAAGGTCAATTCCAGATTAAAGCAAAAGCTTTGGTGAATGCTGCTGGTCCTTGGGTGGCGCAGTTTATCAAGCAGGATTTACAGCTTAAATCACCATACGGTATCCGTTTGATTCAGGGTAGCCATATCATCGTGCCGAAACTGTATGAAGGCGACAAAGCATTTATTATGCAAAATGATGACCGTCGTATCGTCTTTGCTATTCCATATCTGGATCAATACACCATGATTGGAACGACAGACCGTGAGTATCAAGGTGATCCTGCACAAGTGAAAATTACACAGGAAGAGACCGATTATTTGATTAAAGTGAGCAATGCACACTTTAAAAATCAGTTAACCCAAGCTGACATTGTGTCGACTTTTGCGGGTGTTCGTCCATTGTGTGATGATGAGTCTGATAATCCATCTGCAATTACCCGTGACTATACCTTAGCACTGTCTAAAGAGTCGGATGATCAAGCACCATTACTTTCAGTATTTGGCGGTAAATTAACAACTTATCGTAAGTTGGCTGAGTCTGCTATGCAGCAGTTAAAACCATTCTTCCCTGAAATGAAGGGTAGCTGGACTGCAACAGAAGCTTTACCGGGTGGTGAAAATATGGAGTCGGCTGAACAGCTGGCAAAAGAAATTCGCGCACAAATTACAGATGCTTCTGAAGCTTTAGCAAAACGTTGGGCATCTGCATACGGTTCGCGCATCTGGAATATTTTGGGTGATGCAACTTCGGTTGAGCAGCTTGGACAGCATTTTGGTCAAGGCTTGTATGCAAAAGAAGTTGACTACTTATGTGCTTTTGAGTGGGTAAGCAACAGTCAGGATGTTTTATGGAGACGTTCTAAGCTTGGTCTGAACTTTGCGCAAAGCGAGATTGAAAGTTTAGATGCGTATTTGGCAAATAAACCACATACAACTGTTGCCGCTTAATTCTTTTCATAAAAAAGCCCTCTGATTTAGAGGGCTTTTTTATTAGTATTTAAATTTCAGGGCGACGGTATAGTTTGCTGGTTCTCCGTAGAATGCCTGCCCATCAGTGAAGCTGTTCAGGTATTTTTTATCGGTAACGTTATCGGCATTGGCCTGAATGCTAAAGTTTGGACTGACTTCATAACTCGCCATTAAGTTAAGCAAGGCGTAATCACTTTGTTTGAGATAAGTGTTGTAGCTTGGATCAAAGCGTGTGATTTTGCTTTGCCATTTTAGACCTGCACCAACTTTCAGTTTTGGTAGTTGGGTAGGCGAGTAGGTGGTTAACAGATTAAAGCTTTGGGTTGGATTGTAGGTTCGTGCTGCGCCATCATTTTTCAGATCTTGCAGGCTAAATTGGGTATAGCCGAGAGAAACATTGACTTGATCTGTTAATTGTCCAGCTAGGCCAACTTCTACACCTTGTGAACGTAAGTCACTGATTGCTGACGTACGGTTGAGCGGGTGGCTATCTGTCGGTCTGAGTGGATAATTATTTTCTTCAGTTCTAAACACCGCAAGTGTGCCTGTTAGCTTATTGTCTAACCATGCACTTTTCACCCCGATTTCGTAGCTTTTACCTTCGATTGGATCGGCTACTTTTCCTGTTGTTTCATCCACTGATGTTTGTGGGCGGAAGATCGAGGTATAACTCATATAACCTGTATATTCAGGGGTAAAGTTATAGGTAATACCTGCATATGGTGATACTTTGCTTTCATCATAATTCATTGGTGAGCTATAACTTGAGCCTTCACTCTTGGCTTGAACATAGTTCGCACCTAATGTGAGTTTGAGGTCATTGGTCAAATGTAGGCGTGTTGCAGCATAAACGGACTGATTGCGTTGGGTGTAATCCGCAGCATCCGTTAAAGCACTCCATGTTACATTGTTTGGTGTCCAGCTTGCCCAGCCAGTTGTACATTGTGTTGGATAGCTATTTGGGGCTGTACCACGAGTACATGTTCCGATATTACTGTCGAGGATTGTTCCAGATTTTTGCTTATCCTTTTGTTCGCTTTGAGAAAAAGTGTATCCCACAATTGCTTCGTGTTCGCGCCCTAAAAGATCGAATTTACCCTGTAGGTTAAAATCGGCAGTTTGTAATTTATTATGTTCTGTTCCACCCCAAGCTGTCAGATCTACATCTGAGCCATCCGCTTTAGGATAGCCATAATAGTAGAGTAATTGGCTTTGACGCTCTTTTTCATTGTAGTTGTAGCTAAGATTAGCCGACCATGTTTCCAGAAACTTTTGTTTTAATTCAATGAAAGCATTTCGAGAAGTGTTGTCCCAATATGCCCAGTCTGGATTTGGGTTGTAAGAACGATCATAAGTGATCTGCTTCCCTGAGGAATCCATGAGGGGTAAAGCACCCCAGTTGTTGGCATTTGGTTTGTTTTTTTCTTGGCTGGCGCCCACTGTAAGTAGGGTGCTATCTGTAAGATCAGCCTCTAAAACGCCTGCAATTCCGTTTTTTTCGGAAGAATAGCGATCTAAATGTGAGTCACCTGTTTGTTCAAAGCCAGCAAGACGACCACGAATATTGCCACTTGGTGTGAGGCTGCCAGAAGCATCTGCTTCGTAGCGTTGGGTGTCCCAAGAGCCATAGCTTAGTCCTGCATTGGCTTGAAACTCTTTAGTTGGGCGTTTGCGAATATAGTTAATGGTTGCACTCGGGTCACCAAACGCATTGGTTAATGCATCTGCACCTTTAATGACTTCAATGCGATCATAAAAGAAACTATCTGGATTGGTATCATTATAATTCCATGCGCTTGCAGGAAAGCCGACGCCATCGACCAGAATGTTCGAAATCTCAAAACCACGTGCCATATACACAGAGCGTTCAGTTTCAGATGAATTGACGATAACGCCCGGCGTATTATTTAAAATGTCACGGGAGCTGGTAAGGCCAAAATCATCAATTTGTTGACGTGTTACAACATTAATTGTTTGAGGAACTTCTTTGGCTTCAATGTTGAGCTTGGTTGCACTTGAGCTATTTTTAATGGTGTAAGCTTTGGTTTTTTCGCTGGTACTATCATCCTGAGTAGCTTGAACTTTAATTGTTGGGAGTTGTTGCGATCCTTCATCAAGTGCATGGCTATATGAGCTGATACTGACTAATGTGGAGATTGCTAAAAATAGAGGAGTGCGTTTGAACAGCGGAGAAGAACTCATGCCTACAACCATGTAAATGAGAAATATTATTATTACAATTATTGTTAATATTCGTTAACTTTGCAATTTATTTTGTCTAAAGCTTAATGGGAATAGTTAGAGCTAAGCAGGGGATTGATAGAAAATTTCGAAAAGCCATTAAAAAAGGCCGCCTAAGCGACCTTTTCATTCTCTCTGAATCCCTCTTTTAAAGAGGGAGGCGAAAGAGATTAAGCAGATTTAACAGCTGCTAATAATTCATTTTGACGATCTTTAAGTGCCTGAGGTAAGCGATCACCAAGTTTAGTAAATAGCTCGGTGTGGCTTTCAAGTTCTTTGATCCACTGGTCTTTATCTTGCGCTGTTACTGTGTTGAATTGTTCTTTAGAGAACTCAATACCAGTCCAGTTCAATTGTTCGTAAGTTGGAACATAACCGATTGGTGTCTCAGTCGCTTCAGCGCGGCCTTCACAACGATCGATGATCCACTCAAGAACACGCATGTTTTGACCAAAACCAGGCCATACGAAGTTGCCTTCAGCGTCACGACGGAACCAGTTTACGTTGAAGATTTTTGGTAATTTGTTACCAGCGGCTTCAGCTTTCGCGCCAACTTCTTTACCTAGTTGTAACCAGTGACCGAAGTAATCAGCCATGTTATAACCAGCAAATGGAAGCATTGCGAATGGGTCGCGACGAACGATACCTTGTTGACCAACAGCCGCAGCAGTTGTTTCAGAACCCATAGTTGCAGCTTTATAAACGCCATCAACCCAGTCAAATGCTTCAGAGACTAAAGGCACTGTGTCTGCACGACGACCGCCAAAGATGAATGCAGAGATTGGTACACCCGCTGGATTTTCCCAGTCAGCATCAATCGAAGGGCATTGACCCGCAGAAACGGTAAAGCGTGAGTTTGGATGCGCAGCTTTTTCGCCTTCAACGTATGGTTGGCCTTTCCAAGTGATAAGATCAGCTGGAACTTCTTTAGTTAGGCCTTCCCACCATACTTCGCCGTCTTTAGTCACTGCAACGTTGGTATAGATAACATCTTTATGCATCGTTGCGATACAGTTCGGGTTGGTTTTGGTATTTGTACCCGGCGCAACACCGAAGAAACCAGCTTCAGGGTTGATTGCGTATAAGCGACCATCTTCACCTGGTTTGATCCAAGCAATATCGTCACCTACAGTCTCAATCTTCCAGCCTTCATAGCCAGCTGGTGGAATCAACATTGCAAAGTTAGTTTTACCACAAGCAGAAGGGAATGCAGCTGCGATGTAGTGTTTTTCACCTTGCGGATTAGTCACGCCTAAAATAAGCATGTGTTCAGCTAACCAGCCTTGTTCACGACCCATTGCAGAAGCAATACGTAATGCTAAGCACTTTTTACCAAGTAAAGCATTACCGCCGTAACCAGAACCGTAAGACCAGATTTCACGAGTTTCTGGATAGTGAACGATATATTTTTCGTTGTTGCATGGCCAAGCAACATCTTTTTGACCATCTTTAAGCGGTGCAGCAACCGTGTGTACACATGGGATGAATTCGCCATCTGTGCCTAACACGTCATAAACTGCTTTGCCCATACGTGCCATTTTTGTCATGCTGACAGCAACGTAAGGCGAATCTGTTAATTCGATACCGATGTGAGCAATGTGGCTTCCTAAAGGACCCATCGAGAAGGGAACCACATACATGGTACGGCCTTCCATTGCGCCGTCAAATAATCCATTTAATTTTGCGCGCATTTCCGCAGGTGCAACCCAGTTATTTGTTGCGCCAGCATCTTCTTCATTTTGTGAACAGATATAAGTGCGGTCTTCAACACGAGCAACGTCAGAAGGATCAGAATTTGCAAGATAAGAACCAGGATGTTTTTCTTGGTTGAGCTTTTGCATGGTGCCGTTAGCGATCATCAAGTCCATTAGACGTTGATATTCCTCTTCGCTTCCGTCACACCATTCGATATTTGCTGGTTTGGTTAATTTTGCAATTTCTTCCACCCATGCAATTAGCTTAGGGTGACGAACGAATTCTGGTGCGTTCACTTGGGTCATGGTGATGCCTTTTTAAAGTGTGTACAACGTACAAGTTCTATCTACTGGATGACAGTAAGACAGATGAAGTAAAAAAAGTGGCTGTATTAAAGCATAAAATCATAAAAAATATAAGACTAAAGAATAGGGTGGGGTCTAAAGCATGGAATCCACTTTTGTTTTTAAAGCATTGTTTTTACTTAACTTAATCATTTTATATTTTGCTATTTTGTTTTTTTATATATGTTATTTTTGTTATAAATTTTTAATAAAAACAAGTGTTTAGTATATTTTAAAATTTCTTGAGAATTGTTATTGATTATATGAATGAAGCTCATTCAAAATTTACATAAACAAGCTATTATTTGTTGATTTTGTAAACAAAAATAAGCCTGTAATCTTCTTTAAGGTTGAAAATTATGGCCCCCGATGTAAAGCCTTTGTCTATTATTTATAATCAAAAATCAGGTTTTCATGCAGCACAACAAGATGAAGAATATGAGCGTCTGATGACCTTCTGGACGCAATATGGATTCGAAATTCAGGTTTTTGAGCTGAGTTCTCAAACTGATTTTGATGCCATGATGAGAACGGTGCTGGCTCGACATCAACAGACTGCGTCACGCGGTGTTGTGGTGGGAGCGGGAGGAGATGGCACTTTAAATGCGGTGGCAAAAAAGTTGATGCATACCGATATTCCGATGGGCATTATTCCGTTGGGGACTTTTAATTATGTCGCACGTGTCTTGAATATCCCGCTAGATGTTTTTGAGGCGGCAGAAGTGATTGCAACTGGCGCGATTCAAAAAGTCCATATTGCCACGATCAATGACCAGATTTACTTAAATAATGCCAGTCTTGGGCTATATCCTTTATTTATTAAAAAACGGGAACGTTTTAATCAGCATTTTGGACGGCTTCCTTTAAATGCTTATACCTCTGCGCTGGATGTATTACTGCGTGAGCATAAATCCTTAAAGCTTTCCGTGAGCGTAGATGGGGAAAAATATCCAGTCGCAACACCATTGATTTTCTTTGGTAATAATCAGTTGCAACTCAGCGACATGAAATTAAGAATTGCGGAATGTGCTGCCAATGGCAAACTGGCGGGCGTGGTGGTGGCTAAAAGTGATCGTTTCAGTTTATTGAAAATGTTATGGAAACTGATTCAGGGAAAAATCGATCAGGCTTCAGGTGTTTATTCATTTTGTGCTGAACATATACTGGTTGAGTGTAAAAAACCACAGTTAACGGTTGCGTTAGATGGGGAGTTGAAGGAGATGCAAACTCCATTAAAATTTGCAGTCGAAAAATCTGCGTTAAAAGTGATGGTTCCGAATGTTATTACATCTGTCTGATCTGCATTTTGGAACAGAGCGTGAAGCTTGTATTGACGCGATCAAGGCGTTTTGTCAGCAGCATCGTCCAGAAGCTGTGGTGGTGAGCGGTGATCTGACACAACGTGCGCGTATTAAGCAGTTTTATGCCTGCCGTCAATTTCTGGATGCACTGTCGATTCCTTATCTGGTGGTGCCAGGCAATCACGATATTCCGCTTTATCACGTCTGGAACCGTTTTTTTTCTCCTTTTGTGCGTTATCAGGCTTTTTTCGGTCGCATGGAAACCACTTTGGAGACTGAACATTTCTATCTGGTTGGTGTAAACAGTATTCGGCGGCGATATCACACCCGAGGACATGTTTCACTGGAGCAGATTCATGAAACTTATGAGCGGTTGAACAGTGCGCCAGCCAATAAAATAAAAATCGTGGTATTCCATCAACCTTTTTATACCTTTCCAAATGACCATGGCGATAAGGACTGCCCCGTATTGGGAAAAATTGCTTTAGAACAATGGGGCAAAACAGGTTTGTTCGGTCTTTTGCATGGTCACTTACATAAAGTGGCAGTACACGATCTCAATCAGATTTTTCATTTAGGATTTGATCATCCTATTCTGGATATTCATGCAGGAACGGCCACATCTAAGCGTTTACGTTTTGGATTATCAAATAGTTTTAATGTGATTTCGGATGACGGTCTGATAGAGCATTACTGGTTTGATGAATCTGTTAAAACATTTGTGAAATCACAAAATGTTGTTTAATTCGGCATAACTTCATTATTGTGATTAAAAAAACATCTATAAATAGAATTTTTTTTCATTTTCCCCTTGAAGCCATTTTTTTCATCCCCAAAAAAGTGGCATACCAAAATTTTATATGTGTTGCCACGAACTGGTGACACACATTAATCAATAAGACTAAGTCTGATGGAGTTAACTATGAGCAACATTCGTCCATTACATGATCGTGTTGTGATTCGTCGCGTAGAAGAAGAAACTAAAACGGCTGGTGGTATTTTACTTCCAGGTTCTGCTGCTGAAAAACCATCTCAAGGTGAAGTAATTGCAGTGGGTAATGGTCAGATCACTGACAACGGCGTTCGTGCTTTAGACGTTAAAGTTGGCGACAAAGTATTGTTCGGTACTTATGCGGGTACAACAGTAAAAGTAAGTGGTGAAGAACTCTTGATTATGAAAGAGTCAGATATCTTAGCTGTGCTTGAAGGCTAATCGACACATAACTCAAATTTATTATCAGATTCAGTATTTAAAAAGATTCGGAGTTTAACATGTCAGCTAAAGACGTAAAATTTGGTGATTCAGCTCGCTCAAAAATGATTGCAGGCGTTAACGTACTTGCAGATGCTGTAAAAGTAACTTTAGGTCCTAAAGGCCGTAATGTTGTAATCGACCGTTCTTTCAGTGCGCCACACATCACTAAAGACGGTGTGACTGTTGCAAAAGAAATTTCTTTGAAAGACAAGTTTGAAAACATGGGGGCTCAACTTGTTCGTGAAGTTTCTTCTAAAACAAATGACATCGCGGGTGACGGTACAACAACTGCAACTGTACTTGCTCAAGCAATTTTAAATGAAGGGATCAAATCAGTAACTGCTGGTATGAACCCAATGGATTTAAAACGTGGTATCGACATCGCTGTAAAAACAGTTGTTGAAAATATCCGTACCAATGCAAAACCTGCTGATGATTTCAAAGCAATTGAACAAGTAGGTTCAATCTCTGCGAACTCTGATACAACTGTGGGTAAACTTATCGCTCAAGCGATGGAAAAAGTAGGTAAAGAAGGTGTTATCACTGTAGAAGAAGGTTCTGGCTTCGAAGACGCTTTAGACGTTGTAGAAGGTATGCAGTTCGATCGTGGTTATATCTCTCCATACTTCGCGAACAAGCAAGATACGCTTACTGCTGAACTTGAAAATCCATTTATCCTTCTTGTTGATAAAAAAATCAGCAATATCCGTGAATTGATTACCGTATTAGAAGCTGTTGCTAAAACAGGTAAACCACTTCTTATCATCGCTGAAGATGTTGAAGGCGAAGCGCTTGCTACACTTGTTGTGAACAACATGCGCGGTATTATCAAAGTATGTGCTGTTAAAGCACCTGGTTTTGGTGACCGTCGTAAAGCAATGCTTCAAGACATCGCGATCTTGACTGGCGCGACTGTCATTTCTGAAGAAGTTGGTATGTCTTTAGAGCAAGCTTCTCTTCAAGATTTGGGTACTGCACACAAAATTACGGTATCTAAAGAAAACACTGTGATCGTTGATGGTGCGGGTAATGCTGCACAAATCGCTGAACGTGTTCAACAGATCCGTGCGCAAATCGAAGAATCTACTTCTGAATATGACAAAGAAAAACTTCAAGAACGCGTTGCTAAATTAGCAGGCGGTGTTGCAGTCATCAAAATTGGTGCAGCAACTGAAGTTGAAATGAAAGAGAAGAAAGACCGTGTAGATGATGCACTTCACGCAACTCGCGCAGCGGTTGAAGAAGGTGTTGTTGCCGGTGGTGGTGTTGCATTAGTACGCGCTGTAAATGTGTTAGATGGCTTAAAAGGCGCTAACGAAGATCAAACAGCAGGTATCAACATTTTACGTCGTGCGATCGAAGCGCCACTTCGTCAAATCGTTTCAAACGCAGGCGATGAGCCTTCTGTTGTGATTAATGCAGTTAAAGCGGGTGAAGGTAACTTTGGTTATAACGCTGCTACTGGTGAATATGGCGACATGTTAGAAATGGGTATCCTTGACCCTGCTAAAGTAACGCGTTCTGCACTTGAACACGCAGCTTCTGTTGCTGGTTTGATGCTGACAACTGAATGCATGATTACTGACATCCCAGAAGACAAACCAGCTGCACCAGATATGGGTGGCATGGGTGGTATGGGCGGCATGATGTAATTACATCTACGTCTAGATAAAAAAATCCCTGCATATGCAGGGATTTTTTTATGCGCAAAATATTGAATGTTTATTTAAATAAAATAATTGTCCAAGTGAAAAAGATAATGGCTAAAGAAACAAATTGCGCAGCGCTACCCATATCTTTGGCATTTTTAGACAGCTCATGTTTCTCAAGTGAAATGCGGTCAACAACGGCTTCAATGGCTGAATTGAATAATTCTACAATAATCGCCAACAGACATACCGCAACCATTAAGGCTTGTTCCAAAGCCGAGACATGCACAAAAAAGCTCAGCGGAATGAGGATGATATTGAGCAAAATGACTTGTCTAAACGCTGCTTCATGGCTAAACGCTGCTTTAAAGCCTGCCAGTGAATAGCCCGTTGCATTTAAAATCCGTTTGAGGCCATTTTTGCCTTTATAAGGAGAGTAGGGGGTCATTGCGATTTGGAGTGACTGGAGAAAGCTTAAGTATAAATCCAAACATGTTGCAGTAAATTGGCAATATGTCGCATGCGTGTACCAATCAAGACAGTTTTCTGCCAGCGAATCTCATCAGAGTTGCATTTATGAATTGTCAATTCAGATCAGGCTAAGGATAATAAGCACAGGTCTATTGAGGGAAAATTCTGCATGAAAATTATCGCAGATGAAAATTTGGCATTTACCGATTATTTCTTTGCGGAATTTGCAGAAATACAGCATCGGGCAGGACGTACCTTGACGCATCACGATGTACAGGATGCAGACGCACTCTTGGTACGTTCGGTAACCAAAGTGAACCATGCCCTGATTGATCAGACTAAAATTAAATTTGTTGGCAGTGCCACAATTGGAACTGATCATCTAGATATTCAGGCTTTAGAACAACAAAACATTGCTTGGAGCAATGCACCGGGTTGTAATGCACAAGCGGTGGCAGAATATGTGATTACTGCCTTGCTGCATTTAAATGTTGATTTATTAGAGAAAAATAAGGACTTCACTTTAGCAATTGTGGGTCTTGGCAATGTGGGTAGCCGACTGGCGGTGATGGCGCAGCTATTGGGCTGGAATGTGATTGGTTATGATCCTTATGTGCAACTTGCGGGGATTGAAAATGTTTCCTTTGATGCGTTGCTAAAACGCGCCGATGCTATCTCAATTCATGTACCACTCACTGTCTCTGGTGATTATCCAACCCAGCATTTATTTGATACGACTGCATTTGCTGCAATGAAACCATCCGCTATTTTAATCAATAGTGCGCGTGGGCCTGTGGTTGAGCAAACGGCCTTGATGGAGGATATTCCAACAACCAAACGTCAAGTAGTGCTGGATGTATTTGAATTCGAGCCAGAAATTTCAGAACAATTACTGGATTTATTGGCATTAGCGACGCCGCATATTGCGGGTTATAGTCTGGAAGGCAAGGCCAGAGGTACGCAGATGATCTATGAGGCTTTTTGCCAGACGTTTGCTTATGAGGTGACAAAACGTTTTGAGAGCCAGTTGCCACAGGTACCACAATACTTTGAGCAGGATTTAAAAGCTGCGCTTAAACAGCATCTCACGCAGATTTATGATATTGCTGCGGATGATCAGCAACTCCGTGCTTGTGTTCAGGATGGCAAGGTTGAGCAAACCGCATTTGATTTACTCCGAAAAAATTATCCTTTGCGCCGAGAATGGGCTGCACATGGTGGGCCAAAAGCATGAGCGAGACGATGAAAAACTATCAGCCAACGTGCTCCATTGAAGCCTTAAAAGCACGTGCAGCGATGTATCAGAAAATCCGCCAGTTTTTTGCTGAACGTGAAGTACTTGAAGTGGAAACCCCAGTCCTATCTCAGGCGGGTGTGACCGATGTGCATTTGGCTTCAGTGCAGGTACAGCGTCATATTCATGGCAAATTAAATACGCAATATTTACAAACCTCACCCGAGTTTCCAATGAAACGCTTATTGGCCAGTGGTAGTGGGCCAATCTATCAAATCTGTAAAGTATTCCGTGATGATGAGCATGGGCGTAAGCACAACAGTGAATTTACCATGCTGGAATGGTATCGTCCGGGTCTGGATCTAAAGGCACTGATGCATGAAACTGCGGACTTGTTAGAAACATGCTTGGCACACCGTTTCGGTGAAATTCGTCCAGTGATTCTCAGTTATAAGCATGCCTTTCAGGATCGTCTGGATATTAATCCGTTGCAGGCAACCTTAAAACAACTCAAAGATACGGCTAATCGTGTCGGTCTGAATCTTGATTTAGGTGATGATCGTCTGGGGTATATGGACTTGTTATTTTCGCACTTTGTTGAACCAAGTTTGGGCTTCGATGCACCCGTATTTTTAACTAATTTTCCACCTGAAATGGCTTCATTGGCAAAAGTGAAACAGGATGAAGAGGGTGAACTGGTCGCAGCGCGTTTTGAGGTCTATATCGAAGGTCTGGAACTGGCAAATGCCTATGATGAATTGCTAGATGCAGATGTGTTGGCCTCCCGCTTTGAAGCTGATAATGCAGAGCGCGCACAACAAGGCTTAGCCGTCATTCCAACCGATCAATATTTATTGGCAGCTTTGCCTAATATGCCTGAATGTTCTGGGATTGCGTTAGGTATTGATCGTTTGCTGATGGTTGCGATGAATCAGGTCAAGATTGATCAGGTGATTGCGTTCCCTGCCGAGATTGCATAACGCTGCCTATTTTAAAACTTAGAGTAATTGCATCAGCAACTGGATCAGTTCACTTTGTCGATGTGTTTTGGTCTTTTTGAAAATAGCTTGCAGGTGCTTTTTTACGGTATCAGCCTGAATTTCATATAAAAGAGCAATTTCTTTGGTGGTTTTGCCCTTAAGCAGTTGCTCGCATATTTTATGTTCTACGGGGGTGAACATAAAAAGCTGTCTACATCGGTCTTTCTGATATTTAGGCTGATGTTGAAGCCCTGAAAATGTTGCCAGTAATACTGGGCGTAAACCGAAAATCTTATGGGTCTTTTCGGGGCAAAGTAGATCCAGCGTTAAAAATAGCTGATGATCTAAGTGCATCACCTGACTTCGTTCAGCATACGCTACGTCTGAATAGGTATTATGCAGACGTTCTAATTCAAGCAAATGTTGTTCAAATTTTTGCTGTTGATGGGGTTTGAAAAAGAAGCGACGCTGTTCAATCTGGATGTGTGCATTATTTTCGATAAATTTTTCAGCCTCTCCATTCATTTCCAGAATATCGCCGTTGAGATTTATAATCGCAATTGGCTGATTCATTTTCTGGATCAATTGTGACCCAAGCAAGGTCATGGTGGAATATTCAAAATGATGGCGATAGTGCTGAAGCTTTTGCTGGATCTGAGGCAAGATCTCATAAATCGGTTGGAGTTCAGAGCAACTTAATGCACCACGATCAGGACTGGTCAGAAAGGCCAGAATCACACAGACTTTATGATCATAAATAACCTGAAGTGCTGAGCAAAAACGTAAATTAAGTGGTTGTAAAATTTGTTGATAGACTTGCGTCTGAACAATGTCCTGTTCCGTAAAATGTTGGCTGCAATGCATCCAGCCCGTGATTGGTGCTGCCAATAATTTTTTTAATTGTGGGTCATCATCAATGGCTAAACGAAGTTGTTGTAGAGCCGCTTGTTCAAGTTGATGGGGATCAAGATTAACCCCATGATGCACACTGAATGAGAGTGCCTGCACCTCGAGATCAACTGCAAGAAGTTGTGCTGCCTGAAAGTCAAAATGATGGTTAAGCTCTTTGAGGAAAATCATCCAGTCATCAGCATGCTGAACCTTGTTCAGGATTTCCAGTACAGCATGAGATTGGGTTTGATTCATTTAAAGCGTCCAGCAAAGAACAAGAACTATTTCCATATAGTCTATATGGGTTTTACCAAAATAAAATTATCAATCAGAAAAAATGTGATTTTTTATGCAATCAAAAGATGAGTTAAGCCATTCAGGTAAGACAGAACAAAATGAATTGCCTAAACCCATTACAGATTTAGGCAAGATTAAATTTAGCAACGGCCTTTTTTGGCCTGTCCTGGTGGGCAAAAGTCACTATGACCATCGTGATAACCTTCTGGATCAACCACAACACTGCCATGTGGCGTATGTGCCGCACAAGCGGATAGACTGAATGTGAATAACAGACAAAGGTAGAGTGATATTTTTTTCATGGTTCCATCCCGTATTTTTATTGCTTTGAATATCACTTTAAAACGATCGGTTCGTTTTTACCAGAACGGGACTGAAAATTTTTAAATGAGATTTATATCACTATTGAGACCTTAACACGGTTCTAAACCCGACATGTGTTGCCGCCAGATCAAACTCCTGAGGATAACGACTGCTATTGCGATAACGTGCACAGAAATTAGAAGCACATAAAAAAGAGCCGCCTTTAAGCACATATTGCGTAGTCGCACTATTTTGCTGGCGCAGATCCGTATAATTTCCCATATGTTGATCATGTGCGCCATGATAGACAGAAGACGTCCATTCCCAAACATTCCCGATCATATCGTATAACTGAAATGCATTGGCCGCATAACAGCCGACAGGGGCAACGCCTTCAAAATGGTCTTCAACTGTATTCTTAAGTGGGAATTCTCCTTGCCAATAATTGGCTTGCGGATGTTGATGGGCATCCTGTGGTGCCTGATGAAGAGGGGTATCATTTTTTGAACCCGCCTTGGCTGCATACTCCCATTCCTGTTCAGAGGGTAAATCGTGCCCCAACCAGACTGCATAATGTTCTGCATCATTCTTGGTGACATAGCGGACTGGTTCGGAGGGTAGTGGTGCTTGACCCGACGGGCCATTTGGCGTTTTCCATGTGTAATCAGCCTTTAACTGCCACCATTGATTAGGCTGATTGGCATCTGGAGAAAATACCGCTGCCTGCTTCTGTTTTTCTGCATCTGTGATATAGCCTGTGGCTTTGACAAAACTGGAAAACTGGGCAACCGTGACCTCCGTTTGATCGATCCAGAAGCCATCTACTTGACGTTCCTTTGCACCAAAATTGAGTTCATCTGGATAGGCCTGATTGGAACCCAGTGGAAATGAGCCTTTAGGAATCCAGACCATCCCCGCTGTTTTATGTTTTTGCCATGCATTGGGCAAGCCAGAATAGCTCTGGCATTGTGATAAAGAGCCTAACAATGCAGGTTGAGTTGTTGGGTATTGTTGAGATGGCTTTACTTCTGGCCCAACTCTACTGCAACCTGCCATAAGGGACAGGCTACAGAGGGAAACGAGAAGGGGATTTAGTTTCATTGAAGATTGTATTCCTTGACCCCATTTTGCTGGGTGTATTTGTTATACACATCTACCAGTTCTTGCAGTTTTGCAGGATTAGTTTGGGCCAGATTTTGGGTTTCACCACGATCATTTTTCAGGTTGTAGAGTTCCCAAGTGCCTGTACCCAGCTCAGCTTTACCTTGTAAGGCAATTTTCCAGTCACCCTGACGTGCATATTTACTGCCATGTAATTCATCGGCAAAACTAAAGTTAACGGGACGAATGGCCTGAGCTTTATTTTCGAGTACCGATTTCCATGAATAGCCACTTGGGGTATTAATCTGGCGACCTTTATATTGGCCTTGTGGCACGGCAATATTGGCGTAATCTAAAACCGTCGGGAAAACATCCAGCACGGAAGCAAAACCATGATGCGTGCTTTGTGCTTTGGTTTGATAAGGGAGTTTTACGATTGCTGGGGCAGTGGTTGCGCCTTCACCCGCCGTATCCTTCCATAAGTGGAATGGTGCAGCACTCACTTCTGCCCAACGTGGCCCCACATAATGATAAGAACTTGATGTACCTACGTTATTGACACTGTTATCAAAGCCAGATTCAGTGCCATAGTTGCCGCGGATAAAACCTTCTGCGCCATTATCTGAAACAAAGAAAATGAGCGTATTGTCATATAAATTATTGCTTTTGAGATATTGGATGACCCGCCCAATATTAGCATCCAGATTTTCCACCATGCCTGCATAGATTTCCATTCTGCGGGCTTCCAGCGCTTTTTGTTCAGTTGAAAGCTCATTCCATTTGCCATATTTTTGAGGTGCATTTTGCGTGGCAATCGGTTCAGCTGCAGTGAAGTTGGCTGGGATCAAGCCCAACTGTTTCTGGCGAGCAATACGCGCATCGCGAATCACATCATAACCCGCATCGTAGACACCGCGATAACGGTCTCGATATTCGGCAGGCGCTTGTAAAGGCCAGTGCGGCGCGGTGTAAGCCGCATAAGCAAAGAATGGTTTGCCTGAATCTTTGCCAGATTCTAAATAGCTGATCAGCTTGTCGGTGAAATAGTTGGTTGAGAAGAAATCATCAGGTAAAGATGAAATAGGCACTTCTTTGCCATCTTCCGTATAGGTCGCATTGCGTTTATAGGCACTCGGCGCTTGTTTAAAATGTAAGTCCAAGCCTTGTAATAGGGTAAATGAATGATCGAATCCTTTGGCATGTGCGTTGGTTTCAGGTGTCAAACCTAAGTGCCATTTGCCACTGATATAAGTACGATAGCCATTGTCTTTTAAAACTTCAGCAATCGAAAGCGAACGTTCATTCAAATAACCTTCATAGCCGGGCTGGCCTTTTAAATGTGCAGGCGTCAGCTCAGCCATTGCCCCAATTCCTGCCAAATGATGGTCAGTACCTGAAATCAATTGCGAACGTGTTGGAGAGCAGGTTGGCGCTGTATGGTAGTCGGTTAAAATGCGGCCCTCTTGCGTCAGTGCATCAATATTCGGGGTGTGAATTTCACCGCCAAACGCACCTAAGTCTGAATAGCCTAAGTCATCGGCCATGATGAATAAAATATTGGGCTGTTTCTTGGTTTCAACCACAGTATTGGATTCATTTGAATCATCATTACTGCACGCTGAAATCGAAAGACTAAAGAGGGCAATCGACAAGGTAGTGAGAAGGCTGTTACGAGGCATGAGATTCGACTTAATCCATTAAAATAATGCAGTCGAGTTTAGAGAGATGATTTTTATGATAAAAATAATTAAAATTTGATTGTTAATCTTAAAAAAAGAAAAGCCCCAAAACTGGGGCAAATCGTGAATGAATTTAAAAAGGAAGCTTGGTCAACTGATTCAGGAAATGTGGAACAACGCGAGGTTCCAGAATGATGGTCACCACCACACCGTAGGCGGCTCCCCAAAGATGCGCACTGTGGTTGATATTGGTGTTGCCACGTTTGCCCGACCAGATGCTATAAGCGACATATAAAATTGCAAAAATAATCGCAGGCACAGGAATGAAAAAGACAAAAATCAGATTCCAAGGCTGGAACAGGATATAGGCGAATAGCACCGCTGACACGGCGCCTGAGGCTCCTAGACTGGCCCACTGTGCATCATGACGATGTTTTAGGTAGCTGGGTAAGATCGCAACGATTAAGCCACCCAGATAAAATAAGACAAAGCCCATGTCATAGAAAAACTGACGATAGAAACTTTCAATGATATTGCCAAAGAAAAACAGCGTGATCATATTGAATAGGAGATGTGTACCATCGGCATGAATAAAACCATGCGTGATAAAACGGTCATATTGCCCACGTTGCATGGCAGGAGGCCAGAAAATCAGACGATTCATCACGGCCTGATTGGAGAAGGCCAATAAGGAAATTGCAACTGTAATAATGATCAGGGTCACAGTGTGCCCAAAGGGTAGATGTAACATAAATATTTTAAATTGATCAGAGTCTAAGCAATAATGCCATTAAAAACTTAATAAACAATGATCTTGCATAGAATTCCTACAAAAATGGTTGAATTTTTTTAATTACCCTCCATCTTCGGTTAATATAACGACATCAGCTTGAGGATTATTGTTATGTCGACTGAGAACACCAACACTGCTGTCGCAGAAGAAATTCCAAACCTTTTAATTACTCCCTCTGCACAAGAGTACTTAGGTGATTTATTAGCAAAGCAAAATACACCAGGGATTGGCGTTCGTGTTTTTGTAGAGAATCCAGGTACTCCACGTGCTGAATGTTGTATGGCATATAGTGCACCTGATGAAGTGGTGCCAACAGACTATAAACAGGATTATCCAGATTTTCCTGCCTATGTGGATGCGCCATCAATTCCGTATTTGGTTGATGCGGTAATTGACTACAACAAAGATCGTTTTGGTGGTCAATTGACGTTCCGTGCACCGAACTCGAAAGTGCCGCGTGTTGGCCCAGATGCATCGATTGAAGAACGCATTACTTATGTATTGCAATCAGAAATTAACCCTGGCCTAGCAGGTCATGGCGGTAATTGTAGTCTGGTTGAAGTACAGGATAGCCCAGAGCATGGGTTGACTGCTGTATTGAAATTCGGTGGTGGATGCCAAGGTTGTTCTGCGATTGATGTAACTTTAAAGCAAGGTGTAGAAACCACATTAAGACAGCATGTACCAGAGTTACAGCGTGTTGTGGATCAAACGGATCATACACAAGCAGAAGGCGCGTATTTTAAATAATCGCTAGACATCTACTGTCGTTTAAAAAGTCCTTTCGAGGGCTTTTTTTGTTTTTTTAAAAATTTGATTTTTAATAATTTAAATGAGAGGTGATTTTACAAATAAGTACAACATTAAGTTACCTGAATTCAGGTCTTATTCAGATTTGTTAATTACTCCTGATCAATAAAACAGAAGGCAACATCTTTAATCGAAGTATAGAAAGTTGAAATGGTTCCTGTCTTTGCAGGCAGATTGGTTCTAGGCTTTATGACAAAAATAGACAAAATAAAAATGAGTAAAATAAGTCTAGATAAGGACGTAAGGGATTTATGAATAAGAAATTAGTGTTAGGCATCAGTATCGGTGTCATGAGTTTGGCAAGCTATGCGAAAACCCCACAAGTTGATGTGATTGTGGTGAATGCTGATGTACGAACCTCAAATCCAGCCAAGCCCAAAGCACAAGCATTTGCCGTGGAAGATGGAAAGTTTGTGGCTGTCGGCAATAATACCTATATCCAGAAGATGGCAACCAGACATACACGTGTCATTGATGCCCAAGGTCAAACGGTTATTCCAGGTCTCACTGATGCGCATACGCATTTTGGTAGTGGGATGGAGATTGCACAAGGTGTTGATTTGTATGGTCTCAGTGATCGTGCTGAATGGTTCAAGCGGATTGCCGAACGTGACAAGCAGCTCCCAAAAGGGCAATGGATGACAGGCGGGCGCTGGGATATCAGTTTACTGTCAGAGCAGCAATTACCGACACGGCAGGAGCTAGATGCGATTGTGCCAGATCGACCAGTGGCCTTGCTGGATATTGATTATCATACGGTATGGCTCAATAGCAAAGCGATGCAATTACTGGGAATTGATCAAAATACCATAGCACCTGAAGGGGGAGAAATTGTTAAAGATCAGTTGACAGGGGAATTGACGGGGATATTTAAAGAAACAGCCGCAACTCAACTGGTTCGTAGAAATCCTGTTTATTTAAAAGCGGTTGTGGCTGGAAAAGAAGCCATACCTGTTCTGGAGAAACTGGTTGCACATTTCAACCGTTTGGGTGTGACTTCTGTGCATGATATGTGGAGAAGTGATTGGTCTGTTTATCCTGCAATGCTACAACAAAAGCAACCATTACCAATGCGAGTGTGGTTTGGCTATATGGCTGATACCTCCACAGAAAAAACGACAACGGCGCAATTTGCTGAATATGCAAGACAACGGGATGAACTGAATCAACAATTTAAACAAAAAGAAAAGCAATGGTTGCAAGGACCACAATTCCGTTATGGTTATCTCAAATATTTTGTCGATGGCACCTTATTTAGTTATACCGCTGCATTAAATGCCGATTACGCAGATCGCCATGATTTTAATAGTGAGCCTGTGAGTTCACAGGCCAAATTAAATGATCTGGTCAGCAAGGCAAATGAGGTGGGTTTTCCAGTTGCCATGCATGCGATTGGTGATAAAAGTGTCGATATGGCTTTAAATGCGATTGAAAATAGCCCTAAACATCGACAATTTGCTAATCGAATTGAACATATTGAAGTCATGAGTGAGGCTGCTATGCCTCGTTTCGCCCAGTTAGGCGTGGTGGCTTCGATGCAGCCTGATCATGCCATATCTGGTAATTATCAGGAATCTCGTTTAGGTGAGGCGCGTATGCCATACAGCTATGCATGGCAGTCTTTATTGAGCAGTGGGGCTACTCTGGTGTTGGGAAGCGACTGGCCGACGGCAGCAGAAAATCCAATGTTACAACTCAGTGATGCCATATTTCGTGAATACAATGGAAAAATCCGTTATAGCGATAATGCCTTAAGTTTGGATGAAGCTCTATATGCCTATACGCAGGCACCTGCCAATGTTGCAGGCTGGGGAAATGAAACGGGTAGTATCAGCGTTGGTAAATGGGCCGATTTCGTCATTTTACAAGGCACTTTACAACCACCATTACCTAAAAACCTGAAGGATTGGCAAGTTGCTGAAACCTGGTTTGCGGGCAGACAGGTATATGCTGCAAAGCCTAAATCTGAATAAAAGCACTTGGCTATTCTTTGTTTTCAGTTTGGATAAGCTGTATTTCCATAAAAATGGTTCCTGCATTTTTAGCTAAATTGGTTCTAGGTTTTATAAAGAAAGCAAAGAGAATAAAAATGAACAAAAAATAAGTTTGGATAAGGACTTAAGGGATTTATGAATAAGAAATTAGTGTTAGGCATCAGTATCGGTGTCATGAGCTTGGCCAGCTATGCGAAAACCCCGCAAGTGGATGTGATTGTGTTAAATGCCGATGTTCGAACCTCGAATCCAGCCAAGCCAAAAGCACAGGCCTTTGCCGTGAAAGATGGAAAGTTTGTGGCTGTCGGCAATAATACCTATATCCAGAATATGGCGACCAAGCAGACACAAGTTATTGATGTAAAAGGTAAAACAGTTCTTCCGGGATTAACCGATGCGCATACCCATTTGTTGGGCGGTCTGGAATTATGGGACGGTGTTGATCTGTTTGGAATCACGGATCGTCAGGAATGGTTTAAATTAATTGCTAAAAGAGATAAAGAATTACCGAAAGACGCCTGGTTAGTAGGAGGACGCTGGGACATCACGGGCCTGAAAGATGATCATTTGCCAACCCGTCAGGAGTTGGATGCGATTGCTCCAGATCGTCCTGTGGTGTTACAGGATATTGATTATCACACGGTTTGGGTCAATACCAAGGCGATGCAAGTGCTGGGGATTGATAAAAATACCAAAGCACCAGAAGGTGGCGAGATTGTCAAAGATCCACGGACAGGTGAGCCGACAGGGATTTTCAAAGAAACTGCGGGTACTCAACTGATTCTAGGGAATCCTAAATACACCAGTGCCTTACTGTCAGGAAAAGCGGCACTGCCAGTCGTTGAAAAGATCATTGCGCATTTTAATAGTTTGGGCATTACCTCTGTACATGATATGTGGACTGAGTTAGATACGGTTTATCCTGCTTTGCTGGAGTCGAAACAGGAATTACCAATGCGTATCCGTTTTGGATTAATGGCGGGTGATGATCAGGTAACGCCTGCTGATTTCCAACGTTATGCGAAGCAACGTGATGAACTGAATCAGCAATTTATACAAAAAGAACAGCAGTGGAAAAAAGGGCCGCAGTTCCGCTTTGCGTATATGAAATATTTTGTTGACGGCACATTGATGAGCTATACCGCTGCATTAAATGAACCGTATGCAGATCGTCATCATTTTAATATTGCCCCAATTACGTCACAGGCAGATCTGAATAATTCAGTGAAAAATGCCAATGAGGCAGGCTTCCCTGTCGCGATTCATGCGATTGGCGATAAGAGTGTGGATATGGCCTTGAATGCGATTGAAAACAGTCCAAAACATCGCCAATTTGCCAATCGAATTGAACATATTGAGGTTCTATCTAAAGACGCTATTCCACGTTTTGCAGAGTTAGGTGTTGTGGCTTCGATGCAGCCTGATCATGCCATTACAGGTAATTATCAGGAATCCCGTTTGGGCAAGGCGCGTATGCCATATAGTTATGCTTGGCAATCTCTGCTCAGTAGCGGCGCAACCATGGTATTGGGAAGTGACTGGCCAACAGCACCTGAAAATCCAATGTTACAGCTCAGCGATGTGGTGTTTCGTGAGTATCAGGGTAAAACCCGTTATAGCGATAATGCTTTGAGTCTGGATGAAGCTTTATATGCCTATACCCAAGCACCTGCCAATGTTGCAGGGTGGGGCGATGAGATTGGCAGTATCAGTGTCGGGAAATGGGCTGATTTTGTGGTCTTACAGGATGCTTTAAAAACACCACTCAACAAAGACATTAAGGACTGGAAAGTTGCCGAAACCTGGTTCGCTGGAAAACAGGTTTATAATGGGAAGTTAAGCAAAAATAAATAGGTATATTTAAAAAAGAAAGTCAGGTGGCTTTCTTTTTTACTTTTATTTGATTGGTTGTATTTTTAAAAAATAATAAATGGCTCTTCTGATTTTTTGAAATTGGTTCTCGATTTATAAAATGTGCACAACATAATCAAGATTCAAAATAATCATATGCTAATGGAATAAATGGATGATCAATAAAAAATGGATTTTAGCTGTAATTGCATCTGTGTTGATATCACCAGTAAATGCAAAATCAACTGATCATGATCAGGGTGATAATAAGGACAGTTTTTTAGTCAGTGGTTCGCTTGCATTTTTAACAGAGTATTATTGGCGAGGGACGACGCAAACCAAAGGAAAACCTGCTGTTCAAGGAATATTAAGGCTCGATCATGATTCTGGATTTTATACGCAACTATTTGCATCGAATATTCAGCTAGATATAGGAAGTAGTTTAGAGCTGGATTATTATATTGGCTATAATTATCAAATAAATAATGATCTAAAGTTGAATCTGCAATATCTTGATGTGAACTATCCTGATGAAGATAAGACGCTGCCTCGTGTCGATTTTGAGGAATATTCAATAGGATTGATGACTTCAAATTTACTCAATGCTCAGGATGAGCTCAACCTGTCTTTTTATTACACACCTGATTATACCTTTGAAACAGGTAAAATGCTGCGTTATGAGGCTGGTTATCGTTATCCAATTGCGGATCAATGGAATATATATACTCAAGTGGCCTATAACCAGTTCGCAAATAAAAATGCCTATGCCGTACTTTGGGGAACTGATGAGAAAAGTCATTTTTATGATTATAAAATAGGGCTGGATTTTAACTATCAGGATTTTATCTTTGATCTTTATTATGCCAATGCAAATGTTAATAAAGATCTACCAAGTGCGGATAAGACAGTGGTTTTTAGTTTAACTAAAATTTTTTAATTTAAAAATAAATCTTTAAATAATTAAATAAGATACTTTTGGTGAGTATGTAATTATTTATGTTTTAAATGTGGTTGATGTTGAACAACAGCCAAAATGTTTTATATATAAAACATTTTGGCTGTTTTGTGTTCGGATTTGGGTGGTGTTAGAAAAGACTCAAAAAATAATAAAAATAAATTGATTTTTCTAAAAATAAGATTAGTTTAATGCTCTGTTTATTTGTTTGAAAAACAAAAGGAATTATTTTTTATTCATTCATACTTAAATTGGTACCTGTTTTTTTGGAAGAATTGGTACTCGTTTTTAATTGAAGAATTAATCAAAGTAGCATGAATAAAGTGATATTAAAAATATATCGATAAAAGGGATGTTAAAAACAATGAGAGTGAATGCAGAGCGCTTATGGCAGATGCTCATGGATATGGCAAAGATCGGTGCGACCACGAAAGGCGGAAATACACGATTAGCGCTCACGGATGAAGATATTTCAGGCCGGGCTTTACTGCTTGAATGGGCCAAGCAGATTAATCTTTCTATTCATTATGATGAAGTGGGTAACTTGATTTTACGCCGTGCAGGGCAAAACCAAACCGCATTACCTATCGCTATGGGCAGCCATTTAGATACCCAGCCAAAGGGTGGTCGCTTTGACGGAATTTATGGTGTGCTGGCTGGCATGGAAGTGTTACAGCGCTTAGAAGAACAGAATATTGTTACTGACCATCCACTTGAATTGGTGGTCTGGATGAATGAAGAGGGTGCACGCTTCACTCCTGCAATGATGGGTTCAGCAGCATTCGCTGGCGTATTACCTAAACAGCAAGTCTATGACACCACGGATAAAAACGGTATTTCTGTTTATTCGGAGCTGGTTCGTACAGGGCAATTGGGCGATTATCCGTTGGCTCGTCCATTTCAGGCTTATTACGAAGCGCATATCGAGCAAGGGCCAGTACTGGAAAGAAACCAGATCTCGATTGGTGTGGTGACAGGTGGTCAAGCCATTCTCTGGTTAGATGTCGAAACCCAAGGTAAAGCTGCGCATGCTGGTACGACTCCAATGAATATGCGTAAAGATACTATGGTCGGCACGGCAGAAATGATTGTCGCGATTGAAAAATGCATTCTTGAGAAATTCCCACAAGGCTTGGTGACATTTGGTGAAATGCAGGTCGCCAATTCATCACGAAATACCATCCCAGGCCAGATTCAGTGGACCATTGATTTACGTCATCCTGATGATGCAGCACTGAAAGCAATGGAAATCGAAACAACTGCAATCTTATCTCGTCTAGCGATGGAACGAGATCTGGAAGTTCGCGTATCTCAACATTGGCTGAGTCCAGCGACTTATTTTGATCCGACTTGCGTTGCAACAGTTCAAAATGCTGTTAACAGTTTGGGATATAGCAACCAGACAATCGTGAGTGGTGCAGGACATGATGCGATCAATATCGCAAAACATTGTCCAACGACCATGATCTTTATTCCTTGTATTGATGGTTTAAGCCATAACGAGGCAGAAGATATTTATATGCAAGATGCCGCTCAAGGTGCCGATGTGCTGCTGAATGCCATTTTAAATTATGACGCGCAGTCAGCCGCACAAGTCGCTCAAAAAAATACAGCAACAGTTTAATTATCAACAAATTAACAATGTGTAAGACATGCATGCTGCTGGAATGGAGCATTGCAATAAAGATGGATGGATAGAAGATGAACTCAAAATTACCAGTAGAAGTAGATATTCAGGATATCTGGCAAAAAGATAAGGATCATGTGATTCACCCGTGGACAGATTTTTCGACATTTAAAGACGAAGGTTCTTTAATTATGTCTAAAGGTGAAAATGTCTATGTGTATGATGCACAAGGCAATAAATATCTAGATGGTATTGGCGGCCTATGGTGTGTCAATGTCGGTTATGGTCGTAAAGAAATTGCCGATGCTGTTGCTGAACAGATCATGGAATTACCTTACTTTTCGCCTTTTGGTCATCAAACCACAGCGCCAGCAGCCAAGTTGGCCGCTAAACTGGCGGAGTTGGCACCGGGTAACCTGAATCATGTGTTTTATGGTTGTGGCGGTTCGGTGGCGAATGATACGGCGGTACGTTTAATTCACCACTATTTCTATCAAATCGGTAAGCCGTCCAAGAAAAAATTGATTGCTCGTAAAGATGCTTATCACGGTAGTACCTACATCAGTATGACCTTGACGGGAATTGAAGCCGATCATGTCGGTTTCGAAATTCACAACGAACTGGTTCACCATGTGTCATGCCCAAATCCATACCGTAAGCCTGCATCGCAGTCGATGGAAGATTTCTGTAATGAAAAGGTTCAGGAACTGGAAGATACGATTCTGAAACTTGGCCCAGATAATGTGGCTGCTTTCTTTGCCGAGCCAATCATGGGTGCAGGCGGGGTGATTGTTCCACCAGAAGGCTACCATGCCAAAACTTTGGCAGTATGTAAGAAATACAATGTTCTGTATGTGTCTGATGAGGTGGTCACTGCATTTGGTCGCTTAGGTCATATGTTTGCTTCAGAAGCCGTGTTTGGCATTGTTCCTGACATTATTACCTGTGCAAAAGGGCTTTCTTCAGGCTACTTACCTTTAGGTGCAACCATTATTTCTGATGAGATTTATGACGCCATCAGTAAGCCGCATCATGAAGGTGGTTTGCTTACGCATGGCTTTACCTATTCAGGCCATCCAGTGAGTTGTGTGGCTGCACTGAAGAATATTGAAATTCTGGAAAAAGAAAAGATTTGTGAACATGTTCAAGACACGGGCGTTTACTTTGAAGAGCAATTAAAGACGCTTGCGGATCTGGAAATTGTCGGTGAAGTACGCGGCAAAAAATTCATGATGTGTATCGAAAACTTACGTAATAAAGAAACCAAAGAACTATTTGACCGTTCTGTTGGCGTCGGTAAACGTATTGCGAACCATTGCCAAAAACTCGGTTTGATTGTTCGTCCAGTGGGTCACATGAATGTCTTGTCTCCACCATTAATCCTGACACGTGATCAAATTGACTTTGCTGTGAAAACCTTACGTCATGCGATTCAGAATACGATTCAGGAATTAAAAGCTGAAGGTCATTTATAAGCCAAATCTCTTTGTTTCCCAATGAAAAATCAACTTGCCTCGCGGGGCGAGTTGAGTCTCGCTGATTGATAGAAATAGCGGGAGAACAACAGATGATGTCGATGGAATGAATGAGGAATAAAGCGGACATGATTGACATGAAGCAGGCTGAAATCCTGTAGAGAGTCACGATGAATCCGTTTTAGTACCCGTATGAGAGCAAGCAGATGAAGAATTATATCAATGGAAAATGGGAAAACACGACAGGAACATCCCAGATTACGGTGGTCAATCCAGGCAGTGAAGAGGAATTAATCCGATTTACTACGGCTTCCCCGCAGGATGTAGATGCTGCCGTAGCTGCTGCACAACAGGCACTGGAAAGCTGGAGTTTGACAAGCCCTGAGGAACGCGCGAATTGGTTAAATAAAATTGCCGATGCGATTGAAGCAGCAAAAAACACCTTGATTGAACTTTCCCACCGTAACAATGGTAAATCTTCGGAACAAGCACAAGTCGATGTCGACAACAGCATTAAGTGTTACCGCTATTATGCCAATCTAGTTAAAAGCTTTGCATTTAGTCAGGTGACTGAATGTGACGGTGGTATTGAACTGACGCATCAGCAAAATCCCGTCGGTGTGGTTGCTTTAATTACGCCGTGGAATTTCCCGTTAATCACCAGCGCATGGAAAATCGCACCCGCTCTTGCTGCAGGTTGTACGCTCATCTTTAAACCTTCCGAGTTGGTACCTTTGCCTGAATATGCATTTACTCAGCTGTTGGATCAGATCCAGTTTCCTCAGGGTGTATTTAACCTGATTTTGGGAGATGCAGTTGCAGCGCAGCATTTGGTGACACATCCAGAGGTGAATAAAGTCTCTTTCACTGGTAGCACAGAGGTAGGCATTCATGTGATGCAGGCCGCAGCCCGTTCGGTTAAACGCGTCACATTAGAGCTAGGCGGCAAATCGCCAATCCTTATTCTTGAAGATGCCGATCTGGATGAAGCAGTCGATAAAGCACTCGGCGGTATGTTCTATAACAGTGGTCAAATGTGTTCTGCGACCTCACGTTTATTGGTGCATCAATCGATTGCCGAACGCTTTTACCAGAAGTTTAAAGCTGCGGTGGAATCAATCACTTTGGGTTCAGATCTGAGCGGTCCATTTGCAATGGGGCCGATGACCACACAAAAGCAATTTCAGAAAGTTCATGAATACTTAAGTATTGCGAAAGACGAAAAACTCCAAACTTTAATTGATTTCGAGCAAATTGCTGTACCTGAAAAAGGCTTTTTCATTCAGCCGCATGTTTTTGTCAATGTTCCGACAGAAAGCCGATTGTGGAAAGAGGAAATCTTTGGCCCTGTGATTTGCTGTCGAAGTTTCGAGACTGAAGAAGAAGCTATTCGCCTTGCCAATGACTCTGAGTTTGGTCTGGCTGCAACCATTATCACAGGGTCTTTGGAGCATGGTAAAAAAATTGCCAAGTGGCTTCGTTCTGGTCATATCTGGATTAATTCCCATCAAATGATTCAACCCGGTTCGTTATGGGGCGGTTTCAAAAAGAGTGGAATTGGGCGAGAACTAGGGCAGTCGGGGATGCAAAGTTATCTCGAAGAAAACGTGATTACGCTCTAATTTTTCCAACTGCTGATTGAATCGGGAAAGGGACTTCTCTGTTCAATAGCACCATCCAAGATGAATAAAAAAGCACTGCGAAAATATTTGCATTGATGCAGGAGAAACGTGCATGGAAAGCGAAAACAAACGAAAAGGGCTCTCACTATGGCAAGTCGTTGTCATTGGTGTGGCTTATATGGCTCCAGCAACCGTATTTGATACCTTTGGTATTATTTCAAGAGTCACTGAAGGGCGGGTTCCTCTAGCTTATATCTTGGCCTTGTTTGCAATGCTATTGACGGCATTTAGCTATGCACGCTTTAGTAAACTCACCCCAAAATCAGGATCAGCATATACCTACACCACTGAAACATGCGGCAAGACAGCGGGTTTTTTTGTGGGCTGGTGCTCGCTTATTGATTATCTACTTATTCCGCTGGTTAATGTTTTACTCGCGTCCTTTTATCTCCATGCATTGATGCCTGACATTGCCTATACCACTTGGGTGGTGATCATGGTCGGGATCATCACGCTGATCAACAGCTTTCGTATCAATATTCTGGCGAATTTTAGCTTTATCTTTATTGCAGCCACGATTTCAATGATGCTGGTATTTATTTTTCTGGTAGTCACAGGGATGGGGCATTCGCAAGGTTATCAAAGCCTAGCGACAATGACACCCTTATTTAATGGTAATCCTGAATATCTAACCTTGCTGACAGGTGTGTCATTGGTGTGTTTCTCTTATTTAGGTTTTGATGCGGTATCGACCTTAGCCCATGAAAGCCGCAATCCGACCAAGACCATTCCTCGGGCAATTATGCTCACAACATTATTAGGCGGCCTTATTTTTATTACGGTTTCCTGGTTTGTTCAATTGTCCTTTCCGACATTAGAACAGTTTAAAAATCCAGATGAAGCCTTACCTGAAATTGCACTCTTTGTCGGGGGCGTATTTTTCCAGTCAGCTTTGCTCACTGTACAGATTATGAATGCATTTGCCTCTGGTTTAGCCTCTCATGCCAGTGCTTCGCGTTTACTTTACATCATGGGGCGTGATGGTGTGTTTAACCAAAAAATATTCGGTTATGTGAATAACAGATTAGGTACGCCGTTATATTCGATTTTCTTCGTCGGCTTGATTTCTCTGTTGGCAATTAAAGTCGACTTAGCAACCGTTGTGAGTCTGGTGAGTTTTGGTGCCTTGATCGCCTTTACAATGGTGAACTTCTCTGTATTCATGAAATTCTTTGTGATACGTAAAGAGCGCGCAGGTTTAAAAAATATTTTCTTCAATCTATTGCTACCACTGGCTTCGGTGTTGTGCTTATTAGGTTTGTGGGTACATCTGGAAAAATCAGCGCTGGAATTTGGTGGCGTGTGGTTATTGGCTGGCGTTTTACTGTTGCTTTATAAGCGTATCCGCAAACAGCCACTTTCGTTCGGAGCCACGACTTAAACCGTTTTAATCAATTGATTTGATAAATGAATATTTGATTTCTAAAAACTTGAAAATATGGAGATAAACTATATGGAACAGAATGCGACAACCCCAAATCAGCAAGGTTTTAGCATGCCTGGCGAGTGGTCTGCACAAGAAGCTGTATGGATGGTCTGGCCTTATCGTACAGATAACTGGCGTGGAAATGGTGCGCCTGCACAACAGGCTTTTGCACAGGTTGCGGCTGCAATTGCTCAGAAAACGCCAGTATTTATGGCTGTTCCTCAAGCTGAAATGGAAAAAGCACGTCAGGTTATGCCTATACAGGTGACTCTGGTTGAAATGGAAAGTGATGATGCATGGACACGCGATACGGGGCCAACCATTGTCAAGAATGCACAAGGCCAGAAAAAAGCCATTAATTGGGTGTTTAATGCTTGGGGCGGGGAAAATGGTGGATTGTATTTCCCATGGGATCAAGATCAACTGATTGCAGGCAAAATTGCTGCTCAACATGGCATTGAGACGTACTCGACACCGCTGATCTTAGAGGGCGGGGCAATTCATGTCGATGGAGAAGGGACGTTATTGACTACAGCAGAATGCTTGCTCAATCCAAATCGAAATCCACATCTGTCTCAGACTCAGATTGAAAACATTCTGCAAGAATGTCTCGGGGTAACGACTTTTATCTGGCTGCCTCAAGGTGTATTTAATGATGAAACTGATGGGCATGTCGACAATATGTGCTGTTTCGTTCGCCCAGGTGAAGTTGCATTGCACTGGACAGATGATATCAATGATCCGCAATACGCGCGTTCACAAGCCGCATTGAAAGTGCTTGAAAATACGAAAGATGCAAAAGGCCGCCAATTGAAAGTATGGAAGTTACCATCACCGGGTCCACTCTATGCCAGTGGAAATGAGACGGTTGATGTTGATAAGGGCAATGCGATTGAACGTTTTGAAGGAAATCGTTTGGCGGGTTCTTATGTGAACTATCTGATTAGTAATCAGCAGATAATTTTCCCATTACTGGATGAACGTACCGATGAACAGGCAAAAGCATTGTTCCAGCAGATGTATCCAGACTATCTCATCACAGGGGTACCAGCGCGAGAAATCTTACTGGGTGGTGGAAATATTCACTGCATTACCCAGCAAATTCCAGCTTAAGTCACGATGCTGCAAGCAAGTTGAAAAGTAACTATAGATCGGTAGCGCTTTTCAACTTGCTCAGTCAATGAATGGATGAAATAATAATAAAAAAATACTGGAAAAGTATCATAATTTTAAAGAGATCATCTAAAGCATAAAATGCCCAAAAATTTGAACATCTTTATTCATTTGATGATTGCAATAAGAATGACAAAATCGTGTAAGCTTAATCTTCATATTTTTTATATAAGAATTTCATATTATTCTTAAATAAAATTAATGGATTGAGATAATTATTTTTGACTTAAAATTAAAAAGTTAAACTTGTTTTCCTAAACTGATAAGCAAACAATGTGAATGAAAAATGAATTTATAAATAATAATAATTATCATTTGTATTGAGTTTTATTTGTTTTTTGTTAGAATTCCCATAAATTTTAAGCAATCTTTAAGATATCTCTGAATCGGGTGGGAATATGTCCAACAAAATAGCACGTCAATCACTCCTCACTATTTCCGTATTGGGCGGTATGATGGCGCTTGCACACGCAGCAGAAATTCAAGCGAATAAAGAGGCTGTACAACTGGAAAAGATTGTTGTTACAGCAAGTGGATTTGAACAGGACATTAAAAAAGCAGCAGCATCTATATCTGTGCTTACACAAGAAGAAATTAATAAAAAAGCATATCGTGATGTAACCGATGCTTTAAAAGATGTACCTGGCGTGGTTGTAACAGGGGGCGGTAGTTCAAGTGATATCAGTATCCGCGGTATGGGCAGTGCGTATACGGTCATTATGGTCGATGGCAAAAAAGTAAATACACGTTCGGTACGCCCAAATAGCGACAACTCGGGTATTGAACAAGGCTGGTTACCGAATATTGGCGCCATTGAACGTATTGAAGTGATCCGTGGACCAATGTCTGGCTTATATGGTTCAGATGCAATGGGCGGTGTCATCAACATTATTACCAAGAAAAATGTAACTGAATGGACGGGTTCCATTAAGCTTGATACCACGTTGCAGGAAAATTCTGACTCAGGTAATCAATATCAAACTAATGCTTACATTGCTGGGCCTTTAATTGCCAATCTTTTATCATTTAAAGCCAATGGCCTATATTCTCAACGTGATGAAGATGAAATTTATGGTGGCTATAGTAAGCAAAAAATTCGTGCAGGCGGAGCTGCCTTTAGTCTGACTCCAAATGATGATCACACGATTGATCTGGAATATCAACGTTCGATTCAAAACCGTGATGCAACTGTTGGTAAAAGTATTTCCCCCGTACAAACGGGCAGAAACCCACCAGCAAACTCACTTACAGATTACTATCGCACAGAGTATAGTTTGACGCATCGTGGCAAAATTGGTGCGGTAGAAACACATTCTTATATTCAGCGTGAAGAAAACGAAAACCCGTCACGTAATATGGAAGCGACCAATACCACATTTAATACCATCAATAAAATTAACTTTGGTCGTCAGAGTCTGAGTTTTGGCGGGATGTACCTCAAAGAAGAATTAGATGACAAAGGTAACCAGTTAAGTGTCGGTGGAGCGAAACCTGTTTCCAATCTTGATCGTTATAGCTGGGCATTATTCGCTGAAAATGCATGGAATATTGTCGATGACTTCACTTTAACCAGTTCACTACGTTTAGATAAAGATGAAAAATTTGGTGATCACTGGAGCCCGAAAGTGTACGGAGTATGGGGCTTAAATGATAATTGGGTCATTAAAGGTGGTATTTCAACGGGTTATAAAACACCAGCACTGCGTGCGACCGTTGCTGAATGGGGACAGGCAACAGGCGGTGGACAAAGTAAAGGTGTGATTGTCGGTAATCCTGATTTAAAACCTGAAAAAAGTGTGAACTATGAAATGTCCTTTAACTGGGACAATTTAGATAACCTGACGGCGGGTCTTACGTTATTCAATAGTGAGTTTAAAGACAAGATCACTGAAATCAGAACCTGTCAGGGGGCATCTGGGTCAATGGGCTGTGACTGGTTGGGTGAGAAGTTTGACTTTGTCAGCCTGCGTGAGAACGTTGATAAAGCCAATATGCGTGGTGCAGAAGCAACATTTGGCTGGAAAGTCTTACCAAATGTGAACTTGAGTGCGAATTACACCTTCACGGATACTGAACAAAAGAGTGGCGCGAATAAAGGCAAGCCTTTAAATGAAATGCCTAAACATATGTTCAATACAACCGCAGACTGGGAAATTAACGATCAGTTCTCAAGCTGGGGACGTGTGAATTACCGTAGTAAGACATCGGATTACTTAAGCCGTACTGCTATGGCAAAAGGTAAACCTGCTTATACGATGGTAGATGTGGGGGTAAATTATAAGCCAACGCAAAATATTGCTGTTGCCGCAGGGATCTACAATCTATTTGATAAAGAGATTGATACTGCGACCTATAACTATGTGTTAGATGGTCGCCGTTATAATCTTGGTGTGACTTATAGTTTCTAAGACATCAATTGAACTTGAAGGGTAGGGTTACAAAGCCTTATCCTTCTACTTTTAAGATATGCATCACTTGTTTCGAATAATAAAACCTCTCTAAATACGTGCGAGCACGCTCACGCAAATAACCCGTTTCGATCACATGTTGCAGTACAGGCGCAAGCAAATGGCTGAGTTCATTTTCAATCAGGGCTTCATCAATATTCAGATCACGTAATAAAAGATCAAAACTCCGTTCCTGATTACGTGCGTACCATGCATACACACCATCATGTACTTGTCGTTTTAGATACGGTGTTTGACGAATATGATCCCAAATCTCATGCCCCATCTCGACGGTTTTTGGTAAGTCTTGTACTTCTACATAATTACGCAATACCGATAAGGGCATGACTTTAATTTTATGCCAGAGATTGGCCTGAAAATGATAGAGCTTGTCATCATTAAAATGCTGATTCAGCACTCTCTCACTCATTTGACTGATTTTTAAAATATTCTTTTGTAAATAATGCGCAATGGTTTCATTCAGATTGGAATCCGTTACTGTTTCTAAAACAGATTTGCCCATTTTCATAAAATGTCCGACACCTGGGACACGTTTCGACATGACTGAATTATCCAGATAATCCTGAATCGAGTGCTGGATTAACTGGGTAATCAATGCAGAGAACGCGGGATTGTTCACCACGGTTTTAATTAAACGCTGGCGGTGTCCACTTTTACTGGCAACATACTGGGCAATCGAATCTACGGTAAGAACAGGAATAACATCTTCAATCGTGGTCTGGTCATTAATCGGGTGAATCAGGGCAAAGCGAATATGTTCTGCAATTTGTTCAACTAGAAATGCACTTGCGGGTGTCGCAAGAATTTGTTTTTCGATCAGGTTGAAAATCTGTTCAAAAGACCAGATCTGCTGTAACGGCTGTAAACGCAACCAATGATAGAATTGTTTAAATTCCGATTGAATGGTGTCTGGTTGTGCAAACTCATGCTCAAGAAAGTCGAGCTGTGCATCAATCAGTTGTTCTATCATTGGATGTTTAGACATATATTCTCAAATCGCTAAATTAAGTTTATTGCGCTGGAGCCACAGCAGGTTTTTGTGCCTGAATCTTGCTGAGGAAAGGTAGATATTGCTGAACCACTAGTTGATCTGCTTCCAGAATCGGCATATGACCGACATTGTCCAGAATGACTGGTGTCTGGGCATTTTTTAGTAATGCTTTTAACTCAGGGACCACTTCAACATTGACGATTTTATCTTGCTTACCCCATAAAATCAGGGTCGGTGCATCAATTGATCTTGCCAACAAGGCAAATGAATCAGGCGTATAGAGCTTATTTAAGGCAATGACTTGATCGACCATTTTCTGGGTTTGCTCAACCTGACCAATCATCATTTTTTCTTGCGCCTGAGCAATTTCCTTTGGAATGAATGGCGGGGTAAACATGGCTTGTTGCATCAGGAAATTGAAATCTCCTTTCTTGCTCACAATCATGTTTTTCACCTGATTTGGATCTTTTAAATAAGGCGTGGTCGCTGCCTTATAGACACCCGCCGCATCAATCAGGAATAGGCTTTTGGTTTCAAAAGGATATTGACCTGCATAGAGCATGGCAATAGAACCACCCAGTGAATGACCAGCAACATGCGCTGGGCCTGTCAGATTGGCAGCTTCTACAAAACGGCGTAATTTCTCTGTGACATTCGGAACAGAATAGTCAAAATCTTTAGGTACTAATGTTTCACCACTGGCTGGTAAATCAGGAATGATGACGTGGTAGTTTGCCGTGAGGGCGCGTGCAACACGGTTCCAGTTGTCACGACTGCCTGCAAGACCATGAATTAAAATGACGATTGGCTTACCCGCTTGACCGCCTTCACTATACGACCAAGTGATGTCACCTACTTTTAAGGTCTTGGTTTGTAAGCCAGCCCATGCACGCTCTTGTTGCAACAGGTTTTGAAAATTCATTTCTATTTCGGCAGCTTGAGTTGTACTCACTGCTAGTGTACTTAAGCTACAGACCAGCAAAGCAGCGCCAAAAGCCTGACGAAAAGGTTGGGTAAGTCGGGTATTTATCATCGTTGTTCAATCCTTGATCTATTTTTAAACCAATTGATTATTGAGGAAGAGACGACGCGAGTCATTTGCATAATCTACAGATGTATGGAAATTCTTGCCAATGAAATCAGCAATTTTCCGCTATTTTACGGTTCAAAAGATTAGCAAGTATGCTGATCGTTTCTATTTTTGTCAGTGACTTTCAAACGGGCGCACATTAAACTGTTGCCTTAGGTCAATCACACATGGATACACACATGCTCACCGCACAAGAAGCATTAGAACGTTTAAAAGCTGGTAATGCCCGTTTTGTAAAAGGAGAGGCAGTTCAACAAAGATTGTTATCTCACCAAGAACGTGCCGAGATGGCAAGTGATCAAAATCCTTTTGCAATTGTTTTAGGCTGTTCTGATTCACGTGTACCTGCTGAAATGGTTTTTGACCAAGGCTTGGGTGACTTGTTCGTGATTCGTGTGGCAGGCAATATTGTGGCGCCTTCACAGGTCGGCAGTGTTGAATTTGCAGCAGAGCGTTATGATTGTGCTGTTGTGGTGGTACTGGGTCATAGTCATTGTGGTGCGATTCAAGCCACGATTGATACCCTGATGAACCCTGATCAGCCGCCTTCATCGAATTTAATGTCGATCGTAAACCGTGTCCGTCCGTCGGTTGAAATCTTGATGCAAACCGAACTCAAAAATGATTTGAAAAAATTGTCTGCGCATGCGGTACGTTCAAATGTATTTGCTTCTGTGAATCAGCTCCGTCATGGTTCTGCTGTGCTGGAAAGCCTGATTGAAAAGGGCAAAATGATTGTCGTTGGTGCAGAATATTCGCTAGAAACAGGTGAAGTTTCTTTTTTTGATTTCTAAGAATCAGGGCGAGTTTTAACTCGCCTTAATTTCGCTGTTGGAAGCATAAATTTTAATTTTTTATTGAATTAGAAAAATAAGTGAAGCAAAAGGGCAGAATCGATATGAAAATCATGCCTGTAACCGAGCCGTTATTGGCCGACTGGCTGCAATTAAGAATATTACTCTGGCCTGATCATGAAGACGCGCATTTACCAGAAATGCGGCGGCTACTCGAACAACCATATACTTTGCAATTATTAAGCTATAACGATCAGCAGCAAGCAATCGCCATGCTAGAAGCGTCTATTCGATATGAATATGTAAATGGTACACAAACCTCACCTGTGGCTTTTCTGGAAGGCATTTATGTCTTGCCTGAATATCGACGTTCAGGTGTTGCTACCACTTTGGTGCAGCAAGTAGAAGACTGGGCAAAGCAATTTTCCTGTACTGAATTTGCCTCAGACGCAGCAATTGATAATACGATCAGTCATGCCATGCATCGCGCGCTGGGTTTTCAGGAAACCGAACGTGTGGTTTATTTTAAGAAAAAGATCAGTTGAAATCGTCTATTGAGTTGAAGGTGCAGTTTATAACGCACCTTTAATATAAGGATATGCCAGATTCAGCATCATTGGCTGTGCTTTCGCATTTGGATGAATCTGATCGTTCTGGATCAAGTGTTTTTGTCCCGCGACACCTTCAAGAAAGAAAGGCAGTAATTTCACTTTATATTGTTGGCTGATCACCTTGTAATTATTTTCAAAAGCCTTGCTATAGGCTGTGCCGTAGTTAGGCGGTATTTTCATCCCAAACAGTAAAACATGGGCTTTCTGCTTCTGACTCAGCTGCACCAATTCGGCAAGATTTTTTTGAATCATTTGTGGCGGCTGACCGCGTAAGCCATCATTGCCACCCAGTTCAATCACCACCACTTCTGGTCGATAGGTTTGCAATAATTTTGGCAGTCTTGCCAGTGCACCACTGGTGGTTTCTCCACTGACACTTGCATTGACCACCTTGTGCTGTTTCGGATACTGTTGGTCTAAACGTTGTTGTAATAAGTGAACCCAACCTTGTTTTGCATCTATGCCATAACCTGCGCTCAGGCTATCACCCAAAATTAAAATAGTCTTTGCTGAAACCAGTGTCGGGATCAAACAGACACTGATCATTGCAAGCGTTTTAGATACTGACAAGATAACTTTAGATATTTGCATTGCACTTCAAATTTGTCCTAAAGGATACGTGACATCATGCCACAACCGATTATTTCTGCCCAAAAAGTTACACAAAATATTCAAATTAATCAGCAAAGTTTAACGATTTTAAAAGATATCGATTTGGAAATTTATCAAGGTGAACAGATTGCCATTACAGGTCGGTCAGGTTCAGGAAAATCGACCTTGTTGGGTATTCTGGCAACACTTGATCGTCCCAGTGCTGGGGAGTTATGGGTGTGTGGACAGGCGGTGCATAGTTTGTCGGAAGAACAGCGCGCGCAGGTTCGTCTGGAAAATATCGGCTTTGTATTTCAGTCTTTTCAGCTATTGCCGCAGCTCAGTGCACTGGAAAATGTCATGTTGCCATTACGCTTACAACCTGACTTTAATTTCAAGCAGGCAGAACAAAAAGCATTGGCATGGTTAGAGCGAGTTGGGCTGGTACGTCAGGCTCAGCAAACACCGAAAGTGCTTTCTGGTGGGGAACAGCAGCGTGTTGCGATTGCCAGAGCATTGATTGCAGAGCCAAAAATTATTTTTGCAGATGAGCCCACGGGTAATCTGGATGGACAAACGGCTGAAGAAATTGAACAGCTATTATTTGAGCTTAATAAAGAATTAGGAACAACCTTGGTTCTGGTGACGCATGATCAGAATCTGGCTGCTTTATGTCAACGTCATGTCAAACTGGCTGATGGCCAGATTCAGGAAATTGTAAAGCTTGAGGTGGGCTTATGAGTTCAGTTCTCAAGCCGCTGTTGCTGCAAAGTTTCCGTACGGGTGGATTGTATTTATTAATCATTGCACTTTCTTTAGCAATTAGTGCCACCACAGCACTCAAGTTCAGTAATACCCAAGTACAAAATGCCGTGACTCTACAGGCCGCTGAAATGTTGGCTGCGGATCTGGTGCTCTACGATCAAGATCCAATTCAGACCGAATGGTTACAGCAAGCACAAAAACTGGATTTGCAACAGGCTGCTGTGACTGTGTTTAGTTCGATGGCGCATACCTCGGATCAGTTTGTGATGGTCAATGTGAAAGCCGTTGATGCGCATTTTCCATTACGGGGTGAACTGGAAATCCAGCCCAAGTCACAAGGTATTCAAACTGGACAGGTTTGGCTGAGTCCTCGTGCAGCTGATCTTCTACAGGCGAAAGTGGGGGATCAGGTTGCGATTGCGGATGGGCAGTTTAAAGTGACGGGGATCATCGAACATGATTCTAATCAGGAGCTTGGCTTTTCAGGATTTTCACCGACAGTGATTATCCATCAGGCAGATATTGCCAAAACCAATGCCGTTCAAGTCGGTAGCCGGATTGAGTATCGGTTATTGATGGCAGGGCCGCCTGAGCAGATCAAGGCATTTAAAAGAATCTTCAGGCAGCAAACACAGCATGAACAGACGCTTGATCAACCGAGTGATCAGCAGTTGGGCGAGGGCGAACAAGGTTCGTTGAAGTTACGCGATGCCAGCCAATCCAATACGCGCTTAATGAAACCGATTGAAAATCTGGATACTTTTTTACAGCTTGCCAATTTGTTAACCATTTTGCTGTGTGGTATTGCGATTGCATTGACCAGTCAACGTTATGTGCAACAGAATCAGGACCATATTGCCCTGATGCGTTGTCTGGGGGCAAGTAAGAGACAGATTTTGCTGGCTTATCTGGCCTTGCTTGGAATTGTCAGTGCTTTATCGATTGTGTTGGGCAGTCTGATCGGGATTGCTTTAGGTTATGGCTTATTGCAGTTGATGTTGCAGCTGATTCCACAATTACAACTGAGCTTTGTGCTGGCTGATTTGCTGTTTGCCTTGCCTGTCGCCATTTTTACCAGTGTGATGGTGCTGATTGGTTTTATCTTGCCAAGTATCTGGGAGCTATTAAATACACCGCCGATTCGGGTGATCCGTCAGCAGGAGCGTTCACGTAAGTCGTATTTCGCCATGTTTGCAGTCGGTATTGCCAGTCTGGTGATTTTTAGTTTGGTGCTCAGTGATAATTTACAATTAAGCCTATGGGTGTTGGCCGCGATCTTGATTTTATGTGCGACGCTTTTTGCCGTGATCTGGTTGCTGTTAAAAGCGATCAAGCAGCTTAAACATCCTGTATCAGCCTATGTACGGATTCCACATCAAACTGCTTTACAGATTACAGCCCTCGCTTTGGGCTTGAGCTTGATTACGGTATTAAGTGTATTAAGAACAGATTTATTGGAGCGTTGGCAGCAACAATTGCCAGAAGGGACACCGAATCAATTTGTTTATGGCCTACCGCCGTTTGATATGCCTCAGTTGAAACAACAGCTTGAGCAAAATAAATGGCAGAGCACTCCGCTTTATCCGAATATTCGAGGCCGACTGGTTGCCAAAAATGGTCAGCCTTTTGCAGCAGAACAGGTAAAACAAAATAATTCGTTGCGTCGTGAACTGAATCTGACTCAAGCAGAAGTGTATCCGAAAGATAATATGATTACGCAGGGCAGTTCCCATTTTACCCAGATTGGTCAGGTGTCTGTGGAAGCAAAACTGGCCACTGAGCTTGGGATCAAGATTGGAGATCAACTCAGTTTTAGCTTACCCGAAGGGCCGTTGAATGCGACCGTCATCAATCTGCGTAGCGTGGAATGGGAAAGTTTTAGTCCTAATTTCTTCTTTATTTTTTCACCCAAAACCATGGATGAAAATGCCGGCAGTTATTTAGGAAGCTTCTATGTTCCGCCAGCGGATCAGCCGAAAATGGTGCAATTGATTCAGCAATTTTCCAACACGGTATTTATTGATGTCGGGCGTATTCTGGAAGAGGTGAAACGTCTGGTCAATGTACTGGTGCAGATTATCACGGTTCTAGCCATGCTGGTCGGTTTATCGGGTGTACTGGTACTGATTGCCTGTTTAAATGTACTGATGGATGAGCGACGTAAAGAGGTGGCTTTATTGCGTTCATTTGGCGTTGCCAAGAATAAATTAAAACGTATGCTCAGTCTGGAGATTGGTTTTATCGGTCTGTTGGCGGGTGTCGTGGCGTGTCTGTTTGCAGAAGTGATCAGCGCCATTGCCAGTTACAAGATGCAAATGGCAATTCAGTGGCATGCTGAGATCTGGTTGATTCTACCGTTAAGCATGATGCTGATTTGTACCTTGATCGGGCGCTATCGCTTAAGTTACTTATGCGATATTCCGCCCTTACAAAGTTTAAGAGAAATGAACCAGTCTTAAAAAGTGAGCTGGTTCTGACGCAGGATTTCATTCCAGAGAGGATTGAGTCCTGTGCTTAATTCTGTGCAATAAAAATAGAATGCGCTGAGCAGTAAGGCACCAATCATTAAGGCAATGACTTGAGCCAGTGTATTTCTTGGCGTTTTCTGGCTGAAATACCATGTCACGGCTAGCAATGCACCCATGATCATGCCACCAATATGTGCGGCATTATTAATCCCTGAAACGGTAAAACCGAAGACAAGGTTAATCGCCATAATCATTAATAATGATTTTTTATCCAGCAAGAAGCGTTGCTGTGGCAAAGGTGGAAACAGGGAAATGACGGTGAGTGCTGCACCTAGCCCCATCACGGCACCTGAGGCACCTGCACTGATATGTGGGAGTAACTTGGGATCAAAATGTTGTAAAAGTTCGTAGCCATCACGGATGCTTAGATAACTGGACAAGACACTGCCCATGAGACCAGCCAGAAAATACAAACCGATATAATAGCTTCTACCAAATAATTGTTCTGCCACACTGCCAAAGATATACAGCGCCCACATATTTAACATTAAATGGATCAGGCCAAAGTGAAAAAACATGCTGGTGAACAAGCGTTCTGCCTGCCCAGTAAAGGTGAGCGGTGTAAAATCTGCTCCCCAAGCGATTGCATCAACAGGGGCAGGGTCGGTAATATTCACCCCTGAAAGAATTTGCCAGCCAAATAATCCGACATTGACTGCGATTAACAATGCAGTAAACCACCATGTTTGTATTTGCAATTTTTGATTGATTTGTGGTGGAGTCGTTTCAGTCATATGTTTACGCTAGTTATTGATATAAAAAATAGCTTAGCATGAATTCATTGCATGATGGAGTGATGCACTTTAATGAAAGCCTTTTTAGCACGCGCAGTAATGTTGATTATTGGCGTCATTCTACTGATCCAGCTCTGGATTTTTAGTAGTCTGGTCTGGTGGCGAACCCATCCAGTGAATACGACCATGTTTATGCGTTGGGATTACTTTACCGACTTTAAACCGATCAAACAGGAATGGCGTGACTATGACAATATTAGTGATAACTTTAAACGCGCAATTTTAGCGGGCGAAGATGCCAAGTTTATTCATCATCATGGTTTTGACTGGGCGGGGATCCAGTTTGCACTGGAGCGCAATAGCAAAAAAGGTGAACTGGTCGCGGGTGGTTCAACGGTTTCACAACAGCTGGCAAAAAACCTGTTTCTTTATAATAAACGTTCTTTCATCCGCAAGGGGCAGGAAGCTGTAGCGACATGGATGATGGAGCGGATGTGGTCAAAACGACGCATTCTGGAAGTCTATATGAACTCGGTTGAGTTTGGTCAAAACATTTATGGTGTTGAGGCAGCAGCTCAATTTTATTATGGCAAAAGTTCTAAAAGTCTGACCCGAGAGCAGGCTGCATTTTTAGCCGCTCTGTTACCAAATCCAAAGTATTATCAAGACAACCGCAATGACCGTAAGCTGCAATATCGCAAGCGGGTGATCTTAAAATATATGAATGGGATACAACTTCCGCAATAATTCGCCAAATTTCAAAAAAAAGCCCAATATTTTGGGCTTTTTTACCAAATTGACATAATTTTGCAGCATACTTAAATCATCACTTGATGAATGATAAAGCAACAAGGTTGGGTATGAATACTGCAGTGACGACAACAACGCCAATAGAATACAGTTACAACGATCGTTATATAAATCGTGAGCTTTCGATTCTCGATTTTCATCTACGCGTACTGGAACAGGCTGTCGATCCACTTCATCCATTATTAGAGCGGATGAACTTCCTTCTGATCTTTTCACGTAATCTGGACGAATTCTTTGAGATCCGTGTTGCGGGAATGATGGAACAACTGACGTTGGGCAATGAAAGCCGCACTCCAGATGGTTTGACGCCAAAGCAGGTTTTAGAACAAATTTCAAAAACAACACATGCGGCAATTGAACGTCAGTACCGAATTTTAAATGAAGAAATTTTGCCGAAATTACGTGAAGAAGATATTTGCTTCTTACGTCGTGGTGAATTGACGCCTGCACAATCGGCATGGATCAAGAAATATTTTCATGAACAGGTGGCACCTGTGCTTACGCCAATCAGTCTGGATCCTGCGCATCCATTTCCACGACTGGTGAATAAAAGCCTGAACTTTATTGTGACGCTAGAAGGGAAAGATGCCTTTGGTCGTCAAATTGATTTAGCGGTTGTCCCTGCGCCACGTTCATTACCGCGTGTAGTGCGTTTGCCAGATGAATTAACTGACGGTAAAGAACACCATGTCATGCTCTCGGCAATTATCCATGAACATATCTCTGATCTGTTCCCTGGCATGACCGCAACAGGCTGCTATCAATTCCGTGTCACCCGTAATGCCGATTTAGCGCTAAACGAAGATGTTGAAGATCTCGCAAAAGCTTTAAAAGGTGAGTTGAGTTCACGTCGATTTGGTCGTGCAGTCCGTCTGGAAGTAACCCATAACTGTCCAAAACACATTTATGAATATCTGCTCAATGAGTTTGATCTAAATGAAGAACAACTCTATCGTGTAGATGGCCCTGTAAATCTGGCGCGTTTATTATCAAATTTCAAACGTCCGCATTTACGTTATGACTCACACACACCTGTGATTCCAAAAGCTTTTAAAAAGTCTGAAAGTATTTTTGCAGCAATGCAGAAACAGGACATTTTATTGCATCATCCATTTGAATCTTTTGCGCCTGTGATTCAGTTGTTGCGTGAGGCTGCACGTGATCCGCAAGTGCTGGCTATCAAACAAACGCTTTATCGTAGTGGAGCCGATTCAGAAATCGTGCAAGTGCTTGCCGAAGCTGCACGTAATGGTAAGGAAGTCACGGCAGTGATTGAGTTACGTGCCCGTTTTGATGAAGAATCCAATATTGAAGTGGCGAACGTGCTGCAAGAAGCAGGTGCCGTAGTGGTATATGGCATCGTGGGTTATAAAACACATGCCAAAATGATTCTGGTGGTACGCCGTGAAAATAATAAACTGGTGCGTTATGTGCATTTAGGTACGGGGAACTACCACGCCACCAACGCACGTATTTATACAGATTATGGCCTCATGACTACCGATAAAGACCTGTGTGAAGATGTACATCGTATCTTTCAGGAATTGACGGGGATGGGCAAAATGGCGAAGCCGAAAAAGTTGCTTCATGCACCATTCACCTTGCATGCCCAGTTGATCAATTATATTGATGACGAAATTGCCAATGCCAAAGCAGGCAAACCTGCACAAATTATTATTAAAGTGAATGCCTTAACGGAAGTTCAACTGATTAATAAACTGTATGAAGCTTCGCAAGCGGGCGTACAGGTTGACCTGATTATTCGTTCAATTTGCTGTTTACGTCCGGGCTTACCAAACTTGTCAGAAAATATTCGTGTGCGTTCGATCGTTGGACGTTTCCTTGAACATACACGGGTTTATTATTTCAGCAATAATGGTAACCCACGTATATACGGTTCAAGTGCTGACTGGATGGATCGTAATCTGTTTAACCGTGTTGAAGCGTGTTTCCCAATTGAAGATCCAGCCTTGAAAAAGCGTATTTACCAACTGGGTTTATTGAATTACCTCAAAGACAATCAACAAGCTTGGTTGCTACAAGGGGATGGTGTATGGGAACGTGCGCGACCGATGGAGGGGGAAGCACCACATAATGCCCAACACACCTTACTTGAGGCGATCAAATAAGTGATCTACTAAAAAGCCGACCGATTATGGTCGGCTTTTTTACGCGCAAAATTTAATTGGTTTTTATTTCCAGTACCAGTTGATTGACTAAATCGGCCGCTTCCAGCTCTCGAATTTGATTGACATTGCTCCCTGCCCAGAAAGCACCATAACTAAAGTCATTTTGCGCACTGGCGATACCCATCAATTGCTTTGCCAAGTCATAGGTATATGGATAGGCAGGCACGTCAGGACGATCTGGAGTATCGATCTGTGTATGCCATGTGCCAATTAAACCACGTGCGGGTCGGCCTGAAAGACTGGCACTAATCTGCGTGATCGTTTGATTAAATAATGCCTTGCGGTAGGCGGCATTGGCACTAGAACTTTTACATTGTACAAAAGCTGTCCCTAATTGTACTGCTGCAGCGCCGTGTTTCAGCATTTCTTTGGCATGTTCACCATTCATGATTCCACCTGCTGCAATCACGGGGAGGGTGCAGTGTTTTGTAATGAGTTGCACCAGATCAAGGGTTTTAATCGAAGCATCAAAATGCTGATTGAAAATCCCGCGATGCCCACCCGCCTCAATGCCTTGCGCGATAATAATATCAATACCTGCTGCTTCAATTGCTTGGGCTTCAAGTAAATTGGTTGCAGACACCATGGTAATGATGCCGGCTTGTTTTAAAGCCTGAATCTGATGCGGGTGTGGGATACCAAAATGAAAACTGACTGCTTTGGGACGTGTTTCAAGCACCACATTGAGAAAGTCATCATTGTCTAAAAAGCTGGGATAAATACAGTTGAGCTGGGTCGGGGCTTCTGCAGCAAATTTCTCAAATTGCGGACGAAGATACTCAATCCATTGTTGGGCAGTTTCAGGATTGAGCTGTTCTGATTGATGACAAAAGAAGTTCACCTGAAAGGGATGATCAGTCAGTTCTTGTGTCTTTAAGATTTGTGCTTTGGCTGCTTCAGGCGTATTGGCACCGAGACCTAAAGAACCGAATGCACCTTGATTTGATACTTGAGCAGCAAGTTCAGGTGTAGAAACCCCAGCCATGGGCGCAAGTAAAATCGGATGTTTTATTTCTAATAATTCTAAAATTGACATGATGAATGACTCACTGCATTTTTAATCACCTTAACGTAAAAACAAAAAGGCTTGCAAATAATAATCGCTATTTAATTATTGAATATAGACGCTATTTTCAAAATGACAGCATGTTGGTTTAAATCGGGGTGACATTAAATAAGGAACCCACCCAGCTGGAAAATACCATTGCCAAGATGCCCCATAAGGTAATGCGCAGGCTGCCTTTAAGCATGGAGGTATGAGCAAAGTAACTCGATAATGCACCCAATAAAGCCAGTGAAATAATTCCTGTAATTAACACAGCCCGTGCGATCCATGTATCTGGACTGAGTAAGATTGCCAACATAGGTAAGGCTGCACCACAAGAGAAAGAGGCGGCAGAAGACAGCGCTGCCTGAACAGGATTGGCGGCAGTATTTTCATGAATGCCGATTTCATCTCGTGCATGCGCACCAAGTGCATCATGTGCAGTGAGTTGTTTGGCAACTTCATGAGCAAGTTCAGGATTTAAACCGCGTGAGATATAGATTTGGGTCAGTTCTGTTAATTCGGCATGAGGATTTTTTTCCAGTTCTCGTGCTTCAAATCTCAGGTCCGATTTTTCAATATCTTCTTGAGACTTGACTGAGATATATTCACCTGCGGCCATAGACGTTGCGCCCGAGATTAGCCCAGCGATACAGGTAATCAATAAGGTGTGAGAACTTGCACCACTGGCTGCCATCCCCATAAGCAGACTGGTAACAGAAATAATGCCATCATTGGCACCTAACACAGCCGCACGGAGCCAGCCTGAACGTTGTATCACATGTGGTTCTGCATGTTGTGAAAAAGACATAATTTTGCTCTTTTAAATTAATTTAATTTGTTCGCGTCTAGTTCTATAACAGTTCAATTGCTTGTAAAATTCTATTGATGATTCATAAACTTAATCTATTATAAATTAACTTATTTTAACGATAGCATAACGATGATTTAGTTATAATATGTGAACAATTTAACATTTTAAATGCTAATTAAGCCTTCTCGCCATAGACCATATTGTGAATATTTTTAGTTGAGATTTGCGATGAACAATTCCAAAAATAAGCTGCTGAGTCATACACTATTACTTTTAGGTCTAATCGTACCTGTACAACAGGCGGTGAGTGCTGAGCCTGATTTTGTGAAAGAAGGGGATGCGGCATATAAACCTGGTCATCCGATTTATGACCGTTGGGATAAATTTTATAAAATTGAACAAAGCCAGCCAGAAGAAGCTGAAAAAATCCTGATTGAATTGGGACAACTCACACCACAAGATATTAAAGTCTGGAAGAGCCTGACCTATTTACAAATTCGTTTGAACAAGCAAAATGAAGCGATCCAGAGTGTGCGTAAAGCAGAACAGCTTGCACCGCAGGATGAACAACTAAAATTGCAGGAAGCGTATTTACTCAACCAGCAAAAAAGAAATAAAGAAGCTTTGGTGATCTTTAAAGATTTATCGGCTTCATCTGATCCAGAAATGGCGAGCAAGGCACAACAAGCGGTTCAGAATCTCAGTGCTTCAGCTGTACCATCAACTTTTAAAGATGTCTACTTTGCGCCTTCTTATGAATCACGATATGACGATTTCATTTTCCCATTGAAAATGCGATATGGTAAAAATCTGGATAATGGTCGGGCGCAGGTATATGGCTTTGTGAACCTGAATCGTGATACCAAATCGAAAGGTGGGGTACGTCCTGAGATTATCGACGAAAATGCAGTAACCGTCGGTGTTGGTGCAAATTATCAGCCGTGGCAGTCGATTCCTGTTCGTGCTTATTTAGAAGTGGGCGGCAGCTATGATCTGATTGATCGTAATCGGGATAAGTTCCGTGAAAGTGTGGTCGGTGGTGTAACGGGATATCAGGAATGGTATGCCAATCCCACGGTGGAACAGCGTACCATCTGGAATGATTATTTCACTGATTTATACGGTAATGTCGCGAGTTACTCACGAGAAGACTATAACGTAATTGCGGATCTACGATTGCGCTCTGGTTTTAATGTCTATCGTGGTGAAGCGGGTACCGTACAAGCTTATGGCAAGCTACATACTTTAGCGGACTCGAAAGGTGAAAACTACAATAACTTATTTGAATATGGTGCGGGTGTTGCATGGCAGCCTTTTAACTATGTTCCAGTAAAGCTACGCATTGAGCGTTTATATGGACGTTATTTCAAAGATGCTTTAGCTGATGGAACAGATACCTATAACAACACGCGCACTGAATTGGTATTTTATAAGAGCTTCTAATCGCGCTTATAAATAGGGTCAGGTAGTTGAGCCGTATTTCAGTTTATACCATAAAGCCACGGCATAAACGGTGATACGGTTCATATAATGCGGGCCATCAAAAATATAAACTTTCTGTCCTTCATAGGCTTTAAGCTGCTCAATCACTTCCCACGGATAAGCTGAGCGGAAATGGCCTGCTTTTACTGGACGGAAAGCTTCTAAAACAATCACGACCTTATCTTTACCGAACTCTTTTTGAAGATCTTCCAGAATAATTTTTGCCTGCTGGGGAGAGCGGGTTCCTACACCGACGCCATCTTGAAAAAACACATTGGCATTGTGCGGTAACCAGCTTTTCAGCCAAGAATCCAGATGTTCAGGAGACTGCTCTGCACTATAAATACTGACCCAGACGGGTTGAGGTAAGGTCGCTAAAGCTTGTGCCAATACACCTACACCTAACCATGTCGGATCTGCTTCAACAGGAAAGTAATAACCTTTTAATGGAATTGATTTGGTTTTCTCAATGATCTGTTTCGAGTTTTCTGCCAGTTGCAGAACATTTGAACGGGCAAGCTTTTCATCATATTCACCCGCCAGCCCCAAAATAATTTGTTGAGACCATGGTTGCTGATTGAGCTGTTTTAAGTTGAGGGTTTTATCCCATTTTTCAAAACCCATGTCATGATCAAACCAAGCTTTGGATTGTACAGTGGACCACTGCGGGACAAAGGTTGAAACACCAAGTAAATTCCAGTTACCTGAAGGCGGGGTGGTGGCTAAATCGGGTTGCCAAAAAATTCCTTCAATCTGGGGAGGTTGCACGTCTGCTTGAAAGAAGTGCATGCAACCCCCTAAACTGAATAAGGCGGATAATATAATAATTTTTAAAAGTATAAATTTAATCTGCCTTATTTTTAGCATTCGGTCGTTTACGCCAGTACCAGAGCAAAATTGCAAGAATCATGATAGCAGAGATTATAACAACCAAGATAAAGAATGATGACTGCTGGACTAAAGGTGCTTTCTGATTACCCACAATAATTTTTTGTAAAATAAACACTTGCCCATTTTCTGCCACCAAGATTTTGCTGGCATTATTTGGAATATTTGTCTGGATTTTATCCCAAAGCTTGGTAAAGTTCTGCGCGCCCGCAATCGAGTCTGTGATGACATTGAAACGTTGGTCATGGAAACTTACCAGAAAACCCCGTGCAGTTGCTGGAGCATAAAGAATATCTTTATGCATCAATACCTGTTGACGATATATATTCGGGTTGACTTGTACATTTAAAAGTTCAGGTTTAGCTGGATCAAACTTGACCAGATTCAAAGGAATCGGATCATTGGTCATCAGCATTTTTTTAGCCACCTGACTCATGGTCATGGCAATTTCCAGACTGCCCGGATTTTCATCAATCGCAATGGTTGGATGTGTGGCAAAACTCATGGAAAGTGAAGCAACCCCATTTTTGAGCTTGTGCGGCAGTTTCACGGTCGATTTTTGCGTATCAATCCAGAGTGAACCTTTGGCAGTTGGTAGACATTGTGAGTTTACAATGACCGAGTTTTCCAGCTTGAGGCTAAAGTTGGTGTTATTGGAAATGGTTTTAGCGAAATAGTTAAATTGTCGGTTCACTGGATCAGAATCTAGCTCTGCCGTTTTTAAGCTACCTGCTAAGCCACCATCAATCCATGTGGTAATGTTTGAGCCTTCGAGTAATCCACTTTGGACACGTAAGGCAATTTGACCTTGTAGAATATCGGTCGGTTGCCACACCGCAGGGAAGTTTAAGAATAGATTCTTTTCAGCCTGATTTAAACGGAAATCGCTGATACCTAAGTCAGCAAGGGTTTTGATTTGCTTGATCTGTGCCCAAGCAGGCGCTGCCAGTTTATTCGGCAGATAGGTGGATGAGGTATCGAGCTGTTGTAAATAATTTGGATTTAATAAACCGTTAATAGCGGAGACCAGCTTTTCCGGATTGTCATATTGAATACGTAAAGTCGGAACCTCATTCTCAGCACTGATTTGAACTAAAGTACCGTTGGGTAAAGGCGTTGCCGATTTTGTAATCTCAATAGAAAAGTTGGCTGGCTGATTCTCTGGTGCATTTTGTTCATACCACTGGATCGGGGTGACTGAGCCCCATGCACTGATTAAACGCCCCAGCATAGAGGCTTCATTGATATTGGCTCGATTGTATTTTAACACCCCAATGAATGGTGTAGGGCGTACCACTTGTGGGTTAAATAAGGCATCAGGTAAATCTTTTAAACGATAAATTGGCCGATGGCGTTGGTAATCAATTTTTGAATTACTAAGATAAGTCACCTGATCCACATCTTCACTACAGAAGGTGGTGCGATCAGCCGCAGGTGATGTAGTTGGCGAGTATTGTTGCAAGATGAAATCTAAGCGGTGAAAACCACTCGTGGTCGCTGGTATATTAAAGTTCAGCGTTCCATCACCATTCAAAGTGGTGTTATAAATCAGTTTGTCATCAAATTTCACCAGTAAAGTGGTGAAATGTTCAGTCGAATATTCGCTGGTAAATTGAATGTTTTGCCATTCTGAGCCTTTACCCACATAAAAGAAATGCGGCTCAATCGTGTATTTGTTGGAGGTATTGATATTATCAAATGTCCAGGTATTCAGTGTGTCAGCAGAGCCCAACACGGGCAAGGAAAGCGCTGCACTTGCGACCAGTATTTTAAAAATCTGATGATGTAATGGATTCTTTTTCATTTATTTTTTCTCCTTGCTGCGCTCAGTTTTGTACCACTGCAATGAATTTCCCTGTATCTTATTTTTCAGCATGTCGTAGGCAGCTTTAAACACGATAAATAGAAAGACCTGTGAATAGGTGACATAAGATAAAACCGAGAAGAAATATAGTTGAGGTTTGGCTCTTTCTAGGGATAAGGTAAACCACATTTGTGCGACGTATAGACAGAACGATAAGCCCCAAAGTAAGGTAAATGGGCCAGGAACAGTGATCCCGGCAATACCCAGTAAACCAAGGGTTAACGTAATGTGACTCCAGATCAGTGCGGGCACAAACAGGACATAACACATAATATTGTTAAAAATTTCGATCCCGATCGGGAACGGTTTTCTTAACGCAATCGGTAAATATTTACTGGTGACGTAAAAGTTTCCTTGAGTCCAACGGGAACGTTGCTTAACAAAGACACTTAAGGATGGTGGATCTTGTTGCCAGCCGACGGCATAAGGCACCCATTTAATGCGGCGTTGACCCAGAAAAATTCGGAAACTCATCTCGGTATCATCGACCAGCGATTTTTCGTCAAAACCACCCAGTGTTTCCAGCGCATCACGCCAGATCACATAATTGGTTCCCATCAGGGTAGAAAGCTCAAAACGCTGCCAGCGTCCACCTTGGAAGATCCATTGAAAGAAAATAAATTCAATCGCAATAAAACGGGTCAGAATACTGTCACGCCAGTTACGCGTGCGTACTTTACCGTTGACGGCAACCAGTTTTTTATTTGCCAGTAAGGTTTGCGCCAATAAACGCACACAGTCGGGTTCGGGCGTACTGTCTGCATCATAGACCACAATTAATTCACCCTTGGCATGCGGCAAACCATTATTCAGTGTGCGCGATTTTCCTTTTCCGCCCATTCCTTTGGGTACATTGACGATTTTTATGCAAGGGTAAATCTCTGCCATGCGTTCCGCAATTTCTAAAGTATTGTCTTTGGAACCGTCATTAATCAGTAAAACTTCATAAGCATGGGCTGGATAATCCTGTTGCGCAATGGCATGTAAGGTATCTTCAATGACCACGCCTTCGTTATAGGCTGGAATTAAGACACTTAATACAGGCCAGTGTTCTGGAACTGGCATATTTTCCAGTTCTTTGGCTGCATTTTTCGAATATTTCCAGGCTTGATAACTGAGCCACGCCCAGAAGGCTTGAGGGATCCAGATGCCCAGAAAACCGAACAGGAAAAGAATATCAATTGCGGGCATTTATTCTTCTCCTGCGAATGATGGAAATGATCAAAATCAGGAGCAATCCGCCACCAAGTAATAATGAGATCCAGGAAATAGAGCTACCAAAGGTACTGAGTAAACTTGGATACTGTGCTGAGTAGACATAGTCTAGTGGAATCACGACTGTACTCAATGCAATCAGTAAATAACCAAAAATATTGGTTTCTACACCGTCTGCTGTACTGGTGTATTGAATATTATTGATGTCCCATGAGATGCCTAGATGTGGATATTCAATATTATTGACAGGCATATCTGCTGGAGGGTTAATCACCACCTGATAACCCGAAGCTTGTGAGGGATCTTTAATGGCCTGATAAAAATAATGTTGATGTTGTTGAATTTTACGCGCAGGGATACGTAGCTCATTCGGGCTATCGGACTGGATGATATAGCTGCCCGCAGGTTGTGAAATCAGGTTTTCATCCCAGCCAGTTTCAATCAGGGCGGCGAGGGGTCTTAATCCCAATGCTGTTGAAAAGGTGGCTTTGGCAGCAAAATATTTCGAATGTTGCATTTGGTAAAAGGCAACAGGAATTGCACCTTCATCCACCGCTTTTTTGATTTTATAATATTTGATGGCACTAAAATATTCATTGGGTAAAATGACACCAGGTTTGACACCTTTCTCTATCAGTCGCTTAAAACTTTCAGATTCAAGCTGATCTGAGGTGAACACGGGCCACCATGTGGCCGGTTGTGGAAAGAGTGCCGCTATATTTCTGGGTGTTTCAGTTTGAGGGTTGATCTGATTTTGTGCAGGCTGGATCGAACAGTGATAATACTGCTGATAAAACTGTTGTAAGGTGGTATCTGGAAAATTTGCAGTACTCACCAGCAAACCACAAATATTAAGCAGTACTGACATTAAGGCACCTCTTGATCTTGAGGGCTCAAATATTCAGTATGTTGTTCAATTTTGAGCTTTAATACAGTGAGTTCCTGAAGCTGCTGAATAAATACAGGATAGATCTGATTTTCTTCAATCACAGGTTCATGAATGACGATACTCTTAATCTGGCTCAGCTCTTCATTAATAAAATGGTAAATGACGCTATCTCTTTCGGTCGAGAGAATTGCCATAATCTTATTCTGAGTTTCTTTCCAGATATCTTCACCGAGCATTTCCCGAATCAGTAAGGTATTGTCGATCTGGGTGGTAATAATCTTGTAGTGATCTTTGTGCGTGAGTTTAAGCAGCTTCTTTAACTCGCCCTGAAAGTGTTTTAATGCCGTCAGTGGCAAAATATCATGTTGATAATTACGATCATAACTTTGAATTGCGCGGAAGGTTTTCAGTGCATTCTGAATATTGTGACGAATGGCGCTTAAAAAAATCGGAGTGATGGGCAGTACAAACAATAACAGCAGCTGACGCTCGACATAAGTTTGATTGGCTAAGTCGAGCAGGAAGTAAACTGCAACTCCAATGAAGGTGATTAACCCGAGTATAATGGCCAGACCGACATTTAAAAATGCGCCCGCGATCAAAAGGATGAGAAGGAAAACCCAACTGCCACGATAACTTGCTGGTAACCACTCATACGCGACGATACCCATAAAAACATGGGCTGAGATAATCCACAAGACGAGTGCTGAAGCTGGATTTTTCTGCATAATTTTTTAGTTTTAATAAATGTATTTTGTGATCAAGGTATCATTATTTTACGGCTATGACGATAAATTTTCTGTTATTGATTGTGTAAAATAATTTTATAAACAGTAACATACAGTATAGTCCGTCTAACTAATATGTGAAAAGTATTGTATTTAAAATAATTTTTACTTTTATGTAACTAATGCAAATGGGTTTTAAATACCTCAATTGCGCGCGCACGACTACCTTTTAAATCAATCATTTGAGCTGGATAGTCTAGCGTTAAAGAATGGTTTTTTGCATAAGGTTCATGAATGATTTTTTTATCAATTTGGGCCAGATCAGGAACCCATTTTCGAATATATTCCCCCTCAGGATCGAACTTTTGTGATTGGCTAATCGGATTAAATATCCGGAAATAAGGTACGGAATCTGTGCCTGTCGAGGCACACCATTGCCATCCACCATTATTGGCTGCAAGATCGCCATCAATCAGATGCTGCATAAACCATTGCTCACCTTTACGCCAGTCAATCAATAGATTTTTACTTAAAAACATGGCGCAGATCATTCTTACCCGATTATGCATCCAGCCTGTTGCCAACATTTGTCGCATGCCTGCATCAATGATCGGAATGCCGGTCTGACCTTGCTGCCATTTTTCTAAAGCGACTGGGTCATCACGCCAAGGGATATTCTGAGTCGATTGCTTAAAGGGTAAATGCCGTGAGACACGAGGAAAATCAAACAGAATATGTTGGTAAAATTCCCGCCACAACAATTCGTCTAACCAGCTTTGTTGTCCATCGGATTGAATTTCAAAATGGCCTTGCTGTTGTCTGAATAGCGCTTGAAGACATTGGCGAATCGAAATGATGCCGATATTTAAGTAGGCTGAAAGCTGGCTGGTGCCAGAGCGTGCAGGTAAGTCCCGTCCAGTGGTATATTCATTGAGCTGTTCCTCAACAAACTGGTCAAGTTGCTTCAAGGCATAGGCTTCGCCGATCTGCCATTCAAGATCCTGTGTATGTTTGAGCTGTTGTTTATATTTAAGTTGCAGTGTCTTGAGATCGGTTTGTGAGCCCGACTTTAAATCCGTAATTGCTTGTTGGGGAGCAGGTGTTGGATAACATTGCGGTAGTGCAGGTTGTAAACGCTGATAACAGGTCTTTTTAAACGCGCCAAAAACCTGATAGGGCAAATTGGACTGGTTACGGATCGAGCCAACAGGAAATAAGGTGCGATCATGAAAAAGGACCAGTTCCTTAGCTTGCTGATTTAAAAGTGTTTGTACAGCTTGATCGCGTTTTAACTCATTTATCCCCAGTTCAATATTGGCATATACATTTTGAATCGGCAGTTGCTGCATTAAATTTACGAAATACTCAGGTACATCTTTCCAGAGCGGAATTGTGTGTACCAGCAAGGGAATATTCAGATTCGTAAGTTCGTCTTTTAAGCTTTGCAGTTGTCTGAGATAGAATTCAGTTTTAATCGCTGCATCATCGTGTAATTGCCATTGTTCAGGAGATAAAATGACGACGGCAATCGTGGGGCCAGCCTGAGTCGCATGCCAGAGCGCAGCATGATCCTGAATTCTCAAATCTTGGCGAAACCAAATCAGTTGATAAGCAGTCGACATAATTCTGTTTTATTTTAAAGAAATTGACATGACCATAAGCGATTTTTTTATTTTATAAAAGTAGCGGTAATAAAAAAGCAAAGCCGAAGCTTTGCTTTTTTCATCTAATTCAAAAATGAATTAGTGGTGGTGACCACCTGCACCGTGAACGTGACCGTGATCTAATTCTTCTTGAGAAGCATCACGGATTTCAACGATTTCTACTTCGAAAGTAAGGTCTTGACCAGCAAGCGGGAAGTTTGCATCAACGATGATGTTGTCGCCTTCAATCGCTTTAACAGTTACGATTTGTACGCCGTCATCAGTTTGAGCTTGGAATTGCATGCCAGGCTGGATGTTGTCCACACCTTGGAACATTTGAGCTGGAACTTCTTGAACAAGTTCAGGGTTATATTCGCCATAACCTTCAGCAGCTGGAACGTTTACAGTGAATTTTTCGCCAACAGTTTTACCTGTAAGTGCATTTTCTAAACCAGGAATGATGTTGCCCGCGCCGTGCAAATATGCAAGTGGTTCACCTTGAGATTGATCAAGTGTTTCACCCTCAGCGTTTGTTAAAGTGTAGTGGAATGAAACCACGTGGTTATTTGCAATAGCAGTCATGTTTTGAATCCATGTCATCAATAGTTTTAGCTGTATATCATAAAGTGAAAAACAGTTTTTGTTGACTATTTTCCACTTTTTGAAACGATTTAGTTAAATATTGAGATGAAATATCAAATTTCAACTCAATAAAGTTTAATTTTTGGACGGACACGACGCGTCAGGAAATCTTTCATGGTGAGCATGCCTGCTTGGGTGTAACCATGAATATTGGCCTGATGCATTCGATAAAGTGAAACATACATGGTTTTGGCAATGAAGCCTTGTACGCTAACATCGCCTAACAATTCTCCTACGGCCTGATTACGACTCAGTGAAACCAGTGAACCTTTGTCATTAAATGTGAACATCGGTTGTGGAGAATCTGATAAACGTGCTGCCATTGCATCGACAAGGAAGGTTGCTTGCTGACTCGCCACTTGTGCACGAGGGCCTAACGGTGGCTGGCGTGCATCTAACTGACAATTTGCACAATCACCAAAAGCAAAAACATTCGGATCAGAATAGGTTTGCAGGGTCGCGTATACCATCAGGCGATTGATTTTATCCCGTTTAAAATCAGTAAATGACTCTAAAACTTTCGGCGCTTTAACACCTGCCGCCCACACCGTAATATCTGAGTGAATGACATTTCCATTACTGAAATAGACATTGGTTTCATCGACTTTCTGGACTTTATGTTGAGTCAGAATCTCAATCCCCATTTTCTTGAGCTGTTTGGCGCTATGCGCTGCTGTTTTTTCATTTAGGGCAGGCAAGATGCGGTCAGATGCTTCAATGAGGGTGATTTTGACTTGCTTCGGATTAATTTTCTTTAATCCATAGCGATAGAAATTCTTGGTGGTTTCAATCAACTCTGCTGCCAGTTCAACACCTGTTGCACCAGCCCCGACGATGCCAATATTCAAAGCTCGCTCATTTGACTGATTTTGCGCCTCGATATAGAGGTGAAATAAATCCTGCTGGAAAATATCGGCTTGTTGACGGCTATCCAGAAAATGACAGTGTTCACGCACGCCTTCTGTACCAAAGTCATTTGAAACAGAACCCACGGCCAGCACTAGAGTGTCGTAGCTGAGTGTTTGAGTTTGTGGAGTGTGTTCTTTAGAAAGCTGCGGGGGAGAAAGGGTAATTTGTTTTTGATCTTTATTCACATCAATAAGTGTGCCGAGTACGAACTCAAAATGATGTTTTTCTGCATGGGCAAAATAATTGGTTTGTTCTTCGTGAGGATTCAGCGAGCCAGCTGCGATTTCGTGGAGGAGAGGTTTCCATATGTGTGTGAGATTTTGATCGACTAGGGTTATTCGGGCTTTCTCTCGTCTGCCAAAACGTTCACCTAGCTGTGTCGCAAGTTCCAAACCACCTGCGCCACCGCCCACAATCACGATATGATGTAAGGTTTTGCTCATGATTAACCTAATTATTTTTGTGAAAGGATGGCTGGATTATGCCATCCTTTTTTCAATAATGTATGTTTAATCTTGATAAAAATAGTAGGTTTTTTATCCTTGATTTAAAGGATAAAGTTTGGCAGTTTTGCTATCGCTGGTCGAAAAGAATGAAAACAGATTTGAGAACCAGATCATAATTTTCTGGAAAATATTGGCTTCTTCAATCTGTACATCATTTTCAATCTGTAAGCTGCGAATCAACTGGTTATTTTGATAGATCGAAACTGTTGCCAGATTCATTGCCTTAGTCAAAGGCGCAGTCAAATGCTGTTCATTCAGTTCAATATTGATGCGAGTATTGGTGGTTTGAAGCGGCTCAACAGTCGTGACTTGTTGGTTTGCATCAATCAGATGAATACGTTGGGTGAGTAGATCAAAGCTATTCAAATCAATCGGAACAGACTGACCATATAACGATGTGGTCACGATTGTCGGTTGCTGGGTTTCGACTTTAAACATTTTCAAGGTTGATTTAATCACAGGCAATTCTGCAATCAGTCTCTGCTTTGGAATCACTTCTTCATCGCGGGTATAGGTATAGGCCAGATTCATCAGTTTATGTGCAACTTCTGCACGTTTTACTGCACTTGGTGTTCCCAATACCACCACAATCAGACGACGTTTTTCGACATGTGGATTGAATGTTGGACGTTCAGCTGTCAGGGCAAGGTTATAGCCCGCCGCCTTGGTATAACCTGTTTTCAGACCATCGGATGTCGGATCCATTTTCAAGGCAAGGTTAGTGGCATGGTGAAAACGCTGGTTGTAGCTAAAGCTTGGCATTTTTGAATAATACAAATATTCAGGCGTTTCTTTCACAATGGCTTTGGCTAATAGGCTCAAGTCGGCAGCTGTAGAGTAATGATCGGTCATGGTGATTCCAGCTGGATTGCTGAAATGCGTATCCTTCATTCCCAATGCCTGTGCTTCCTGATTCATCCGCGCGACGAATTGTGGCACGCTGCCAGAAATTTTTTCAGCAAGCGTCACTGCGGCATCATTGGCAGACATCACGATCAGACCTGCTAAAAGCTGATCAACAGAAATCTGTTCACCTGCTTTTAAGTACATTTGTGATTCATCCCACATCACTGTGCTGACTACAGGCGTTGCAGTCAGGACTTCTTCTTTACGTAATTTACCTGCTTCAATATCTTTTAAAGCGATATAAGCCACCATCATTTTGGTGAGTGAAGCAGGGGCGCGCTGAACATGGCTGTTATGTTCAGCAATGATTTGTCCAGACTGGGCATCGATGATTGACCATGCTTCAGCTTCAACTGTTTCAGGGGCAATGTTAAGTAAGTTTGCATGTGCGAGATTTGCACAAACGAGACTAAACAACGTAAAGAGAGAGAGGAGAAATTTCACGTGCATACCTTGTATTGCCGATCCAGTGGCCTTAAATGTGAGAGGAGAATGCTATGACTTTTTTGTTGAAGAATCCAGCAACTTTTGCTGACAATTACGACATCTGCGCATGACTTTGTAAAAAAATGCTAAGCTGTGTGAAGTTATTCCCATTTTCATGATTAGAAATTATGTTGCACTATCAAATTGAGTTCGACGATTATCGCCAGCACCTGATTCATGTCACCCTACGTTTTCTAGCCAATCCCAATCAAGAGTTGTGGTTACCAACCTGGATCCCTGGAAGCTATCTGATTCGGGAATTTTCCAAGCATATTGAGTCGGTGAAAGCCTCTGATGAAGCAGGGCGTTTACTGAATATTAAAAAAACCGAGAAAAATCGCTGGCGTTTATTCAATACCGATCATGAACTGATTACTGTTGAATATGATGTTTATGCCTATGATTTATCGGTGCGTGGTGCCTACGTTGATCAGACACGTTTCTATGTTAATCCTGCATGTATCTGTTTGGGCTTGCAAGATCAGGAACATGCACCTTGTGAAGTTGAAATTTTCCTGCCAGATGAATTAAAGCATTTCCAGATCGCAACAGGTTTACCAAGTAAGAGTCTAGTCAAAGGGCGCTTTACTCTAAAAGCAGATAACTATGATCAATTGATTGATAGTCCGTTTGAATTGGCAGAGCAGAGCCGTTTCAGCTTTGATGCGAACGGGATTCCTCATGAGTTTGTGATTTCGGGCAAACACACGACCAATATGGGCCGTTTAGAAGCGGATATTAAAAAGATCTGTCAGACTGAAATTGATATGTTCGGTTCAGCGCCATTCCAGAACTATACCTTTATGACTATGGCAACTGGCAATAGCTATGGTGGTCTGGAACATTGCAATAGTACCAGCTTGATTACCCCGCGTGATGATTTGCCGAAAGCAGATGAAGCCGAAGAACCTTCTAAAGATTATCAACGTTTCTTGGGTTTATGTAGCCATGAGTATTTCCACTCATGGTTAGTCAAATTTATTCGCCCTGAAAACTTTGCCAATTATGATTTACATAAAGAGGGATATACCAGCTTATTGTGGATCTTTGAGGGTTTTACCTCTTATTATGATGACCTGATTTTATTGCGTAGCGGTGTGATTTCACAGAAGTCTTATCTGGATCTCCTAAAAGCACAGCTTGATCGTTATTTGCAGAATCCGGGCCGTTTGATTCAATCGGTTTCAGAGTCAAGTTTTGATGCGTGGATCAAGTTCTACCGTCAGGATGAAAACTCAAATAATGCAGGCACCAGTTACTATAACAAAGGCAGTTTAGTGGCACTTTGTTTAGATTTGGGCTTACGTTTACGTGGTTCAAATCTGGATGCCTTAATGCGTCGTTTGTACGAAAATACCCAACAGGGGATTCAGGTTAATGAACGAACCATTTTTGAATTATGTAATGAACTGACAGGCGATAACTGGATTGAGCAAATCAATCATTTGATCAACACCACCGATGAATTACCACTCGATCAGTTGTTCCCAGAGTTTGGACTGAGTTACACGCTTAAAAATGACAAGGCTCTGGCTTTTGGCTTGAAAGTGGTAGATAAAGCAGAAGGCGTGGTGGTACAGCAAGTGCGTCGTGATAGCGCAGCCGCTCAAGCAGGTTTATCTGCAAATGATGTGATCCTTGCGATTAATGGTGTGAAGGCTTCCGAGAAGCTTTTAGCCAAGTATGCAAAACAACAAGGCACATTTACGGTCTATGCATTCCGTCTTGATGAGCTTTTACAATTTGAACTTCAAGCGGGTGAAAGTGAATTGACCACGGTTGAATTAAAAGTTGAGGACCAGCAAAAAGTTGATCGTTGGTTGAAGGGTTAAGACTTGATAAAAAGGACGCGACAAGCGTCCTTTTTATTAGCTGCCACGATAAGTGGAATAACCATAAGGGCTGAGCAGTAATGGAATGTGATAGTGCGGTAAAGTGCCGTCAACTTCAAAAATAACCGGAATTTCAGGGAAAAAACTGCTTTGCTTTTGCGCTTTATACCAGTCACCTGTTTTAAACGTCACTTTATAAACACCTGACTTTAATTGTTGTTGCGTCGGATAAAGGGCGGTAATTCGTCCATTCTGATCAGTTTTGGCCTGATTAATTTTTACCCACTGGTTTTTTTGTTGCGCTTCGAGCACAACGGTGACATCAGCAGCAGGTAGACCATTTTGCTGATTGAGAACATGTACACTTAATGGATTGGGTGCTGCTGCAAACAAGCTGCTTGAAGCCGATAGTGCGGCGATGGCGAATAGATTTTTATACATAACAATATTCCACCTTTCTTGATCAATGTTTTGGTATGTATTGCCATCAGTTGTGGTGAGGGCAATACATGGGGGACGAGTGCAAAAAAAGGCACTGCTGATCAGTGCCTTTCAAATTTAGAATGAGTATCTTGCACCGAGATAGAACTCACTTGAATAAAGATGTGCTTTCATCTGCTCATCCTGCAAGTTACGTGCATTGGTGAAGTTATTTAAACCGCTATCGGCTTTACCCAAGTCGACATAACGATAGCCTAAATCAAGGTTTAGGTTATCAATTGCTTTATAACTCGCACCCGCACCTATGCTATACACCAGTTGGGTTTCGGTATTTGAAAGATATTGACGAGAGTTATTCCCTTGCCAGCCTGAAGATTCTGTACGTGCAACACCTAATCCCAGATTGCCGTATACAGCGACATTTTGCATGACTTCAAAATCACGATAAGCATTCAGCATCAGGCGCTGCGTCTCGACTTTATGATGGTTGAGACTGGTTGGAAAGTTGGTTGAACCGCTGGTAAATTCTGCATCATTTTTAAAGGTATATTCTCCTTCGGTACGCCAGCCATTGCCAAAGTCATAACCGAACCCCAGTGATGCATTGGTTAAATCTTTTTGATCGTCACCTGCGACAAATTTGCCAATCCCTGGGCGTAAACTGGTTTCCATATTGTCAGCCTTGAGTTGGGCTGCCGCGACTTTTGCTGAGAGATAATAGCCAGAAAGAGCAGCGTCTTGAGCATAGCTTAATGAGCCAGTCACAAGTAAAACAGAGCCAAGAGCGAAGCGGGTAAATCCTTTGTCCATATGCAATTTTCCAAAATTCGTGAAGGAGTGTTTGGTGATAAAAATCTTTATTTCCTCAGCACATGGTAGGAAGAAATGCATCTGGTCATGATGACAATTGAATTACCGATTTGTAATCTTTGCGCTGAATAAAAAAGGTTAAGATGTGGGATGCATATTTTAATTGTCGAAGATGAATCCAAAATTGCGCAGTTTTTGGCAAAAGGATTAAGTGAATCAGGCTATACCAGTGCGATCGCAAAAGATGGCATGGAGGCTTTGTCGCGGTTACAAGATGAAGCTTTTGATCTATTAATTTTGGATGTGATGTTGCCGAAACTGGATGGCTGGCAAGTGTTGCAGACGCTCCGTACATTTTCAAAAATCCCTGTGCTCATGCTCACGGCTAAAGATCAGGTCATGGATCGGGTGAAAGGTCTGGAATTGGGAGCAGATGACTATCTGGTTAAGCCATTTTCATATATCGAATTATTGGCACGCATCAAAAGTTTATTACGCCGTGTGCCCAAGATTGAACAAGAAATTTATAGCATTGCCAATCTCAGCTTGAATCGTTTAAGTCGGGAAGTCCACCGCGCAGAGATCAAGATCGATTTAACCGCCAAAGAGTTTGTGCTGTTGCAGTTGTTGATACAGCATCGTGGTGAGGTGTTAACCCGCACACAAATTGCCTCTATGGTCTGGAATATTAATTTTGATACTGACACCAATGTGGTCGATGTCGCCATACGTCGTCTACGTGCAAAAATTGATGACCATTTTTCTCCTAAGTTGATTTATACGATTCGGGGGATGGGCTATAAAGTTGATTTAAAAGAAGACCATGCTGATGAATAGATTATCTCTGGCTTCGCGTCTGAGAATCGCGTTTAGCCTGATTTCATGTGTGGTTTTTATCAGTATTGGAACATTGTCTTATCAAAGTTTTCGTGAAATGGTTTATATCCAGCAAGACAAAGCACTTGCCGCGCGGATTAAGCGCATGGAAGTGTTTTTGACAGATGCTTATACCGTTCAGATCTTGGGCAAATACCCTCAACTTTATGAAAATATGGTTGGGCATGAGGACAGTATTTTTATTGTCAAAGAGGCAGGTAAAGACCTGATTCGAATCAATCCGTTAAACATCAAAATCCCGAGTTTAAATTATTCCAGTAAAATCCAGTTTACGAATAATAGCCCTGAACAGCCAACGACACGGCTTGCATTTCAATCGGTACAACATGGCGATCAGCATTATCAATTGATTGCAGGTCAACAATGGTATGCCGCGAATCAAACCCTGAAGCAATATTTTTGGAAAATCGCCTTTTACACTGGGCTGGGCATCTTATTGTCGAGTTTATTAGGTTTTATGGTCGGGCATTACATGTTCCGTTCGATGCGGGCATTGATTGCAGAAACCAGTAAAATCAACGTACAAAAACTTAATCATCGTATTCAGATCGAGACCACAAATACTGAAGTACAACAACTCAGCCATGCCATGAATGAGATGCTGGATAAAATTCAGCAGGATTATCAAAAGCTGGCGCAGTTTTCGGAAGATATTGCGCATGAATTGAGAACGCCACTCAATAATTTGATGGGTCAAACACAGATTTTGCTGTCTCAACCCCGTCAAACTGAGGAACTGGAAAATCTCCTGTATTCGCACTTGGAAGAGTACGAAAGACTGACCAAAATGATTGAGAGCATGCTATTTATTGCACGTTCTGAATATACGGAAGCAGGGCTTGAGAAAAGCAGCGTAGATATCCTGCAATTGATTCGGGATGTGACGGATTATTTTGATTATCTGATCGAAGAAAGGCAGATGAGCTTGATGCTTCAACTTCCTGATGAAATGAATTTGAGAGTGAATGAAGCCCTTATCCAGCGTGCGATTGCGAATTTAATCAGCAATGCGGTGGTCTATGGTGTAGAAAAGGGGCGAATTACTTTAGAGGTAAAACGGGAACAGGCTGATTGTGTGATTCGTATTGTGACGCATGACATCTGGATCGAAGAAAAACATTTGCCTTATCTCTTTGACCGTTTTTATCAAATTGATGAGAGTCGACATAAGAGAGCACAAACAGGTGGGCTGGGACTCGCAATTGTTCAATCCATCATGCAACTGCATGGTGGTTGTGCTGAAGTTGAAAATCAGACAGCAGGTGTGGCATTTACGTTGAGACTACCACTAAAGAATTAACCTAAGGTTCATAAAACTTTGACAAAATAAGGCACATTTGTAGCTAAACACCTATTTGTTTGCTAAATGATCAGTTTGCTGGGCATTTTCAGGTCGCTAACGCTTTGGTAGTTGAAAAGGCAACATTTGGCCCAAATTATATGAACTAACGGTATCTATTATATAAAATTGTAGTATTTTTTAGCGAAATGTCGTTATCACGGGATAGGGCGTTGACTAGTATGCTATGAAGACTGATACTCTCAAGTTTGTTTTAAGCAAATCGGTTCTAGGAGCTGGGCCACAAGCGCAGTTTTCCATAACTCAATCCAACACAAGGGGCTATATATGGCTGGTGGAAAGTCAAAAATCATTTATACACTGACTGATGAGGCGCCGTTATTGGCGACCTATTCATTGCTACCGATCATTGAGACCTTTACCAAGCCTGCTGGCATCGAGATTGTGAAAAGTGATATCTCAGTTGCAGCACGTGTACTTGCAGAATTTTCAGATTACCTTAAAGATGAACAAAAGGTAAACAACAACCTTGCGGAGTTAGGTCGTCTTACGCAAGACCCAGATACAAACATCATTAAACTTCCAAACATCAGTGCTTCTGTTGCTCAGTTAACCGCATGTATTAAAGAGCTCCAGTCGAAGGGCTATGCGATTCCTGATTATCCAGAAAATCCAGCAACTGAAGAAGAGAAAGAACTTAAGGCGCGTTATGGTAAATGCCTTGGTTCAGCAGTAAACCCAGTATTGCGTGAAGGTAACTCTGACCGCCGTGCACCAGCTGCTGTGAAAAACTATGCGAAAAAACACCCGCACTCAATGAGCGAGTGGAAACAATGGTCACAAACTCACGTTTCTCACATGGATGAAGGCGACTTCTACCACGGTGAAAAATCAATGACTTTAGACCGTGCGCGTAATGTGAAAATGGAGCTCATCACTAAGTCTGGTGAAACGATTGTGCTTAAGCCAAAAGTTGCACTTCAGGATGGTGAAATCATCGATTCAATGTTCATGAGCAAGAAAGCGCTTTGCGATTTCTATGAGAAAGAACTTGAAGACTGTCGTGAAGCAGGCATCCTGTTCTCATTACACGTAAAAGCAACCATGATGAAAGTATCACACCCGATCGTATTCGGTCACTGTGTGAAAATTTACTACAAAGATGCTTTCGAAAAACACGGCAAATTATTTGACGAGTTAGGCATCAACGTAAATAACGGTATGGCTGGTCTTTACGAGAAGATCGAAACTTTACCGACTTCACTTCGTGAAGAAATTATCGAAGATTTACATGCTTGCCAAGAACACCGTCCTGCACTTGCAATGGTTGATTCTGCGAAAGGTATTACGAACTTCCATTCACCAAATGACGTGATTGTAGATGCTTCTATGCCTGCAATGATCCGTGGTGGCGGTAAAATGTGGGGTGCTGACGGCAAACCTTACGACTGTAAAGCAGTTATGCCTGAATCAACTTTCGCGCGTATCTATCAGGAAATGATCAATTTCTGTAAGTGGAATGGTAATTTCGACCCACGTACCATGGGTACTGTACCTAACGTTGGTCTGATGGCGCAAAAAGCGGAAGAATACGGTTCACACGACAAGACTTTCGAAATTTCAGAAGCAGGCGTTGCCAACATCACAGATCTAGACACTGGCGAAGTGTTGATGAGCCAAAATGTGGAAGAAGGCGACATCTGGCGTATGTGTCAGGTGAAAGACGCACCGATTCGTGACTGGGTGAAACTTGCAGTAACACGTGCACGTAACTCTGGCATGCCAGCAATCTTCTGGTTAGACCCATACCGTCCACACGAAAATGAATTGATCAAGAAAGTTGAAAAATACTTGAAAGATCATGACACAGCAGGTCTTGATATCCAGATCATGTCACAAGTACGTGCAATGCGTTATACGCTTGAGCGTGTAGCACGTGGTTTAGATACGATTTCTGTGACTGGTAACATCTTACGTGATTACTTAACTGACTTGTTCCCGATCATGGAGTTGGGTACTTCAGCGAAAATGTTGTCAATCGTGCCGTTAATGGCGGGTGGCGGCATGTATGAAACAGGTGCGGGTGGTTCAGCGCCGAAACATGTTCAGCAGTTGGTAGAAGAAAACCACTTACGTTGGGATTCTCTTGGTGAGTTCCTTGCGTTAGCTGTTTCTTTAGAAGAGCTTGGTCTTAAAGAAGACAATAACCGCGCGAAATTGCTTGCGAAGACACTTGATCAGGCAACAGGTAAACTTCTTGATAATGACAAGTCTCCATCACGTCGTACAGGTGAGCTTGATAACCGCGGTAGTCACTACTACTTGGCATTGTATTGGGCTCAAGCATTGGCTGCTCAAGACGAAGATGCTGAGTTAAAAGCGAAGTTTGCTCCACTTGCAAAAGCACTTGCTGACAATGAAGAGAAGATCGTTGCTGAGCTTGCTCAAGTACAAGGTCAATCTGCTGATATTGGCGGTTACTATGCAATTGATCCTGCAAAAGTAAACGCAGTGATGCGTCCAAGTGCTACGCTTAATGCAACACTTGAAACAGCTTAAGTTTAAATATTACTGATAATTTTGTTGGTAGTGAAAAAAGCCGATGCGAAAGCATCGGCTTTTTATTAATTTGAGTCGGATTTTTTTGGGTAAAATAAAAGATGGAACAAACTCGGGTTGATGAGCATGCCTCTGTTTTTATGGCTGCTTTTTTATTGTTGCATCTAGCTTATTATGCCGTTTCGGAATCCACTTGCAGTTTTATTGAAAATCATCTTTATCAAAAGATACAACATTATGTTGAGGCAGATGAAAAAATAAGAGTTTATATAGAAAAATATCCAGCTAAAAACACGGTATATTATTTTGAACTTTATAATGATGGGGCTTATTTAGGAGATATTTTTTGTGGATCAACTATGATTAAGTTATGTCGGGAGTGGAGTGATCATCAGTATGGCTTTAAAGTCGAAAATTTAGCCTACGAAGCCCGAGTTAATGATTTAAATGAGGTAAAGTCGGTTAGAGTTAAATATTTTGACTTAATTAATAATGATAAATATAAGATTATTAATAATAGAGAGTTTTTTTCCCCATCATTGTCTACACTTATTGGTAAATTGGTGATCAGTCTTGTTTTTGCTCTCTGCGTAAATCTTTCGATCCTGATTTATTGGTGTAAAATTCTTCGTGAAAGACAGCTAAATAAATATAAATATGATTATTGGATAATTTATGGTTGTCCCTTACTTATGCTTGGTTATTTCATAAAATGCATTTTTGATATTTATTCTTTTGTATTCTGAATCATCTGTTGTTTCACGTATATTTTAAAGCCCACTTCCGTGGGCTTTAAAATAATCTCTAAAGATTAACGACCATTACGGCTACGACCGCGCGGTGCTTTGGTGTTTGGACGAGTCGTACCATTGGTCTTACGACGTGGTTTTTCGCTTTCGTCCATTTGCCAGATACGTTTAGTGCCTGATTTTTTCTTGTCACCGTCTTTTTTATCACCTTCTTTTTTCTTCTGGTGCATTGGCTTACCGCCCGTGCCACCTGGTTTTTTCACATAAGAACGAGAGCGATAAGGTTTATCTTCAGGTAGGTCTTTAAAATCAGGATAAAGTAACGGTTCAATTTCAGTTTGCTCACCAGGTTGTAAGCCTAGACGAATCAGATCGATTGCACCGATTTTAGTACGAATCAAACGTAATGTTGGGAAACCCACAGCAGCAGTCATACGACGCACCTGACGGTTACGACCTTCACAAATTTGTAGTTCAATCCAGCTGGTCGGGATATTGGCGCGGTAACGTACTGGTGGATCACGTTCCCATAACCATTCTGGTTGGTCTACTTTCAGCGCTTTTGCTGGTAAAGTCATACCATCAGCCAGTTCCACACCTTTACGAAGTTGCTCTAATGCTTCTTCAGTCACATCGCCATCGACTTGCGCAAGATAGGTCTTAAATTTCTTATTGGCTGGATTGGTAATGTATTGATTCAGACCGCCGTGATCCGTCAGGAAGGTTAAGCCTTCTGAGTCGAGATCAAGTCGACCCGCAAGACGTAAATCAGGATCATGGATAAAGTGAGAAAAGGTGAGGTGAGCGGAATCCTCACGGAACTGTGACAAAACGTCATAAGGTTTATTAAATACGACTATTTTCATATCTGTATACTGCTTTGGCTATGGGCGGCATCATAACAATAAAGGTTTTTATTTAATGGGAAAATGTTGTTATTTCCCGTATAAATCTCAAAAAAAACCAGTTTTGAACTAAACTGTTTCATGTAATAAAAAACGAAAAGCATGCCATAGAAGGCATAGACATAATCATTAAATACATGAGGGAGAACCTGCAAAATGGGTTATCAGAAGATCGTGGTTCCTGCAGATGGAGACAAAATCACAGTAAATGCAGACCTGTCACTGAATGTTCCAAATCGTCCGATCATTCCTTTTATTGAAGGTGATGGTATTGGTGTGGATATTACACCAGCAATGAAAGCAGTAGTAGATGCCGCCGTGCTAAAAGCTTATGGTGGCAAACGTTCGATCGAATGGATGGAAGTCTACTGCGGTGAAAAAGCAGACAAAATTTACGGCAGCTATATGCCCGAAGAAACTTTTGATGCTTTACGCGAGTTTATTATATCAATAAAAGGCCCTTTAACCACACCTGTAGGTGGTGGAATTCGTTCTTTAAATGTCGCATTGCGTCAGGAACTTGATTTATATGTCTGTGTGCGCCCAGTTCGCTGGTTTAAAGGTGTGCCTTCTCCAGTACAACATCCTGAACTGACCGATATGGTGATCTTCCGTGAAAATTCGGAAGATATCTATGCGGGGATTGAATGGAAAGCGGATTCTCCTGAAGCGAGAAAAGTAATTAAATTCCTACAAGAAGAAATGGGTGTAACCAATATTCGTTTTCCCAAAGAGTGTGGAATCGGGATTAAACCCGTGTCTAAAGAAGGTTCTCAACGCCTAGTCCGTAAAGCGATTCAGTTCGCGATTGATAACGATAAACCGTCTGTGACCTTGGTTCACAAAGGCAACATCATGAAATACACCGAAGGTGCGTTTAAAGAGTGGGGCTATGAACTTGCGATGGAACGTTTTGGTGGACAGTTGCTGGATGGCGGACCTTGGGTAAAAATTAAAAATCCAAAAACGGGAAAAGATATCATTATTAAAGATGTGATTGCTGATGCATTCTTACAGCAAATTTTAATGCGTCCAGCAGATTATTCTGTCATTGCCACACTGAACCTAAATGGCGACTATATTTCTGATGCACTTGCAGCCGAAGTAGGAGGGATTGGCATTGCACCAGGTGCCAATATTGGTGGCGCAATTGCCGTATATGAAGCAACCCATGGGACAGCACCCAAATATGCAGGACAGGATAAAGTGAATCCCGGTTCGATTATTTTATCTGCGGAAATGATGCTGCGTGATATGGGCTGGACAGAAGCTGCGGATTTAATTATTACGGGGATTTCAGGTGCGATCTCTGCTAAAACTGTGACCTATGATTTTGAACGTCTCATGTCAAATGCAACTTTGCTACGCTGTTCAGAGTTCGCACAAGCTATTATTGAGCACATGCAAGATTGATAGTTTGTTTTCACCAGAAGAGCGGTTTTTTCCGCTCTTTTTATTTAATCAAGAATTAAAGATGTGATGAAAAAAGCATGTACAAATCTGAATGCATGGCATATTTTTAAATCTTCTAAAATAAAAAATTGAACATCATGGCTGAAAGAAAATATGGTGAAGCTGCACCTAAAACGACAGACAGCATTGCCAGTTTAGATTGGTATGAGCAAGTACTCAGTAACCAAAAATATGAGCATACTTTATTTGTCGATTTAGACATGTCTGAGGCTCACAGCACTGGTGCAGTATTTAATGAATGTACCTTTCGCCGTGCACGCTTCAATGGTTCAACTCATCAAAGTAGTGCTTTTATCAATTGTACCTTTGCCTTCTGTAATTTCTTTGATAGTAAATTTACTGACTGTAAGTTTGTGGGCAGTATGTTTAGTGATTGCCAGTTTCATCATATGCGGGTCGAAGACAGTGACTGGGCTTTTGTTGGATTGCCGGGTGCTGATTTAGAAAAAGCTTCTTTTCTTCGAACGCGTTTAAGAGAGGCCGATTTGACAGGGGCACGATGTCATGGAAGTTCAGTTCGAGAGAGTGACTTATCGGGTGCATGGTTGCACAGCGCAGATTTTACCGAGTGTGATTTAAGAGGCAGTGATTTAAGTACATTAGATCCGAAAGAGACTCAAATTAAAGAGGCGATTATTAACCTTGATCAAACTTTGATGATTGCTGAAAATTTAGGTTTTGATGTCCGAATTGACTAGGATCGTTGAATGATTTTTTGTTCATAATGAGTGGTTATGAGCCACTCATGTTTTGGGAGATTAAAGAAAAATTGCTGCTTTAAGAGAAATAAAGTCGAGTAAAAGGGATAAATTGCTCACCAATCACGATGCCCAATAAACCCAGTAAAGCAACAATTGGCGGTGCAGGTGCTTTGACATCTAAAACATAATACAACACACCCACCAATATACCTACTGCAAGTGATAACAGGTAAATCTTCATAAACTACGTTTGATCAGTCCGCTTTAACTTTACAGAAGTGATCAATTTCAGGATTACAATTCCAGATATATTCAGCTTCTTCGGCACAAAGTTGCGCCATTTTTTCGCCTTGTGTATCACGAATAAAAGCAAGGGTCATATCCATACCCGCACTTACACCCGATGAGGTATAGAATTTGCCATCAATTACCCAGCGTGCCTGAGCTTGCCAGCGCACTTTATCATTGAGTTTTTGCACAAACTCAAACGCCATCTTATTGGAAGTCGCCTGAACGCCATCCAGTACACCCGTCGCAGCCAGTAAAGAACTTCCAGTGCAAATGGTCAGTACATGTCCGCTGTGCAGCGCAAGCGTTTTTAATTGATCGAGAAGTGGCTGATTCTGAATTAAATCAAAAGTGACAATTCCGCCTGGAACCAACAAAATACTATGTTCATTGACCGTCATATCTTTAAATGGCTGTGTTTGCAGTATGACACCATGTTTGTTGGAGATCAGTCCACCATTCAGGCTATAAAATTGCACTTGATAAAGTTCTTGCTGTAAACCGAATAATTCGACAGGCCCCATAATATCGAGGGTTTCAAAGTCTTCAAATACAATGGCATTAACAGGAATACGCATTTCTTTTCTCGCTAGTTTCATCTGCGTACTACCATAGAGAGCTGTGAATTTTTGTTTGTGAATATTGTGTATGGCTTATTTTGAATTATGCTAAATCATTGGACTTTTTGACTGATCTTTTAGCAAGCGGATGCTGATTTTGGTTTGTTTTTTAGGCATTTAGTAGTTTATTACGACAAAATAATGGGTGTATCGTAAATTTAGAAAAATCTGTATCTATCATTTATCAAGCAGATGTTCAAAATGATGGAAAAATAGAGCGAGCGTTATGCCATGAAGATGTATCAAGTTGATGCTTTTACCCAAGAATTATTTAAAGGAAATCCAGCAGCCGTTATCGTAGTAGAGGAATGGTTGGATCAGCAGTTGATGCAGAATATTGCAATGGAAAATAATCTTTCCGAGACTGCTTTTGTAAAGACAATTGATGAGAGTAATTACGAGATTCGCTGGTTTTCACCTTTAGAGGAAGTTGCCTTTTGTGGGCATGCCACTTTAGCCAGTGCGTTTGTGCTTTTTAAGGATTTCACCCAAGCAACAACAATTCAATTTCATGTACGTGATCTGGGTATTTTTATCGTTAGCCAAGATGCTGATGGAAAAATCAAAATGAACTTCCCGATTCGTAGAGCAGAGCAAGTGTCTGACTACCCGTCAGAACTACGTGAAGGGTTGTCAAAACCATTCAAAGCGGTATATCGCAATCCTCAAGCTTATATTATTGAATATGAAACGGTACAGGATGTATTAGATGAACAACCTAATCTGGAAGTACTAAAACGCTTAGGTAGAGTCCGGACCGCGATTACTGCCTCTCAACCTGATGTAGCGATTACAGCGCGAGGTGAGGGGAAGTTTGATTGTGTTTCTCGTTACTTTGCACCTGCAATCGGGATTGATGAAGATCCTGTAACAGGTTCTATCCATACTGCGATTGTGCCGCTGTGGGCCGAGAAGTTGAACCAGACGCGACTCGTGGCTTTTCAGGCGTCAGCACGCGGTGGAATTTTAGACTGTGTGATTGAGTCTGACGAACGGATCGAAATTTCAGGTTATGCAAAATTGTATATGCAGGCTGAACTGGCAATCTGATTTTTAGCTTAAATTGTGCAAAAACAAAGATAAAAGCTGTTTAAATAAGCAGCTTTTTTCAAAACGTAACTATTAAAAATGCGAATCATTCTCTACCATAGCTTGTCTGTATGATTTAAATCACCATAAATACTTGGATAAATTATGTTAATGCGCTTTAAGCAGCTTACTCTCTCGCTTTGTTTGATTGGGTTGAGTGCGACGTCTTGGTCTCAGACAGTGCTCGTAAAAAGTGAAAAAAATATTGAAGAATATAAATTAGATAATGGTTTCAGAGTTATTCTTGCGCCAAACGATAAAGAAAATAAAGTCTATGTAAATACAGTTTACCTGACGGGCTCACTGAATGATCCAAAAGGTAAAGGCGGGCTGGCACATCTATTAGAACATTTGGCTTTTAAAGGGACGCAAAACGTTAAAGGTGAAGAGTTTCAGCGCCGTTTAGATCAATATACCTTGATGACCAATGCCAGTACGGATTATTACTCAACCAAATACTTAAATATTGTTCGTCCTGAAAAGAATGCACTGAATGAAATCCTGTATCTCGAATCAGAGCGTATGGATAAATTGGTGTTACAAGAAAAATTTGTACCCTCTGAAATTGAAATCGTAAAACGTGAACGTGAAATTCGTATGGATCAGCCGTTTGCAGTTTTAATAGATCAGGTGTGGAAAGCCGCGTATGGCAACCAGTATTTAGGTCGTTTACCGATTGGCGACTTACCCGAATTAAAATCAATTCAGTTGAATGAATTGAATCAGTTTTATAAGACCTGGTATGCGCCGAATAATGCGGTCATGGTCATTTCTGGTAAATTTGATAAAACCGAAGTATTAAATAAGATTGATCAGTATTTCAGTCCAATTCCTGCACGCGCCGTACCTGCTCAGGTGAAAGTGCCAGTTCTTGATGCGAGTAAGATTGAACAACGTCAATTTACCGTGAAAAAGGGCAGTGATCTGGCCAAATTCCATATTTATATGAATGGAAAAAATACCGAATTACAGCCGATTCTGGCACTCGCACCTTCTCTCTATACCATGCAGCCTAGCGGGCCTTTATATAAAAATATGGTCGAGACAGGCATCAGTACTGCAGTTCAATCTGCAACATGGTTAGATCAGGACTTTAACGTGGTGTTTATGGGCGCAGTTTATGCACCAAGCCATGATCCCAAAAAAGTTGATGATGCATTGAAAACGGGCGTGGAAAATAGCCAGCCATTTACCGAGGCTGAATTACAACGTATCAAGAATATTACCCAGAATACGGCTGATACAATTGCCAATGATGCGGTGGCTTTAGGTTCACGTCTCAGTGACTACGCCGTCTCTTCTCAGGGACAATGGGATCAATATTTCAAGGACTTAAAGACAGTTCAAGCATTAAAGTTAAAAGATACCAATGAAACACTCAAAGCGTTTTTAACCGCTTCACATCGTATTTCTGGTGATATTTTGCCAACGCCCGAAGATCAAAAGAAAGCGATGACTTTGAAGGCTGAAGAGAAGCCAAAAACTTTAGATCAAAGCAATGAACAGCCTGAACCTTTAAAAGATCCAAGTGTGTATAAACAGGAAGTGACCCAGTTTATGGCACAGTCTGCTCAGCAGTTGCAGAAGAATGAGCAGAAAATCCAGCGTGGCGAGTTGAAGAATGGCATTCGCTATGCTTTATTCCCAACCGCAACTCGTGACGATAAAACCTATGCCACGATTAGTCTGGATTTTGGTGATGAAAAAGCGTTATTTGGTAAGGGCGTAACGCTGGATTTAACCAGTTACCTGATGTTGCGCGGTTCAGAAAAGCATACTTTGCAAGAAATTACCGATAAAGCAATTGCTGCCAGTGGTGGTGCATCTGTTAGCTCAAATGGCAATGGTTTTACCATCGTGGTTCAGGCGAAAAAAGACAAGTTTGAAGACTTCTTCAACTTTATTGTCGACGTATTGAAGCAGCCAAAATTCTCACAAACAGAATTTGATCTTGCCAAAAATCAAAGTTTATCCGTACTGGATCGTCCTTATACTGAGCCTGCGGTTGTGGCTTCGATGACGCTCTCTAAAATTCTGGAAATCTATCAACCCGGCGATTTGCGTTATCACTTTGAACCTGATTTTGCGAAAAAACAGATCAGTGATGTGACTCAACCGCAAGTGAAGCAATTCTATGATCAATTCTTTGTGACTGATCATGCGCAAATTGCTGTGACGGGTGATTTTGATGCCAAGAAAATGCAAAAGACCTTACAAAAGGCATTTGGTTCTTGGAAAGCAAAACAGCCTTACACCAAAGTAACAGGTCAATATACGGTTTATAAAGCACAGAAAGTGCATGCTTTATCGGAACAACGTGAATTTGGTAGTTACCAAAGCGTGTTAGCGCTGCCAGTCGGTTCTTATCATGCAGATGCGCCAGCGTTAATTATCTTGAGCCATATTTTGGGTAACTCGCAGCTTTCATCGCGTTTGGCACAAGAGTTACGTGAGAAAAATGCCTTGGTTTATGGTTTTGGCAGTGGTTTAGACTTAGATCCAGATATTAATGATGGTACATTAAGCATTACTGCAAACTATACTTCTGGACGATCGGCGCAAGTATCGCAATCGGTACATAAAGTCTTGAATGAGCTGTTAAGTAAAGGCGTGACAGAGCAGGAAGTTGAAGCGGCGAAAGCAGATATCATGAAAAAACGCGTCACAGCTTTGGAAGATGAACGTAATATTCATGGCATGTTGACAGGTCAGTTAGAGCGCAACAAAACCTTGCTGGATCGCGCTGAACGTGATCAGGAACTTGCCAAATTGACCAAAGAAGATGTGAATGCAGCAATCAAGAAATACATTAAACTTGATCAGTTTGTCGAAGTAATGGCAGATCAGTATGGTCAGCCTCAAAACTTGAAATAAGCAAACAAAAAGAAAGCCACCGATTAGGTGGCTTTCTTTTTTGTATCAATCATTAATGATCATGTTTGTGTGCATGAAAATCTTCATTTTTGCGGAAACGTAAGTAGTTTTCGAACTGTTCGCAATATTCGTCAAAATTATCTTCCAGCATCATTTGGAATTGTTGCAGCAGATAAGACATCACTTGTTCTTTTGCCTCACGCATTTCTTCGCCATCTTTAAAGTTATTGGCTGCGACCCAGGTGTTAAAACGGGCAGTGGCAAATAACATGGCTGCGCTCACTTGGCCACGTAACTCTTCTGGTTTAGCTTGTTGACCTTTTGGTGGGCGGCAAAAATCATTAGCGAGTTTGATAAATTCATCGGCGCGCTCAAAAAATACGGCATTTAAAGCTTCTTCTTCCGTCACATCGGTAGCGTTAATTTTTTGAGACATGAGATTTTCCAGCGACAAGTAAAGACACATTATTATAGACAAAGCCTTGTCGAAACTAAACCTTTGCCTTAATCTAAAATAGCCTAAGCAATTAGAATAATCACTATGCAAGATGCGATCGCGATTCAAAGCCTGAAAACGGATATTGCCTTACTACGCCAACATATCTATCCACCGCAATATTTAGAGCATGTTGAGGGCTTACCGATTTATTATGGTCTAAAGGATGAGGTCGATGAATATTACCGACAATGGCAGCCTTTGATTGAGAGGGCACAGCAATTGTGCCAGCCTTTTATGGAAGATGAAGTGGTGGATGCGATTCATTTGCCTAGCCATTTAAATCTACCGTTATTTTTCTTTCATGTGGATCGAATTCGGATTAATAAAACCCGCGCTAAAGAATCGAAAACCTTTCGTGGTGTCGCGGCCTTATTGGAAAAATGCGGGCAGTTTGAAACGGATCAGATTTTTGCCATGCAAGAGTGGTTGGGGAGTGATGACACTGCTGCTTTAGTTGCACATCGCGAATTTATCGATTTACGGACTTACGTATTTCAACATGGGCAGAGTGAATATACCCGTACCCGTTTTTATATGAATGGCATGATTCTTAGTGTTGAGCCACATTTTAAATTGGTGGATGCACGGGATAAGCCACGTAAGCAGCGTAATGATAGCTATAGTGATCCGATTGCAGATAATGGAACGTGGAAGATTTTTGGAAAGTATCGGTAAGTGATTTAAGGGGAATAAATAGTTTAAAACACTAATTTTTATTAAAAAATAACAGCACAGCCACAAGTGCTATATAAAGTTTGGATGTTTTCGCATAGGCGATTTCCTACTTTGTTTTCGGACAAAGTAGGCAAAGCCATTGTCATCAGCAAAACCTGTCTGTTTCTTGGATTTATTAAAATGTATCGCAGAAATATTACTTTGCTTATAACACGCAGGTTGCTGATGACGTTTCCGAGTATCCATTTCTGTAGGGCGTAGATTATTTGTGGCGGCATCCATGCCGCCAGCACGATAGGGATGTAAGGTGGTTTTCCCTTGCGGAGCTATCGCTCCTCATCCCAAAAAATATCTTTAGTTGATAAAGCCTGTAGTTTCTTTGCCGCTTTCTTTGCAACATGCGGTTGCTGTGCCTTAACCCAACCTAAAGCAAATAAAAATTGCGGATGCTCAGCAGCTTGTTGCTCAAAGATCTGCTCAGCCACAAATAGATCATTATAAAAACCTAAGTATTCCTGAATTGGTTGTAGCTTATTCAAAAATTGCTGAACCTGTTTTTCTGGGTAAATTCCTGCAATAAAGTCGATGCAATAACGCAATTGTTTAACGCGCTTACGGGTACGATGTTGTTGCTCGACTTCTAACTTAGAAAATTGGCCTGCATCTTTAAGAATCTTTTGATACAGTTTGGTTAAGCTTTTGGCAGCTTGTTTCGAGAGTTTGGATTTTGATTGATGCTCACTGTAGCTAAAGCTGAATAAGGATAAAAACAGTTGGGTTGTTTTGCTGCCACTTAATAATTCAGCAATATTGGCATCGACATTTTCAGGGAAGGGAAAATCAAAATCACAGATTTCTTTGACTAAGGGAATGACTGAATCTTGAATCGCATCATTATCGCGTGATTGTCCTAGTGCTCTAAAGATTTCTGCCAATTGACTTTCCCAAGTCGGATCAATCTGTGCCGACCAATTAGAAAAATGCTTTAAAGCTGAACGCAAACGGCGTAAACCGACACGAGCTTGATGAATATGGTCGGCTTCTGCTACCCCATCAGCGATTGCAGCGGCATTGGGGAGGATATGATTGAGCGTATTTTCGATAATTTGTTTGATGGCCTGTTCAGCACTGACATCTTTATCCAAATTCAGTGATTTCGCTTTGGTAGCAGCAGAGACGACTTTGCCTTGGGCCAGTAAATTGCCACGTTCAGCTTTGCTGCGCACATCAAGCCAGAGCTGGTATTTATCCACCCAAGTTTTGGCAAAATCAATCAGCTCTTGTGCTGAACCTTGTTTTAACTCAAATTCGACTTCACAGATTCTGGCGTGGTCAGTTGGAGTTCGGATTTCACCATCATCCAGACAAACTTCAATTTGAGAACCCTCAAATTCGAACACATGAAAAGTACGTTGTACATTGGTCTGGAATTGTAATTGTAGTTCGGCTGGCGTTTCGCCTAAAACCTCACGTAGTACAGTTTGAACAGTTTGATTATGTTTATAGAGGGACAGATCAAGCTCAGGTTCTTGAGCACATTTTCCTAAATAGATGTCTTCTTCGATACGTTGTAAATGATTTTTACTGGCAGCTTTAAAGGTTTGCACCCAATGCTCACCTTCTTGACGCAGGCGAATAGCCACATAATTTTTAGCAAGCAAACGGTCAGCAGTGTCATAGTATTTTGCTTGTAACTGAATTTTTTGTGCTTTTTGTTTGCTTAAGGCCTGTAAAACACTTCTTTTCTTAGACTCAGGAAGCTGAAATTTTAGCTCTATTTCCATGATGTTATGACTCCTGACCAGCGAGAATGATAAATATAGAAATGAGTATAAACTGTTGATCTGAAAAATCATTGTAAAGTTGTTTTAAGGATTGAAAGCAGGGGATACAATGACTTTATTTTGTACAAAAAATGCATTAACGTGTGTAGAGTCTTGCAGGATTAGGATGATCTAGAAATGAATGCACCAGCCAATATCACCCAGCCAGTGGAATTTTCATTACCGATTAAAAATTATGATGAATTTTATCGCTTTTATTTAACTGAACACCGTAGTATTGCCAGCCGTCGTTTGCATGCAGCGGGCAGCTCGATCGGTTTATATTTCTTTAGCAAAGCCATTCGTAAGCGTCAGGCCAAATATGCGGTATATGGTTTGGTTTCGGGTTATGCCTGTGCGTGGGTCGGGCATTTCTTTTTTGAACATAATAAGCCTGCCAGCTTTAAGCAACCACTTTATAGTTTTATTTCAGATTGGCGGATGCTGTCGGATATTACCCGTGGTCGTTTGAGTTTGATTGATCGTCAGTTTGATAAAATTGAGTCGTAAAATTCATTTGATATTTGAAAAGCTGCTTTGGCGGCTTTTTTATTTGCTCTGATGTATAAAGATTAATGATGTAAATACACTCCCTCTCTTTAAATTTTAGATAAGAAAATATACCCTGAAGCTAATGTAATTATAGTGAATAGTGAAACATTCATGCGTGGTCTTTACCTCATCACCAACGATGACCCAATCCAGCTCTTACTCGAAAAACTAGATGTTGCTTTGGCAACAGGACAGATTGCGATTCTGCAATATCGTCGTAAGAAAGTAGAAAAAGCACAACAGCCACATGAAGTAGAGCAGATCAAAGCATTGTGTGAACAGCATCAGGTTCCTTTCGTCATTAATGATGATCTGGCGCTGGCTGAACAATTTGGTTTGGGTGTACATCTTGGGCAGTCCGATGGGGAAATAAGTGATGCTGCTGCACGTTTACCGAAAGGTGTGATTATTGGCCGTACCTGCTTAAACTCACTGGAATTGGCTGAAAAGGCGATTGCCGATGGCGCAACTTATGTCGCGTTTGGTGCAGTCTATGCCACCTCAACCAAACCTGAAGCGGGCAATGTCGGTATCGAAGTTATCAAACAGGCGAAACAAAAGTTTGCTGTGCCGATTTGTGCAATTGGTGGTCTGACTGTGGAAAATTCTCAAGTGGTGATTGAGGCTGGAGCGAGCCTTTGTGCGGTAATTAGTGATATATTAGGACGATCAACAGCCGAAATTCCTGCTCGTGTAACTGCATGGGCAACGTTATTTGACTAATTATAGGCATCCGCTTTTGCGGAGCTTTCATTGTTTCTCGGAACGACAGCGTTCCTTGTCCTTGATTCTAGGTTGAGCCTTATATGAGTTTATCTCCAAAGCAAGAACAGCTATTTAAACAAGCAAATAAACATATTCCAGGTGGTGTTAACTCTCCTGTACGTGCATTTAACGGTGTTGGCGGTACGCCTGTCTTTATCGAAAAGGCAAAAGGTGCATATTTGTGGGATGTTGATGGCAAGCGTTACGTGGACTATGTTGGTTCATGGGGCCCAATGATCTTAGGTCATGCACATCCAGATATTATTCAAGCGGTACAAACTGCGGCAGAAGATGGTTTAAGTTTTGGTGCACCAACTGTGCACGAAACCACTTTAGCCGATACGATTTGCGACATTATGCCTTCAATCGAATTGGTGCGTATGACCAGTTCAGGTACTGAAGCAACCATGACCGCGATTCGTCTGGCACGTGGTTATACGGGTCGTGACAAGATTGTAAAATTTGAAGGCTGTTACCACGGTCATTCGGATTCATTGTTAGTAAAAGCAGGTTCTGGTTTGCTGACTTTAGGTGAAGGTGAGCCAACCTCAAAAGGTGTACCTGCTGATTTTGCAAAACATACCTTAACGCTGCCATATAACAATATCGAAGCGTTAAAAGAATGCTTTAGCAAATTTGGTCATGAGATTGCGGGTGTGATCATTGAGCCTGTTGCAGGCAATATGAACTTGGTGACACCAATCGATGGTTTCTTGCAAGCGATCCGTGATGTTTGTGATGAATATAAATCTGTCTTCATTATTGATGAAGTGATGACTGGTTTCCGTGTTGCTTTAGGTGGTGCTCAATCGGTTTATAATGTTAAACCTGACTTGACTACGTTGGGTAAAATCATTGGTGCTGGCTTACCTGTCGGTGCTTTTGGTGGTAAACGTGAAATTATGGAATGCATCGCACCTTTAGGTGGCGTTTATCAAGCAGGTACATTGTCAGGGAACCCATTGGCAATGCGTGCAGGTATCGCAATGTTCAAACATTTACGTGAACCGGGTTTCTATGACAAGCTTGCTGCACAGTTAGCCAAATTGCTTGCGGGCTTACAGGCTGCGGCAGACGAAGCGGGGATTCCATTTAAGACCCAGCAAGTGGGCGGCATGTTTGGTTTGTATTTCACGGATCAGGATGACATTACCAGCTTTGATTCAATGTTGGCCTGTGATGTTGAAGCATTTAAGAAATTCTTCCATGGCATGCTAAAGCGTGGTGTCTATCTTGCACCTTCTGCATTTGAAGCAGGCTTTATTTCGTCAATGCATTCAGATCAGGATATTGCAGATACCATTCAGGCAGCCAAAGAAACCTTTGCTGAAATGAAATAAACATGTGATACACAAGCCCGATTTATTCGGGCTTTTTTTATGGCTGCTGTTTAGGTTGATCTAAATAGAAGCCGACTTTAACTCATTAAAAAAATAATGCTGAGTCATCATCCAAATCTTATTGAGTTTTCATCTATTTTTACGATAAACCTCAGCGACGAATAGCAGTAAAGATAAAGAATCTTTACTGTATCGCAAAGTAAAATATGCTTGAATAATCCACTATCTTGGCGTTTGTCTTTGGCTGTCCCAAAGCGCGAACGTATTGGCTTAGGCAAGCTGTAAGATAGCGCTTGTAGCATATGTTTAAACAAGCTTTATATAAGAAACTCATAGGAATGGAGTAAAACATGAAAACTAAACATTATTTAACTTCTGCTGATGTAGAAATTCTGGTTCATGCAGCATCACAATATGCAACAGCACATGGTTTTAATGTCAGTATCGCAGTGGTCGATGACGGTGGAACCTTATTAATGATGAAGCGTATGGATGGCGCATCAGTATTATCAACCGAGATTTGCCAAGAAAAAGCACAATCTGCTGCGGTCAGTCGAAGAGCAACCAAGGCATCCGAAGATATGATCCGTGATGGTAAAATCGGCTTTTTAACCATTAATGCGGCAAAAGGCATGTTAGAAGGCGGTGAGCCGATTGTTTATCAAGGGCAGGTTGTCGGAGCTGTTGGTGTTTCGGGTGTACAATCTTTCCAAGATGCAGAAATTGCTCAGCATGCGATTCAACAATTTCTAGAGCAACAAGTCTAAATCAGCATTTAAATTCGAATCTGGATGAAAATTCGAGAGAAACACGAAAAAAAATAGTAAAAATACGTGTCATGCATTGTAATTCAGCGCCAAGCTTTTTATGATTGCCCGCTTGTTTTCATCCAGTCGTTGGAAGGCTACCTTGAGTGATTTTCTAAGTGAACATTTGATTCATCGTGATGAAGATTTTATGGTCATCCATAAACCAGCAGGCTTACTCACCGTACCTGGGAAAACGCCAGATTTACAAGATTGTTTAATCAATCGTCTATTAGAACTAGAACCCAAAACCTTACTGATTCATCGTCTAGATCGTGACACTTCAGGGATCTTGGTCTTTGGCTTGTCCAAATTTGGACAGAGCACGATTTCACGTCAGTTTCAGGATCGTCAAACTTCAAAAATTTATCAAGCTTTGGTTGCAGGCCATTTAGAAGGTCAGGGCACTGTTGATATTCCTGTGATTTATGATCCAAGCCGTCCGCCATTGCATATTGTTGATGCCACTCATCACAAACCAGCATTAACGGAATGGCAAGCGATTGAACATTTAGAAATTCAAGGACAAGCTGTAACCCGAGTTCAACTGATTCCGATTACAGGGCGTTCACATCAGCTTCGTGTGCATATGCAATATTTAGGTCATCCGATTCTGGGCGATACCTTATATGCCACACCAGAACAGCAGCAGCTTTATGCGCGTTTGTGCTTACATGCAACGCAATTAAGCTTCGCTCATCCTAAAACAGGTGCGCAACTGACATTTGATTGTCCTGTACCGTTTTAGTCTAAAAACTTTTTTATGAAACACGATGTGATGCACGCTATTTAATGATGCTTTGTGTCAAAATACATCGTTGAAAACTACATAAAATGCCTTAACTTTTATTTGGGTCAGGGCATAAAATATGTGGGCTAACTTGAGATAAAGGTGGAAAAATTGCAGCAGTTTGCTATTGGTCAACGTTGGTTATCAGATACTGAAACTGAACTCGGTTTAGGGGTTCTTATTGATGTAGATGAACGTTCTATCAGCATTTTATTCCCTAAAAGTGATGAAACTCGTGTCTATGCACGCAACAATGCGCCTTTATCTCGCATCATCTTCAATGTAAATGATGAAGTCCAAGACCAAGAAGGCCTTAAGTGGATTGTTGAGTCGATTGAAGACCGTCATGGCGTCCTTCGTTATGATGTAGTTCGTACACTGGAAAATGGCGAACAAGAACGCAAGTCACTGAACGAAACCCGTATCGGTGCGCAAATCCAGCTGTCAAAACCTTTAGAGCGTTTGTTAGCTAGCCAAGTCGATTATAAAGAATGGTATGACCTGCGTATTGAAGCCATGTTATTGCAGGCGCAAATGCATACCAGCCCTTTACGTGGATTTCTTGGTGCGCGTGTCGGTTTAATTCCGCATCAGCTTTATATTGCACATGAAGTCGGCAAGCGTTTTGCGCCGCGTGTTTTACTGGCTGATGAAGTTGGCTTGGGTAAAACCATTGAAGCGGGTTTGATTATCCACCAGCAACTCAAAACAGGCCGTTCAGAACGTATTCTGATCTTGGTGCCTGATTCACTGCAATATCAGTGGATGATTGAAATGCGTCGCCGTTTCAATTTGCAATTCTCTCTATTTGATTTAACCCGTACCGCATCGATCAAAGAACATGATCCTGATTTAAATCCGTTCTTGACTGAACAATGCATCATTGCCAGCGTTGACCTGATGGTTGACCATGATGACTTGCGTGAGCAGGCGATGGAAGCTGGTTTTGATCTATTGGTGGTCGATGAAGCACATCACTTGATGTGGAGTGAGGAAGAAGGCGGCAATGATCGTTATGACCTCGTTGAAGAATTGGCAGAACAGACAGCTGGTGTGTTGCTGCTCACTGCAACTCCAGAGCAACTTGGTGTAGAAAGTCATTTTGCGCGTTTACGTTTGCTTGATCCGCAACGTTTTAGCAGCCTTGACCGTTTCCTTGATGAAGAAGAGCAATATCAGCAAACTGCGAAAATTGCAGAAGTGTTGATGTCAGATGACGCTTTAACAGAAGATCATCTTGTTGCACTGGAAGGCTTATTGGGTCATCGAATTGATGATCAGCCTGAACAGCGTATGCGTGCAATTCATGAATTATTGGACCGTCATGGTACAGGTCGTATCCTGTTCCGTAATACCCGTGAAGCGATTCAAGGCTTCCCAGGCCGTGATTGTCAGCCAGCGCCATTAACAGCGCCAGAAGACTGGTCAATGGACGGCAAAATGCGCGAGCAGATGTGGCCAGAAGAAGGTCAGCTTGATGGTGCATGGATGGAAAATGATCCGCGTGTGCCTTGGTTGATGGAAGTCTTGCGTAAAGACTTAAAACACAAAAAAGTATTATTGATTGCACGTAGTGGGCCTGTCGTCGAAGCGCTGGAAAATGTATTGCGTTTACATGCAGGTATTCGTACAGCGATGTTCCATGAAGGCATGAGCTTGCTGGAGCGCGACCAAGCGGCAGCATACTTTGCCGAAGACAGCTATGGTGCACAAATCTTGCTGTGTTCCGAGATTGGTTCAGAAGGGCGTAACTTCCAGTTTGCCAGTGATTTGATTTTATTTGATTTGCCAGCAAACCCTGACGTACTCGAACAGCGTATTGGTCGTCTGGATCGTATTGGTCAGGAAAATCGTATCCAGATCCATGTGCCTTATCTCATGGGGACAGCGCAAGAGCGTATGTTCCGCTGGTACAACGAAGCACTCAATATTTTCAGCAATATTTCTCCAACGGCACAAACGCTACAAGAGAACTTTATTGTTGAGCTGAAAGATTGCTTACTCGCAGATCAAGGCCAGACCTTTGAAGATTTACTTGAAGAAGTGAATGTACAGCGTCAAGCGCTGGAAGCTGAATTACAGGCGGGTCGTGACCGTTTGCTTGAGTACAATTCATGCCGTCCAGTGGTTGCGCAGGGCATCGTGCAAGCGCTTGAAGATTATGATGACAACACCACTTTACCAATGTTTGTGAAGCGTTTCATGTCATCAACCAATATCGATTTTGATGAGCAAAGTAACGGTACGGTGATTATCAAGCCGACTGATCAAATGCAAGTTCAAGGTCTAACTCTAGACGAAGAGGGTATGACAGCAACCTTCTATCGTGATCAGGCACAAATCCGTGAAGATGCACAGTACCTGACGCTGGAACATCCATTTATTGAAAGTGTGATGGAGATGATCCGCACGCAATCATTTGGTAGTACCAATGTTGCTTTACTCAAATCGAATGCCCTGAAACAAGGTTCAGTGTTATTAGAAGTCTGGTTTAAGGTCGATGTGGTGGCGCCAAAAGCATTGAATCTGCCATCAAGCTTACCGAAACAACTGATCCGTGTATTGCTCAGTGAAAATGGTCAGGACTTGTCTGCCAAGATTGATCCAAGCATTTTACGTCCATACTTGCATCATTTAGACGGTAATAGCTGCCGTCAGGTGGTGAAAGCACGCCGTGAAGTAATTGAATCACGTTATGCACAGGCGCTGGATATTGCTAAAGAATCATTACCAGAGTTGATGCAACAAGCCAAAGAGCATTACAGCGGTAAATGGCAATATGAAATTGACCGTTTAACTTATCTCAAGCAATTTAACCCAAGTATTCGTGAAGATGAAATTGAGCGTTTACAGAAATTCCAAAAAGAAGGTTTAGGCCTGTTAGATGGTCTTTCTGTAACTCCAGAAGCGATTCAGGTGTTGGTTGTGGTTAAACCATAATTGAGATAGAAATAAAAAAGAGGACAATATGTCCTCTTTTTTGTGGTCTACTTTTGATTATTTTTGATCGATATTGGCTTCCAGGAACCATAAATATTGATCCAGATCTTCGAGTGCAGCATGCAGAATATCTTCTGAAATCGGATCCTGAATTTCATCAATGGTATCACGCAGATGGTTGGCAACCACACCATAACGATCTGCCAGTTCTTTTAAGTGATCTTGTACCGCGTGGATCGCCACTGGATAAGGCTTAAGGTGCGAACTTTCGCCAACAGATTGCGTTGTTCCCAACGCTGTTCCACCGATCTGTACGGCACGCTCAGCTACATTGTCCAAGTGTGTGATCAGCGAGGTACGGAACATGTCTAACATTTCATGTACCGCAATAAAGTTGCTACCCCGCATGTTCCAATGCGCCTGTTTCGTCAGTAACGAAAGATCAATAAGATTGGCAAGAATTTGATTTAAAATTTTTACGGTAGATTCTTTGATCGCATCATCTAAATTATTACGTGTATATACTTTTAAAGCTTTAGCTGCTGAAGAACTCATAGTTACCTCATTCAATTATAATGTGATGAAATGTAGTGAATAAAAAACCGCCTAATTCATCTCTAGCTTACGCCGTGAATAGGGCAGTGAGTGTTTTCATTTTCTAATCTTTTGTAAGTTTAGTTATCATCAATTTTATTTTTAGAAACGCAGGTTTTGATTCAGATTAAATGATGATTCAATCTGTTACGCTGCGTATTCACTTGTAAAAAAATGGCTTAGATCAGGCCTGCGTCTTTGCATTCCAGTTTGATATAGGCATAGAAAATTGGTGCAACAATCAAACCGCTCAGCCCAAAAATAGCTTCAAAAATCAGCATCGCCAATAATACTTCCCATGCACTGGCATTGATTTTGGTACCAATAATTTTGGCGTTAATAAAATATTCAAGTTTGTGAATAATCACCAGATAGGCCAGTGCAATCGCTGCCACAGACAAGGAAATGGTTAAGCCTGCCATAATGATCAGGGTATTTGAAATCAGGTTACCAATGATCGGGAGTAGACCAAAAATAAAGGTCAGAATGGTCAGGGTCTTGGCAAAAGGTAAGTGGATATTGAATAGAGGCAGAACAATAAACACAAAGATCATGAATAACACGGTATTAATCAGTGAAATCTTGACCTGAGCAAAGACAACGTTTTTAAAAGAAACCGAAAGCTTTTGGATACGATGCAGAATTGCTGCCTTAAATGCAGGTTGCGGGGCATGTTGTTTAAAATTCTGGATTGATACCAGAATACCAACAATCAGGCCGATCACCATTGTGGCCAGATTATGCAGAATATCGGTGCCCGTATTTTTAACAATGGAAATATTATTCTTAATAAAGGACAAGATCTGATTCTTGATATCGGCAACACTATGCGGCAGATAGCCCGGCAAATAATGGCTCATCTCCGCCTGAAACTTGATCAGCGTCTGGTCGATTTTAATATTGAAAGAATTTAGCCCTGTACCTTTAAGATCATAAATCACAAAGCTGATCAGGCTGGTAATAAAGAAGCCGATCAGCACGGTTGCCAATATCCCCAGAATAATACTGATAAAAATACGAGCACGTTGACCATCAATATGTTTTTCAACAATTGAACTTAAACTGTTAATAATTTCAAAAACCAGAAACCCGGCAAAGAAACTTGGCAGTAAATGCAGGGGAATGACCATCATTAAAAATAAAGACATCAGGATAAAACTGGCGATGATGCTTTGACGGTCATTCAGTAGATTCATGATCTATATGCCTGATTTAAGTTGTTATGCTAAGAGACAAAATATAATTTTGCTGAGATCTATCGTATTGTGATGCAAAGAATTAATCAATTTCCGTTTCATGAATATGACGAGCGCCTTCTAAAATCATACGGATCATCACCATGGTCTGTTCCGCAACTTCGGTACGTTGCTCCACAGGTAGATCAATGACTTTCGCACCCATGTTAAATACCAGTTGGGTAATGGCTTTGGCAGCCAGATCAGCATGACTGATTTTGCTGTTATTTAATCGTTCTAAACGGATCAGGTCTTCTTGCAATTCTTGCTGGAAGAAATTGAGCTGGCGATCAACCGCAGCTTTATATGACGTTGAACCCGTATAGCCTTCGCGCAATAACAGACTCAGATTGCCTTCGTCGGTATTCAGTTGTTGAATAAACACTTCAACCGAACTACGAATAATGCTTTGCTGCTTTGAAGCCTGTAAACGTGCTTCGCGAATAATGCGACGAAGTACTAGACCAGATTGATCAATCAATGCAATCGCTAGTTCATCAATATCTTTGAAATGACGATAAAAGCTGTTTGGTGCAATGCCAGCTTCACGTGCAATTTCACGTAAACTGAGGGATGCGATACTTTTTTGCGGGCCGATCAGATTCAGAGTGGCTTGAAACAACTCTTCTTTTGTAATCGTTGCTTTCCTACCCACCGAACGTACAGGAGATTTCATGGGAATGACATCTTGTTCGTTTACGGTGTCATGGCCGAGCGGTAAAAAAGAAGAATGAACCATTATTTTCAATATATAAGTAAGCTACTCGGGATTATAGCGATTGTCGTTGTACTTGTGAAATGTAAATTCTTATACGAGTGTATATACAAATATATATACATGTGTATAATAATTAGCAAACAACCAGAGTAAAACTGCTCATGCAAGCAATTGAAAAGAGAAATTCTCTATTTAATTCGTTGGCTCAAAGTGTAATGAACAGCCATGACGCCAATTTTTGGTTACAGAAAATCAATCCCTTGTGGTCAATCAATCAGCCACTTGCCAAAATCGTAAAAAAACAAAATGTGGCAAAGGATACAGTCAGCCTGATTTTACAGTGCAACCGTCATGTGGTACGAGGTGTGGCAGGGCAGCACCATCCTGTAACGGTTGAGATTGAAGGTCGTCATTACGAGCGTACTTATAGCCTGATGCAGATTGATGCAGATCACTTGTGTTTAACTGTTAAAAGAGTGGATCAAGGTCTGGTAAGTTCGTGGTTGGTTGAGCACAGCCAAACTGGTCATGTCCTCCGTTTGGGACAACCTTATGGTGAAATGCAACAGACCATTGAGACGTCTCATTTATTATTGTTGGCAGCTGGTAGTGGCATTACGCCGATGCTGAGTCTGATTGAAGCCTTGTGCCAGTCTAAACAATTGAATACACATACAGTTCAATTGATGTATTGGGTCAAGACTCAGGCAGATGCAGCCTATGTTGAATATCTGAAAGAAGTATCAGAAAACTTCTCTAATTTTAGTTATCAGATTTTTTATACCCAAGAACAAGATCAGCGTTTAAATCAAAGCCATGTGGATCAATTCACTACGTTAAGCGATACCACGGTTTATGCATGCGGGCCATCAGGTTTTGCAGCATCGGCGGAAAGCCTGTTTAAAGATGCCGCAGCACTGCAAACAGAAGCCTTTAGTTTGAGCCAGTTTACGGAAGATAGCACTGAGACGGGTTTTATTAATGTGACCTTGACGCAATCCAATAAGACGATTGCGATTCCGAAAGGCCAGTCGATTCTTTCCAGTCTGGAGCATCAAGGCATTAAACCGAATCACGGTTGCCGGATGGGAATCTGTAATAAATGTGCCTGCAACAAGGCGCAAGGTGCCACCAAAAACCTATTGAATGGCGCGGCCAATAATGAACCTGCTCAGTTGTTAAAAATTTGTGTCAATTCAGCCCAGTCTGATCTTGTGATTGATCTATAAGAGAGAAATTGATTATGAACATGCCTGTTAAAATTGAATTTTTCAAAAATCCTAAAAATCGTGATCTTACTGCTGCCGAGTTAGATGCGTTTGCTCGTGAACTTGATCAAATTAAACAAGAGGTACTGGACGATATTGGCGAGAAAGATGCGAAATACATTCGCCGTGTCTATTCCACGATTCGTTATAGCAGCATGCTAGGTCGTGCCTGCTTATTTCTGGGTTGGTTTCCGCCAGCATGGTTAGTGGGCACAGGCTTACTCGGCTTTGCCAAGATCATGGAAAATATGGAGCTGGGTCATAATGTCATGCATGGACAATATGACTGGATGAATGATCCAAAATTCAATGGTCAAACTTATGAGTGGGATACCGTTGGTACTTCTGATAACTGGCGCCAAACCCATAACTACAAACACCATACTTATACCAATATTAAAGGTATGGATGATGATGTGGGCTACGGGGTATTCCGTTTATTTCCAGAACAACGCTGGTCTAAATTCACCTTGATTCAACCGATGTATATCGTGCCATTTAGCTTATTGTTCCAGTGGGGCGTAGCGATCCAGAATCTGGAGTTGGGCAAGGTATTGTATAAGCGTAAAACCATCGCGCAATTTAAACGTGAATGGCAGCCTGCACAGAAGAAAATCCTCAAGCAAATGTTTAAGGACTATGTGTTCTTTCCTTTGATTGCTGGGCCTTCTGCAATTCCTGTATTTACGGGCAATCTGGTGGCAAACGGAATTCGTAATGTCTGGACCTTCAGTATTATTTTCTGTGGACATTTTACCAAAGATGTCGAGGTGTTCCCTAAAGCTGTGTTGCAGGATGAAAGTCGTGGACACTGGTATATGCGTCAGATTCGCGGTTCATCAAACCTGACGGGTTCAGAAGCCTTTCATATTTTAACGGGACATTTGAGCCATCAGATTGAGCATCATTTATTCCCAGATATTCCTGCACGCCGCTACCGTCAGGTTGCACCTAAAGTACAGGCAGTCTGTGAAAAGTATGGTTTGAATTATAACAATGCCAGCTTTGTGAAACAGTTTGGTGAAGTGGTCGGACGTATTTTTAAATATGCACTGCCATTTAAAAAGTAAACTGTTCAGTTAAAACAAAGCCCTGATTAATGTCAGGGCTTTGTTATTTTATTTCTTCTTTTTTGAAATCCACATGGTGATAGTGGCATGGAAAACTTTTTCATCCTGCTGATCCACGATATCAACATTGACCAAGTATTCACCAGCTTTGTCCCAATCGTAATGCTCATCAACAGGGCTAGCAATCGCAATCAGATCGGTTTCAGCCTTCTTTAAATATTCAACCGTCATGCCTTTGGGAATCCAGCGATGGGTTGTGGGTACCGTCACTTCAGTCATGGTCCCACCCGCAAGTTCTGCCATATTACACATCGCGATCGCATGTACCGTACCAATATGATTCAACACGTTCCGTTTTTTCTTGATACTAATTTTGCAGGAATTGGGTTTTAGCTCCTCAAATAAGGGAGAGATACTGCTGAAATACGGTGCTTTAAGGCATAACATTCGGGTGAATGTCCATTTACCTGCAGGTAAGGCCGATACTTTATTCCATAAATCTAAGGTGCTTGCCATTTTAAATGTCCTGATACAGAATTAAATTCTTAAAAAGAATATAATTCTGTTTACAAGCTGTGGTCAAGTCATACACAATAGTTCCGATTATTGGTTATTTTGATGAAAGCATGCAGGCAGCTCAGCAGTTATTAGAACGTTTATATCCACAACGCAGGTCTTTATTAAAACGACAGATTTTGCAGGATGCTTTGTCGTGCTTTCTTGAATATGGTTTGGACAGCACCAGTATTGAAATGATTCGTGACAAATCTGACAGTAGCGTGGGGGCGATTTATCATCATTTTAAGAATAAAGAAGGGGTGATTGCAGCACTGGTGTTTGCTGCGTTGGATGATCAAGCACTATTGCGTGACCAATACTTAAAAGAAGCAAAATCACTCAAAGGACTACTCTATGCGCTGATTTATAGTTATACCGACTGGGTCTCTGATCAGCCCAAGTTTGCGCAATTTCTTTTGTTCGCCCATCTGAGTGTACGGCAGGGTGAATATCGACAAGTCTTAAATGACAAAAATAAACTCAGAAATCAAAACATCATTGGCTATATTTCTAACTATGCTGATGCCAGTTTATTAAAATCAGTGCCAACAGAGCTAATGATGTCTTTGGTGATTGGTGCAACTGAAAGTTATTGCCGCGCTTGGCTCTCTGGAAAAGTCGTAACTAATCCCAAAGTGTATCGTGAGACTTTGGCTCAAGCAGCTTGGGATTCATTACAACATTTGAGCCAAGCTCAATCAGATAACAACAATCAGGATTATCATTGATGAGAGCAAACCATCAGAAGATACAATTTACAGGGGCTTGTCTGTGTGGTGCGATCAGCTTTCAGTTTCTTCTAGCAAGCATCAAAATGATGTATCGTTGTTATTGCAGTCTTTGTCGTAAGCAGAGTGGGGCTGCATCGAATGCATCCACTTTTGTCCAAGCGCAATCTTTTCAATGGCTGCAAGGCGAACCATTCATTCAAACCTATATCAAGGATACTGGATTTACCAGTTGTTTTTGCAAACAGTGTGGTTCACCTGTTCCGAATGCACTGGTTATCAATCCAAAGATTATGTGGATTCCTTTGGGGCTCATTCTCGAAGAATTTACACCTGAACTTGAGTTAAATTTTTGTACGAATTCGGCAGTCAGTTGGGCAAAAGCATCTGAAATGCGAGTGGCATTTGATGAGCTACCCGATTGGGTTGAACTGGAAAATTATCTTGCAATGAATAAATAATAGTTACGTTGCTGTAATTAAAAAACTTTGCGATGACATGTGCAAATAAAAAGCCGAACTCAAAAGTTCGGCTTTCTTTTATTTAGAAATCATAAGAGGTTTGCAAGAAAATGGTTCGTGGTTGACCTACATATTTACCGCCCGTTGAATCTGATGAACGGGTATAATATTGCTTATCAAACACGTTCTTTATACCGCCTGCAACTTTTAAGCCTTTAAGCTGATTACTAAAATCATAGCCTGCGCGTACCGCAAAGGTTGAATAACCTGGGATATCACCTGTACGACCATCCGCTGTTTCTTCAATTTGATAAATATCACCTGAACCTGGGGCATGTTGTTTCGATTGGGCAAACATATCGGCATTGACCGACCAGTTATCTATTTGATAAGCCATACCTAAATTGCCTACATGGCGTGAGTAATAGGGAAGATCTTTACCTTCAAATTTTCCTGCTTCGGAGGTTGCTTTGGTAAAGGTATAGTTACCATAGACTTTGAAACCTTCCAGTACATCTGCAAGCTGTCCGAAATCATAGCTGATTCCAGTCTCAACGCCTTTATGACTGGTTGCACCCAAATCTGTCCAGATGCCTGTCCCGATATTATCAGGTCGCTCTAACATCAATTCTTTATCGAAATCTAAATAGAAGACAGTCAATTCAGCACTCAGTCCATTGCCTAGGTACTTGGTGCCGATTTCATAGTTTTTGGATTTTTCTGGATGTAAGCCATCCAATGTCGTAACCGCAGTATTGTTACCATCAATTGTTCTGGTGGTGACCAACTGGTTATATTGTTGCGGACCAAATGAAACGCCTGCATTGGCAAAGATATTCCAGTTTTCGTTGGCTTTATAAAGTACCGATAAACTTGGTAAAAACTCATCTGATCTGATTTTTGGATGAACAGTATTGATTGCAACGCCTTTTTGATAGGCAGTGAAATCATTATGCGTATCAATTGACTCGAAACGAACACCTGGAGTAACGATCCAATTGCCCATACCAAAACGGTTGTCAATATATACTGCATGTGCTTTGGTGCCACCTTCACTGGTGGTATTAGCAATACGTTCGCCTGGAGTACCTGTAATGGTATTGTATGAATCTGTACGTCCTGAAAACTCAGAGCTTTCTTCTTGTAAATAACGATAGCCAACAGTGACTTCGTTATCCATGCTGCCCCAGCTATAGGCACGTGAATAGCGGGGCTCAATCCCAAAATATTTATAGTCACGAGGGGAGTTGCTAATACGACTTGTGCCATTATCTGAAATAGATTCTAAATCGCTAGTACGGAAAGAGTCGACGTAATAGCCCAAGACTTCAAAGTTATTGAGTTCATCTTTATGGCTATATTTGACAGAAATATCTGAACGGCGGCCCGCGAAATAATTACGGTTTTGATTTGATTGATAAGGATTGTCGGTAAATTGTGCTGTAGTTAAACCTTCTGGCATTTCGCCACGGCCTTCATAATGATGAAGATTGACAGCAATTGCATCCTGATCGGTCCATTGGTAGGCAGTTTTTAACATGACATCATCGATATCAATTTTATTATTGGCTTCACGATAGCCATCACCTTTGGTACCCGAATAGAGTAAGGCCAAACCTAAGCCATTATCTAAAGTACCACCAATAAATAAATTAGGCGTATATTTGAGTTGATCTGTTCCTGTTGCAAACTCTGTGGTTAAGCCAACTGAGCCCGAAAACTCTTGTGGAATGGCACGTGTTGTGAAGTTAATGATTCCACCCACGTTTTGTGGCCCAAAACGGACAGAACCTGCGCCGCGAACTACATCTACAGATTCAATATTGCCCATCGACACAGGGGCTAAAGATAATTGTGGTTGACCATAAGGTGCAAAAGAAAGCGGGACACTATCCATAAGCACAGTAGAGCGAGGCGATAAACGAGAGGTGAGGCCGCGCACACCAATATTTAAAGAAACATCACTGCCGCCTGTACCATTGCTGTCCTGAACTTGAACTCCTGGAATTTGTTTTAATGCATCACGAATCGAAGTGGTTGCGATTTCATCCAAGCGTTTACGATCAATAATGCTACGTGCGCCTGCATGTTGCTGTACCTTTTCTGCATTGGCATTTTCCAGCCAGTTGCCTTGAGCTTTAACAGAAATCGTTGCAAGTGTTTGAGTTTCAACAGGGGATTCTTCATTGGCAAATGTTGTATGAGAAATTCCACTACATAGAATTGCAATGGCGAGGCTCAGGGTTGAGGGCTGAAATTTCTTAGATGCAGCAGAATCGGTGACAGGTTTCATAAGATGAGCAAATGCTGTAAATTTCCCCGAATCTTAATCGCTTATTTAAAGAAATAAAATAAGAACGATTATCACTTATAACTATGAGATGAGTTAAGTTTATTGTTTTTTTGCTAAAGGTATTTTTGGCTATTTCAAACAACAAAAAACCGTGCTTGAGCACGGTTTTTACTGAAAAGACAGATTATTTAAACTGGATCGAACCGTTGGCGCTGACGGTAATTTTTGATTCACCAGCAGCCATATCCTGTGCAGGTGCAGCTTCAGCCATTGCAAACTTAGCCATACCACCGCCACGCATCATCGGTTGCGGGAAATAATTACTGGTATTGAGATTCAAGCTCACCAGATTATATTGACCTTTATTCCATGCTTGGGTAATAGCTTGAGCACGTTGCTGGAAGTTTTTCGATGCTTCAATCATCAGCTCATTTTCAACTTTTTTACGTTGTTCGTCCGACACGGTAAAGTTGATCGACTGAGTCTGGAAGCTTTGCTGTAACTCACTGATCAGCTGACTTGCTGCCTTGAAGTCTTTACTTTCAAGTTGGATCTCGGCACGGGCACGCCATTCTTTCAGTTTATTGCTGTCATTGTCATAAACAGGGTAGGTGCTTTGTGTACCTGTTTCGACCTTGACCTGATTATATTTACGTGCAATTGCTTGCGCCTGATTCATCAATTGATTGATCTGGTTTGATAGTTCAGCAGGTTGTTTGTTGCTTTTTTCAATAAAGAGTACGGCACGCATTTCATCATTTGCGACCTGACGTGAGGCATCTGCCTGAATATTTACAATGTTATAGTTCAAATTCTCTGTCTCATGAGCAAAAAGAGTTGGGCTGAGTGCAGCTCCGATCATCAATGTAGCAAGTGCTAAAGTACGCATAAAATTTTCCTTAGAATTTGATGTTGAAAATTTATTTTTTACAGATTTGATATTAAAAAGAACTGATGGTGAACTTCTGCATATTTTGTGGTGACTTTGTAAGGGATTAGCAGTGTTTTGCAACAGGAAAATAAAATGAAAAACTTTAAAAATTAAATAATTAGATCGATTGATTTGACCATTTATCTAAAAATGGAAGGGGGATTTAAAAAAGCTTACTTTCTTCCGCTTGTCACATAGTATGATCATAATTCATCATAGTTATTGGAATGATACATTTTTTCAATAAGATTAGATGAATGTCAGGCATAAAAAGTGTTTATTTTCTTGCAAAATTAGGTATCATCTCGCTCCTAGTTGAAAGATATAAACAAGTGTCTACACTAGATTCTAAAAAGCACCGAGTCAAACGACCGCAAGTCACCAGACTTATTTCTTTCACCCATATCAGAGATGGTAATTCGATATGAGCGTTACTTCCGTAAATCCTGCCGCTAATGCAACCAACGAATATTATCTGACTCGCCAAAGTCAGATGGAATCAAATGTTCGTAGTTATCCACGTAAATTACCGTTAGCGATAGCGAAAGCACAAGGCTGCTGGGTTACTGATGTTGAAGGTACAGAGTACCTTGATTGTTTAGCTGGGGCAGGAACATTGGCTTTAGGCCATAATCATCCTGCGGTGATTCAAAGTATTCAAGACACATTGGCAAGTGGTTTGCCATTGCATACTTTAGACTTAACGACTCCTTTAAAAGATGCGTTTACTGAAGCGTTGCTGGCTTATTTGCCAGGCGGTAAAGAAGAGTATTGCTTACAATTCTGTGGCCCAACAGGTGCAGATGGTACAGAAGCAGCAATTAAATTAGCAAAAACCTATACGGGTCGTAGCTCAGTGATTAGTTTCTCTGGCGGCTACCATGGTATGACGCACGGCGCGCTTGCAATGACAGGTAACCTGTCTGCGAAGAATGCTGTGAATGGCTTAATGCCAGGTGTTCAGTTTATGCCATACCCACATGAATATCGTTGCCCACTTGGTTTAGGTGGTGAAGCGGGTGTTGATGCTTTGACATACTACTTTGAAAACTTCATTGAAGATGTTGAAAGCGGTGTAACCAAGCCTGCTGCTGTCATTCTTGAAGCGATTCAGGGTGAAGGCGGTGTTGTGACTGCACCTGTTAAATGGTTGAAAAAAATCCGTGAAGTGACTGAAAAGCACAACATCGTTTTAATTTTGGACGAAGTTCAAGCTGGTTTCGCACGTTCAGGCAAAATGTTTGCTTTTGAACATGCAGGAATCGAGCCTGATGTTGTGGTGATGTCTAAAGCGGTTGGTGGTAGCTTACCACTTGCAGTATTAGGTATTAAACGTAAGTTTGATGCATGGCAGCCAGGTACACACTCAGGTACATTCCGCGGTAACCAACTTGCAATGGGTACTGGTTTGGCATCACTTCAAGTGATCAAAGAACAAAACCTTGCTCAGAATGCGCAAGAGCGTGGTGATTTCTTACAAGCTGAGTTGAAAAAACTTGTGCAAGAATTCCCATGTATTGGTAATGTGCGCGGTCGTGGCTTGATGATTGGTATCGAGATCATTGATGAGCGTAAACCTGCTGATCATATGGGTTCTCATCCTGCAGATGCTCAGTTGGCAGCAGCGATTCAAGCCGCATGTTTCAACAATAAATTATTGCTTGAGAAAGGTGGTCGTAACGGTACAGTTATTCGTTTACTTTGCCCGTTAATCATCAACCAAGACGAATGTGTTGAAGTGATCGCTCGCTTCAAGAAAGCGATTGCTGAAGCATTAAAAGCAGTACGAGGCTAATTCATGGTTGATTTTGCAGAACATCGTAAAGCGTTACTCTGCAATGATGCTCAATCTATTGCTGACTATCAGTCAGCAATGGGCGAGGCGGTAAATGCCGTTTCAGCATGGTTGCAAAATGACAAAATGTACACGGGCGGCAGCATCAAGGATTTGCGCGAAGCAATCTCTTTTGCTCCTTCAAAAGAAGGCTTGGGTGTACAGCAGTCATTACAACGTATGGTTGAGCTTTTCCTCAACAAAAGCTTGAAAGTACATCACCCACATTCACTTGCACATTTACACTGCCCAACCATGGTGATGAGCCAGATTGCGGAAGTGTTGATCAATGCAACCAACCAATCAATGGACTCATGGGATCAAAGCCCAGCGGGTTCTTTGATGGAAGTACAGTTGATTGACTGGCTTCGTCAAAAAGTGGGTTATGGTGCAGGTCAGGCGGGTGTGTTCACTTCTGGTGGTACGCAATCAAACCTGATGGGCGTATTACTGGCACGTGACTGGTGCATCTCGAAAAACTGGAAAGACGAAAATGGCAAGCCATGGTCTGTTCAGCGTGATGGGATCCCGGCAGATGCAATGAAAAACGTCAAAGTCATCTGTTCTGAAAATGCACACTTCTCTGTGCAAAAGAACATGGCGATGATGGGCATGGGCTTCCAGTCTGTTGTGACTGTGCCTGTGAATGAAAATGCACAAATGGATGTCGATGCACTAGAAAAAACCATGGCGCATCTTCAAGCTGAAGGCAAAATCGTCGCGTGTGTTGTTGCAACTGCGGGTACGACAGATGCTGGTGCGATTGATCCACTCAAGAAAATCCGTGAAATTACCACGAAATATGGTTCATGGATGCACATTGATGCAGCTTGGGGTGGTGCACTGATTCTTTCAAATGACCATCGTGCAATGCTAGATGGTATTGAATTATCAGACTCAATCACGCTTGATTTCCATAAGCATTATTTCCAAAGCATTAGCTGTGGCGCTTTCTTATTGAAAGACGAAGCAAACTATCGCTTTATGCATTATGAAGCAGAATATCTTAACTCTGCTTATGATGAAGAACACGGTGTACCTAACCTTGTCTCTAAATCATTGCAAACGACTCGTCGTTTTGATGCATTGAAATTATGGATGACAGTTGAAGCATTAGGCGAAGAGCTTTATGGTTCAATGATCGATCATGGTGTGAAATTAACACGTGAAGTTGCTGATTATATTAAAGCAACAGCAGGTCTGGAATTGCTGGTTGAACCACAATTCGCTTCAGTTCTGTTCCGTGTCGTACCAGAAGGTTATCCTGCTGAATTCATCGATAGCTTGAACCAGAACGTTGCAGATGAATTGTTTGCACGTGGTGAAGCGAATATTGGTGTGACTAAAGTTGGTAATGTTCAATCATTGAAAATGACCACTTTAAGTCCAGTTGCAACGCTTGAAAACGTTCAGAACTTGTTGGCACTTGTGCTTGCAGAAGCTGATCGTATTAAAGATGCAATTGCTGCGGGAACTTATGTTCCAGCGATTGATTAATTTCAGTCTGGCAGATACATCGAAATAAAAAAGAGGTCCATTCAGGGCCTCTTTTTTATTTCGTATTAAAATTAAATTTAAGCATAGATTAGGCCGCAAACATTGGATTGAATCCCATTTTCCTTAGAAGTCGGCGATACATGCTTGAGCTACGATCTGCGGGAAAGTGAGCTTCCATCGATAAATCCAGTGGTAGATATTCAGGTTTCTGTGTTTCGACAATGAGTCGATCTTCTTCAAAAATTTGCAAATTAAAGGTATAGGCATCCTCAACAGGTAAGTCTTTGTCATAATTACGGCAGATTGGTGCAAATAGCCGAGTTTGTCTGGCGCTTACGGGAGACGCAGCATTCATGATCACTTGTTTGCTTTGATTTGGGAAATGGATGGTGAGCGTTGCAGTAAAAGGCAGGCTGATTTCAAAATGTCGGAGCCAGTTAAAATTGTCTTGCCCACGTTGCTCTGTTCCGATCGGATAGCGACCGACACTGCTGATATAATCCGCACTGAATCCATAACTGGTTTCTGTGGTGCTATAGTCTGGCACTTCAACATCGTCAGGGTCACCAAAAGTATCAGGATGGACCCAAGCAAAATGAGCGACATCAATAAATCCTTCTAGCTGACGACCAGCGAAACAATTCAGATCTACAAACGGACATACCAGTTGCTGATAGTCTGAATTATCCCAGTACGGCATGTCAGGAATAACAGGTTTATCATCAGAACCAGCTGCTAAGCAGCACCAGATCAGTCCATATTTTTCAGTGGCAGCATATGTTTTTAAATGGAAACGATCAGAGATTTTATGCTGGGGATGCGCTGGAATACGGTTGCATTTACCTTCATGCCCAAAGCGTAATCCGTGATAGCGACAGACGATGCCTTGACCGTCATGATGTCCAAGGCTCAGCGGAACCCCACGATGTGGGCAAACATCTTTTGCAACAATAAGTTCATCTCCCATTTTGTAGATGACCAATGGCATATCGAGCAACATGGCTGCCGTTGGTTGTTCCGAAATATCACGGGCGAGTGCAATCGGATACCAGTGCTGAGCAAGCAATTGCCAATCATGCTCTGAAAAAGTCATATGCACGGGTAAATCTATAGGATTAAAGCTTGCGATCACTTTGCTGTTCATCTTCTTATCTTCTGGCTCATTTGTAGTGAATATAACTAAGCCAGCCGTTCTAAGAAATTTCAATTAATTGAATGAAGTGTTGCTACTTTTAGAACACTGGATCTGAACCTAAATTATGCAGTTAGGGTTGGAGATAGGCTGCTATTGATATGACACATGAATATTCATTGAACCTCGTTTTCATATGAATCATGTCTACAGCCGATACGATAGTTTTTTATGATAACTCAGTAGAGAAATGTAGCTGTTATGCACAAACTGTGCATTTTAAATCTGAATCAGAAATAATTATGCATAAACTGTGGTGCACAAATTCCATATTGTAGTGATAGATGCTCAATATTTTGATGGATAGATGTCATCCATTTTGTACTTACGGCCTATAGCATAGGTTCGATAAGGCAAAAATCATGATTACAATGAACAGAAGGAACAAGGCATGCAACAATTGAATATGCAAAATGAATTTAAACTTATTATTAACGGTCAATCTTGTTTAGGTGAACAAGGTGAACTTGATATTATTAATCCTGCAACAGGTACTGTTGCAGCAAGTTGTGCTAAAGCTTCTGTTGCTCAGGTGAATCAAGCGATCGCTGCGGCAAAGCAAGCATTTAAAAGCTGGCAGCGTTGTCCGCATGAAGAACGTAAAAATATACTCAACAAAATTGCCGATGGTATAGAAAAGCACGCTGAAACTTTGGCTGAATTGGTGGTATTGGAACAAGGTAAGCCATTGGCATTGGCACAAATGGAAGTGCAGGGTGCGATTGGCTGGACACGTTATACCGCAAGTCTGGACTTACCCGTGGATGTCTTGGAAGATAGCGAGCAGAAACGTATTGAGCGTCACTATCAACCTTTAGGTGTGGTTGCTTCAATCACGCCGTGGAACTGGCCGCTGATGATTGCCGTCTGGCATATCATGCCTGCTTTACGTGCAGGTAATGTGGTCATCAATAAACCATCTGAATTTACACCTTTAGCCACTTTAAAGCTGTGTGAAATCATTCAGCAAGAAGTACCAGCAGGTGTTATTTCGATTGTGGTTGGTGATGGCGAAATTGGTGAAGCACTATCAACCCATCCAGATGTACAAAAGGTTGTTTTTACTGGCTCAACCAAAACTGGCCAACATATTATGTCTGGTGCAGTAAAAACCTTAAAACATTTAACGCTAGAGCTTGGCGGTAATGATGCGGGTATCGTATTACCAGATTCAGATCTCGACCAGATTGCCCAACGTATTTTTAACGTCGCATTTTTAAATGCAGGGCAAACCTGTGCTGCCTTAAAACGTCTATATGTACATGAAAGCCAATATGATGCTTTAGCACAGAAACTTGCTGATATTGCCAATGCGCAGATCGTGGGTGATGGCATGGCATCTGAAACGACCTTTGGGCCAGTACAAAACCAGATGCAATATCAGAAAGTTAAAGCTTTGATCGCTGATGCAATTGCACAGGGAGCGAATGCTTTATCGGGTGATCAAGCATTACCTGAACAGGGCTATTTTATTGCACCGACCATTCTCACAGGACTGGATGAAACATGCCGCGTCGTGCAAGAAGAGCAGTTTGGCCCAGTGTTGCCGATTCTAAAATATACCAGCATTGATGATGCGATCGCGCGCGCCAATGCGAGTGAATTTGGATTGGGTGGATCCATTTGGTCAAGTGATCTGAAAGCAGCCCAATTCTATGCAGCGCAGCTTGAATGCGGCACCGTCTGGATCAATACCCATGCTGAAATTGTACCGCATGCACCTTTTGGTGGTTGGAAAATGTCTGGTGTCGGTGCAGAATTTGGTATGGAAGGATTAATGGAAAATACCATTGGGCAAACGCTGCATATCAATAAAGTTTAAGTTTTTTATAATTTTAAGGCGGATTCTATATCCGCCTTTTTGTTTTTATTGATGCTGGCTATCGCTCGACCTAAGTCGCAGGGTGATAGCTATGGCTTTTGGCTTTACTCATAAAATGATTCTGTTCCTTGATTTTTTTTAACACAATGTAAGATTTGATATGTCCAATAAAACCATAAGACAGCAGCCGCTCTGTGACAAACTGGGAAAGCTGTTCCAGATTTTCCGCTACCACTTTTAAAATAAAATCGGCATCGCCACTAATTGAAAAGGCATCCTGTATATTGTCTTCTGCCTCAATCAAATCCTGAAATGCTTGCTGTGACTTGGCTTCATGGATGCGCAAATTAATATGGATCATCGCTGTCACCTCCAAACCTAAAGCTTGTTGGTGAATGCGCGCAGCATAACCTAGAATCACGCCTTTTTGTTCCAGTAGCTGCCGCCGTCTTGAACACTGGGAAGCAGATAAACCGATTAAATCTCCCACTTCCTGATTGGTGAGCCGTCCATTCTTTTGTAATGCCTGAATGATTTGCCAGTCGAACTTATCCATTGCATAAAATCCTTTTATGATACACAAATATTGTATTTTTATTAAAATGCGTTTTCATTATGCACGAAATCTAAAAGGTAGATGAAATATTATTTTTCTATGGAATAAAAAATGGCCTCAAAGGATATAGAGTGATGTTCATAGAAATTGGTGACTTTTTAAATCTTCGTCTTAAGCAAATGGGTATCCTGCACCTCTTTGGCGTACCTGGTGATTTTAACCTTTCCTATCTCGAACAAGTTGAAGCGGATTCACAACTCGAATTTATTGGTAATTGTAATGAATTAAACGCTGCCTATGCAGCAGACGGTTATGCACGGATCAACGGTTTTGCAGCCTTGACCACTACCTATGGTGTGGGTGATTTAAGTGCGATTAATGGTATTGCAGGGGCTTATGCCGAAAATGTACCTGTGGTGCATATCTCGGGTATTCCACCATTGCATGTGGTTCAGAAGGGCACTTTGGTGCATCACACACTGGTGGATGGTAATTACGACAATATCATGAACTGTATGAAAGAGTTCACTGTGGCACAGACGCGTTTAACGCCTGCCAATGCTGCATTTGAAATTGATCGTGTGTTACGTCAGTGTTTTCTTGATCGTCGCCCAGTTCATATCCAGCTGCCTTCAGATATTACCCACGTCAAAATTGAAGTGACAGATCGCCCGTTGGATTTGTCTTATCCTGCGGTCGAGCCTGAGCTGCTCCAAAGTGCTGTGGCGAAGCTATGTGAAGTGATTGGTTCGGCTAAAAATCCAGCATTGTTAATTGATAATGAAGCGTCAGTATTTGGGGTGACCTCATTGCTGAATGATTTATCGCAGAAATGTTCGATTCCTTTTGCCAGCATGCTCACCGCGAAAAATATTATGGACGAAGGTTCACCACGTTATGTGGGGACGTATGTTGGCGGCGCGAGCCAGCCGAATGTTCGTAGTACCATTGAGCAATCCGACTGCCTGATTGGGGTTGGAGTACGTTTTTCTGATGTGGGCACGGGTGTATTTACCCATCAGATCGCCACTGAGAATTATATTGAAATTAAACCCTATGCCTTGACGATTTTCGGTCAGGATTATCCGGGTATTGAGATTGGACAACTATTGGTTGAACTCAACAAGAAAGTTGCGCCACGTAAACTCATCAAACCCATTCTAGAAAAACAACAACCCCAAGTCATCGATGTTCCAGAGCAGCAAAAGCTCAGTCAAGACATTCTCTGGAGTGCGGTCGCTGATTTTCTTAAAGAAGATGATGTCATTATCGGAGAGGTCGGTACTTCGAACTCAGCTTTGGCAGGCTTAAAGCTACCTGCAACAGCTAAATATATTGCCCAACCACTTTGGGGTTCGATCGGTTATACCTTACCAGCTTTACTCGGCAGTTTATTGGCTGCACCAGAACGTCGTCAGATTCTGTTTATTGGTGATGGTTCGTTCCAGTTAACCGTACAGGAGCTTTCCACCATTATCCGTCATGGGCTTAAACCCATTATCTTCTTATTGAATAATGGCGGTTATACCATCGAACGTTTGATCATGGGGGAAAATGCAGCCTATAACGATATTCAAAACTGGCACTATACCGAAATTCCTGGTGTCTTTAATGGCAAACATCAATATAAGAGCTGTGTAGTTGAAACAGCCGGCCAACTTAAGCAGACCTTGGACACGATGCATCAGTTTGATGGTCTGACTTTTATCGAATTAAAGCTTCCCGCAATGGATGCGCCATTGAGCCTGAAAAAGTTTGCTTCGGTGATTGCACGCTTTGACTATGGGGATCGTGGCTATGAAATTCTCAAGCAGCGTTCTCAATCAATACCCTATCAAAAAGTGATTTCATTCTAGTTTATTGAGAAGACAGGAAAGTCTTCAAATTTATAAATTGATAAGAAAGCGAATGAGATTCGAAGCCGAGTAATTGGCTTCGGATCTAACGCTGCATAAAGGTGTACAGGATGTGACACACACATTGGAGATAAGTGATGGATGTAGACAATAAACATGAGTTAAAACAAGGTCTATCCAATCGGCATATTCAGCTGATTGCGTTAGGTGGTGCGGTAGGCACAGGATTGTTTTTAGGCATCTCGCAAACCATTAAATTGGCGGGGCCGTCGGTTCTACTTGGATATGCATTGGCAGGTGTCATTGCTTTTTTAATTATGCGCCATTTAGGTGAAATGGTAGTCGAGGAACCCGTGAGCGGTTCCTTTAGTTATTTTGCCAATAAATACTGGGGCCCAATGGCTGGCTTTATGTCTGGCTGGAATTATTGGGTGCTTTATGTGCTGGTCAGTATGGCAGAATTGAGTGCGATTGGTACCTTTGTGCAGTTTTGGTGGCCTGAGCTACCCACATGGATCACGGCTTTATTCTTTTTTCTCTTGATTAATGGGATCAATCTGGTCAATGTCCGCTTCTTTGGAGAATCTGAGTTCTTATTCTCCTGTATCAAGATTATTGCCATCCTGAGCATGATTGGTTTTGGACTTTATTTATTGATCTCTGGCGGTGCAGGCCCGCAAGCGAGTGTTGCAAACTTATGGCAATTCGGTGGATTTTTTCCAAACGGAATGCATGGTTTCATCATGTCGATGGCGGTGATCATGTTTGCTTTTGGTGGTCTTGAGTTGATTGGTATTACTGCGGCTGAGACCAAAAATCCAGATAAAACCATTCCTAAAGCAGTGAACCAGATTGTTTATCGTATCCTGATTTTCTATATCGGTGCGATTGGCGTATTGCTGTGTTTATTTCCGTGGAATCAGTTGGCGGAAGGTGGTAGTCCTTTTGTGCTTATTTTCCAGTCCTTAGATAGCCATGGTGTTGCAAATGTTTTGAACTTTGTGGTGCTGATTGCGGCAATTTCAGTTTATAACAGCTGTATTTATTGTAATAGCCGTATGTTACATGGTCTGGCAATGCAGGGGAATGCACCTAAAATCCTGCAAAAGGTTAATCGTCGTGGGATTCCAATGGCAGCAGCTATTGTTTCTGCTTCCGTGACAGCACTTTGTGTGGTGGTGAATTACTTGATGCCGGGCAAAGCATTCCAGTTTTTAATGATGCTGGTAGTGGCAGCTTTGGTGGTGAACTGGTTAATGATTTCATGGACACATCTTAAATTTAGAAAAGCTATGCAACAGCAGCAACATATGACCAAGTTTAAAAGCATTTTAAGCCCTTGGAGTAATTATCTCACTATCGGTTTTATCTTCGGTATTTTACTGATTATGAGCTTAACCCCTGATATGCGACCAGCAGTAGTGCTTGTTCCAATCTGGCTTGCTATTTTGGCGGTGGTGTATGTGTTTAAATATAAGAAAAAAGAAGTAATGTCGACAGAAGCTCAGCCGAATGTTTGAATCTGAACTGGTCTGACAGTTGAAAAAGGAGTTCAAATTTGAGCTCCTTTTTTATTCGTAGTGGAACAGGCTGTGAGAGCGCCATTTAAAATGTCATGTTTTGTCTAAAAATTAGATTTTTCCCAATAAAAGTTTGCCAACAAATCTAGGTATCTTATAGGTAGGTATAAAAAATGAATAAAGATGATTTCAAGCGTATTGGAAATCACCTTAAAAAAGAGAACAATAAGATGTTTAATCAATGGCCTGCATTAATGAGTTTTATAAAGCCTTTACATAAAGTGCTGGACACACCTGCTATCTCATCTAAACAGTCTTTATTTCAAGAATATGCTTTGGACTCTAAACATCGGGCTCAACAGCGCGGCTGGAGTCGTTACGGAATTATTATCCCAGATTTACCCGCACCGCATCATTTTTTCACTTTTCTTTCGATTATAAGTTCATTGGGGAATGACGCAGTTGAGTCTGATCCGTTTTTAAAAACCGATTTGGGTGACAATGCCATGATCGTGGCTGGCACGGCTGCAAAAATGGCCCGACATTTCCAAAGTTATTCGACTCCACAAAATAGTCAGTCATTTGCTAGTAATCCATTCTTTAAAGTGGGCAAAGACATCACGATAGAAGGAGCGTATCCAGATTATCATGTCGTGGTACGGCAGTCTGAGTTTAAGCTTGATATTCGGTTAAAGAATGCAGATCAAGTTTCATGGTTTGTTCAAACCCCGATGTTTGATCACTTTAGTTTATTGTCTCATTATGAAGGCTATTGTCATTATCAAGGTGACATGCAAAAAATTTCAGGCTTATGCGCGTTTGAATATTCCTTTTGTACGGCATTCAATTCTTCCTCTCATCTTTCAAATCAAAAGATTCCACTGGATTTTAGTACCTACCATATTATTTCTTTAGATAAACACACGCAGCTTTTACTCAATGAAACCCATTTTAATGGACAAAAAGTGGTGAATAAGGCTTTTCTCAGAAATCTTGAGAGCGACCATTTAAGACTAACAGCCGAATTTGAAGTATTGAGTTATCAGTCCCGTTTAGCTGTGGCTGAAGATGGACGTATCATCAAATTGCCTTATCAGTTTCAATGGATTGTAAAAAATATGGAAGGGCAGATTGAGATTCGTTTAAAAGGTGAAGTCGATACCCCTATGCTTTATGGGATTGGCGATGGTTATGTGGGTGGATATTTTTATGAAGGCGTCTATAAAGAACGCGTGATTGAAGGGCGTGGTTATATGGAATATGTGGATCGTCGAATCGAAAAGCAGGCTTAATCACTAGTGGATAAAAAGCGAATCGTACCTACACAATCTTTCTTGGTCTGATCAATCAATATGTTTAAGCCTTGCATTATGAAAATAGTGCATGCCAATGCATGACCTATTTCCAGCAATAATGAGAGAGCATCAGAAAGGTGGAAACTTATCATGCACAAGGTTAAGTTGAAGATCATGTTCCAGATAAGCTTTTAAACTATCCAGTACTGTTGTAAAACCGCCAGTACTATCAATAATAAAAGCAATGAGTTCATCGCCCTGTAAGGCAATATTGTAGTTCTGGATTCTGAGATAGGTTTGCGTTTCATTTATTTTTTCAAATCTAAAGTCCACGGTACTGCTGGGTTCCCCCCATTGGATCTGGATCAATTCATTTTCAATGATTTTTGTCACCATGACTTTTGTAGAAACTTGGTATTTCTCCCATGTCCAAGTCACTGTATGACCTTGTTCGAGTTTGCCTGTGGATGAGCTGAACCAGAATTTTGAGGTAATTTCAGGATCAATGAATGCTTCGAATACCTTAGAAACAGATTTGCGAATCATCATTTGTGTTTCAATTGTGACAGAATTTGGCATTGTATCTGTCCTTTTTTATAGAGAATTGTCATAAAACATATATAAACTAACCTTTTAACCCAAGATAGTTTTTGTTAATTGAGATTTTTTGATTCTTTAAAATTTTAATTAAATTAATGGGTTGTGTTTTTATTTCTCATTGTTTATGACAAGTGTGAAAGCTGGAATACGATTTTATGACGGATCACATGCTAAAAATAGATGGTGGAAAATGACCATCACAAAAGCGTCATAAAGTTGTCACTTAATTGTCATATTATCTGCTCAAAATGCAGTTAACCAAAGTACAACACTTAACTTGAAAAGAGTTGTAAATCAAATTGCATTAATGAGAGAAAACAGAATGCGCTTAAATCCACGTCACATCGCAATTGCATTAGCTGTATCTGGGGCAACTGTAGCAACGACTGCAAATGCAGCTCGTGATACGATTCAAATTGCTGGTTCATCTACTGTATTACCATTTGCAAGTATTGTTGCTGAAGAGTTTGGCAACACTTTCCCTCAATTTAAAGCACCAGTTGTCGGTTCAGGCGGTACTGGTGGTGGTTTGAAACAATTCTGTCAAGGTGTTGGCGATAACACGATTGATATCGCAAATGCTTCACGTCAAATTAAAGATTCAGAATTGGATACATGTAAAAAATCTGGCGTAAACCAAGTACAAGAAATCAAAGTGGGTTACGACGGTATTGTATTCGCTTCAAATGTTAAAAAAGCAGCGTATAAATTAAAACCAGTTCATGTCTTCATGGCATTATCTGCACAATTACCTTCAAACGGTAAATTGGTTGCAAACCCTTATACAAACTGGAATCAAATTGATAAATCATTGCCAAATGAAGCAATCACTTTAGTGATCCCAGCTTCTAACCACGGTACACGCGAAGTTTTCCAAGAGAAAATGGTTGATTTGGGCTGTGAAGCATTTGATTACTACAAAAACTTAAGTAAAGATGACCAGAAGAAAGCATGTTCAACTTTCCGTAAAGATGGCCGTGTAATCGAAATTGCAGGTGACTATACTGAAACATTGGCTCGCTTAAAAACTTCTCCAAATGCTGTGGGTGTATTTGGTTTAGGTTTCTATGACTCAAACCGCGATAAATTACGCGTAGCAACTGTAAATGGTGTAACACCTTCAGAAAAAACAGTATTGGATGGTAGCTACCTTGTTTCTCGTCCATTATTCTTCTACGTGAAAGGCGAACACTTGAAATCAATCAAAGGCTTGCCACAATTTGCAGAATTCTTCTTGAACAAGAAAATTTCTGGTAAAGGTTCTAAATTAGAAAAAGCTGGTTTGATTCCTTTAAGCGATAAAGAGCGTGCAAAAATCCTAGCTGATTTCAAAGCGGGTAAATCAGTTAAATAATATTGTTAAAAGGGAGGCTGGTGAGACTTAGGTTCATCAGCCTTTTTGTCTAGCTAAGTTTTTTCAAATCATGAAAATTGGGAAAACAGTGGAGATTACATGAATCTGCTACTTATCGGTGTGTTATTAGCCCTTGTGGCAATTGCATATCAAATCGGGCTGAGCAAAAGCCGTAACCTAGCAGGTAAGGGAAATAACTCAGCAGCACTACATTCTCGCCCAGGGTATTATGGGGCATTGGTTGCGCTGTGGTGTGGTGTTCCTGCTTTTTTAATTTTGATTATTTGGAACTTGGTTGAACCAAGTGTTTTACAACATATTATTTTTAATAATATCCCGGCTTCTGTAAGTTCAACTTTAGATGGGGCGGGACGTGATGTATTAACCAGTCGTGTACAAGCATTGGCTTCTGGTTTCGGGGTAACAGATCAGCCAGCAGCTTATGAGTTAGCAGCAGCACAAGAGCTTTCAAAATTCCAGACCATTGGTTCTTTTGCCAAATTGGCCGTTGTGATTAGTGCTGGATTGGCGGGTCTGGTTTGGGCAAAACGTCATGTTAGTCAACAATTCCGCGCACGTAACCAAGTTGAAAAGGCTGTTAATGTCGGTTTGATTCTGTGTTCTGGCGTCGCGATCCTGACCACAATTGGTATCGTGCTGTCTATGCTGAATGAAGCATTGCACTTTTTCCGTTTCGTCAGTCCTTTTGATTTCTTCTTTGGTACCGAATGGAGCCCGGGCTTTAGTACATCTGGTAACGCAGAAGGAAGCTACGGCATTTTGCCCTTAATCTGGGGTACCTTAATGGTGAGTGGTATCGCACTACTCGTTGCTGTACCAGTCGGGTTGATGATCGCGATCTATTTGGCAGAGTATGCGTCTCCTAGTTTACGTGCTTGGGCAAAACCAGCGATTGAAGTATTAGCGGGTATCCCAACGATTGTGTACGGTGTGTTTGCCTTAATGATCATTGGCCCATTCTTCAAAATGTTAGGTGAACAAGTCGGCTTACATATCAATGCGACCAGTGCACTGACCGCAGGCTTTGTAATGGGAATCATGATTATTCCATTCGTTTCTTCACTTTCAGATGACATCATTACACAGGTTCCACGTGCATTACGTGATGGTTCTTTAGGCTTAGGGGCAACCAAGTCTGAAACTATTCGCCAAGTGGTTTTACCTGCGGCTTTACCCGGAATTGTTGGGGCATTCCTGTTGGCCGCTTCTCGTGCGATTGGTGAGACCATGATTGTGGTATTAGCAGCAGGGAATAGTCCATTACTGCATGTGAATCCATTAGAAGCCGTTTCGACAGTTACCGTAACGATTGTTAACCAATTAACTGGCGATACTGACTTTGCCAGCCCGCAAGCTCTAGTGGCATTTGCCTTAGGTTTAACGTTGTTTGTCATTACTTTGGGTCTAAACATTATTGCACTGTATATCGTGCGTAAATATCGTGAGCAATACGAATGAGTTCATCAAATACAAGTTCTATGGATGTGTTAGATCCAAAAGTAGCTGCTGAACAACGTGAACAGCGCAAAAGAAAAATCCAGAGTTCTTTGGCTAAGCGTCATCGTCAAGAAAAGGCATTCCGTTTTGCTGGTTTCTCTGCGGTTGTGATTGGTCTTGCTTTTGTCGCTTTACTTTTCGGTAGTATTTTAAGTAAGGGCTTACCAGCATTTTGGCAAAATAGCCTAACTGTACCTGTATATTTCGATCCCGCAATTATCAATGCGGGCGCAAAACCAAAAATAACAGCAGGTGAAACACCCGCGCATTTTGAAGAGCGTATGGTGGCTTGGCAAACAGAGATGGGCATGGTGGATTGGGATGCCTTGATCGTGAATGGCGTTGTTGCTAAAGATAAGGCTTTAGAATCTCAACGTGACGAGTTAAGTAGTTTGTATACCAGCTCTGAAACCTATCGTCTTCGTGATATGGTGCTTAAAGATCCATCTTTAATTGGCACCAAAAAAGAAATTAAATTTTTGGCAGATGCGAATGTTGACGTCTGGTTAGCAGGAAATATTGATCGCTCTTTACCTGATGATCAACAACAGTTAAGCCCAGAGGTTCGTCAGCTGGCAGATAAATTGAAAGCACAAGGCGTTATAACAAATAGCTTTAATACCAATTTATTCTTTAGCCCAGACTCTCGTAGTTCTCCTGCAACCAGTGGTTTAGCGGGTGCATTCATGGGCTCACTGTTCATGATGCTGATCGTGATTGTGATCTCTATTCCAATTGGTGTTGCAAGTGCAATCTACCTTGAAGAGTTTGCGCCAAAGAACATGATGACCGATATTATTGAAGTTAACATTAACAACTTGGCTGCTGTTCCTTCAATCGTGTTTGGTTTGTTGGGTGCAGCGATCTTTATTAGCTGGATGCATTTACCATTATCTGCACCGCTAGTGGGGGGGCTGGTACTGAGCTTAATGACTCTGCCAACTGTGATCATTACCACGCGTGCATCGTTAAAAGCAGTACCTCCTTCGATTCGTCAGGCCGCTTTGGGTCTCGGGGCTTCAAAGGTTCAAACTATTTTCCATCATGTTCTGCCTTTAGCTTTACCAGGGATTCTGACTGGTGCAATTATTGGGGTAGCGCAAGCATTGGGTGAAACGGCTCCATTATTATTAATTGGTATGAGTGCCTTTGTTGCAAGTGTCCCTACAACGCCATTAGATCAGGCGACTGCATTACCTGTACAAATTTATTTATGGCAAGGTAATGAATTGCGTAACTTCTTTGAAGGGCGTACAGCAGCAGCGATTATTGTGTTACTTGCACTCATGATCAGTTTAAATGGCCTTGCTATCTGGCTCCGTAAGAAATTTGAAGTGCGTTGGTAATTGAGGAGAGTACAATGAATACGATTGATATTATGAACGCCGTAGAAAAGGATAAATCAGTGAATCCACAGCAAACAGAATTTACGTCATCTGAAGCGCAAGTTAAGCAATCAAATACTGCATTTGTCTCTCAGTTCGAAACGGCGGCTTCAACTAAGAAACCTCAGACAAGTGAAGTGAAAATCAGTACCAAAGATGTTCATGTCTACTATGGTGAAACTGAGGCAATTAAAGGGATTGATCTGGATGTATACCAAAATGAAGTGATTGCATTCATTGGGCCATCAGGTTGTGGTAAATCGACTTTCTTACGTACCCTAAACCGTATGAATGACACGATTGATAGCTGTCGTGTAACGGGTAAGGTGACACTCGATAATCAAGATATCTATGATCCAAATCTTGATGTCGTTTTACTTCGTGCACAAGTGGGTATGGTATTCCAGAAGCCAAACCCATTCCCGAAATCCATTTTTGATAACGTTGCGTATGGCCCTAAATTGCATGGTTTGGCACGTGACAAATATGACTTGGAAGAAATTGTAGAAAACAGCTTGCGTAAAGCGGGCTTATGGGAAGAAGTCAAAGATCGTTTAAGTCAGCCGGGTACTGGTTTGTCGGGTGGTCAACAGCAACGTCTATGTATTGCCCGTACTATTGCAGTAAGCCCAGAAGTGATCCTGATGGATGAACCATGTTCAGCACTTGATCCAATTGCGACAGCAAAGATTGAAGAACTGATTTCAGAACTTTCAGAGCAATATACCATTGCAATCGTGACTCACTCGATGCAACAGGCGGCACGTGTTTCTGACCGTACCGCTTACTTCCATTTGGGTGATCTGATTGAAGTAAACTCGACTGAGAAAGTCTTTACTCAACCTGACCATCAATTGACTGAAGCGTATATTACAGGTCGTTTTGGTTAATAAAACCCAGATCAATCAAAGAGCCTACGGGCTCTTTTTTTATTATATAAATGAAAATAAATCTATTTTTCAAATTCACTATTGAATTTTTATTCAGCAGGCCACATCTTAGATGAATAAAGCCGAATTTATAGAGCATTACTGTATGTTATTCCATTTACCTAAATTTCCCGCTGAAATTCGTATTAGTCATTTAAATGCGCGTGTGAATGAACAAAGAAAAAAAATTGCGCAAACAACAGCTTCTCGTTTGGAATTACTGCAACTGGTGCAACAACTTGCCAAAGAAGCAAAAGTTCGTCGTAAGAATGATCAAAAAATTTACGTACTCGATTTTAAAGGAGACGTACAAGCCTCTGCCGTTGATACGATTCGTGAAGAAATCACCTTGATCTTGGCAACTGCAAAAGCTGGACATGACCGCGTTGTTGTTCGTCTGGAAAGTCCAGGCGGTATGGTACATGGGTATGGTCTGGCAGCAGCCCAACTGGTGCGTTTACGCGATGCGGGTTTTCATGTCACGATCTGCGTAGATAAAGTTGCAGCGAGTGGCGGCTATATGATGGCGTGTATTGCTAATGAAATCATTTCAGCACCATTCGCTGTGGTGGGTTCAATCGGCGTGGTTGCTCAAGTTCCTAACTTTAATCGTTTGTTAAAACAACACAATGTTGATTTTGAACTGTACACCGCAGGCGAATACAAACGTACTGTTACCATGTTTGGTGAAAACACGCCAGAAGGTAAGGCGAAGTTCGAAGAAGAGTTACAGCAAACACATGCTTTATTTAAGCACTTTGTAGAGAAATATCGCCCACAACTGGATGTTGCAAAAGTCGCAACAGGTGAGCACTGGTATGGTGAGGATGCGCGCGAGTTGAATTTGGTTGATACCTTACAGACTTCAGACGAATACTTGCTGAGCCTACTGCCAAAACATGATATCTATGTGATTAATACGCGTAAACGCCCAACCTTTGGCGAAAAGCTTGGTTTACAAGCTGCGCAAATGGCTGAGAGTTTGGTTCCAGCTGTGATGAGTAAAATTACAGATAGTCTTGCGAAAGCAAACAGCACGCTTGTCCAAATGCGTGATCCAAAATTCTAATTGAAGCGTTTTAAAGAAAACCAGTCTGATGAGGCTGGTTTTTTTATATGAATTAAAAATATAGGTTATTTTTTACAGTCTGTTTTTTGAACGTATGGTCAATTTAAATTAAAAAGAACAAAAGCGATTGAATAGATTGTTGTTCAAAGAATGTTTTGATATTTTAAATGCAGATGAATTACTTAACTATTCATTAATCGACAAATAGATAAAAATATAATTGATAAGTGAGCATAAAAATGACAAGAGTTGTCGTTTCTTCGAAGAAAAATTCGAATATTTTACAAGATGGACAGATAAAAGCGGTCATTCTAGATCAGCCTTCGATTGTCCAGATTGGTGTAAATCAGGACGATATCAAATCTATTATGAAACAAGGTAATGATCTTGTCATTACACTAAAAAACGGTGAAAAAATCATTATTAGTGATTTTTATACTGATGCAAATGTCACTGAACATACTTTGGCTTTTCCAGAAAAAGACGGAAGCTATAGCATTGCTCAATTTGATGATTCGGGCCAGTTTGTCCGTTATGTGCCGACAACACAACTGACTCAATTTGCTTATACACAGCCACCTTCACAGGCGATAGCAACGTCAGATGGTGCAGAAGACTTGGGCATTACCAAATCGCAATTGCTCAAAGCTGGATTGGTCGCTTTAGCAGCAGAAGGGTTATATTTGCTGGCTGTCAAAGATGATGATGACGATAAAAAAGACAGTAACAACAATAACAAACCGATTGATTTAACACCGCCAGACACACCTACGGCAACTTTAGGCGCTGATACACAGACCATCACAGGAAAAGCTGAAGCAAACGCCAGAATTGAAGTTAAAGATGTTACTGGTAAGGTGATTGCAACTGGACAAGCTGATGCAGAAGGCAATTATTCGATCAAGCTGGATCAGCCTTTAGTTAATGGCGGCAGGGTTGGAGTAACCGCGATTGATAGCGCTGGAAATGCTTCAAAGATGGCTGTAGTAACGGGAAATAAGGATACCATTGCACCAGATGCGCCTACCGCCCAGCTCAATGCGGATGGAACTATCGTAACAGGTAAGACAGAGGCCAATGCCAAAGTCTCTATTTATGATGCAGATGGCAAGTTGCTTGGTACCGTCACCGCAAATAAACAGGGTTTATATTCGATTAAGGTTTCGCCTCCATTGACCAGTGAGAAGGGCGGAACTGTTGTTGCAGAAGATGCGGCAGAAAACAAATCGACACCTTCAAAAGTTTTTGCGGGCAAGGATACTGTTGCACCTGATCAACCGACAGTTGAAGTGAATAAAGAAGGGACTTCAATCGTAGGTCGGGCAGAAGCCAATAGCAAAGTTGTGATCAAAGATGCTGATGGTAAGGTGATTGGGAGTGGTACTACAGATGCACAAGGCAAGTTTGAGATTAGCCTGTCACCTGCTTTAGCTGCCGATAAAAAGGGTTCTGTCGTACTGGAAGATGCAGCTGGCAACGTCTCAAAACCTCTTGAAATCACCGCAGGTAAAGACACCATAGCGCCAGATAAAGCCGCAGCCCAGATTAACGCAGCGGGTGATACCGTTACAGGTATCGCTGAGGCAAATAGTAAAGTTGAAATCAAGGGCCCAGATGGCAAAACGATTGGGACAGGTACGGTTGGAGCCGATGGGAAATTTACCATCACCATATCTCCAGCTTTAACTGATAAAAATATAGGTAAAGTGTACATCATTGATGCGGCAGGTAATCGTTCAGATGCCACCGATGTACTGGGAGCCAAAGATACCATTGCACCCAATAAGCCTGTCTTGCAAACCGTCACTGATGATGTGGGGCCTGTAAAAGGCGCAGTTGCTGCGGGTGCAAATACCGATGATACCAAGCCGACGCTAGCAGGCATTGGTGAAGCAAAAGCGGTGCTGACGATTTACGATAATGGTCAACCCGTGGGTACTGTAACAGTCGGGGACAATGGGAAATGGAGTTTTAACTTTACCCAAGAGCTGGGATTAGGTGCACATAAGATCACATTAACCCAGACTGATGCTGCGGGTAATATCAGTGAAATGAGTGATGGATTCAGCTTTAATGTTGTTGCACCAACCACGACAGCATCACTACAAAGCGAAGCTCCAGAATCTGCTGTGGCACAAGCTTCATTGGTTGACTCCATCAATCTGGATGCTTTTCAAGCCAAACAGGTGGCTGCATCTCCTTCATCTTCCGCAGAAAAGTTAAACCTAAATGAATTGTTATCTGTTCCTGAGCAATCAAGCAGTCAGGTGGACGATGTCTTAAATCAAATTATTTCAACTCAAACACCATCGACCACTGCAACAGGCTCAAGCAGTCATAATGTCGAAAGTTTTGATTTTGCCCAAACCGTCAGGACAGATCCTTTAGACCAGATGGATGTATTACAGCATTCAATTATCTAATCAATGTACAGATGAAATAAGACGCTTATTTTTCAATAAGCGTCTTTTGTTTTACCAGTTGAATAATTCCCGTCAGGATCGCGCCAATTGTTGCTAGAAACATATCTTTATGCGCATCCCACATATCACCTTGCTGACCATTGTAGTTTTCTGCATCTTCAGGCGATAAACCGATAGAAAGACCCCATTCAAGGAGCTCATAAAATACGCTGGACGCCATGACAAACTGGATGACAAGCAGGAAGAGGGAGAACGGTTTGGTGTTGGGTAGCCAGACTTGAAAGCAACGATAGACAAAAGGATAGAGCAGCAGTCCATAAGCAAAATGAACCAGCCGATCATACATATTCCGTGACCAGCCCATGCTTTGATTTAAGTCAAAGTTGAAAAAATAGAGGATCCATTGATTATAGGGTACATAGGAATAGAGGTAGTGAGCGCCAATAATATGGATAAACAGAAACGCTAAATATAAGCAGAAACTCAAATAATTCAGGCCGATTTTCTTGAATGCAATCAGCAAGGCAATCAACATAAAAACCGTACCTGCCTGATGTAACAGGTACGACTCAAACTCAAGTGGATGAATACTTGCAATAGCAACCACAAGTACGATGAGCGCAAGCGCAAGATAATGTTTTAATGTCAGTTGTTTTTCTATCATGTCACGTCCTAAACGCGATCAGGCAAAGCGTATTTCCCTTACTCTGTAGAAGCTACAGCAATAGGCTCTTTTGTTGTAGATATCCCGCCAAGTGCCTGACACGCTTGTATATATAATTGATATTTTTGTTGTACAACTTCATCGAGGGGAATGTCAAAGAGATCTTCACCATTTTTATATTGTTCAATATAAGAGGCAGCCTTTTCTTTATTGGCAGCCAAAGATTGTTGATAAAAAGTTGAAATAGAAGAAGTCGCTAACTCGCTAGATTCAATATTATTACATTCAAAATTTTGTAAGACTTTCTCAGCACGTTTTACCTCGCTTGATTTTCCAAAGATACAACCGGTTAAGCTTAAGGTGGCGAGGAATACGTACAAAAGTTTCATGATAGATAAAGTGAGATTTTAAAGACGGCTATTATTGTATAGAAGTTTAGTTTTATAAATTAAATATTTATGTCTAACAGAATAAAAATTAAAAAATTTTATACATCTTTTGCATGATTTCGCTATAGCAAAAAACGGTCGCGTTAAGGTAGAGGGAGGCGTAATGATTGAAGGTGAGATAAAGTTGAACAGTTTAAATGTAGAGCAAGTTTTAATTGCTTGATAAAAAATAACTTTTAGAGGTATCCTAAAGAGGGGTTGTCAGTAATACAAGTGATGATGCGCGTTAAGCATATTTTTTTATTCTGTCTGCTGGCCTGTCTATCTGGCTGGTCGAATGCAGAAGATTATGATTTTTTTGAGCCGATCCATGATGATCGCGAGGAAATGTTTGACGCCGCCTATCCGCAAATGAAAACAGATTATTCAGTTTTGCATAATCTATTTTTTCAGAACGAACGTTGGCGTGTCTATAACCACACCGCTTACCAGACCAATCAGTTTAACCATAAAATGCTAACGGGCGATACCACCAGCCTGTCATTAGACGATTTCTCGATTTCTGTGGGGTATGGCATCGCTTATCAGCTCAATTTTCGTAATCGAATTGGTTATGAATATTTGTCCAGTTTCCCCTTTGATCGTGGACAAATGATACGATTTTTCTGGCTGAGTATTTTCTAAACCACTTTTTGATATAAGCCTGCTCTAACCATACCCGCTTTGGTTTCTTTGATTTTTTGCCAACTGTCAGGAAGTTTCAGTTGAGCTAAGTCACGATCTGCCTCGACATAGATATAGGCATTCGGATTAATCATTGGATCAGCCAGTTCAGCCAGTTCTTGCCATAAATCAAGGCTATAAGGTGGATCAAGAAAGACCACATCAAAGCTGTTTTTTAATTTGCTTAAAGCTTGCTGGGCCGTTGTGACCAATAACTGACAATTTTCAGCTTTTAACAGTTGAATATTATCTTTTAAAAAACGTGCTTGCGTTGGATTCGGTTCAATCATGGTGACTTTGGCAGCACCACGTGAAAGGGCTTCAAAGCCCAAGGCACCAGAACCGCTGCACAAGTCTAGAACCTGTGCATTTTGAATATCCCACATTAACCAGTTAAATAAGGTTTCACGGACACGGTCAGGTGTCGGTCGTAAGCCTTCAATACTTGCAAATGGTAGCGTGCGTCGTTTCCATTCACCGCCAATAATTCGTAATTGATTTTTCATTATTCAGTTACTCCATCATCTGCGGATTGAGTTGCTGCTGGAGGTGTCGCAGCAGGTGGGGTGGCTACCGGGCTTGAAGCTGGCGCTGCATTTTGTGCTGCTGCCGCGTTTGCCATCGATAACTCACCTGGCTTGATTCCTGCGGTCATTAAGCCACCACTCACCTGATGATTGGCTGGGCGAAGTGGATTCTTTTTGCGCGTTACAAGCCAGTAATCGAAGATTGGACGGGCAATCTGTGCGGCTGAACCACCGTGTCGACCATTTTCCCAAACGACGGCAATCGCAATTTCTGGATTATCCGCAGGTGCAAAGCCAACAAACAGACCATGGTCCCATTGGCGAGATGAAAGGGCCGCTTCGTTATAACGTTTACCTTGTGCAATACTCTTCACCTGTGCCGTACCCGTTTTACCCGCAATCGAATATTGCAAACCGCCTTTGATGCCGCGACCTGTACCTGACTGGATCACGTCAACCATTGCATCATGCATATTGGTCCAGTCTTGGTCTGTGCCGTTAAACTGGATTTTGCCATCAGGCGCATTGTGCACAGCAAACTTTTTGGCGCCTTTGGTTTCTCTTAATACATGCGGCGTAACATGTGAACCCTTATTGGCAGTAATTGCAGTTGCCATGGCAAGTTGTAATGGTGTTGAGGTAAATGCACCTTGTCCGATACTAACCGAAATGGTTTCACCTTTGAGCCATTTTGACTTACGGGTACGCATTTTCCATTCAGGGCTTGGATAGAGACCAGAGCTTTCACTTGGTAAATCGACACCGGTTTTTTCACCAAAGCCAAACTGACGCATCCAGTCATTCATTTTTTCAATGCCCATCCGGTAGGACAGAACATAGAAATAGGTATCACAGGAAACGATTTGTGCCTTGTGCATATTAACTGAACCATGTCCGCTTTTCTTGTGGTCACGGAAGCGATGGCTGTCGCCAGGCAGAGAGAAGTAACCTGGATCTGAAATGGCTGTATTCCAATCCACCAGACCATAGTGAATGCCACCTAAACCAAACATTGGCTTAATGGTTGAGCCGGGCGGGTAAGCCCCTTGAACTGCACGGTTGTAGAGTGGCTGGTCGAGGTTGTCACGCAGACCGCTATAGTCTTTTGTACTAATCCCAGTGACAAATAAGTTTGGATTGAAACTTGGGCTAGAGACCAATGCCAGAATTTCACCTGTGCGCGGATCCATGGCCACAATTGCACCACGGCGATCTTTTAATTGCTGTGCAGCAATCGTTTGTAGACCATAGTCAATTGATAAGTACAGATCATTACCGCGTGCAGGGTTTTGGCGTCCTAAATTACGTAACACATTACCATGGGCATCTGCTTCGACAGATTCATAACCCGGTGTGCCGTGTAATAAGTCTTCATAGCTTTTTTCGACCCCGATTTTACCAATCAGGTTGGTGCCCGCGTATAAGTCCTTATCAATCGATTTGAGTTCTTTATCGTTAATACGTCCCACATATCCAATGACATGGGCAAAAAGTTCGCCATGCGGATAGTAGCGGGTCATCTGCGTTTCAATTTTCACCCCAGGAAAAGCATATTTCACTTCGCTAAATTTCGCGATATCTGCTTCCGTCAGGTTTAATTTGATTGCCAGACGCTCAGTTTTTCGTGCTGTTTTTACGCGACTTTTAAAGCGGTCAACGTCTTCCTGACTGAGATTTAAAATTGGGATCAAACGAGTAAGCGTATCATCAATATCGCTGACATCGGCACGACTTAGGGTTGCCGTAAAAACAGGATAGTTATCCGCGAGCAAAACCCCATTACGGTCATAAATGTAACCACGGGCAGGCGCGAGCGGTTGTAAGCGAATTCGGTTCTTATCTGAGGCCGTTGTAAAATCATCGTAATGAACAATCTGTAAATATGCATAACGACAAATCAATAACAGTAGAAAAAAGGCCACCAGAAAGATAGCAAAGAAGATTCGACCCTTATAAATGCGCTTTTCTTGTTGCATGTTTTTTAAAGGAAAGTGCTGTTTCATAGGGTGCCGACTTAATTGCAGGGGTGAGAGAATACAAAGACGGAATATTTTAACGTAAGTTGCATGAACATACTGTAGAATTTTCAACAATTCATGCAATTGTTCATGCGACAGCTTTTGACTTTGTAGACATTAAAATTATAGGGTCTTGTATATTAGAAGCAAAATAATTCTGTTAAAGTCACAAACTATTCGAAATAGGATTTTCCAATACAGACATAGGGAAAATGGAGAAAATAATGAGAAAAATTTGCCTTTTATTATCGGTTTTAACACTTACAGGCTTAGTACATGCGGATGATAATCCATTTATGCCTGAACCAAAATTGAAAGATGCAAACGTGTCAACATGGAATGTCGGGGCGGGTTTTACTAAAAAATTATTACATGGCAATTTAGAATGGGTAAATCCTTATGGAATTGCCTATGCGAAAGCGGGTGCATTTTTAAATGACGACAATGAAATTGGTGGACAGGTCGGCTTTCGCTATCCGTACTATTTAACGGGCACAGATAAAAATGGTTATTATGTTGGGGTCTATGCGGGCCATTTAGACAGTAAAAATTATGGTGGTAAACAAAAAGCCAATTTAGGCGTCGGTGCGGATCTTGCATATGTCTGGCTGAACAATGAACGAATTAGTACATTCAGTGTTGGCGCCGGAGTGCGTGAAAAATTAGAAGATGGGGATGGCAACACTGTGAAAAAAGCACAACCTGTGCTCCAGTTTTCTTACACCTTAAGTTTTGGTTTATAAGAGGGAAATGCAGATTTATTCTTTTATAAGCCATCATGTATCAATAATTCTGAGAGTCATGCATGTTTGATTACGTCAATGAATTGTGGCAGATTTTCTTAAATCGACCTGACCATCTGGCAGTCTTAAGTATCATTCCAGTGACCGCCTTTGTAACTTGGGCGCACGTGTGGATGGCACTGAAAATGGTATTTTACCCAATTAATTTCTGGGGATTCCATTTAGGCCCATTACCTGTTGGTTGGCAAGGGATCGTGCCGCGCAAAGCTGGACGTATTTCAGGCATCATTACCGATAATACTTTATCTAAATTGGGATCATTGCGAGAGTTTCTGGAAGCAATGGATCCTGAAGATATGGCCATGATTATTGGTGAACAGGTTGGTTTTGAGCTTGAGCACCTGATTGATGAAGTCATGATCGACCGAAATGCTGTGCTTTGGGAAAACCTGCCTTATTCAATTAAACGCCGTATCTATGCACAAGCGCATAAACAATTACCCAATACCTTAAGGGAACTTGTGACTGAGCTGACCATGAACGTGGAGTCACTGGTCGATATGCGTGAAATGGTGGTGAGCCAGATGGAAGGTGATCGCCGTTTAATGGTGCGCATGTTCCTGAAAGTAGGGCAGAAAGAGATCAACTTTATTTGGCATATCAGTGCGTTAATTGGTATGTTCTTTGGTATTTTCCAGATGATCGTCTGGTTTGTGGTGCCGTGGCACTGGACCGTTCCGTTCTGGGCGGCAATCTGGGGCTTTTTGACCAACTGGATTGCGATCTGGATGGTCTTCAATCCGATTGAACCGCACTATATCCGCTATCCACAGATCTTCCGTTTGACCAAAGACCGTAAATTCCCGTGGATTGTACCTGTCTTAAAGATTGGTACCTACAATGTCCAAGGGGCATTTATGAAGCGTCAGGAAGAGGTTTCGGATGTATTTGCCAGTGTGGTTACGGAAGATTTAATTACTTTAAAATCGATCATGACTGAAATGATGTATGGCAGCAAAAAAGACAAAACACGTCGTATTGTCAAGCGCCATATCAATGAAATCATGGAAACTCCATTAGTCAGAACGTCATTGCAGCTTTCATTAGGTCCAAGAGAGTATGCTAGACTCAAGACTGACTTGATTGATCGCTCAATTGAAATTACCATGGGACCAGTATGTGACCCAGCTCTGAATGCAAGTCGTGCGCAGAAGATCTTTCAAATGTTTAGAGACCGCATCCGTGAACTAACACCGAAAGAGTTCCAGAATTTATTGCGTCCTGCTTTTCAGGAAGATGAGTGGATTTTAATTGTACTAGGTGGAGTGACTGGTTTCTTTGCTGGTTTAATTCACTTATTTGTTGCTTTCTTATAATTAATTTGATGTTGGTTGAGCGATAACTCTGTATGATATTGCTCAATTTAAGATTTATTGTTTTTAAATGAGGATGTTCTTTTATGCGCATTATTTTACTCGGACCACCTGGGGCAGGCAAAGGTACTCAAGCTCAGTTGATCTGTAAGCGCTACAATATCCCACAAATTTCAACCGGTGATATGCTCCGTGCTGCAATTCGTGAAGGTACTGAACTTGGCTTAAAAGCAAAAAGTGTCATGGAATCAGGCGGTTTAGTTTCTGATGAACTGATCATTGGTTTGGTGAAAGAACGTATTGCTCAGCCTGATTGTGAAAATGGTTGTATCTTTGACGGTTTCCCACGCACAATCCCACAAGCTGAAGCATTAGAATCAGCTGGCATCAGTATTGATCATGTGATCGAAATTGATGTACCAGATGAAGAGATTGTTCAACGTCTTTCTGGTCGTCGTCAGCATCCAGCATCTGGCCGTGTTTATCACACGGTTTACAATCCACCAAAAGTGGAAGGTAAAGATGACGAAACAGGCGAAGACCTTGTACAACGTCCAGATGACCAAGAAGAAACGATTCGTAAGCGTCTTGGTTCTTACCACAGCGAAACTGAGCAATTGGTTGGTTTCTATCAAGGTCGTGCCGCTTCTGGTGAAAATGCACCGACTTACGATAAGCTGAATGGTTTACGTCCGATCGAAAACGTTCAAGCCGATTTATTTGCAATTTTAGACAAATAATCTGAATTGCAGATGATAAAAGAGCTCTGAATATAGGGCTCTTTTTATTTTGGAGAAGGGCTATGCTACTAAAAGTTGTTCTGATTTTAGTTGTGATTTTCAGCTTGGTTTTGCTGTTGTTTTTAGCGTATCAAAGCCAAAAAATGTTACGTCATGTGCAAAAACAGCAGGCTTTGGAAAATAAACTGAACGGTAAGACACGTCAGCTACATCCAAAACTACAGCAGCATAAAAAACCTCAGGATTAACTGAGGTTTTTTATTGCAATGGCTTTATTCGCGCCAAATTCAAAACGGTCTGGCCAGTTACAGACATCAGCAACCACACACTCGCCACACTTCGGTTTACGTGCAATACAACAATAACGACCGTGCAAGATCAGCCAGTGGTGCGCATCAATAATAAACTCTTTCGGAATCACTTTAACCAAGCGGTCTTCAACCTCGAGTACATTTTTACCCACCGCCAGCCCCGTACGATTACCCACACGGAAAATATGGGTATCGACCGCCATGGTCGGCTGACCAAATGCCGTATTCAGTACCACATTCGCTGTTTTACGGCCTACACCAGGTAAAGCTTCCAGTTCTTTACGTGTTTCTGGAATATTGCCTTGATACTGCTCCACAAGAATACGGCAGGTTTTAATCACATTCTCGGCTTTAGAGTTATATAGGCCAATAGTCTTGATATATTCTTTTAAGCCATCCACCCCAAGATTTAAAATAGCCTGAGCGGTATTGGCAACAGGATAGAGTTTATCCGTGGCTTTATTCACGCTGACATCGGTTGCCTGAGCCGAAAGCAGAACGGCAATAAGCAATTCAAAAGGCGAAGAATAGTTCAGCTCAGTTTGTGGATGAGGCCGCTGCTCACGTAAACGTTCGAAAAAAGTCTGAATCTGCTTTTTGGTCATATTTTTAACGGGCATTTAGATGTCCTGCAATTCATTTAAACGTTGTTGTAAAACCAGTAACTGTGCATGTTTTTGCTCATCTGCACGTACACTTAACTGTTTTTCCAGTTTCTTGATTTGTGTGCGTAGTTTGGCAAGTTCAATCGTGGTTTTCGCATCCAGTGTTGGTGTTTCTTTGGGTTTATCCACGAGCGTAATCACAGGAACATTGTTGAGTGCCTGAGAAAACTGGGCAAAGAATTCCACATCAATTTCTGCACGGACAATGGGTCCTTTACGACTTAAACGACGTTTCTCTTCACGTTGAATATGTGCGTAGTAGCGATGTCTTAAATCATCTTGTTCAACACGGCGTAGCTCTGCGGTTGGCAAGGGTTTGGTATCTGCCACCAGATCGATGCAATCGACTGGACAAGGTGGAATACATAATTCACAGCCTGTACATAGATCGGTCAAAATACTATGCATCAGCTTACCACTGCCGATGATCGCATCTACTGGGCAGGCACTAATACACTTGGTACATCCAATACACTCATCTTCCCGAATAATCGCTTTCATGCGCTGTGGGCGACCATCCTCTTGAATTTCCCAGATACTTGGCTCGGCAGGGAGAGACGGGCGTTGTAACAGCGCTGCCAATGCATCAGCAACGGGTTGACCACCCGGCACACATTTATTTGCCTCTTCACCTTCTGCAATCGATTTTGCATAAGGTAAACATCCATCACGATGACCGCATAAACCACATTGTGTTTGCGGTAATAGCTGATCTATTTGGACAATAAGAGAATGTTGTGCAGATGGTGACATGGGGAGGATGAAGCAAAAAACAGGGAGCTTAGTATAGCAAATAATGACTTATGACGGCGTAGCAAGGTTGGAAAATTATACAGATAGTGTTTTGGATTTTGCTTAAAAATAGTGCGAATACTGGTGTTTTTTAGTGCGATTTGCTGGTGCTTGGCTTTGGTCGAATAGGAAAATGAGCAGAATATGGCATCAATTTTTAGACAATACTGGCAATATTTATTATAAAAATAATGAACATTTATTTAATTAAGTTTTTGATTTTTAATTATATATAAATTGGCCTAAAAAATAATAGTGTGATGGAATAGTAATCTGTATTAAATATATGCGATATTCTATTTTGGTGCATTTTCCGCACCAAGATAAATCACTGACTTGGGGGTGAATGTTGAAATACAATAGCTTAAATGACTTTCTCGATTACGTTAAAGCTAGAGATCCTAATCAACCTGAATTTTTACAAGCTGTCGAAGAAGTCATGACAAGTTTGTGGCCGTTCATTGAGAAAAATCCTAAGTATGCTCAATACGGTCTTTTGGAACGACTGGTTGAACCTGAGCGTGCGATCCAGTTCCGTGTTTCATGGATGGATGATCAAGGCCAAACTCATGTGAATCGTGCCTTCCGTGTGCAATACAACTCAGCGATTGGACCTTATAAAGGGGGAATGCGTTTTCACCCTTCAGTGAATCTATCGATTTTAAAGTTTTTAGGCTTTGAACAAACCTTTAAAAATGCCTTAACGACGTTACCCATGGGCGGTGGTAAAGGTGGTTCTGATTTCGATCCGAAAGGTAAATCAGATGCAGAAATTATGCGTTTTTGCCAAGCATTGATGCTGGAGCTCTATCGTCATCTTGGTTCGAATACGGATATTCCAGCGGGGGATATTGGGGTTGGTGGTCGCGAAGTTGGCTATATGACTGGCATGATGAAGAAGCTCAGCAATGACACTTCTTGTGTTTTTACCGGTAAAGGAATTTCTTTTGGTGGTTCATTGGCTCGTCCAGAAGCAACCGGTTATGGAACGGTTTATTTTGCAGAAGAAATGCTGAAAACTCGTGGTCAAAGCTTTGCAGGTAAAACGGTTTCGATCTCAGGTTCGGGTAATGTTGCTCAATATGCAGCAGAAAAAGCCATGTTCTTGGGCGCAAAAGTTGTGACCTTGTCGGATTCAAACGGAACAGTCTATTTGAAAAATGGTTTCAGCAAAGCATTACTTGATGAAGTGATGGAACTGAAAAACGAAAAACGTGGTCGTATTTCCGAATTTGCTTCAAAACATGGTTTTGAATATTTTGAAGGTCAAACACCTTGGCATATTCCTGCGGATATTGCTTTGCCGTGTGCAACACAAAATGAGTTAAAAGCGGACGATGCGGCAACTTTGCTGGCAAATGGCGTGATTTGCGTGGCGGAAGGGGCCAACATGCCATCAACACTTGAGGCTGTTGAAAAGTTTGTGGAAGCGAAGATTTTATATGCACCAGGTAAAGCCTCAAATGCAGGTGGCGTTGCAACATCAGGTTTAGAAATGTCTCAAAATGCAAATCGTCTAGGCTGGTCTTTTGAACAGGTGGACGAGCGTTTACATGCAATCATGAAAGAGATTCACCGTAACTGTGTTAAATACGGTACGCAGGAAGATGGTTCAATTAACTATGTTGATGGTGCCAATATTGCTGGTTTTGTAAAAGTTGCTGATGCAATTTTAGCGCAGGGTATTTATTAAAAACCTCCCTTAAATCAAAAGGGACTTCCCATAAAAAATCCGATGTTAAGACATCGGATTTTTTTATTTACAGGTATAAATTATGGTTTTTTAACAATCTCTTGTTCAACAACCATATCTAATACGTCTGCAATGCTTGATTGATCAGCAGCTGGGTTTTGAACGTCAAAACGCTTCACACGTACAATTACGCGTTGTTGTGGATTGTGCTCAAAACCTTCGATTTGACCGTAGTAAAGCGACCAGTTTTTGTCAGCGTAAGTTTTTAAACCTTTGTCATCATATTTTACTTCACGAACTTGCATACAAGTTTGTGGAGCAACGCCTGTGCAAGATTTAGTTTCTGGCGAAATTTCCAAGAAAACAGTTTTACCTTCAGACTGGTATTTTGCTTCAGGCGTCATTTTACCAACAAATGTATATTTTTGGCCTTTTGCATCAGCGATAACCAAAGTCGGTTGCTCTGGATTGGTTGCATTTACTTCAAAAGCGATTTTACGTTTTTGTAAAAGATCACCCGCAAACTGCTCTTGTTTCATCAATGCAGGTTCACAAGCCATCAATGTTGAAGCCAAGTCACCTGTAACGATCGCACTGTTTTCAATTTTCCAAGAAGTATTTTGACGGTTACAGCCCGTATCTACAGATAAACGGTCATTTGCCAAGAAACTTAATACGATTGGACGTTTTGTGTCAGCAGGTTGATATGACCATGTATAGTTGGTCAACACATTGTTATTTGTCACTTTAGCACCTGTGAATACGTGTTTTTGACCTTTGCCATCAGTAACAGTCAAGATTGCCTGACCATTTACAGTGCTGATCTCAAATGGTACTTTTTTCTCGCTGAAAATATCAGAAGATAAACGTTCTTGTTGCATTAAATCATCTGCACAAGCCATCATGGTTGATACAAGTGGAGAAGTTACAATGGTATTGCCTTCAACTTTCCAAGTACCGCCTTGGTTGTTACAACCCGTTTGGATTGAAAGCTTCTGGTCTGCACTAAATGCTAAAACTAAAGGTTTAGATGCTTTTGAACCTTGGTAAGTCCAGTTGTATTCAGCCAAATTTTTTGCAGCAGTTGTATTAATTTGTGAGATTACGTTGTCAGTCACGTTTTGTACTGTTTGACACGCCATTAAAGAAAGTGGAAGTAATGCAAGAACTAAATATTTAATTTTCATATTCAAAACAACGGGAAATAAATAACAGCAATAAGCTTAAAGTATTCTTAAAAAAAGAGCATGTGATCCGTTTAGGCATTAAGTTCGTTAAATGTTTCTATTTGTAAATTTTAAAAAATATAATGGATTTATAGGCTTGCTAATATTATATGCAAGCCTATTTTGTTTTTTATGTGATGTAGTTTGATATTTAATCGAATCGATAAATATCCATTCCCAATGATCCCATTGAAAAGCTGCTATGGACAACGTTGAAGCGATTACCTGTACCCATGGCAAAGAAAAGTGGCGCAAAATGCTCAAGAGAAGGGTGGTTTCTTTGAACATAAGGGAGGGATGGCCAGTCGAGCACAGCATCATAATCCTGATGTGTGAGTTTGTTAACAACCGAATTACGGAAAGTACTTGCCCAAACGGGTACATCGGCATCAGCTTGCCACGAAAGCTCGGCAAGGTTATGGGTAATACTGCCTGAACCGATCAGCAAAATCTGTTGTTCGCGTAAAGGTGAAAGTACTTGTCCGATTTTATAAATATCATCGGCATTGAGATGTATGGGTAACGAGATTTCGATCACAGGAATATCTGCGTCTGGATACATATGTAATAACGGCATCCAGACTCCGTGATCACGCGGACGTGTACTATTGGCATGTGCAGCTAAACCAGCCTCAGCAAATCGTTTCAGTATTTCTTCGGCCAACTGAGGTGCGCCTGCAGCAGGGTAGCGAATCTCATAAAGTGCTGGTGGAAAACCACGGAAGTCATGCCAGGTTTCTGGTCGAGTCGATGTGCTGACTTCCAGCGCCTGACTTTCCCAATGTGCAGACATGACAATAATGGCTTCTGGTTTAGGCAGATTGCTACCCAAACGATGCAGTGCTGGGCCAACCTGTTCTGGGTCAAGTGCAAGCATAGGTGAACCATGAGAGATAAATAGTCCGGGTAAGGTCTGAGCGTTCATGTGTGTGCACCTAGTGAAAATGACATGGTTATCGTGACAAAAAAGTGATGACAGTGACAGCCATTAAACTTCAACATATTGTTCTAAAATCAGAACAGTATTTAAGCCCGATGATAAGGGTGATTATGGTTAATACTCATGGCACGATATAACTGTTCAATGAGTAAGATACGAACCATCGGGTGGGGCATCGTCAATTTAGACAGTGACCAATGCCACGCTGCTGCTTTACGAACCGCCTCTGAATGTCCATCTGGTCCACCAATGGCAAGCGCAATATCGTTGCCTTCAAGCATCCATTGCTTCATGGTATCTGCCAGTTTTTCAGTACTGAGTTCGCGTCCACCGACCTCTAAAGCAATCAAGGTTTCATTTGGCTTGAGCGCATTTAGAATACTTTCACCTTCGATTTGGCAATATTTCAAAATATCAGCTTCAGAATCATTTTTGCCACGCTTTGCCATCGGAAGTTCAATGACCTGCGTTTGTACAAAAGGCTGAATGCGTTTGAAATAGTCTTCAAATCCAGTGAGTACCCATGCTGGCATTTTTTGACCAATGGTAAGAATGCGAATTTTCATAACTAAGGCTTATTTGGCAAATTCTACACATTATAAAGGCTGCCGACCTGCATAGGGCAAAACATGGGATTTATCTTGTCATAAAAAATACAAAAGCTTATTTTAGATCACCCATAAAAAACGCAGCTCAAAATGAGTATGAGCTGCGATCAAAGAGCCATCCGTCTGGAGTTCAGATGGCACTAAAATGAGTTCATTGAGCCAAATTTGATCTTTGTTTTATCGACTCTATTTTATTATGCAAGATATTGGTTATTTTTCAACCATAATGTGTAACAAAAAAAGAGAGCCGAAGCTCTCTTTTTTATTGCAACTCACAGTTTAGTGACGCGCTGCCTTTGCATCTTCCACCGGTTTCACAATCGGTGTTTTTGGTAAAGGCTTTGGTGTATCCGTTAACGCTAAAGGTAAGATTTCATCAATGCTTTTCACAGCTTTGATTTCTAAACCTTCTTTCACGTTGTCTGGAATCTCAGCCAAGTCGCGAACGTTATCTTGTGGAATGAAGACCAGTTTGATTCCACCACGGTGTGCTGCAAGAAGTTTTTCTTTCAGACCACCAATACGCATTGCACGACCACCAAGACTGGTTTCACCTGTCATAGCGATATCTGGACGAATCGGAATACCTGTGAATGCCGATACAAGGGCAGTCGTAAGGGCTAAACCAGCAGATGGACCATCTTTTGGCGTTGCGCCTTCAGGTAAGTGAACGTGAACATCGGTTTCTTCGAAACGAGATGATTCAATTCCCAATTCATCAGCGCGGGTACGTACAACTGTCATTGCTGCGGTAATCGACTCTTTCATAACATCACCGAGCGAACCGGTCGTAATGAATTTACCTTTACCTTTAACAGCCGCAACTTCGATTGTCAGCAATTCGCCACCGACAGACGTCCAAGCCAAACCATTTACACGTCCGACTTGTGCTTCATCTTCTGCGATACCAAAGTCAAACTTATGTGGACCTAAGTATTCAGGAAGATTTGCTGAAGTCACGTCGATCTGTAAGTTTTTCGACTTTTTGCTTACCGCTTCTTTCACCACTTTACGGGCAATTTTAGAAACTTCACGCTCTAAACTACGAACACCCGCTTCACGTGTATAACGTTGAACGATGTCACGAATTGCTTCTTCATGAACAGTCAATTCTTTGGTACGTAATCCATTGTTCTTGATTGCTTTCGGAACAAGGTAACGTTCAGCAATATTGACTTTTTCATCTTCGGTATAACCCGGTAGACGAATCACTTCCATACGGTCCAGTAGGGCCTCAGGAATATTCATGCTGTTTGCAGTACAGATGAACATCACTTCAGAAAGGTCAAGATCAAGATCTAAATAATGGTCGTTGAACTTACTGTTTTGTGATGGATCTAATACTTCAAGCAATGCTGATGCAGGATCACCACGATAATCTTGTGCCATCTTGTCAATTTCATCGAGTAAGAACAATGGGTTCTTCACACCAACTTTTGTCAACGATTGCACGATCTTACCTGGCATCGCACCGATATAGGTACGACGGTGACCACGAATTTCAGCTTCATCACGTACACCACCCAGTGCCATACGGACAAACTCGCGACCTGTTGCTTTTGCTACAGATTCACCAAGCGATGTTTTACCTACACCTGGAGGACCAACCAAACATAAGATCGGGCCTTTGAGTTTTTTCACGCGAGACTGAACTGCCAGATATTCCACAATACGATCTTTAACGTCATCTAGGCCGTAGTGATCTGTATCGAGAATTTCCTGAGCTTTATTCAAGTTAATGCTAACTTTGCTGGCTTTGTTCCATGGCGTATCTAAAATCACTTCCAGATAGTTGCGAACAACAGCGGCTTCACTTGAAGCAGGTTGCATTGCCTTGAGTTTACGAAACTCAGCTTCAGCTTTCTTGCGTACGTGTTCAGGTAAATCTGCTTCAGCTAGACGTTTTTCAATTTCTGCAACGTCATCTTCAGCACCGCCATTCATATCGGAAAGTTCACGTTGAATCACTTTCATTTTTTCATTTAGAAAGTATTCACGTTGGTTCTTTTCCATCTGACGTTTTACACTGTCGTGCAGCGTTTGTTCAATTTGCTGTTCAGCAGATTGATTCATCAAATAATTCATCAACTCTTGCAAATGAGCTTCAAATTCATCGTGCTCTAAAAATTTTTGCTTTACTTCAATATTTAAAGGCACACGAGTTGCAACGAAGAACATTAATTGCAATAAGTCTTCAATTTTATTTGCTGCTGCGACGAGTTCACGCGCATTACGTAATTTTGCTTCTGCATATTGAGCAAACAGGGTACGTAATTCATTTAAGCGAGTTTCTTGGGTCTCTTCATCCAAAGACAATGTCATTGGGCTTAAATGATGTTCAGCTGTTAAGTATTCCTCTCCGTCAATAATGCGTTCTAGCTTAGAACGATGTAGACCTTCAATCAGTACTTTAATGCAGTTTTCATCATTCTCATGATTAACGACTTGTACGATTTTAGCCACGGTTCCATATTGATAGAGATTGTCGTGATCAATTTCTTCTGTAAGCGAATCTTTTTGCGCAACTACAAATACTAAATTGTCACTGTTACGAGCCACATCCACTGCATTGATCGATTTTTCACGACCCACAAATAGCGCAATTTGCATGTGTGGATACACCACAACATCACGTAACGCTAATAGTGGTAATACACTTGGAACCTGTGGCTCTAAGCTTGTTTCATTATTTAAAATATATTCAGACATGGGCACTCCTAATGAGTGACAACGGTGTTGCCATGTTTTTTATAGTGATGTGCATTTTAAAAATTACAAGGGTTTTTACTTAGAAAATATAAAAAAAAGACTAAATTACTCAAGATTTAAGGCTGTGATAACAAAAAGAGCAAGCTAGCGTTTGAAATAATAGAATTTTTTAGGCGTGAGCAATCCATCGAGCGGCTGATCCCATTTTTGTCTTAATAAAGGTTGTTCTACATATTGAAAGTTATGAGCCAGGCCGAGACGGTAGGGACGCTGTTGAGCGCTTGCCAATGTCCGGTCATAGAAACCGCCTCCCATGCCAATACGTGTGCCTGAGGAATCACATGCCAGCAACGGCATAATCAACAGATCGAGATGTGAAACATGTTGACCGCGGTTTGCCATGGGTTCTTTCATACCTAAAGGGTGGTGTGAAAAACGTTGATTAAAATACTGTTTGGAATCAACTCTTACCCACACCAGTCGCTGATTCATATTACAGATCATGGGTAAGTAAACCTGTTTTCCTTGTTGAAAACAGAGTCTTAGAATTTTTCGTGTATGAATTTCGCCAAAGGCATGTAAATACAGCCCAATTTTTCTTGAAGTTTTAAAGGGAACGGATGTTCTGAGCTGGATCAAAACTTGTTGTTCAGCTTGCTTTTGTTCATAAGACGAGAGTTGTCTTCTTTTAAAGCGTAGCTGTTTTCTTAATAATTTTAAATCTTGGCCCATAAGGTTGGAGAAATGTTTTTGATAAAAGAATCATACTCGATTTAGCAAACAATATCTAAAACCCAAGGTTTTGTGATTGATAAGTAAAAATTTATAGTGGTGTGGTTATTTTTATTCCAGCTAATAAGTGTTTTTTTGATTACTTATTCCAATAATTAATGACAATTTTAGGTATTGAATATTAATTCTTATTGTTTTATGGAGTTTTTGCTCTACTTTTCACTTTATTTTTAAAAATAAACAAAATAAAAACAAAAACAAACATAAAATTATTTTTTAATTTAAATCATGGATTTATTTCATATGATTTTTTGTGAATGTGAGAATTAAGTCTCATATTTGATAAAAAAGTGTTCATTAGATCTTTACCAATTTGCTCGGTTTTATTAGCATCCGCGGCTCTTTTTTAGCGCTGACACTAAAAATGCTCATTTGCATTTTTAGACCATCAATAACTGTAGTAAACGTCTGAGAATTTTTATGAACAAAGTATATAAAGTGGTTTGGAATGCATCTATTGGAGCATGGGTTGCAACCTCTGAACTAGCAAAAAGTAAAACCAAGACTAAATCTAAAATTTCAAATTTAACCGCCGCTGTTTTGGTCGGGGCAATTAGTTTTTCTCCTGCTGCGTTTGCGGCAAAGAATATTGAGGGAGGGGACGGTTCTGGAACTTCTATTTCTGGAGCTAGATGTTCAGAGGGGGCAGCAAACACTTCTGGTAACCGCGATATCGCAATTGGTTGTGGTGCAAAAACGCAAGGTACAGGCGTTTCTAATATCGCAAATCGTCAAAATCCTTACAATAATTCAACTGGCGCATTTGCTGGTGCAATGAAACAGGGCGGCGCGATCAGTCTCGGGACTGGTGCAGCCACTGAGGAAAACTTTGGAACTGCAATTGGTTCATATGCAACTACGAAAGGAATTGCAGCAGTTGCAATTGGTACAGCTGCGCTTTCAACGGGTAATACCTCTTTAGCAATTGGTCGCCAATCAGCAGCAACAGGTGATTATGCACAAGCACTTGGTAACGTTGCTGCCGCGACTGGAAAAGGCTCTCTTGCAATTGGTCACTCTGCAACAGCAGAAGGCTATCGTTCTATCGCAATTGGTTCACCAGATATTGAAAATGCAGGTTCAGTTGCTGGTCAAGCAGGCGCAGAATACCAAAAAAATATGGCGACAAAGGCAACCGGTAAAGACTCAATTGCATTTGGTGGTGGTGCGGTTGCAACACAAGAAAACTCTTTGGCAATTGGTGCATTCTCAGCATCTACTGGTAAAAAATCAGTTGCGATTGGTACTGGCGCAAAAGCGAATAAAGATGAAGCTGTTGTAATTGGTGACCAAGCGGAAGCTGCTTTTGATGGTGGTGTTGCCATTGGTAAAGGTGCACGTTCAGAAGCTGAGAACAGTATTGCTTTAGGTAAAGATTCAAAAGCGACTCAAGTAACAGAAAAAGGTTTCTTGACAAAACAAGCTGTGCCAACAGGAGTTTTGTCTGTTGGTGATGTGGGTGCAGAGCGCCGTATTCAAAATGTAGCAGATGGTGCGGTAGATTCTGACGCAGCGACTGTGGGGCAGTTAAAAGCAGCACGTACCCATTATGTCAGCGTAAATGATAATGGCGTACAAAGTGGTAACTACGAAAATGATGGTGCAAAAGCTCGTAACTCAATCGCTGTAGGGGTAGAAGCGGTTGCAACTGGTTATGATGCTGTTGTTGTCGGTTCGCATGCAAAAGGCGCTGGTGTTGGGGCAATTTCTGTCGGTAATGCAAGCGAGACAGTAGGTAGTGGTGATGTTGCGATTGGTCGTAACTCTTCAACTAAAGGCGCGGCTGGTACAGCACCTGGATATAGCAATCAGTCAATTGCAATTGGTGACCAGACGAAAGCAATTGGTGACCAGTCAATCGCGATTGGTGCGGATGTGATTGCACGTGGTAACTCATCTGTAGCGATTGGTGGTGATGATGTTGACAAAATTGCTCGTGATGTTGAATTAAGCCAAAAATACACTGAAATTACAGGTGGTAAATTACAGGCTGGTAAATATCCAACCACAGAAACTGGACATGGTTCAACAGCTGTCGGTGTTCAGGCTGTCGGTACAGGTGCTTTTGCGTCAGCTTTTGGTATGACATCTAAAGCAACAGGTGATGCTTCATCTGCATTTGGTGTAATGTCGAATGCTGCGGGCAAAGGTGCATCAGCATTTGGTGCAGTTGCTCAAGCTACAGGTGATGGTGCATCGGCGATGGGTATTAACTCACTTGCATCAGGTACAAATTCGACGGCAATTGGTTCTGGTAATAAACCAGGCGAAGGTGCTACAGCAACAGGTAATGGTGCTGCTGCAATTGGTAGCGGTGCACAGGCAACAGGTGATAGTGCTGCTGCAATTGGTAAAGGTGCTGAAGCAAGCAATGAAAATGCTGCTGCCGTTGGTGGTGGTGCTAAAGCAACAGGTAAAAACTCTGCTGCGATTGGTGGTGGTGCGATTGCCGATCAAGAAAATGCCGTTGCTGTTGGTCAAGGTGCCCAGTCTATGGTTGTTGGTGGTGTTGCATTAGGTGCACGCAGCCGAGTTGAGGCAGAAAATAGTGTTGCATTAGGCCAAGATGCCGTTGCGACAGAAACGACAGGAAGCTCATTCCTGACAAATCGTGATGCATCAATGTCAAATGGTGTAATCTCGGTTGGTTCTGCTGGTAAAGAGCGTCGTATTACCAATGTTGAAGATGGTTCTGCTGACTCTGATGCAGTGACTGTACGTCAGCTTAAAAATGTTGATTCTCGTGTAAATGAGAATACTCAAAACATTACCAATTTAGACCAGAAAATTGATAACACCAAAACTGATTTAGGTAATCAGATTACTGATACCAACAACAAGTTAGACGACGCGAAGAAAGATTTGGGCAACCAGATCACGGATACTAACAACAAGTTAGACGATGCGAAGAAAGATTTGGGTAACCAGATCACCAATACTAAAGATCAGTTAACCAATCAGATTACTGATACCAAGACTGAGTTAAACAACACGATCACGAACACCAAGACAGAGTTGGAAAACAAAGGCTTGAACTTTGCTGGTAATACAGGTGCAGACGTACATCGTAAGTTAGGTGATAAGTTAAACATCGTAGGTGGAGCGGATGCTGCAACAGCAGAAGACAAGACCAGCGGTGAGAACGTGATCACACGTACCACAGAAGATGGTATCAAGATTGAATTGTTGAAAGATGCGAAGTTCGACAGCATTACGACTGGCGACAGCGTATTAAACAACAATGGTTTAACCATTAAAGATGGCCCAAGCATCACTAAAGATGGCATCAATGCAGGTAATAAAACGATTACCAATGTTGCTGATGGTGTAAATGGTAAAGATGCAGTCAATGTTGACCAGTTAACCAATGTTAAAGATGGTTTAGATGGCAAGATCACAGATACCAACAACAAGTTAGACGACGCGAAGAAAGACTTAGGTAATCAGATTACTGATACTAACAACAAGTTAGACGATGCGAAGAAAGATTTGGGTAACCAGATCACCAATACTAAAGATCAGTTAACTAATCAGATTACTGATACCAAGACTGAGTTAAACAACACGATCACGAATACCAAGACCGAGTTGGAAAACAAAGGCTTGAACTTTGCTGGCAATGCCGGTAAAGATGTACACCGTAAGTTGGGTGACAAGTTAAACATCATCGGTGGAGCTGATGCTGCAACAGCAGAAGACAAGACCAGCGGTGAGAACGTGATCACACGTACCACAGAAGATGGTATCAAGATTGAATTGTTGAAAGATGCGAAGTTCGACAGCATCACGACTGGTGACAGTGTATTAAATAACAATGGTTTAACCATTAAAGATGGCCCAAGCATCACTAAAGATGGCATCAATGCAGGTAATAAAGTCATCACTAACGTTGCTGATGGCGTAAATGGTAAAGATGCAGTCAATGTTGACCAGTTAACGAATGTTAAAGATGGTTTAGATGGCAAGATCACCGATACCAACAACAAGTTAGATGACGCGAAGAAAGATTTGGGTAACCAGATCACGGATACTAACAACAAGTTAAATGATACTAAAGATCAATTAACTAATCAGATCACGAATACCAAGACAGAGTTAAACAATACAATCAATAACACCAAGACCGAGTTGGAAAACAAAGGCTTGAACTTTGCTGGTAATGCAGGTGCAGATGTTCATCGTAAGTTAGGTGATAAGTTAAACATCGTAGGTGGAGCTGATGCTGCAACAGCAGAAGACAAGACCAGCGGTGAGAACGTGATCACACGTACCACAGAAGATGGTATCAAGATTGAATTGTTGAAAGATGCGAAGTTCGACAGCATTACCACTGGCGACAGCGTATTAAACAACAATGGTTTAACCATTAAAGATGGCCCAAGCATCACTAAAGATGGCATCAATGCAGGTAATAAAGTCATCACTAACGTTGCTGATGGCGTAAATGGTAAAGATGCAGTCAATGTTGACCAGTTAACGAATGTTAAAGATGGTTTAGATGGCAAGATCACCGATACCAACAACAAGTTAGATGATGCGAAGAAAGACTTGGGTAACCAGATCACCAATACTAAAGATCAGTTAACCAATCAGATTACTGATACCAA